>DULG01000087.1 GCA_012840485.1 Clostridia bacterium | reverse complement strand
TTATAGATGCATATGCATCCCCAAAATATATGTCATCTATCAACCCAGAATAAATTAAATGTCTCGCTGCTGTGTAAGGTTTTATGTTTCTATGCATTTCAAGCGTCGGCAATCCCTCATATATTGGTCCTCTCCTATTTTCCAAAGAAGGAATAAATGCCGCTACCTTAAGTCCGTAATTTTTTATCATCATTGTCTTTTCTTTAAAAAACTTATAAGAAAGACCTGTATACGGTTTAGGATAATAATTGTGGCAAGTTGTCAAATTATCTAGATTGCCCTTTAACTTTATCGATTTCTCTATTTCTTCTTTTGTTATTGTACTGGCATTTAACTCTATTTTAATTCCATATTTGTTATTTGTCATTTCAGCTATTTCCTCTACAGTAAAACCATAGTCAAGCCTTAAACAATCTACTCCTAAATCATAAAAGGACTTCAAATCTGTTATTGAGGAATTTAATATATTCATTGTTACAGGCGAAATATCAATAGTTAATTTCATATCTAGTAATTTAATATATTTAATTAAATCTTCAAATTCATTTAATTTTTTATCATATTCAACCTCAGGCATATGCATCGACGTAAAAACCATATTTATCCCATTGTCTTTTGCCATTTTTATATATTCCTTGTTCTTTTGATGTGTAAAATCTTCTGTAATGTAAACCGAAATTCCAACAGCCACTCCCTCATCTCCTTATTAAAAAAGGCAAAAGTTTTTTCTTACCTTTGCCCTTTTATATTGTCTGCCTTCCACTAATATGTTCAATAAAACTTTATCAAAAATTATCTATCTTTCAAATTTTACTTATCCCCTATATATCCAATACTTCCCATATTCTAAAATCCTCATGACCTAACCGCCAAAATGCTGTTCCTAGTAGATTGTATTCTTTTGTTAATAAAAGTTTCTCCTTTAAACTTTCAACGTCATCATAATAAACCACTCTAATTCTTCCATCTTCCAATTCCCATATGCCCCAAGGTGAAGCTTCAAGGGGATCGCGCCCTTGTCTTACAAATTTGTCAAGCATTTTTTCAATTTGTGCATAATTATAGGCATCTCCTGGTTCAAAGCCAGCCTCTGAAGCACTGCGTATTGGCAACTCAGATGCCACTTCCCGTGGTGTCCATTCTTCTGGTTTCATTGGCTCTTTTGAAGTCCATCCTCTTCCATAAAAAGGCAAACCTAATACTACTTTCTCTGCTGGAACAATATTTAAAGTATAATCTAATACTTTGCGCAACCACCATAAGGGTCCAACAGGTCCAGGCTCTAATCCTCTTGCATGGTAATCATACCCCATTAATATAAACTGGTCAACCACTTCACCTAATCCTTTGTAATCATAAGAATCTGCCCATGATAATATCCACTTAGCAGAATCTTCACTCTCACTTTCCTTTAAAGCATCAATTGGCTTTGGAGGATTAGTTTGACACACCACATCTACAGACACTTCCATCCCTATATCATGTAATAATTTTGCAACTCCTCTTACAAATTCAGTATAGTGATCTCTCCACAATCCAAATGTTCCTTCAAAATCCAAATTTATTCCCTTCACTTGATATTTTTCTGCAAAACGGGCAAGTTCTTCAGCCGCCTTTCTTCTCGAATTTTTTTCTCCTAATATAGCACCTGCCACATCAGCATCAAATTTTTCATTAACCACTAAAGGTACAACTTTTAACCCTCGTTCTTTAGATAAAGCTAAAAAATTGTAAATCTCTTCTTCAGAAACTGAAACATGCAAACTTGCATTAGAATCGAACCATAACCAAGTAGGGCTCACATGAGAAAGTTTTTCGCCATATTTTAAGAAGGAATCGATACTTTCTTCGTTTTCAGGCACAAGCCACCCTAATTTAAACACATTACTTTCCCCCTTAAAAAATTATTTTGATTTCTAATGTGAAAACATTGATTGATACACTATATTAGAAATATTCCTACTTAATTCAAAAGTGCTCAAATATCTTCCACTTTCATCAACCCCATTGTTTTGTCTGTTTGTAAGCACTATAATTTGAAGATTATACGTAGGGTCAAAAATAACTTGTGTACCTGTAAAACCACTATGTCCAAAGGCTCTTTCTGAAATTAAATCTCCCATATAACTACTACGTGCTATTTCCCATCCATATCCGTATTTATAAAGGTTCCAATTAGAAGGAGGTTTTTTGGGAGAGATGAATTCTTCCAATATCCAACTATCATATAATTTAACCCCACAATATTCTCCCCCATTTAACATTGTTTGACCTAAAATCGCAAGGTTATAAGCAGTAGAAAATAACCCTGCATGGCCGGCAATACCATTATTTGCATAAAAACAGTTCCCATCATTAGCTTCCCCAATAAGGGTATAATGGCGCCAACCATCCCAATCTTCTACTTTTTCTTCTATAGAATAAACCCATCCCGGTTGAGCAATCATTTTATACTCAAAAGGATTTCCCCAAGAAGTAGCAGCTATTCTTTCTTTTAAATTTCTTGAATCGTCCAAAGGATTAAACATAGTATCTTTCATACCAAGTGGAGAATATATTTTCTCCCTTGCATATTCGTCAATATTCTTACCCGTTATCGCCTCTATTACAAAGCCCAATATCATAAAACCTAAATCACTGTATCTTCTATCTTTACCTGTTTCATATTCTAAAGGAAGACTGCAAATATATTCTAAAGATTGTCGTGGATTATTGGCGTGATAATATACAGGTTTCCATGGTGACAATCCAGATGTGTGGGTCAATAGGTCAGCAATTGTTATATTTCCTTTTCCCTTTTGTGAAAAAGAATGAATGTATTTAGCTACCTTATCTGTAACTTTTAGTTTCCCTTCACTCATCAGTTGCATTATCACTTGTGTCGTAGCCATTACTTTAGTCACAGAGGCTAAATCAAAAATTGTATCACTTTTCATTTCTTTTGGCTTCTCTAAAACTTTACCCATATCATATTTTTGTGCATAGCCATAGGCTGTATTTTTTACTATTACCCCTTCTTTTGAAATTAGTACTACTACACCTGGAGTTATACCTTGATCAATAGCATCACTTACAAGCAAATCTATTCTCTTCAATATCTCACTTGACATACCCACTTCTTCAGGGCTACCTTTTCTAATACTATTATTTTTTCGTGCCATTTTTTCTTTAATTAACTTCCTCCTCTACTCTTTTTTAGAATATACTACTTTTCCACCTACTATTGTCATATCTACAGTTAAATCATTGTTTAAGATAGTTATATCCGCATCTTTTCCTATAGCAATGCTACCTTTTCTCTTATATATGCCAATTGCTTTTGCAGGATTTGTGGCAGCCATTTTAATTGCCTCAAAAAGCGGTATCCCCAGTGTCGTTATATTTGCTACAGCTTTATCCAATGTCAAAGTACTTCCTGCTAAAGAACCATTTTCTAATCTGGCTACACCTTTTTCTACAATAACTTTTTGTCCTCCAAGGCTATACTCTCCATCCCCTAAACCACAGGCGGACATAGCATCAGAAATTAATATCACTTTATCTATTCCTTTTATTTTTAAAAATATTTTTACCGCTGCAGGATGTGAATGTATAAAATCACATATTAATTCACCATACAATCTATCATCCAAAAAAACTTCTCCTAAAGCACCAGGTTCTCTGTGATGAAGACCCTTCATGGCATTGTAAGCATGGACTGCTATATTTGCTCCATGGTCGACTCCATTTTTCATCTCTTCATAAGTAGCGTTTGTATGTCCTAGCGATACCTTCATGTTCTTTTTAGTTACGTATTCTATAAACTCCCCATTTTTATCATTTTCAGGCGCCACTGCTATCACTTTTATATTACCACTTGAAGCCTCAATAAATTTGTCCATTATCTCTATGCTTGGTTCTAAAATATATCTTTCATCCTGTGCTCCTTTGTGTTCCTTGCTTATAAAAGGTCCTTCCACATACGCACCTAAAACTTGTGCTCCCTCTGTACCCTTTCTCATTGTCTCATTCACATTTTTAAGAGCATTTAAAATATAAGGTACATCCATTGTCATGGTAGTAGGGCAAAAAGAAGTAACTCCGTGCTTTGCAAGATGAATAGAAATAGTATTTAATGCCTCATATGTAGCATCCATTGTATCATACCCAGCACCAGCATGCGTATGTATATCAATAAAACCTGGTACCACCTTTTTGCCATTTAGCTCAATTACTTCTGCCTCACTTGAACTTAAATTCTTTCCAACCTCTATAATTTTTCCATCAGATATTAATAAATCTCCATCGTATATTATTTCTGTCTCTGTATATATTTCGACGTGTTTTAATAAAAGGCTTTTCATAGAAACCAGCTCCTTTATCAATTATAATTTCCCCATTACTTTAATTATATCATATTATTACTTTACAATATATGTAATTGGAATGTTTTTATATTTCATTAAGAGAAAAGTAAAGGTAGACAACAAAACTATGTCTACCTTTACTTTTTAAAGTCTTATTTATTATCTACTCCTCTTAATGTTCCGTTCATAACAAGCGGTACAAGGAAGGAGTCAGCTGAACCATTTGCCAAAAGAGGATCTCCTTCTGGTGGCCAACCTGTTACATTAACTCCATCAAGTACAGGAGCATTAGAATACCTTTCGAATAAAGGTATTACAGGTAGTAATTCATTAAATGCTAAAGCTAACTTCTTGGCAATTTGCTTCTGATATTCCATATCTCCTTTACCAACTTCTGTAATTAACTCATCAAAGTTAATTTCCTCACCATTGTACTTTTGAACAAGTGGGAAGTTCTGTCCAGGCATTTCTTTATTACCTTTGCCACCACCGTTATAGTTTATAAGGGCTGCCATGTATGCAAATTGTGGATGCGGAGTACTTGAACCCCATGGCAAGAAGCCCATCTGGAAATTGCCTTTGTTCATTTCTGTGGTATACTGACTCCATACTACACCTCTTATTGAAGTCTTAATTCCAAAGTTTGTAAGTTGTTGTGCTACGTTATCAGCTGCTGCACTCCAATCCAAGAAATCTGAAGGTACCATTAATTCAAATTCAAGCTTCTTTCCTTTATCATCATACCATTGACCATCTTTCTTTTGGAAACCTATTGATTTTAAAATTTCTTCTGCTTTTGCAGGATTGTATTCGTATTGATTTAACTTACTTATAGTATCTTTGTCCAGCCATACATTTAACAAATTATCTGACATACCAGACATATATTTAACTGCAATACCTGACTTTGCTAAAGCAACAGTTCCTGCTTGTTGACGATCAATTGCATATGCAAGAGCTTGCCTGAATTCTGTCCTATTGAAAGGATAAATATTGTTATTAAAGAATATCGCAGGACCTGTATAATATGGGAATCTAATAATACGCAATCCCATTTGAACAAATTGCTGTTCTGTTGCTGGCGGGAATGCGTGGGTTACAAAATCAATCTTCTTATCCAACACAAGCGGTGTTGCTTGAGCTGTTTCACCGTTGTAAATGACAATCTTATCTATTTTTACTTTATCAGCAACCCAAGAATCCGGTCTTTTTACAAGTGTTAATTGAGCCTCTGTAATATTTTGTGTATCCATCTTAAAAGGACCAGAAGCTACATAATCAGTAGGACGGAAAGTATCAAATTCATCTAATAGAGCTTTGAGTTTGTTATTAAATTCTTTGTATTCTGCTGTTTCTTTAAATTTATTCAATTCCTCTCCTTTTAATTCGTTTAACTTCTTTACTGTATCTTTATAGGTGGTATATAAATCTTCAAACTTCTTAGCCCAATCTCCATAAACAGACCTAGGCTGCGGTGAGATTCTTAAAATATAATACTCAACAACTGGGCTAATTGAATTCACGTGGAGCTTAATAGTATAATCATCTACTCTTTCAAAAGAATTTATATATCTCCATACCATATACCCTTTTGCACGAGCAATCCATAAATAAGTGATTAAATCGTCTACATTAAATGTAGTACCGTCAGACCATTTTACGCCTTGACGTAATTTGATTGTCAGAGTTGAATTATTTTTATCTAGGTTCCAATCAGTAGCAAGATATTTATCCCATGACCCGTCATTCCAATGATAAAAAGCAAGCGGACTAGTCATCAAAGCAGTGTAAGGACTGCCAGGCATAGTAAGAGCACCAGTTACAAATACATTAAAGTGTGATTTTGGTGGAACATCATATGCCCATGCCCCATGTAAAACTACTTCTTTCTTTTGTTCTTCCTTGGAAGTAGCATTTTGTGCAGGTTGAGTTTGATGAGAAGAACATCCAACTAACACATTTGACAAAAGCATTACCACTACTAACAGCAACGCCCAATATTTTTTCATAAACACCTTACCCCCATTTTATTATTTTCCCTAAATTTTAATACTTATCTTGTTGTAATCAAAATTTTATTATTTACTAATTAATAGTCTCTCACCCCCTTTAAAAAGCGTTTATTTTTAAGTATCATTCTTCTGAGCTCTTTTAAGGTGAACATAATAAACAATCAATGCAATTGAGAGGAAAATTACTCCAATTATTAGACTAAACAAAGTAATAAAGTATTCAGCACTACCTCTTTCCTCAAAAATTAATAACACTGTTGCCACTAAAATAATCCATAAACTTATTTGTAAAGCACGCTTTAAAAATTCTTTAATCATTTTCTCTGGTCATCTCCAATATCTTTCTCTCTGCATCTTCTACAAAACATGCTACATAATGTCTCGAATGAATGGCTCTTAATTCTGGCAATAACTTATCACATTTCCCTTCTATAAACAGAGGACAACGAGGATGAAAGTGGCATCCATCTGGTAAACTGTCAAGCCTTGGAATATCATCGCTTCTAAGCTTAACTCTCTTTTTGGCTCGGGTAACAGCTGGATCAGGTTCCGGCACTGCTGACAATAAAGTTATAGTGTATGGATGTTTAGGATTTCCTATGATGTCATCCGTAAAACCGTATTCTACTATTCTACCAGTGTACATTACACCTAATTTGCCATCCCCACCAAAAAGGCGTGCTAAAGCTAAGTCGTGTGTGATGAATAAAAATCCTACCTTAAATTCTTTCCTGATTCGCTTTAGTGTATTTATTATACTTGCTTTAATGGAAGCATCTACCATTGATACTGGTTCATCTGCTACTATAAATTTTGGATTGACAGTTAAAGCTCTCGCAATTGCTACTCTTTGCCTTTGTCCACCTGAAAGTTGATGGGGATATTTGTATATAAAATCTTCTGCCGGCGTTAAATCAACAACTTCTAATAGCTCTAATACTTTCTTTTTGGTCTCCTTTTCTCCTTTCACTATGTTATAGTATAGCAAAGGAGTAGACAAAGTTTGATAAACACTTCTAACAGGATTTAGTGAAGCAAAGGGATCCTGATGGATCATTTGTATAGCCCTTCTAATTTCTTTTGCTTCTTTGCTTCCCATTTGTTTCAAAAGTTTGCCATTGTATTTTATTTCTCCTTCTGTTGGTTCTATTAATCCTGCAATAATTTTCCCTAAAGTGGTCTTGCCACTCCCAGACTCTCCCACTAAACAAAGGATCTCATCATCCTTAAATTTTAAATCTACCTTATTTATTACCTTAATAACTTTATTGCGTTTTCTGTAAAACTTTGTTATATTATTAAGCTCAATCATTAATTCTTCCACTTTAAATCCCTCACTATTTTATTGAATAGTTGATAGCCAATCCCCTTGTTTTATGTGTTCTAAAGTGTTTTTACTTGCATGATGACAAGCTACTAAATGTCCATCTTTCTCTTCTACAGCAGTTAATTTAGGCTGACTATTTATACATACGTTACTTCTCAAAGGACATCTTTCATAAAATGGACAGCCCTTAAATATCTCGGATAAATTAGGAGGAGAACCGGGAATAGAAGTTACCTCTGTACTTTCACCTCTTAATTTTGGAGTTGATGTAATTAATCCCGCAGTATAAGGATGATAAGGGGTGGCAAAAATGTCATAAACATCGCCAACTTCTACCGCCTTTCCTGCATACATTACCGCTACGCGATCTGCTAATTCCGCTGCCAAACTTAAATCATGAGTAATAAATATAAGGGTAAAATTAAATTCTTTTTTTAATTCTTTAAGCAACTCTATTATGTTCCTTTGTGTCAATATATCTAAAGCTGTTGTTGGCTCATCTAAAATAACAACCTCAGGATTTAGTAATAACCCTAAAGAAAGCAGTACTCTTTGTCTCATTCCTCCCGACAATTCATGAGGAAACGATGACAGCACACGTTCACTATCTAGATGAACTCTTTTTAAAAGGTAGCGTGCCTTATTTAATATCTCTGTTTTATTCTTCCATCCGTGTGAATAAGCCGTATCTATAAAATGATCTCTAATACGCATCACTGGATTAAAAGCATTGAGAGCCCCTTGTGCCATCATTACAATTTTTGACCATCTAAGTTTTTGTAATTCAGAAGTAGGTGTTTTAAAAATGTCAATTTCTTTTGAATTACTTATAAATTTTATAGTGCCGCTCGTTATTCTGCTGTTGAGAGGTAGTAAATTTATAAACGAAACCCCTAAAGTAGATTTACCACACCCGCTTTCTCCAACCAATGCTATCGATTCTCCCCTATTTATATCAAGAGAAACATGCTGTAAAGCATAGATCTTTTTTGTAGCTCCTAAATATTCTACGCTTAAGTCATCTACAATAATGTGTTTTGTAGCCATATTATCCTCCTCTTCTTAATCTTGGGTTGAACAGTTCCTCCATTGAACGCGTCATAGTGATCAATGATAATTGTAATAATACGATAATGGTTATTGGAACTAACAGATACCACTGCGCTCTGCTGTTGAACAAAGCCCCCTGATTCCACGCTAACGTAATCATTACGCCCCAGTTGTGTTGTTCCATAGGCACAACTCCTAAGAAAATTAAACCTACTTGTGCATAAATTGCACTAGTCATACTTAGAATAAATTGTACGGAAATGTAACTTAACATGTTAGGAAGAATTTCTCTGAAAATTATATGGCTTATTGGCAACCCTAAAACCCTTGCTGCTTCTACATAATCTCTTTCTTTTAGCGATAACACTTGAGCACGTATAGATCGCATCAATCCTCCCCATCCAATAGCAGCTAGTATGACAGCTAAGCCTGTCGGAGATTTAAATTTAATGAGGGAAGCTAAAACAAGTAACAATGGAAAATGTGGAATCGTAATAATTATTTCTGCTAAACCATTTAATACAGTATCTATAAGCCCCCCTGCTACTGCTGCTAGGGCTCCAAAAGTGGCAGCAATTAAAATTGTAAGTAAAGCTGCCATTAAAGCTACATAAATTACTTCTCTACCTCCATGTAGTATTTGCATCAATATATCTCGACCTTGATAGTCTGTTCCAAGAGGATGTCCTATTGTCGGACCCGTATAAATGCTATTGAGATCTGCCTTCATATTAAGAGGCATAAGATAGGGCCCTACAAAGGCTAGTAAAAGAAAGAATATCGTTCCAAGAAAACCTATAAACCCTACTTTATTCCTCATCATAATTTTAAGAGAATCTTTTAAGCTAATCAGTATATTCTTCATCTGATGACCTTTCCTCTCCCACACTTTTTTATTTTTTATTATGTTTTAATTGCACAAGTAAATGCTAATTTCTTGAAGTACGAATTCGAGGATCTAATACTCCTAACAAAAGATCTGCTAAAAAATTAGCTACCACTACAGAAGCAGTTATAATCAAAAATATAGCTTGCATTACAGGATAATCCCTCGTAGTAATCGCATCACTAAGTTTTAAACCTATCCCTTGATAAACGAAAATACTTTCTATTAAAGGAGAACCTCCTACTACAAATCCTATAGAAATTGCTAATGAGACAAACAAAGGAAGTATAGCATTTCGCGCTACATAACTAGTCATTATTCTGCTTTCTTTTATACCTCTTGCTTTAGCAACTTCTACATAATCTTCTCCTAAGGTAGAAATCGTGCTGGATTTCATTACTAACATCCATGACCCTATCGTAGTTAAAACATACACTATAATTGGCAGCATCGCATGGTAAAAAGCATCTTTCAAAAAGTACAGTGAAAATTCTGGTTTAACGCCGGGAGACAGAGAACCGCGTATTTCAGCTATATTAAACCATTTTAATTTTACACCAAAATATACCACTATCAACATAGCTATTACATAGTTGGGTATTGATGAAATAATTGAAGCAAGAAAGGATAGTATTTGGTCTATCCAGCTATTTCTATACAATGCCATAACAACACCCAGCAATATACCTCCGATAAAACTAATAAATAGAGAAACAGTAACTACAAATAGAGTCCAAGGCAAAAAACGCAATATTATCTTACTTACTGGAGTATTAGTAGATATAATAGAAACTCCAAAATCTCCTCTTGCTAAATTTTTTAAATAATCTAAATACTGTAACATCATAGGCCTACTTAAATCAATATGAAATAAGGAGGCAGCTCTTTCTTGAGCTTCTTGCAAAGGAACACCTTGTGCTAATTGAGTCGCAATAAATATATCCAATGGATTACCTGGCATAAGCCTAATCAAGAAGAAAGTAAATGTTGCCACTACAAAAATTGTCACTAAAGCTTTTACTAATCTTATGAAAAAGTAATTAGATAAAATCTTTTTTAGCATTCATCCTCACCTATCTGTATTTATTTAGATTTACTTGAACTTTTGTTTGTTACAGAAATTATTGCTTTGTCTTATGAAAACGTCCTTATCCCTCCTTTTGCTAATAATTGTAGTAAATTCCTAAATATCTGGTCATTTTATTATTGCATACAAACCCCCTTTTATTATACCATATATTTTAAATTTGTCAATGAGTTAGTGAACTTTTTTATATTATTTTTCCTGGATTAAGTATTAGATTTGGGTCAAGTGCTTTTTTAATTACTCTCATCATTTCTATATGCTGTGGCTCTAATACTAGTGGTAAATAATCTTTTCTTTTATGTCCTATACCATGTTCACCGCTTATTGTTCCACCAAGTTCTTTTACAATCATATAAAGGTCTATTAAAAGCTCTTTTAGTCTTTTATGCCATTCTTCCATAGAAAGTTCTGGCTTCTTTATTGGTGTTGCGTGTATATTGCCATCTCCTGCATGTCCATAGCAGGGAATAGGTATATCATATTTTTCGGAGATTTCTCTTACCTTTTTTATGAATGTTGGTATTTCCGATATAGGTACAACCACATCTTCAAGGCTTTGATGAGGGCTAAACTGTTTCCATGCTTCTGCTATGTTCCGCCTTATCCTCCATATTCTTTCTGAAGTAGTAGCATTATCAGCAATATATACTTCTATTGCGCCATTTTCCATGCACAAGTTTCCTATAATTTCATACTGCTCTTCTAATTCTGTCTTATTGTTTCCGTCAAGTTCTATTAAAAGCATTGCTCCTGCTTCTTCAAAGGGTATCTTTTCATTGAGATATCTACATGCTGCCTTAAATGACAAGTCATCCATAAATTCTATTGAGGTAGGTATTATTCTTCCAAACGTCATGATTTTTGGTACTATTTTAATAGCAGTATCCATATCATGAAACAGCACCAGCAAATCTACTTTTGCTTGAGGAAGTGGCATAAGTTTAAGGTATATCTTTGTAAATATCCCCAGTGTCCCTTCAGAACCTACCATAAGGTGAATGAGGTCATATCCAGTAACATCTTTCATCACTTTCCCGCCAAGATGTACGATATCCCCTGTTGGAGTCACCACTTCTAATCCTAAAACATATCTCCCAGTTACTCCATATTTAACTGCTCTTCCACCACCTGCATTTTCTGCAACATTGCCTCCTATATAGCAGGTTTCTACACTCATAGGATATCCTGCATAAAATAGGCCATATTCTTTAACAGCATTATTAATTTCATTCGTCACAACCCCAGGCTCAACAACTACTACCAGATTTTCTTTATCTATTTCAAGAATCTTATTCATTTTTTCGACGGATAAAACAATACCACCATATACAGGTACTGCTCCACCAGAAAGGCCACTTCCAGCACCTCTGGGTGTAACAGGAATTTTGTATTTGTTTGCCAGTTTCATTATTTGTGCTATTTCTTCTGCTGATGAAGGTTTTACAACAGCTTCCGGCATATGGGCATAATGTTTTTCTGCAACTTCATCGTGAGAATAGGCTTCTAATGCTTCAAAATTGTTATATATTACATTGTTACTTCCTACTATTTTTATTAATTCGTCTATGATTTCCTGAGTTAATTTGTTGTACACTTAATTCGCCCCCTTTTTCTTATATTCCTTGATTCTTTCTATAAGAAGGGGCAGTATTTCATGTAAATCACCAACTATACCAAGATTTGAAATTTTAAATATCTGTGCCTCAGGATCTTTATTTATTGCTATTATATTTTCTGAAGTTTGCATACCTGCTATATGCTGGATTGCGCCAGAGATGCCAACTGCAATATATAGTGCTGGTGAGACGGTCTTCCCACTTAACCCTATCTGATGAGGGTAAGTTTTCCACCCTCTATCAACAACATCGCGGGAAGCCCCTACCGCTCCACCTAAAAGGTCTGCTAACTCCTCTATCAATTTGAAATTTTCTGCTTTTCCTAAGCCTCTTCCTCCTGCTACTATTATTTTGGCATCCTGTATGTTTATTTGCTGTGACTCATCCTTTACAAACTTTATATATTTTGTTTTAGCATTAAATGCCTCATTATCAAATTGCTTGTAGATTACTTCCCCTTTTTTTGTTTTATCAGGTGGTGAAGGTTTTGTAGAATGAGGCCTTACTGTAGCCATTTGAGGCTTTGTATTGGGCGTTTTTATTGTAGCAAGAATATTCCCTCCGATTGCTGGCCTTGTCTGCAGAAGATTCTCTGTTTCTTCTTCAATATCAAGAACTGTACAATCAGCAGTAAGGCCTGTTTGTTTTTTCACCGCAATATATGGCATTAAAGTTCTACCAATTGTTGTAGCAGCAGCTATAAATATATCTGGATTATATTCATCTAATAGCTTTAAAATCACTTTTGCATAAGTTTCTACCATAAAATTTTCTAACCTTATATCATCTACTACATATACTTTATCTGCCCCTCTTTTTATAAGTTCATCAATATCCTCTTTTTTTATGTTATAGCCTATCACGACAGAAGCAAGAGATGTATTTAATTTTTGAGCAAGATTTTTACCTCTGTTTAATAATTCAAATGATATGGGATTTAATTTGCCATGTCGAAATTCTGCTAAAGTCCATACTTCTTTCACTATGAAGCCTCCTTAAATAAGTTCTTTTTCAATGAGATAATCTATAATTTTATCAATTGCTTGGTGTAAGGTTTTTTCATCTTTTACAATGACTTTTTCACCTTCTCTTGTCACTTTAGGTGTAAATATTTTTACAACCCTTGTAGGTGAACCTTTAAGCCCTATCTTTTGTCCTTCAGCACCTATTTTTTGTGCATCCCATATAGGTATTTCCATCTTTTTTGCCTTTAATTTGCCTCTTAAAGTAGGCAACCTTGGATCGCTTATTTCCTTGACCACTGTTAACACTGCTGGAAGCATCATTTCAATTTCCTCATATCCTTCTTCAACAAGCCTTTTTACTGTAATTTTCCCATTTTCTACTGATAGGATTTGACTTGTAAAAGTGGAAAGAGGTAAATCTAAAAAAGAAGCAATACCTGGCCCCACCTGTCCTGTGTCTCCATCTGTAGCTCTTTCTCCACATATTACAAGGTCAAAATCTCCTGTTTGTTTAATAGCTTTTGCCAAAACATAGGAAGTAGCAAATGTATCGGATCCTGCAAACTTTTTATCTGATAAAAGTATCCCATCATCACATCCCATTGCAATTGCTTCTTTTATTGCCTCCACCGCTTTTTCAGGTCCCATTGATATAACAATTATCTTTCCTCCGTATTTTTCCTTTAGCCTTATCGCTGTTTCAATAGCATATAGGTCAAGAGGATTTACTACATTTTCTACTCCTTCTCTTATCATTGTTCCTGTCACAGGATCCATTTTTACATTGCTCGTCTCAGGTACTTGTTTTATTGGGACTATTATTCTCATAGGTTTTTCTCCTTTTACATCCTTATATTTTTACTATAAATTAATTGTAGAGATTATTAATATTATGTTTAAGCCATATAAGCTAAATTTTAGTTATGGTATAAATTTTTTTCATGTTCAAAAACAGTATAAATTGTCATTTGTTTTGCTTCTACAGTTATCGTATTTGCTTTGCTGTCAGCTTTTCCCCCAATATGTTCCCATCTACCATTTTTCTCTTCCCAGAAATAAACTCCAACTTTTTTAAAATCATTTTTATCAGGCAAATTAAAGCTTATCTTAAATGGTTCTTTAATTTTTACCACTTTATCTCCTGCCTTTAATATTACCTCATAGGCATTAGTAAGTGAATTAAAACTGTCTACTTCTATTTTCCCTTTGTTATTTATAGCTATGGTCAGTGAACCTTCCTCTTCAATAAGCTTAAAAATATTTTTTGGTGCAACAACGGTTTTTGAGTTGAACTCTAAGGTTATCTCATCTGATTTTATTATTATTCTTTTATTACCTTTTTCCAATAATCTTAAAACTTCTAAAGGTATCTCTAATTCTTTTTGGCTTGTTGTACCTATATCGGTCAAGTCAAACTTTAATTCTTTTTTGTGCTTATCATTAATTTCTTCTTCTAGTTTGTCCTTTTCTAAAAGATAAGTAGTTGTATTACCTACTACAATTACTTTCCCTTGTGAAGCTTCTTTAACAGTAATATAAATTGGTACACCTTCTTCGTTTATCCTATTAACTCCCGTTATTGCATAACTATAAGTTTTATCTGGTAAAACATTTAAATCCAGGTAAGTCTGTTGAAAACCATTAGATTTCCTAACGAGTGCCAGAATATTTTTTGCATCATTGATACTGGGTACTTCCTCCCCTTCTACGCGATAGATCACATAATAAGCAGTATTCTCAGGTGTTACATCTTCCCATTTTAATTCAATCCCTGCCTCTTTAGTATTTATTTTTACTTTGATTGGTTGCGAAGGTAAATTAGTAGTCAACCACTCCATTTGTGGTACCAACGCAGGATATTTAAATAATTCTTTTAAATGATCCGTTACCCCTAAAGGATTTTTAAGCAGATTATTTGTGGCAAAAAAGACGCTGCCATATACATTTTCAAAATTTCTATTGTATAACACTTGATTAGGGAGTTGGTCGGGATCCAACCAATTAACATCGTCAGCTCCTACTCGATAAGCAGCATGACCAATATATAGATGTACATTTTTGCCTGCAGTTTGCTGCCTCCACCAATCTACTAGTTTTTCATAAGCTGCTGGAGAATAGTTAAAATACCAATAAATTTGGGGTACTATATAATCAATCCATTCATTTTGAACCCATTTCCTTGTATCAGCGTATAGAGAATCATAACTTTGAAATCCATTCGTCTCTGACCCATTTGTATCAGTGGATTTGTTGCGCCAAATTCCAAAAGGACTAATGCCAAATTTAACATAAGGTTTTGTTGCTTTTATTTTTTGTGATAATTCTGATATCAAGGTATCCACATTGTTTCTACGCCAAGCCTCTTTACTTTCAAATCCTACACCATATTTTTGATACAATTCCTCATCTGGAAAATCCACACCTGTTACAGGATATGGATAAAAGTAATCATCAAAATGAATAGCATCAATATCATAATTTTTAACTACCTCAATAATACTATTTATAATATACTCTTTTACTTCAGGGTTACCTGGATTAAACCATAGCTTCCCACCATATGATACAACCCACTCGGGATGCTGTTTTGCAGGATGATTGTCAACCAGAGCATTTAAATCGTCACCCATACTTACACGGTAAGGATTAATCCAAGCATGAAATTCCAAATTTCTTTTATGAGCTTCTTCAATCATAAAGGCCAAAGGATCATAGCCAGGATCTTTACCCTGTATTCCTGTCAACCAATGAGACCACGGAAAATATTTAGAAGGATAGAATGAATCAGCTGTTGGTCTTATTTGAACTATGATTGCATTCATTCCTATATCCTTCAGCTTATCTAATATTTCAATAAAATCCTGCTTTTGTTGTTCCGGATCATAGACTCCCTTCTTAGGCCAATCTATATTATCTACTGTGGCAATCCAAGCAGCCCTAAATTCTCTTTTAGGTGTAATAGGTTCCTTATTGACAACAAGCACATAACTAGCTGTTTTATTTAAATAATTAGCTGTTATTACTGTAACCCCTACTGATTTAGCTTTAACAAGCCCCTGTTGGTTAATTTCTGCTACTTCTGGTCTGCTACTCTTAAAAGTAACACCTTCTTTAATTTCAATTCTTTCATATTCTTCCCCCAATACTGTATAAACACCTATTACTTTTGCTTGGAGCTCAGATTGCACAGTCATTGATTTCAAACCTGTTAATTCAATTTTTGACAATACAGGAGTGGGCTTTGTTACTTTTAATGAATATAAAGCTTCTTTATTTTTATATTTAGCAATAATTGTAGTTTCCCCCTCTGATAATGCTTGGATAATGCCTTCTTTACTGACAGTAGCAATTTCTGGATTTTGGTTAATAAAATTTACTTCTTTAGTAACTTCAATTTTATTATCGTAACCATTAAATTTGGCAAACACTTGTAAATTTCCTGTCATTCCTGCTTCAATTTTTTCAGGACCATAAATTTCAAGTATATCAACTATCGGTTCACTCTCCGTAATTAAAAGTTCAAAGAAAGCAGGTTCTGCATTACCATATAATGCCACAATTGTGGTTTTACCTGGGCGCAAAGCAATAACATTACCTTCATTGTCAATCGAAGCAACATTTGGATTACTACTGAGGTATGTAATACCACTATTAACTATTTCTGGGGATGTGCTGTTTTTAAGTGTAATAGCTACCTTTGCTTGTTTAGTCTCTCCTACTTGCATAGGAGTAAGCCCAATAATATCAACACCAAAAACATCAGTATCAGTATAGAACACACTTAAGCGATCGTAGTAGACAAAACCACTATCTTTGTTTGTATCTTTTGTCTCTACAATATACAAATCCATGAATTTAAAAGGTCCTTTTTGATCAGAAGGAATATTTGCTGTAACATATTTCCATCCTGTCCAATTAAAATTAGCCGTTGTCGTTAAATCCACAGGGAACATTTTTCCGTCGCTATTTCTTAACCTTGCGCGTAACCAATGATTATTTTGATTACCATAAACCCAAACACCAATTTTTTTAGGAATACCAGGAATAGGTCTATCTAAACTACCAGTAGAAATATCTCTTAAACTAAGATAAGTTGCCGTTGTCCCGGTAGTTCCTCTCATATCGTACATAAATTTTGCAGAATGTTCCCCATAAAGTACAGGTTCCGGTCGTTTTGCCAACTGAACTGTTGCGGTCGCTGGCAAACTACCAGCCTGTGTAATTGTCCCTGTACTCAATATAACTTTTCCATTCAACTCTATATTTTCAAAGTCTTCAATGACTTCTGCAATTTTGTTACCAACTATAACCAAGGCCTTTGCTACCATTCCATTATATTCTGCTTCTACATAGCCATATTTTAACCCTTCAACTACTTGAGGCACCATTAATACCCCATCATTGGAAATTGTACCAATATCCCTCTCAGCACGCCAAATGACTTGTTCTAAAGGAACAGCAATTTCTTCTCCTTTTTCATTATAAGCTTTTATTGAAAATTGTTTTTCTTCTCCTGGTAAAAGCCTAACAGGGTTTGGTACTATTTCTATTAAAGCACAATTGACAATTGGCAATGACAAAGAAGAATCTTGTGAAAATACCTTTAAAGACACCCCAGGACTCATAGTGAAGACAAACATAAAAACCAGAAATATAGCAAAACTCCTTCCTAACATGATTCCCCTTTCCCCCTTTAGAAGCTTTTCCTCTACTTTTAAAAGCTAAACCTCATCACATGAAACTTCCTCGTCACTTTAAAACCCGTCTTTTTATATAAATGCCCTGCTGCACTTTCTTCTCCAGTCCATAAAAACCATACATTATGGAGCCCTTTACATCGCATCTCAAATAAGCATTGATTTAAAAGTATTTTCCCTAAACCCAATCCCTGCATTGAAGGGTCAACACCAAATGGGCCAAACCTTTCGCGAATTCCTTCATATGCACCATATAAGCAAAATCCAACAATTTTATTATCTTTTTCAGCTACAAGTATTTGTTCCATCGGTAACCCTCGTAAAATTCCTTCACGTATTGCCCGTCCCCAATCTGGGTTAAAAACTGTGTTGGCAAGTTCAATTAACTCAAACAAATGCCTGTCTTCTGCCAGCAAAAACCTAAATCCCTCTTTTCCCCTCCTTTCTCTCAATTGTTTTACTTCTTCTGGAATTGTAAAATCTAATAATGACCTATCCATCGCAACAGGAGAATATAATTTGACAAACCCTTGTTTAAGTAAGAAATTGTATCCTTCCGGATAAGTCTTTTCATCAATTCCAGGTAAAAAGTAATTTGGAGCATATGAAGAGAAAAATATATATTTGCGGCCTTTCTTATATACAAACTCTTTTGCCTTTTCAAACATCTTACTTCCAATTCCTTGTTTTCTGTAATTGGGCTGTACAAAAAACACTGTAATCCAACCATTTTCTAATTCTAAATCATCTTTATACATTGGTAACCGTCGAACTAAAGCAAGTGTAAAACCGATTACTTGATTATTATCATTTACTGCCACAATTGCTCCCTCTGGATCAAAATTGGGATCTAATAACACTTTAGATCGAAATAGTTCTAAATTGATAGGGTCATAAGGTAGACTCTCTTGCCAAGCAGCTACTATACCCTTTTCATCTCCACCCTGATAAGTTCTTACAATATAGCTCATTTTTTTCAACACCTTCTATTCTAAAGTAAATCCCGGTAAAGATCCTCCACGCCTTTTGTTAGCACCCTCTGGCATCATGAATGCTTGGGCATATTTAACTCCCATTAAACAACCTCTTACAACAGCTAAATGTGTATAATAATCTAAGTAACGGAAAGAAGATATACCTCCTGTAACAAACTGATACTGCTTTATTGCCTCCACCCATATATCATATGTGGAAGTAATATCCACATAAACATCAGGCTCATACCCATAGGGGTCTTCCCAATTTTCTCCGTAAAAAACTCCTCTAACTGAATGGGCAGGATTTTTTAGCTCAAAAGCTGGCAAGGCAGCAATCAATATGGCTCCATCCACAATTAAATGGGTATTGGCATGGTCTGGATGCATACTATTTTTCCAGTGGGTAATTATTACATCAGGCTTCTTTTCTCGTATAACTTCTGCTAAACGAAATTTAACTTCGTCGTTTACAGGTAGTTCAGCATCTCTATAAGGTAAGAAAATAGGCTCTGCACCTAAAATTTCAGCTGCTCGTTTTGCTTCCTCAATCTTCTGCTTTGCATATTCTTCTGGACTTAAACGTGGATGGCCTTTTTCTCCAGGAGTAAGATGTACAATGCTAGCTTCATGCCCTGCTTTAGTATATTTTGCAATTACTCCTCCTGCAACTAACTCCATATCACCACAATGTGCTCCTACTGCCATAATGTGTAATTTTTTAGCCATTTTCAATCTCCTCTCTTTTGCCATATCTAGATTTTTAATTATTTAATTCTTTTTTATACTTGATATATTTTTTCCAAACTTTACAACCTAACTTTCCATAGAAATCTACCAAACCAGTCCAATCTATCACAAGGTTTTTGATCCCTCTTTTATATAAGAAGTACATTCCGGCTTGAACAATCGCTAAGCCATAACCATGACCTCTTTCATTGCCATCTATACCCAGAGGCCCAATACCTCCCAATTCTTCATTTCCAAATAATGGAGCCCAATACACATTTTGTGCAATAAGAGGAGATCTACTATCATTGATCCTGCAAAAACCTATTATTTGACCCTTTTTCTCCGCAACTACAAACTCACGTCCTGTGCCACCCCGCTGGAAATAATGGATTGCTTCGTATTCCCATCGCCCTGGGAAACATCTATTTAAAAATGCAAGGAAATCCTCCTTTTCTTCTTTGTCTAGCATTCTAAATTTAACATCTGGAAAACTAGGTAATTCTAAAGGTTTTGTAGCTGCTAAGTTACAATACATGTCGTATTCTTCGCCATATTTAACATAACCACGCTTTTTAAACCATTTTTCCGTTAGTTCAAATTCAGAAGGGATACCAGGGAAATAATGCCAAGGATCCTGCCCTAACAATATCGTCTTAACTCTTGCTTCTCTAAGAGAATTTTCACTTCTTTTAAGTAATTCACTACCTATCCCTTTATTTCTGTACTCAGAAGCAACCAGCAGAACTTGAATATGCCCTATATCTTTTTTTGACTTTATGCATTCCATATCTTCTTTCCATACTTTTGATATCACAAATCCTGCCGCATTCTGATTTTTTTCATCTACAGCAATCCATGAACCTTCTAAAAGCACGTTTACGTCCTCAAAACTATTTTGGTAAAATAGTTCTTCTCGAAGAGGAAAACTACCACCTATTTCTTTATTCCATAAATTTGTTAATTCTAGGGCTTTATCCTTTGTTAAATTGATATAAACAATGCTCATAATTTACCTCCTACTATAAACAAATCTTTCCCATTATTACCGGATGTCTAGCACCAGTTGCTCTCGGTACATTATTAAAATTGCCATTTATAGCTTCGTTCGCAAGGATAGCAAAGGCTATTGCTTCCTTAGCATCACTATTAAATCCTATCTCTTCTTGAGTAACCACTTCAATATTTGGTAAACCTTCTTTTATCATTCTGACAAGGGTTTTATTATAGCTTCCTCCTCCACCAATGATTACTTTATCAATTTGGTATGTAGGCATTATAAAGTCTTTATAACTTTTTACTATAGACTTCGCCGTTAAAGCAGTTACTGTAGCAATTAAATCATAATTATCTACTTTTAACTGAAAAGCTCTTTCCATCAACTTATCCACATAATTTTTCCCAAAGTATTCTCTACCTGTAGTTTTAGGAGGCTTTTTTTCAAAATACTCATCTTTCAAAAGTTCTTCTAACAATTTTTCATTAATATTGCCTTTACTAGCTAAGGCACCTTCTTCGTCATACTTTAACTGTCCCTGTGTCAACCTTTTTACTACTTCATCAATGACCATATTGCCTGGACCTGTATCAAAAGCAATTACGTCTTCAAGGTCACATGCCGCTGGCAATATAGTAACATTTGCGATACCGCCAATATTCTGTAATGTTATTGTCTTTAACGGATGACGATATAATATATACTCAGTATAAGGTACTAAGGGAGCTCCATCTCCTCCTGCAGCTACATCTCTTACTCTAAAGTCAGCCACTGTCACAATACCTGTTCTTTCTGCAATAACTGCTGGCTCACCAATTTGCAAAGTAGATTTTATTTGATAACCCAAGTCCTCAATTGATTTAGGAATATGATATATCGTCTGACCATGAGAACCTATTAAATCAATTTTTTCTGGTGTCAAGTGGGCTTTTTCAATAATTTTTAAAGCTGCCTCTGCAAATAACTCCCCTAACAGAAAATTCATATGGCAAATCTTTTCTACGGTACTCGTTTGAGGGTCAAAAAGTTCAAATATTTTATTTCTGACCTCTTTTCTGTAGGAGAGATTCTCAAATTCCAAAAGTTCAACTTTTGTCTGTATTCCCTTCCCATCAATTTTTACAAGAGCAGCATCAATTCCATCAGCAGAAGTACCTGACATCAAACCTATTACTAATCTTTCTTCTTTATGATAAATCTTAAAGAGTCTATCCATCTCTTTTACCCTTCCCTATATTGTATAATTTATCTAATAGACTTTAAAGCTATTGCTACAGCCCCTCTTGAAGCATCACCTTTTAACTTTTCGATAGTTGCCTTTGGATATTTCTTGGTAAGTAATTTAACAAATTCTTCATAGACAAATACGTTATTTATAAAAACACTGCCACTTGCAACAACTGTTATACTGTCTTTTTCAGCTCTTATGCCTTTTATCGCTGTTTTTGCGAGAACGAAAAGTTCTTCCGCTGCCTTTAAAAGAATTTCCTTAGCCTTTTTGTCTCCCTTTTTATATGCTTCATCAACTACTTTAGCCAGTGAAGCAATTTCACTTTTTATGATATCTTTTCTATATACAAACTTTACAAACTCTTCCGGATTTTTTATATTAATTTCTTTCATTGTCATCGGCAGTAATTCCGTGTAAGATTCTCTCCCATCGTAACACCTCAAAGCAGCTTTGATTGCTTCAATACCGATGTAGTATGCACTTCCTTCATCCCCGACAATATGACCCCAGCCACCAATCCTCACTTTTTCTCCATTTTTACCTATTCCATATGCAATCGAGCCTGTGCCTGCAATTACAGCTATGCCTGCTTTCCCCTTTGTTACTTCAGCTATAACTATTTCTGCATCATTGGTTATTATAATATTTCTCTTTATTCCCATAGCTTGTATATATTGTTTTATGATCCTTTGTTCTTCTTCTCTTCCTGCTCCTGCTGTGCCAATACAAATAGCTTCGCATTTCTCTATCTTCAAATTAGCTTTTTTTACTGTACTTTCAATTAAATACCTCAAAGTATTGTATACTTGAGACTCTCCTTCAGACCTGATGTTTGTAGGGCCTCCCTGTTCAGTAACAATAATGTTACCTTGCAGGTCTGCTATAGAAATTACACTTTTTGTGCCGCCACCATCAATTCCAATGACATATTTCATATGACCTTCATCCTCTCACAGGGAAACAGGTAGCCTACCCTGTGGCACATAATTTCCACTTAAAATCTCCAAAACACTTTCTATAGCAAGTGGAGTGTATTCATAAGTGCAAAGATATGTAGGAACTTCTTTAAACTTTAGTAAATCATAAGGGTTTCTTAAGGCAACAACGATAATATTTCTATTAACCTCTAATAATGACCTTACAAGTCTTACTTGCCCCTCATTTAAACTAGCATTGTAAGTGCCTATTACAACAATTTCTTTGTCTTTTGCTTCTTCTATTAAGAGGGTTATAAGATTTTCATCAGGATTTACGAGAATAGTCTTTTCTACTCCTCCAAACCTTTTTACAAATTCTTTTGCAAAAGAGAGCTTTTCCATCAATGCATCGTCAACACCTGAAATTGGCACTGTTTCAGGAGAAATGGCTAATACTTTCTGGGTTTTTATTGGTAAAAGCTTATTTTCATCTTTAACAACAGTAATGCTGTTTAAACTTATACTTTTTGCAATCTCCTTATGTTCTGCGTTTCCTACTAGAATCTTAATTTTATTTTCATCTGGATATGGGTTTTCGAAGAGCTTGTATTTTTCCTTTAACTTAATTATTCTTTCAACAGACTCATTTATTCTTTCAATTGGTATTTCTCCACGCAAAACTGCTTCTTTTATTTCATTAAAAGCTTCTATCTGCAATTTCTTTGTGTGTGAAACTAAAACTATATCAGCTCCAGCCTTCACTGCTATTGAAGCTGCTTTAGCGGTACCAAAATATTTCGCAATTGCATTCATTTCCATGCAGTCTGTTATGATTATCCCCTTAAATCTAAACTCCTTCCTTAAAATATTGGTGAGAATATTATATGATAAAGTAGCAGGTAATTTATTATCTTCAAAAGCCGTAAAAAGAATGTGGGCTGTCATTATTGCATCTACGCCATTTTCTACTGCTTTTTTAAATGGATATAACTCTACTTTATAAAGCCTTTCTTTCTCATGCTCCACTAAAGGTAAATCCAGATGAGAATCCACAGAGGTATCCCCATGACCCGGAAAATGCTTTGCTGTAGCTATAACTCCTTCTTTTTGCAATCCTTTTATATAGTTAACTCCAAACTCAGCTACTTTTTCGAGATTTTCTCCATAAGACCTAACCCCTATTACAGGATTAGAAGGATTATTATTAACATCAAGTACTGGTGCAAAATTAATGTTTATACCCAATGCCCTGAGCTCTTTCCCTGCTAATTCTCCTATTTTATACGCATTTTCAGGATTGTCTGTTGCTGCTATAGCCATATTGCCTGGTAAATAAGTGGCATCTTTATAAATTCTTGTTACCATTCCGCCTTCTTGGTCAATTGAAATAAGAGCAGGAATGCGTGTGTTTTTGATTACATCTTTCTGAATATCATTGCACAAATTTTTAAGTTGCTTTCCATCCTTGACATTTCGAGAAAATAGTATAATATTGCCAATTTTATATTCCCTAACTAATTCTTTAATATGGTCATCATAAGTAGGAGAAGGGAAACCAACCATTAGCATCTGACCTATCTTTTCTTCTAAAGTCATCTCATCAATTCTCATAACTTTCAATCCTTTCTTCATTGATAAAGATGGTATTTCTGCTTTATCGTTTCAAACTTTTTGCTATCCTTTCTCCATTTTTCAATAAGTTCATCTTCTTCATATTTCATAAGCCTTAGTTCATCTGTTCCGGCAAGATAATCTATAAAATAGTTTTTGCTATTTCCGAAAGGAGGCAACCATTCAAAATTTTCACCACTAATTTTGATTATTTCATATAAAAGTCTAATACCAACCTCTACAGCATCAACAGATTTTTTATCTTTTATGTGAATTTGAACACCTTTACATATCTCATTTTTATGTTTTGAAAAAGAAGGAATAAAGTAAACTGGTCTAAATATAACTCCCTTAAGCCCTTTTTCATTCATTGCATCTGCAAGCTTATAAGGATCAAGCCAAGGTGCTCCAATAACTTCAAAAGGTTTTGTAGTTCCTCTCCCTTCCGAGATGTTTGTGCCTTCAAAAAGGCAAGTACCACTATATAAAATAGCAGCGTCAAGAGAAGAAATATTTGGTGAAGGGTTGATCCATAAAAGCCCTGTTTCGTCATAATACATATTCCTTTGCCAGCCTTCAAGCTTTATTATATGTAGCTGACAATTGATACCAAATTCTGTGTTAAAAAGTTGTGCCAATTCACCTATTGTAAGTCCATAGCGTTGGATGATAGGATACCACCCCACAAAAGATCGAAAATTGGTATCTAACATATTGCCTTCTACTTTTACACCGCCAACAGGATTAGGCCTGTCTAATACCACAAATTCTTTCCCGTTTTCTCTACAAGCTTCCATAGCATAAGCCATAGTGTATAAATAAGTGTAATATCTTGATCCAACATCCTGAACATCAATAACCATAACATCTATATTTTCAAGCATTTGTGGAGTCGGTTTTTTAGTTTCCCCGTATAAGCTATAAACCTTAATTCCCGTCCTTTCATCTACATACTCTTTTACTTTTTCCCCTGCTTGAAATTCACCTCTTACTCCATGTTCAGGCGAATACAAAGCAGTAAGATTAAAATTTTCGTATAATACGTCAATAGTCGATTTTAAATCTTTAGTTACTCCAGAAGGCGCTGTAATTAGACCAATTCTTTTATTTTTAAATATCTTTCCATGTTTTTCTATAACATCAATACCGCATTTAACCATTAATAATTCCCCCAATTCAAAGCTGCCAACACAGCATTATGAAACAAGCGGCGAAATCTAATTATCTTAACATTTTCTCTAGTTGGATGCACTCTGTTAGTCAATAATATTACATAAATTCCATATTCAGGGTCAACCCAAAGAGAGGTACCTGTAAATCCTGTATGCCCAAAGGCTCTTTCCGTAAACAAGTCTCCTCCTGCCGAAGTGTTACCTTTTATTGCCCAGCCCCACCCTCTGCTTTCTCCCAAATTTTCTGTGTAATTTGTTATCATGCGTTTAAACAGAGGATAGGACAAAAATATTTCATCTTCTATCTTCCCATAATTGACAAGCATATCAGCAAATTTTACAAGGTCATCTATAGTAGAAAACAGCCCCGCATGACCGGAAATACCTCCGAAAAATCTAGCATTTTCATCATGGCATACACCGCATATTATCTCTCCTGTATCTTTGTCTTTTTCCGTTGGAGCAACATCTTCTTTTTTGGGGTTAAACAAGGTTTCTTTCATTCCAAGTGGCTCAAACACTTCTTTTTGGCATAACTTATCAAGCCTTTCTTCTCCAATCGTTTCAAGAATTTTCCCAAGCAAAATAAAGTTTAAATCGCTGTATTCTACTTCTCTTACCTCTCTTATATTTATTTCTTCACATATATAATTAATAGCATCCTCATAGCCTTTACATTTTTCATAAAACGGAAAGAATGCTGGCAAGCCTGAAGTATGAGTAATGAGTTGGAAAACAGTAATTTTATCTTTCCCATCTTTATCAAAAGAAGGTAAATATTCAGTTACTCTATCATATACAGATATAAGTCCCTTTTCTATCATGCGCATCAATAACATAGTAGTGGCAACAACTTTCGTTAAAGAGGCTAGGTCAAACAATGAAGTTCTATTAAGTTTTTCTACATAAGGATAAATTCTTTTATTCCCCTTGATATCAACCTTTAAAACCCCTTCTTTGCTGCCAACAGCCACTGCGGCACAAGGAAAAACCCCTTCCTTTATTCCCTTGTCAACTAGGTTAAAAGCTTCCTCTAATCCCTTAGAATTAAAAGTCATAAATTTTCATTCCTTCCCTTATGCTTTCATTCATAAGACTTTATCCTTCAACTTTATAGCTTCAGCAATATATCCATCTGCTAAACTGAGAAGTTTTTTTGCCTCCTCTTTATTAACATCCGCTACAATCATTAAAATTGCCAATTTCACATTATAATTAGTCTCTTGAAGAGTTTTTTCAATTAATTCTTCATTTGCACCTGTAGCTAATTTCACCATTCGTCGTGCTCTTTCTATCAATTTTTCATTATTAGGTTGCAGGTCTACCATTAAATTGCTATATACTTTTCCCAATTTTATCATTGCACCAGTAGATATCATATTTAATACTAACTTCTGCGCTGTTCCTGCTTTCATACGTGTAGAACCCATTATGACTTCTGGCCCCACCACTGGAGTAATCATTACATCAACTATATTTGAAATGCTTTCGTTTTTGTTACAAAATAGCCCTACTGTAAGAGCTCCTATTTCTTTTGCATACTGTAACCCACCAATTACATAAGGGGTTCTTCCACTAGCAGTAATGCCAACAACACTGTCATTAGATGTTAAATTAATATTAATAAGATCTTGCCTTCCTGCCTTCATATCATCTTCTGCACTTTCTATAGCATTTCTGATAGCCCTATCGCCTCCAGCTATTATCCCAACTACAAGTCCAGGATCTACTCCAAATGTAGGAGGGCATTCTGAAGCATCCAAAATACCTATCCTACCACTGGTCCCAGCCCCTATGTAAATGAGACGGCCACCTTTTTTCATCTTTTCTACAATTTTATCAATTGCTTCAGCAATGGAAGGAATAACTTTTTCTACAGCAAAAGCAACTTTTTTGTCTTCGTTGTTAATTTTTTTCAACATATCAATTGTACTTAATCTATCTATATCCATCGTATCAGGATTTCTTCCTTCAGTTATTAATTCTTCCAATACCATGAAACCCAATCCTTTCTTCGAACTATTTCTTTGAATTACTTATATATTTTGCGCATAGACAATATTTCACTGGTGTTTTCAAGATATTTGACAACCTCATTGTATTTCTTCCTTGCCACCAGAATAAAAAGTATGTCAATAACAGTAAGCTGCGCTATTCTTGAAGCCATGGCTCCTGATCTAAACATAGCTTCCTCAGAAGAAACAAAGAGATTTATGTCGGCTGTTTTTACCAAAGGAGATTGACCATATTTTGTCAAACTTATAGTAGTAGCACCAGCTTCTTTAGCTACCTGGATAGCTTCCACTATTTCTTTTGTCGCGCCCGAGTAAGATATTCCAAAGGCAACATCTCCTTTCTTTAGATTTACTGCAGAGGTTAATTGAAGATGAGTATCCTGATAAGCAGTACAAGGTATATTTATCCTTGAAAATTTCAACATCGCATCGTATGCCACCATTCCTGAAGCAGCAACACCATAAAAATCAATTTTACTGGCATTAGCCAATGCTTCTACCGCTCTCATTACACTATCAATATTCAACAAAGAAATAGTGTTATCAATAGCTTGTTTATTGAAATTAGCAATCTTTTGGATGACATCGGTTACATCGTCTTCATCGCTAATACCGCCATCTAATTTCTTTGTTTGTTTTGATAAAGATACAGCGACTTTGATTTTTAATTCTTGAAACCCTTTCAGCCCAATAGTCCTACAAAACCTTATAACACTCGCTTCACTTGTATCACAGGCATTGGCAAGTTCATTAATAGACAATTCTGAGACAAGATGAGCGTTCTCCAAAACATACTTTGCAATTTTTGCTTCAGAAGGTTTGAAAGTTGGGTGAGCTTCTCTAATCGCTGTTAAAATATCATTCATATTTCGCATCCTCTTTTTCATTTTGTTTTCTGCTATTATATATATTCGACACAAGTTGTAAAATTCCTTCTTTTTTTTAAAAAAAATATGTAGTTTTACTTCATAAATTTTATGCCATTCTTGTTTTTTAACTATTGCCCCAAAATACCTACAAATAAAAAGAGTGGCTAAATTATCCACTCTTTTCTAAAGGTAACTGCCAAGCCTACTTTTTAATTTGTTTCGTTTTTGTTATTATTAATTACCATTTAATATTAAGCCTACAAGTTTTGTTACAAAAAATAATTATTCTCCTAGCTTAATTCGCAATTTTTCTACTTCTTCTCTATAAGGTAAAGAATCTTGTGCACCTATCTTTGTAGTAGTTAGTGCACCTACAATATTAGCAAACCTAAGAGTAGATTTAATATCCATATCCTCTCCTAATGCTACAGCAAGTGCTGCATTAAAAGAATCACCAGCCGCCGTACTGTCTATACTATTGACAGATATAGCTTCTGAAAATATCTCTTCATAACCATCTGTATAGTAACTCCCTTTTTCTCCAAGTGTGACTATAACTTTTTTAACTCCCTTTTCAACTAGTTTCATTGCGCCTTTTTTTACGTCTGTTGTACCTGTTAAATGCGCCAGCTCTACTTCATTAGGAGTAATTATATCTATATATCTGTACAAATCGTCAGGCAACTGACAAGCTGGAGCTGGATTTAAAATGACTTTTACATTGTACTTTTTTGAAAGCTTAACAGCTGTTTCGACAGTTTCTAAAGGAATTTCTAACTGTAAAATCACAAAGTCCGCCTCTTCAATAATTTTACTATGTCTTTCAATCCAGAAAGAGTCTAATTTGGAATTAGCACCAGGATATACGACTATTGTATTAAAACCTGATTCATCAATTGTTATCATAGCATTACCTGTAACTTCATCAGTATACAATATCCCCGAAATATCAATTCCTTCTTCTTTTAATTTTTTTACTATATCCTCTCCATTATCAAAATTGCCTACAGCACCTATCATATACACATCTGCTCCAAGTCTTTTTGCTGCCACAGCTTGATTTGCTCCTTTACCTCCAAGAGAAATGTTGTAATTTGATGCAATCACTGTTTCGCCTTTTTCTGGTAATTTTTTAACCTGTGCGGTATAATCTCTATTAATGCTACCTATTACTGCTATTTTCAAGCCAATCACCTCATATAATTGTAAGTATCAATACAAAATATGATTTTTGAAATTCTCAAAATAAATGTAAATAAGAACATTGATTTTAAAATTTATTAATTTAAATTAACCTTTTAAATTGCTTTTAAAACTTTTTTATTTCTTGAGTAAATAACACTTCATTATAATAATATCATAATAAATTAGTAAAATAATATCAAACTTTTTTATTTAAAAATACGTATTTATCAAAACTTAAATATTAATTATCCATTTTCTAGTTAGTAATGTAAAAATCACCTTGAAAAAATATAATAAGCAAAAATATTTTACAATAGTATACACGCAGTCATTTTATAATGTCTGCGTGTATACATTCCTTATACTATTATCAACAAATTTTATAAAAACATAATCATGGATAAAATAAACATAAATATTACCCCCGCAATCATTGGTACAGATGTTCGTTTTACAATTTCTATTGGATTCTGATTTGTAGCTCCAGCTACTATTACAACAACAGCAGATACTGGGGAAACTGCTCGCAATAAATTGCCTGCAAGTCCCATTGGAATACTTACCGCAAATGGACTTATTCCTGCAACACTTGCTAAATTATACATTAAAGGAACCATTGCATAAAATAAAGCTGTACCACTGCCGCTTAAAATAACAACTAATCCTGTTAATAGCACTAAAATAAGAGGTAACACAAATCCAGGTGCACTAGTATTTTGCATTATAGATTCTAAACCTTTTATTAACCCAATAGCTTGCAAGCCATTAACAAAAACCGTTGCAGCCGTTAGTAAAGCAACAACACCAAACATACTGGCCATCCCATCAAAAAAAGTTTCAATATCTTTCATAACCTTTTTCCCATCACGTTTTCTAAACAATTCAGAAAAAATAGCAATTGCAAAACTAATTAATACAGCTAATTCAACAGATAAATCAATAGAAGGACCTCCTATAGCCCCAAGTAAATAGAATAATAATAACAAAATTATTGGTAATAAGGGCAAAATTGTATAAACGACTTTATAAAGTGTACCACCTTCAATATTTACAGCTTTAGATGTATCAATATCATTTTCAATGACCGATATACCTTTTTTCACTTGTCGTTGATCCATATACTTTTGCCAAAAATAATGAACAACAGCCATTAACAACAAAGTTGGTATAGAAACTGGTGCATGATAACCATATACATATTTTGTAGTCGTTAACCCAGCAAATTCTGCATGCTTTGCAAGTTCTTCTGCAATTGCAACATTGTCAGCACCTAAAGGAGTAGGCATTATTGTAGCTGTAGTAGCAATAACTCCTGCTGCTGTAAGAGTAGACATCCCAGCTCTTTTTAATACAGGATATAAGGTTGCAAGCAAAATTATTGCTAAATTAGATGCACTAGGAATAACTAATGATAAAAAATTTCCTATCAAAAATACAAATGGTACTAAAACCCATGGAGATGTTATTCCTTTCAACGGTTTTGTAAGAGTATAAACTGTAACCTCATTAGCACCAATGACATTCATATATCGTGTATAGCCACCTAAAATTAATATTATTAATCCTGCTTTTGGAAGAATCGATTTAAAAGCATCAACTACTACTTGTAAGGGAGCTAAAATTGGATACCCAGTTTTTGTTACCTGGTTACCCATAAGAATAGCTACATAAAGTAGAAGAATACCAACTCCGAATAAAGTAGTTTTAATGTCAGCCTTTTTAATTAACAGGTAAATAACAAGGCCAAAAGCTACTACTCCAAAAAAGTACATTAAAAATGTTTCCATAAAATTAATCAACCTCCTATTTTTTTATTCTTAAATCCTTAAATATTTGTTTTTTAATGACTCTAATATATATTTTCAAAGAATTCCCCTGTTTATTTTTCTTTTCAATTAATATATCTCAAAGCAGAGGGAATTCTATGAAAACCCTTTTAAATTAATTTAAAAAAACTAATAATTTGCTTTTTAATTACTAATTACATTTTTGAAGCGCCTCCATAAACCACTTTCTAAACATTTCCTCATCAATATCTATACAAACCTTAGCATTCGCAGGTTTTTTTAGATAACCTTTTAAATCGACAATTGTCGCTCCTGATGTTAAAGTTCCTGTTAATTCAACATCAACATAGGAATCAACAACAGTAAACATCTCTGGCTTTAATAGATAACCAATGGCACAACTATCATACATTTTTAACCCTTTTTTTAAGCCAATACCACGATAATGTTGGAAAAGCGAATAAATCATTTCCCCAGTACGATTAAATCCTCTAATTTTATCACTATCTTCTGGATATACTAACGCTTTAGACCCAACATCGAGTCCTACCATAACAATTGGTAATCCAGCTGAAAATACTATTTTTGCTGCTTCGGGATCAAAATGAATATTGAATTCTGATAACACACCTTTATTACCCCTGCTCGTGGAACCACCCATTAAGACTATTTGCTCAATATTTGATTTTACTTCAGGATAAACTTTCAATAGTAATGCAATATTTGTTAAAGGTCCAATTGGAACTAAAGTAAGTGGTTCATCACTGGTCATTATGGTGTGGTACATAGCATTAACTGCATTCTCTTTTAAAAGATTAGACATATCTCCTTCTTCAAAATCATAGCCATCCATACCACTTTCACCATGGACATTAGAAGCGTTTGTTGCTTCTCTGATTAATGGAGCATTTGCTCCTTTAGCTACAGGAATTTTTTTATTAAAAAACTTAAGCAATTTTAAAGCATTATTAGTTGTTTTATCTACATCCACATTACCAGAAACAGTTGTAATTAACCTAACATCAAGTTCCTCACTAAAGAGAGCAATTGCAATTGCAACCGCATCATCAATCCCTGGATCGGTATCAATTATAATAGGTTTTCTTTTTACCATTTTTATCCCTCCTAGAAGATATTTGCTTTATTCCAATATAAAACCATTCCCGCACCATACTGTTCATTAGGACGTCGGATAAACCCAAATTTTTCATAAAAACCCTCTTTACCCGGGGTACTCATTAAACCAATATAAGCATTTTCACAAGCATGTTTGGAAATATAATTAAATAAATAATGCATTATTAATGTTCCAATACCTTGCCTTTGTTTTTCAGGAATTACAACAAAATCTTTAATAAAGAATGCAATTCTATTATCTCCTACGATACGTGCCATCCCAATAGGTTGACTAAAATCATCATAAATTACAACATTATATAAAGTATTTGTCAAAGCAATATTAATATCATTTTCTTTATAGTATACAAATGGACCATTTTTTCGCAACTCGGTAAAAATAGTTGCTGTAACTCCATTTTCTTCTATTTTCATCTTGTTTTTTTACCTCCCTATATAACAAATCTTAAAGGTAAAATAACTGTTTGATTTTTAAAGTTTATTATTATGGATTTGTATTTATATTTTCTTCATTATCAACCTGAAATTTAACATATTAAAGATAAAATTAAAAACTTTAATATTAAATGCTTTTTGTACTTTGCCTTATTATTAATTGTGGTTCAAAAATAAAAGTTTTTTCCTCTGCACCTTCTTTTTCAATTAGTTTTATCAACATCCTAGCTGCAGTTAAACCCATATCATATGCAGGTTGCTTTATAGTAGTTAACTGTGGTTCTAAAATTTGAGATAGCTGTATATCATCAAACCCTACTATTGAAATATCATCCGGTATCTTGTACCCATATGAACGTATAGTTTTATATGCACCATATGCCATTAAATCATTACAAGCAAAAATAGCTGTAATATCTTTATCTGTATCTAACAATGTTTCAGTTCCAATTATTCCACTATTTATTTTATAATCTCCTTCAAATATAAGCATCTCATCTATCTCAATACCATTATCTAATAGTGCTCTTTTATATCCTTCCAATCTTTCTTTTGCATTACTAATATTAAGTGGTCCCGTTATACATGCAATTTTTTTATGTCCTAAATCTATGAGATGTTTTGTCGCAATATAACCACCCTCATAGTTATCAAGAAAAACTCCGTAAATGTCTTCAGAATCAACACGTCTATCCATTATGACAATAGGAATACCACTCTTGACAAGTTCCATAATGTGTTCATGTTTAGGAATAGAACTGCTGGTAA
>DULG01000086.1 GCA_012840485.1 Clostridia bacterium | reverse complement strand
CCTGTTATAAACATCTGGCTGGTTTTATCCACCATAAAAATAAAATCTGTCAATGCCGGTGAATAGACGGCCCCTCCCGCACTTGGACCCATTATCACTGAAATTTGAGGTATAACGCCGGAGGCTAAAGTATTTCTGTAAAATATGTTTCCATAACCTGAAAGAGCATCTACTCCCTCTTGTATGCGAGCACCTCCTGAGTCATTAAGACCTATTATAGGTGAACCCATTTTCATCGCCATGTCCATAACTTTAGTTATTTTTTTTGCATGGTATTCTCCCAACGAACCTCCCAACACCGTAAAATCCTGAGCATACACGTATACCAACCTGCCATCTATTGTACCGTAACCTGTAACTACCCCTTCTCCTGGGTATTTTTGCATTTCCATCCCAAAGTCATAACAGCGATGCTCCACAAAAGGGTCTATCTCTACAAAACTGTCCTTATCAAGAAGCTTATGTATTCTCTCTCGCGCAGTCAATTTCCCTTTCTCGTGCTGTGCAGCTATTCTTTTTTCTCCTCCACCTTCTAAAACTTTTTCTTTTCTTCTTTTAAGTTCTTCTAACATATCGCGAACACTCATACAATTTCCTCCTTATAGACTTACTGCACTTAATAGTAGCAGTTATTATTAGTACCTACTATAAAATATATCATATACTTTACAAAAGCTCAACAAATTTAAACCTTTGTTCGCGTTTAAACTTTACAAGGAGATGACATTTTCACACACTAATCCCTCTGACAGAACTCTAGAAGAACTCCATTTGTGCTTTTGGGATGTGCAAAGGCAATCTTGGCTCCCCCAGCTCCATATCTTGGCAGTTCATCTATAAGTTTAATTCCCTTCTGCTTTAATTCCTCTAGAGTCTTTTCAATGTCATCTACTTGAAGAGCTATATGCTGTATACCCTCTCCCTTTTTTTCTATAAACTTTGCTATTGGCCCATCTTCTGAAGTTGATTCCAAAAGCTCTATCTCACTGTCTCCCACTGGAATAAAAGCCGTCCTTACTTTCTGCTCTTCTACTTCTTCTATCCCGGTTATCCCAAGACCCAACACCTCTTTATAAAACTTTGCTGCTTCTTCAATACTTTTAACCGCAATACCTATATGGTCAATTTTTTTTATCACTTTAACTACCTCCTCACAAATTTTTATTAAAAATATCCCTGTATAGCTCATCAGCAAAAGTGTAAGGGTCTATTTTTTTGTCTATCACTTCTTGCAATTTAAAATCAAAATCCTTTTGCTGGATTTTCTCAAAGACATTGTTCATCAATTTATTTTTCACAGTTTCAATTATCTCCATCCTTAATCTCTGATTCCTTTTCTTTTCTAAATTTCCGCTCGCAATCAAATACTCTCTATGAGCAAAAATTTTATCTATAAGCTCATTTATTCCTTTATTTTCGTAGGCTATTGTCTTTACAACAGGAGGCCTCCAGTCTTTTGTATCATCTAAATCCAGCATCATGTTAAGCTCCACAACCGTTTTGTCTGATCCTTCTCTGTCACTTTTATTTACAACAAAAATCTCTCCTATCTCCATAATTCCTGCTTTTATAGCTTGCACATCATCTCCTAGTCCTGGTGCTAAAACCATCACCACTGTATCGGCAATTTTTACTATGTCAATTTCTGACTGACCCACTCCTACTGTCTCTATGAAAACATAGTCCATTCCGGCTATATCTAAAATTCTCGTTGCCATATATGTTCCTTTTGAAAGTCCGCCTAAATGTCCTCTTGTCCCCATACTCCTTATGTAGACATTAGGATGTAAGGATAAGTCTTGCATTCTTATCCTGTCTCCCAATATTGAACCACCTGTAAAAGGACTCGTAGGATCTATTGCTATTACTCCTATTTTATTCCCTTTTTCAATTAGATTTTTTACGAGTTTATCTGTCAGAGTACTTTTACCTACACCCGGGGGTCCAGTAATACCTATAATATAGGCACTACCAGACCTTTTGTAGAGCTTTTTTATTATCTCTTTTGCTTTTTCCTCATAATTTTCTGCATAGGTTATAGCTCTGGCAATAGCCCTTTTATCCCCTCTTACTAAAAGTTCTTCTAAATTGTTCATTTTTCTACTGCCCTCTTCACATGCTGTTTTATATATTCAATGACTGCTGAAGTAGGAGTGCCGGGTGTAAAAATTTCTGCTATTCCATGCTCTTTCAAAAAAGGTATATCTTCTTCCGGTATGACTCCTCCTCCTATTACCAGTACATCATCTACACCTCTTTCTTTTAGTAACTTTGTTATCTTGGGGAATAGAGTATTATGGGCTCCTGATAAAATACTTAAAGCTACGACATCTACATCCTCTTGTATGGCAGCTTCTACAATTTGCTCAGGAGTTTGCCTAAGCCCTGTGTATATCACTTCCATTCCTGCTTCTCTTAATGCTCGTGCAATTACTTTTGCTCCTCTGTCATGACCATCCAATCCCGGTTTTGCTACTAGTACTCTTATAGGCCTTTCCATATATATCCTCCTTTACAGTATTATCTGCTGCTGGTATTCTCCAAAAACAGAGCGCAACACATCTGTGATTTTGCCTAATGTAGCATATTCTCTTACTGCATCCAGTATCCAAGGCATCAAGTTATCGTCTCCTTCTGCAGCTTTTTTCAAAGCCTCTAAAGCCTTTTTTACACTGGCATTGTTTCTCATTTCTTTTATTTTAGCTATTTTCTCCTTTTGCAACACTTCTACTGCTGTGTCTACTTTTAATAAATTCTTAGGTGGCTGTTCTTCAATTTGGAATTTGTTAAGTCCAACTATTATTCTTTCTTCTGATTCTATTTCTTTCTGGTATCTATAAGCACTTTCTTGTATTTCTTTTTGTATATATCCTAAATCTATTGCTCTTACCGCTCCTCCTAATTCGTCAATTTTCTTTATGTATTCAAAAGCTCTCTTTTCTATTTCGTCTGTTAATTTCTCAACGTAATAACTTCCTGCCAATGGGTCTGGTGTTTCACATACACCGCTTTCATATGCAATAATCTGCTGAGTTCTCAAGGCAATCCTCACAGAGTCCTCTGTAGGAAGAGCAAGCGCTTCATCTCTGCTGTTTGTGTGCAGCGATTGAGTTCCTCCTAAAACCGCAGCCAAAGCCTGAATAGTCACTCTTACAATGTTGTTGTCAGGCTGTTGGGCAGTAAGAGTGGAACCGGCTGTCTGAGTATGGAATCTCATCATCATGGAACGTGGATCTTTAGCATTAAATCTTTCTTTCATTATCTTTGCCCACATTCTTCTTGCTGCCCTAAATTTAGCAACTTCTTCGAAAAGGTCGTTGTGGGCATTGAAGAAAAAGGACAATCTTGGAGCAAACTCATCTACATCAAGACCTGCTTTTATGGCTGCCTCTACATAAGCTATCCCATTTGCCAAAGTGAAAGCCACTTCCTGTACTGCTGTTGCCCCTGCTTCTCTTATGTGATAACCGCTTATGCTTATAGTATTCCACTTAGGAACATACTTGGAACAATACTCAAAAATGTTAGTAATAAGCCTCATAGAAGGACCTGTTGGAAAAATATAAGTTCCACGAGCTACATATTCTTTTAAAATATCATTTTGAATAGTCCCATTTAGCTTATCTGGAGATACACCCTGCTTTTCTGCAACTGCAATGTACATCGCAAGAAGTATTGCAGCAGGTGCATTAATCGTCATAGATGTGCTGACTTTGTCAAGAGGTATACCGTCAAAGAGAATTTCCATGTCATAAAGGGAATCTACTGCTACTCCGACTTTGCCAACTTCTCCTTCAGCCATAGGATGGTCTGAGTCATAACCTATCTGGGTAGGTAGGTCAAATGCTACACTTAAACCAGTCTGTCCTTGAGACAAAAGATATTTAAATCTTTTATTAGACTCCTCTGCAGTCCCATATCCAGCGTACTGTCTCATAGTCCAAAATTTGCCTCTATACATAGTAGGCTGTACGCCTCTCGTATAAGGATACTCCCCGGGAAAACCTATTTTTTCTAGATAATCAATATCACCTACATCTTCTGGAGTATAAATTTCTTTAATTTCTATCCCTGATGAGGTTTTAAATTCTTTTTTCCTCTCAGGAAATTTAGACACTACTTTTTGCCTCTGATTGACTTCCCATTCCTCTTTTTTATTTTTTATTTCCTCTAATTTTTGCTTGTAAAACATAGAACACCCTCCTTTAATTTTCCCCTTCTACATTATAGCACAAATTTTTAACAATCGTTTACCTTTTCATAAAAAATTGTTTTTTCAAAAGAAAAACGGCTAAAGAGAAAAACTCTTTGCCGCTATCTAGACATTTCTTCCATGATACTTTTTAATTCTTCCACAACTTCATTGAGCCCAAAGTAACCTTTTTGCATTTTAAGCTTTGACAAAAGCCTCCTGTACTGTTTTAGTGTCCCCATTATAATGATATCAGAACTTTCTACACTCATATTCACACATCCTCTTGCTACAGCTGCTTCTCCTCCTACGGCTAACATCTCTTGCTTTATAATATTAGCAGCCGCTGGATGTACATCAAAAAGTTTAACAACCCTAAACACTGCTTTTGGCGCCATAATGTCTACAGAAATTTCTTCAGCTTTTATCTGACTAAGTTCCTTTCTAGCTTGTGACAAATTTTGTATATCTAATATTTCTTTTTTCATCTACTCTCCCTCAGAATAGCCCTCTTATTTTTCCGTTCTCATCAATATCTATATTTTCTGCTGCAGGATGCTTTGGAAGCCCTGGCATTGTCATGATATCTCCCGTAAGAGCTACAATAAATCCTGCACCTTTTGAAACTCTAAGTTCTCTTACAGTTATCTTAAATCCTCTCGGACGACCTAAAAGTTTTGGATCATCTGAAAGGGAATATTGGGTTTTTGCCACAACTATTGGCATCTTGTCAAAGCCAAGTTTTTCAATGTTTGCTATATCTTTTAAAGCAGAAGCAGTATATTCTACTCCATCAGCTCCATATATTTCTGTCGCAATTATATGTAACTTCTCTTTGATTGAGAGTTTTTCATCGTATAGGACTCTAAAGTTTGAAGGTGTCTCACAGGCTTTCACAACTTTTCCAGCTAAGTCTATACCGCCCTCTCCACCTTTTTCCCAAACTTCAGCTACAGCCATGGCTACTCCTATTCTCTCACAAGCCTTTTTCACTTCTTCAATTTCTCTTTCAGTATCAAACACAAATTTATTAAGAGCTACAACTACTGGTACCCCAAATTTCCTCACATTTTCAACTTGTTTTTCAAGATTTTCTATTCCTCTTTTTACTGCTTCTACATCTTCTTTTTGTAAGTCTTCCTTTTTAACTCCTCCATGCATCTTCAAGGCTCTTACAGTTGCAACTATGACAGCAGCATTAGGTGTCAATCCACCAAACCTTGACTTTATGTCAAAGAATTTTTCAGCACCTAAATCTGCGCCAAATCCTGCCTCTGTGACCAGATAATCTGCCAATTTTAAACCATATTTAGTAGCAATCAAACTATTGCATCCATGAGCAATATTTGCAAAAGGTCCACCGTGCACAAATGCTGGAACGTTTTCAATTGTCTGCACTAAATTGGGCTTTATAGCATCTTTCAACAACACTGTCATAGCCCCATCAGCTTTCAAATCTCTAGCAGTTACAGGATTGCCATCCTTATCATAGGCAACTATTATATCTCCTAACCTTTCTTTTAAATCCATTAAATCATGGGATAAGCAGAGAATTGCCATTATCTCTGAAGCTACAGTTATTATAAATCCGTCTTGTCTTGGATAGCCATTTGCTTTTCCGCCAAGCCCCACTATTATCTCCCTCAATGCTCTATCGTTCATGTCCATTGCTCTCTTCCAAGTAATAGTCCTTATGTCTATATTGAGTTCATTGCCATGTTGAATGTGATTGTCAATCATAGCCGCCAGTAAATTGTGGGCAGTGGTAATTGCGTGCAAATCTCCTGTAAAATGTAAATTTATGTCTTCCATTGGTACAACTTGAGAATATCCCCCTCCAGCTGCTCCTCCTTTTATCCCCATAGAAGGGCCTAATGAAGGCTCTCTCAAAGCAATCATAGCTTTTTTGCCTATCTTGGCAAGAGCTTGACCCAATCCCACTGTAAGAGTAGTTTTTCCTTCTCCCGCAGGGGTGGGGGTTATAGCTGTAACTAAAATTAATTTGCCATCTTTTCTGTCTTTTATTTTTTCCCATAAGGCAGGAGAAATTTTTGCTTTATACTTTCCATAATATTCTAAGTAATCTTCATCAATACCTAATTTTTTAGCCACATCCCTTATGTGAAGCATTTTAGCTTCCTGAGCTATTTCAATATCAGTTTTCACACTATTCCCCTCCAGCTTTTTTATCTATCACCTAAAATTATTTTTACCAATGTACCTTTCCCTTTTTTGCTATAGATTTTAATGTCTCCATTGTACATTTCTACAATACTTTTGCAAATTGCAAGCCCTAAACCTGTCCCATCTTTCTTAGTCGTAAAAAGGGGTTCTATAATTCGTTTAAGATATTTTTTATCTATACCACCTCCATTATCTGCTATCCTTATTATTACTTTCTTTTGGCGAGAATTGTATTTTGTATCTAATATTATTTTACCATTCTCTTCAATAGCATGAAGAGAATTTTGAACAATATTTAAAATAAGTTGTTTGAGATGATTCTTATTAACCCTTAAAGGGGGAATAGGCCTAAATCTTTTCTCTATCTTAATTCTCCTCCTTTGTGCCTCTGCCTCAAAAATGAGAAGATACTGATTTATTACATCATTTACATCTATTTCAGCCTCTTCCTCTTCTTCATTGTTTTTCACTATCCCAAGATAATTTTTTATTAGCCCTAGTATTCTTTCAACTTCATCCAAAATAGTCTCATAATAGGTAGAGCTATCTGGATGCTTTACTTGTAAAAGCTGGATAAAACCTTTTATGGAAGTCAAAGAATTCTTTATCTCATGAATAGTTGTCGCAGCAAATTCCCCCGCAATAGTGTACTTTTCTGTTTGCTCAATTAACTTTTTATATTTTAAATCCTCAGTTATGTTTTTTATAATAATTACTTTCCAGTGGTCGGTACTTAATTTCCCATACTTTAATAAAAGAACGCGTCCTTCCTCATTACCTTTTGTAGAAATACTAATTTTTTCGCCCTTTGTTAAATTTTCTTCTTCAAAATGAGAGTTGTATTTTTTCATTATGTCAATTAATTTTTTATTTATAAATTTTGCATACTTGATGTCGAACAATTCACAAGCTTTGTTATTCACATAAACTACATTTGACTTACTATCAACTATTATAACACCTTCTTCTGTAATGTCCATAACATCCGCCGGAGTTTCAAATAAATTAAATCCAAACTGGCTTTTGGAATAATTTCTCAATTTCACAAAACCTATATAGGCTATCTTATCTCCTACAGTATTTGTCACAGAATTGTATCTTATACTAAAAGACATTCTTACATTGTATTTTGCATTAAGTTCTATGATAAGCCCATCTTCATAAGGCCCTATTTCCTTGTATTTTAAAATATTATAAAAAAAATAATCATAGTCCTCTACATCTTCAGAAGTATATCCCAACACTTCGAGAAGCCTTTTATTTATATAGACAATTTTCCCGCTTAAATCTTTTAAAACAAAAAAATCATGGGTATTATCTAAAAGATTGCATATCCACTCTAAGGAATTTTTATTGGTAATAGAAAATTTGTGGGATGTCATGGTATCCCCCCTTTTTTCTCCCTTATCTTTTGTTTAATTTTTTTTCTAAATTAATATTAGACAAATGCACAAAAAAATCCTTCTTCTTTTCAATAATTTTTTTATTGTTAACTAAAATTTTTATAAAAAAATGTATAAGCCTCACGACTTATACATTTTTTTATCATTTACGCAAACTGCACCCCTTCTATTTCCTCTCCATTAAAAACTTTTTCAAATTCTTCTCCATTAAGCTTTTCTTTTTCCATGAGAGCTTTAGCAACTCTATGAAGTTTATCCATGTTCTCTTGTAGTAAAGTTTCAGCTCTCTTATATGCCTCTTCAATTATCCTTTTTATTTCTCTATCTATTTCCGCAGCCACTTCTTCACTGTAATTTCTTGCCCTTCCTAAATCACGGCCTAGAAATACTTCTTCACTTCTTGTACCAAATGTCATAGGGCCTAATTTTTCGCTCATTCCATACTCTGTAATCATTTTTCTCGCAATATTTGTAGCTCTTTCAATGTCATTTTGTGCTCCCGTGCTTATATCGTTCAGCACCAAGCTTTCTGCCACACGCCCACCCAAAAGGTGAACTATCTCATCCATCATCTCTGACTTTGACATATAATATTTGTCTTCTTCGGGAAGAAGCATAGTGTATCCTCCAGCTCTTCCTCTTGGAATTATAGTGACCTCGTGAACAGGAGGAGTATTGGGCAAAAGCTTAGCAACAACAGCATGGCCTGCTTCATGGTATGCCACTAATTTTTTGTCCTTTTCAGACATGATCCGACTTCTTTTTTCGGGTCCTGCTATAACTCTTGTTATAGCCTCCTCTAATTCTGCCATAGTTATCTGCTTAAGTCCTCTTCGCGCAGCTAAAAGTGCTGCCTCATTCATAAGATTTTCAAGGTCTGCTCCCGTAAATCCTGGAGTCCTTCTCGCCAACACCTGCAGCGATACATCGGGAGCCAACGGTTTATTTCTCGCGTGTATCTTTAAAATCTCTTCTCTTCCCTTTATATCAGGAATACCAACAGTAATATGTCTGTCAAATCTTCCTGGCCTTAAAAGTGCAGGGTCCAATATATCAGGCCTATTAGTCGCAGCAATGACAATTATACCTTCATTTATGCTAAAACCATCCATCTCAACTAATAATTGGTTTAAGGTTTGCTCTCTCTCATCATGACCACCACCTAAACCTGCACCCCTCTGTCTTCCAACAGCATCTATTTCATCAATAAATACAATACATGGTGCATTCTTTTTAGCTTGGTCAAACAAATCTCTTACCCTCGCAGCCCCAACACCAACAAACATTTCTACAAAATCAGAACCACTAATGCTAAAAAACGGTACTCCTGCTTCTCCAGCTACAGCTTTTGCAAGAAGGGTTTTACCAGTACCGGGAGGTCCAACTAAAAGAACCCCTTTAGGAATTCTTGCACCTAGGTCAAGAAATTTTTTAGGATATTTTAAAAACTCAACAATTTCCTGCAATTCTTCTTTTTCTTCATCTGCACCGGCTACGTCATTAAAAGTGATCCTTTTTTCTTTATCAGTAACCATCCTCGCCCTACTTTTGCCAAAAGACATAACTTTACTTCCTCCCCCACCTTGTGCCTGTTGCATAAAAATATACCAGAACAAGATAAGCACACCCACCAAAAAGAGAGAGGGAAGCATCTGAACCCACCAAGGCGGTCCTACTTGAGGTTCATTTTTAAAGTCCAATTTCCCTTCCAAAATATACGGATTTACAAAAGACATAAAGTTGGTCACATCGGGAACACTGCTTTTAAACTCTGTACCATTTTTTAAAATCCCTTTAACTTTATTCCCTGAAAGAGTTATACTTTTTACTTGATTAGCATCAATATACCTTATTAGCTGTCCATAATCAATATCTGCTTGCTGGGGAGTGTTTTGTAGAGATAACGTAACCATAGCATAAATCGCTATAAAAATTAGCAAGTACAGCACCATGCTTCTAATTATTTTATTATTATCGTTCAAATAAGGCCCCTCCTTCAAACAAGTCCAACTACTTTAATTTATAATAGCATAACTCCTTTAAAAAACCAAATCATTTATAAAGTTCTGGCTTTAAAACACCTATAAAGGGAAGATTCCTGTACTTTTCGTTAAAATCCAAACCATATCCCACTACAAATTTATCAGGAATTTTAAATCCACAATAATCTACCTTAACATCTGTTTCCCGTCTTTCAGGCTTATCTAAAAGAGTACAAATTCTTAAACTTTTAGGCTTTCTACCCAATAAAGTTTCTCTTAGATAAGAAAGCGTCAAACCGCTATCTATAATATCCTCAACTATAAGCACATCTTTACCTTCTATGTTTATATCATGGTCTTTGATTATTTTCACTATCCCAGAGGATCGAGTAGAAGAACCATAGCTAGATACTGCCATAAAATCCACTGACAGCGGCAAATCTATAGATCTAGACAAATCAGCCATAAATACAACTGCTCCTTTTAACACCCCAATAAACACAAGGTCTTTCCCTTGGTAGTCTTTGGTAATCATCTGTCCTAGTTCTTTTACTTTTTCTTTCAACTGATCTTCAGTGATCAAAATCTCTTGTATATCTTCAATTAAACTTGCCATAAATTTAACCTCCCTCTTTATTCTTTAGTATACTCAATTACAAGTATTTTTCTTGTATTTTTATCCACTTTAAACTTATCGCTCATCCTATAGCCAACAATCCACATTATTTCATTATTTATTGCTATTAGTGGAATATTATCTCTTTCTTCCCGAGGTATTTTTTCATCGATAAAAAATTCTTTTAACTTTTTGCTTCCTCCCATATTAAGGGGAGAAAACACATCTCCTGGCAACCTATTTCTAACTATAACATCTCCTTTTACTTTGTCATAATCAAAAAATTTAATGTATTTTCCCATATCCAGCTTTTCTATATCTTTAACAAATAAAATGTTAGTCTTAAATTGCCCAACACTGCTTACCTCTGTAACTCCTGGAATGTTCAATTTTGCCCAAAAATTTTTATCTTCTTTTTTCTTCGTTTTTCTTATTATAAGATTATTATAACTTTTCAAAGCTTCAATTTCAAAGGGTAAATTCACTTTTGAAGAAGTAGGTTTATCTAAGAGTTTTAAAACATCCTCTACATGAATGTATTCTAGTCCATAAATATCTCCTTTTAATTTCTGATACATAAACCTGATTAGGCGCCTTTGAATAGCAAGATGCTGAAATTTTAATTTTTCTATATCTGCTACAACTTCTCCTTCTTTAAATTCACATATTGCCTCAAAAATTCTTTCAGATTCTCTTTCTAAATAATCATTTTCCTCTAAAAGTATAGTAGCCATTCTATAAATATTTTCTGCAATATTTACCTCAAACATCTCATCTATATAAGGGATTAAATTAAGCCTTATTTTATTTCTTTTATATACCTCTTGGTAGTTTGTAAAATCTATTACCGCTTGTAGTCCTCTTTCCTTAAGGTATCTTTCTATTTCCTCTCTTTCTAGTTCAATGAGAGGCCTTATAATATTGCCATTGACAGGTTTTATTCCAATAAGACCTGCCATGCCAGAACCTCTTATTAAATTCAAAAGCACTGTCTCTACCACATCATTTTTATTATGGGCTACTGCTATTTTATTGCCTTTTATTTTTTTTAACACTTCATCAAAAACTTGATACCTTACATATCGCCCAGCCTCTTCTTCTGAATACCTCATTTCTTTGGCTATTTTCCTTACGTCTTTCTCAAATAAAAAAAATGGAAGTTTCAGACTGTGACACATTTTTTCAACAAATTGTGCATCTCTTTTTGCTTCTTCTCCTCTTATCATGTGATTAACATGTACCACATACAAGTCTAAGTGAAAAATGTCCTTCAAATTGTACAAAATATCCAGCATACATAAAGAATCAGGTCCTCCTGAAACCCCTAGTACAATTTTATCATTCTTATCAATCATTTTATATTTTTTGATTGTTAAAAGGACCTTATCAATCATTTTTAACCCCTACTATAACATCCCTTTATCATATATCATTATATAATATGCAAACTTTTAAATCAAACTCCTTTTTACACTCGATAGTGTCAAGATACTGTAGGATTTTTTTAAGACAACCCCTGAAACTTAGTTAATTTCAGCCTTCAACTTATCATGCTTTTTATATAACTTGTGCATATTTTAATGCTCTTAAAACCCTATATAT
>DULG01000085.1 GCA_012840485.1 Clostridia bacterium | reverse complement strand
TCAAAGATATTTTTTTTCACAAGAGACACCCCTTTCGTGTTTTTTTGGTTTCCAAAATCTATTTTATCACAGGGGTTGTCTCTTGTTTTTTTTCACTCAAAAAATCCTACGATAATTTTACACTATGTTATTGATAAACAATAAAAATAATCAGACAAAAGGAACCGTCCCTGGCGTTTGGTTTTAATATTTAACTTAGCAAATTAAATAGACGGTAATCGTCATTCTTTATCTCTTCAATAAACAATTTATCTCTTCTTCTTTTAAATATATAGGCATGAGCATTTTCAAAAGACTTAATAATTCTAAAAGTATCTTCTATTATTTCAATTGCACAGCCATTTTCTAAACCTATCCCTATCCCATCAAAGTTCATCATAAATTTTTCAAAATATTCTCTTCTATTTTCTTCATCAAGATGTGGACATAGTATGGCATCAAAAAGACCCAAACCCTCAACTTTAATATAGGTCCATGTTTCTTCATTCTGAAATCTTTGTGAATCACTAAAACCATACTTGAACCAGCAAATAGCTCCTGCGCTCAATCCTGAAAGTACCGTCTCTCTCTGATAAGCATCGATAAGCATCTTGTCGACGCCTTTAGACCTCCATATTTCCATCATCTTTTTTGTGTTGCCACCGCCAACATAAATCAGATCCGCCCATAAGATTTTATCCTCTATCTGCGAGCTATCCAAACTATCTTTTATTAAAAATAACACATCTGTCTTGCATCCAAGCGTTTTACCATAGACAAGGTCAAAACTTTCACAGTAACCTTCCGGTTCCCCGCTTGCAGTTGGTATAAAAAGAGCTTTTGGATTGGCTTTACCAGTTAGTTTAACTATTTCTTCATCTATTTTCAAAGTTTCAAATTTTGAAATCTCTCCTCCCCCTATGGCAACCACTTTTTTCATATCCTCACTCCTTTATAAATGAATTAATGTTATCGTCATTCCTTATGTGTTCTTTGAATAGCGGATATCAAACTTCCACACAAAGGGAATGGTTCTTTCTGTTTGAAAGTTTGAAAATCAAACAAAGAGAACCGTCCCTGGTGTTTGGTTTATTTTCCTGATATGGTTACCCCTTTCACGCTAATCCATGGGAGTACCTGCCAACCAAAATTAATCTGCTCTTTAGAGATTGCCTGTATATTCATGAGCATTTCAGCAATATTGCCAGAAATCATGGTCTCACTTATGGGGTATTTTATTTTACCATCTTCAATAAGATAACTATTTTTTGCAACCCCGGAAAAATCACCGCTGTCACTTGGATACCCTCCTGAAAATCTCATAAGCAATATACCTTTTTTAACTAATTTAATCATATCATCTAAGGCTGTTTCACCTTTTTCTATTACAAAAGCACCTCCATCATTATAGGCATATTTTAATCCTGTCTTTTTTGAACCGTAAAGACTTAATAAAAAGTTTTTCAATACACCTTTGTCAATAATAGTTATATTCTTAGCTTCGTAACCATCTTTAGTAACAAAGTAACCATTATATATTTCTTCCGATACAGGATGAGAATAAACAGTCAAAAGAGAGCTTGCAATCTGCTTTTCAAGCTTATTTTTATATATACTGGTTCCAGATATTATTGCATTGTCTGATAGCGACCTTGTGAGGAAATCTAATATATCATTTACAGCATCAGGAGAAATTATGACATCACCTATAAATTTACCTTCTACCGGTCTTGTTGTTGTCTGCTCTTTTAATTGTTTTAGTAAAATGTCTAGAGTACCACAACTTAATAATTCTTTGCCAAGGTCTTTTAAAGAAAAACTTGTATAGTTAAAAGAAGAAGTCTTTTCTTTATCTTTTGATGAAAACATTGCAAAAAAGTTATATACCCCTTGATTAGAGACGTAACCAACTCCATTTGAATTTGCAAAGTAACTTTCTTTAAACTCATGATATAAAAAAACTTGAATCAGTATAATTTTAGGATATTTTTCTTTTATTTGTTTTACTAATTCATTCATCCTGTAATACATCATTTCTAAATCTGGGGTTTTCTCCCCTGATGAAAATACTTTTGATGGCTGATATTCGGCTATGTCATTTGCCTCATCTTTAAGTGACGCCTCTGCAACTAATATAACATCTTGTGCTGCAGAATCAATTGATTTGATATCGGATTTATTTATTGAAATAGTACCTTTTTTATTATCTTTTATAGCAGTTAAAACTATCGCTGTATCAAAAGTTGTTCTTACCATAGTAAATTCATTAGCTTCAAGGTTTACTTCATGCTTTTCTGTAAGAGTGAGATTAACCTGGGATTTCTGAGCACCTAATCTATTTAAAGCTTCAAGGCTATACTTTAATATCTCCTTTGGGCTCATCATCTTACCTACCTCCTATGTTGATCTGGCATTTGATTGCAGGGCCGCCCATCCCAACAGTCATAGGCTGTTTTTTGCCGCACCAGCCACTGCTCTCCCATTTCATGTCATTTGAGACCATGGTTACTGTTTTTAACACATCAAAAGCTACACCTGAAATTGTAGTATCTTTTATCGCTCTACCTAATTTACCGTTTTTGATCTCATAACCCAATCTCACACCAAACATAAATTCGCTTGTAGTATCAGCCTGCCCATTGCTTGCTTTTACAAGATAATATCCATCATCAATAGACTCGATCATTTTCTCCAACGTATCATTTCCAGGTAAAATAGCTGTATTCCTCATTCTGATAAGAGGTTCATCAGAAAATAGATATGCCCTTGCATTACCTGTAGGCTCAACTCCAAAATACTGCGCACTTTCTTTATTATGCATATATCCTTTTAAAACTCCATTTTCTATTAGTATTGCATCTTTAACTTCTGTCCCCTCATCATCTATGTATACCGGAACCGGACAAGTTTCTCCAAAACAAGTATTAGCAAAATCCACTATGCTAATCAAAGGGCTCGCTACTTCTTGCCCTATTTTGCCGGCGGCTACAGAGCCTCCTAAGACAAGGTCTGCTTCTACCGTATGCCCAATAGCTTCATGAGCAAGGACACCGGCAATCTCTGCATCAATAATACAGGTTTTCATACCAGGATCCGGCAGTACACCTTCACTTTTATTTACCAGATGGCGGTAAAGTTCATCAATTTTTTCTTCAAAATCTGAAGGTGATGAAAAAACATCCTCAAACTGCCCTCTACCTCCATAAGCATCAAAAACTGTAACAGGTTCTCCGTCTTTTATCAAAGATAGAGATATATGTATAAAAGTTCTTGGAATCATAGCTTTTAAATAAGAACCATCTGATGTTAAAAGGTTTTTTTCTATATCAAGGGTGTTTAAAATTATTCTCCTGCTGGTAAGATTGTGATATTTACGAGTTATCATCTCATCTATCTCTTTTAGAAAATCTATTAACTCTTTTTGCGTTAAACGGGCTTTCTTAGTTGAAAAATCCTTTTCTACATGGGCAACTCTTGAAGGAAGAGGTCCTTTTCTTTTATTCACCTTAGCATCTAAAAATTTAGCATTATCTGTAGCTTCTTTTATTACCTTTTTAATAGCCTCTTCACTTATTTCTGCATGGGAAGCAAATCCCCATGAACCATTTAAATATGTGCGAGATGATACACCGCTTGTTGATGACTGAGAATTTTTTGTAATATTCCCATCTACAAAAGTAATATTAAGCTCTGTATTTTCCTGCACTCTAAGTTCTGTATAGGCAGAAAATAATTCTTTATACTGGTATAAATCAATAGTTTTCAAACATATCCCTCCCTAAAATTTTAATTATTTAATGTTATGCTTAAATAATAATAAATATAGATTAAAATTTTTAATTTATATTGCTTTAATAATAACAATATTTAAATTTTCAATAAAACTTGTTAAAACCTCAAGAAACCGACATTTTGCTTGATTTATCTACTTTATCTCTTTATTACTTGCAATTCAAAGTTTTATTTCTAATTTCTATAGTAGAAAGTACTCTATTTTTTGAATCCTATTTACTGTTTACAAGTACGTAAGCTCATTTAATTTTTCTATTTATATGAAGTTTTACTATGAAAAATGTAACAACGCTAACCATAAAAGCAATTAAGAAAAATAAGCTATAAACACCTGGCAAAACACTCGGATGAATTTCTCTATAAAAAAATTTGTAGTATAAAGACAAAATTAGCAAAATAGTGGGCAATATTAATTCAACTATAATTCCTTTTCATAATAGCACAAACAATATCTCAATTACAATTACACCTATCAAAATTAAAGAAGGAATGATAAAAAGCAAAAATGAATTAATAACCATAATTTCACTCTACCTTTCATAAATTTTTCTAACATGAAATCCATCTATGAATTAATATCTCTGGGCATGAAAGCAGTTAAAAGCGTCAATATTAAAAGAAGTAAAAGCATTATAAAGTTCCAAGCAATAAATCCTATATTTGGTGTATTTACTAGCATCATACTCGTTATGTTCCCAAAAATAACTGGAAATATAATCCCTCCCAAACTGCCAATTACATATATAAATGCCAATCCTATAGCTGCCGATTTACCCTTTAAAAAGCCTGCCGGTATTGTCCAGAACATTATCTCATAATTATAAATCCCTATGATAATAAGGGCTAATAAAAAAATTTTAAGATAAATTCCTATGTTAAAAAACATTGGGGCTAAAATAGCTAAAAAAGCAAGCCCCATTGGGATAATCGCATGATACCGCCTTTCTAATACTTTATCAGAATGATATGAAATTATGACAATCGCTATAATAGAGATTACAAAAGATATTATAGATATTATCGACTCAGGCTGATATATAAACATTTGAGAAACGGAAAAAGTAAAAGTAAAGAGTATATAACAAATTATTAAATACCAGACTCCTTTATTTAAAAAAACGTTAATCTCCTCCCTCTTATTCTTTTCTTTTTCCATCTCTTCTAATAGCCAGTTTTTTTCAATATCCTTTAAAAAATCTGCTTCGTTAGGGTTATTTCTTAAAATAAAATACCCTGTAATCCCTATAACTATAATAAGTATCCCTTCCAAAATAAAAATCCATCTCCAGGTATGTATATAAGACCCGTAAGTAATCCTTAAAATCAGCGTCGCCATACCATGAATGACTAAAAATGATATAATAGATCCAATAAAGGTAAGTGAAAAAGCTTTCGCCAGATGTTTTTTGGGAAACCAGTAAGTTATAAAAAGCAATATTCCAGGAAATATTCCAGCTTTTGCAATACCAAGCAAAGCTTTTAGAAAAATTAGTTGATAAAAATTATTTATAAAACCCGTCAGTACAGTCGTTATACCCCATAACAATATAAGAAAAGGAAGCCATATTTTTGTTCCCACTTTATGCATAATAATATTACTGGGAATTGCAAAAATGAGAAATGTTAATGTTGAAACCCCAAATGCTAAGCCAACCCAGTACAATGGTAAATTTAGCTCATTTAGCATATCACTATATGTAAAATTTCCCATGAATCTTTCACCACCTAAAAATATAAAAATTAAAAATAGAAAAGGTATGAATCTTATAATCAGTTTGTTTATCGTTTTCTTTTCAATTGAAACTATTTCGTTATCAAACACAAAAATACCCCCTTTGTTATCTTTATCTTTCCCAGTACTACTATCTTATCTCGATTTTACCATAACATTTCATAATTTCCCATATTAATGGAAATTTATTTAAAAATCTTTTAAAAAACATGAATGGTGATGAGAATAAAAACTATTAACCTCCTAAAGAGTTACTCATTAACAGGAAATTTAATTATTTTATCCGCTATTTTAGACAAACTAGGGTCATGGGAAATCACAATAACAATCTTATTTCTCTTAATCTCTGTCAATATCCTCATAAATATCGCTATACCTTCACTGTCTAACGCATTTGTCGGCTCATCAAATATAACTACATCTGCTTCCTTCAATAAAGACCTTGAAATAGCTATCCTTTGCCTTTCGCCTCCTGATATATTAGAGGATTTTTCATTGATTTCTGTATCATATTTTTTATCAAAAGATTCAATAAAATCCAATAAATGAATCTTACGTATTTTATTCATAAACTCTTCTTTATTCAGGTCTTTTTTCCCATAAACCAGATTGTTATATATGGTATCTTCTAAGAGATAAGGATGCTGCTCCGTAAAAGAAATAAGTCTTTCCCTTACAGAATACATATTAAGTTCTTCTATGGAAATACCATTGTATAAAATGCTTCCCTCTTTAGGTCTATATATTCCAAGCAGTGTATGCACAAATGTAGATTTCCCTGTACCATTTTCACCCACTATAAGATAAATATTTCCTCTTTCAAAACGACAAGAAACATTATTAAAAATCTCTTTTTCACCTATTAACACTGTTAAATTTTTGCATTCTATTACATTTATGTCATCAATAATTTTACTGCCATTGTGCTCTTTTTCCATACTGATAAGTTCATTTATTCTGTCCTTTGCAACTTTATATTTCTGATAGGATTTTCCACTTTCAATAATACTTGCGACTCCTGGTATTAAAATTTGTACATAGATAATAGCAGTAGTTAAATTGCCAATGGTAGTTGTACCTTTCCCCAAGGATATACCCAGTACAATTATTACAATAGCAAAAAACAGGCGGGTCATTAAATTTGAAAGATTGGATATCCAAAAGTCATACCTTAAAAATTTAATAGAAGACTTTACAAATGGTATGCTTGCTTTTAAAAATTCACTGTCAATTTCCTCATACCATGAGTTAATCTTTATTACCAGTATATTAAACAATTGTCTCCCTATCCTTGAAAAAAATTGCGCTTGTTTTTCTATCATATCTTTATTCAAAGAATAATAACGAGCTTGAGAAAGTTTGTAAAACAGCACATACATTGACACAATTAGCAAAGATAGAAATCCCAGCAGTGTATTTATGCTAAACAGTATTGGAATGAGTACTATTATTTTTAATATCTCTATTGCTGCATAAGGGAATTTCTCTACAACACAGTCTGATATAGTAACAGAATCATTATTAATTCTCTGCGCCAGATACTGCCCGTTAACGCTTGATATTTTTTCATAAGGTAGCCTTTTGACCTCATACATAACATCAGATTCAATATCTATTAGCATGTAGTTTGAAATTTTTACATTTAGATAGTAAGCTATGTACATGCTTACAAATTCTAAAACTATTAGTAGTGTAAATTTAAGTAAAAATTCTTTTATCGTCAGATTTACGCCACTTTCTACTTTTGTTATATAATCTATGTACATTCCAATATATGTAGGGATATATATCAAAATTGCAGTGTAAATTAATCTAATAAATATTAAAAAAGCATAACCGTATTTATACTTATTAAGATATGGAACAATTCTAAACTTTCCCTCTTTAAATCTATAGTCTACCATACTAACCTCCTCTTTCAATAAAAACATAAAATAACAAGGAAACTTTTAAAACTCTATCCCCTTCCCTGATACTTTACAAGCCCTCTTTGCCAGAGTGTAAGTGATATTCCTGAAAATACAAGTAATAAAATTGCCTGATAAGCAAATATTTCTTGAAAGCTTGAAAGTCCAATTAATATTCTTGCAGGAAAAGAGGAAAATATTATAACAGGTATAATTGTCATAAATACCTTCCTTATGATGCCTGAATATATTACATCAGGATATTTAGCAAATTCCATCAAATCATCATATATATAAAACATGTTGTTTACTTCGTAAAACCAAAAGGAAAGAAGACTTATACAAAAGTTTGAAATAGTATATATGATTAAAGATAAAATAAGTGAAATTATATAATAAACTAAGTTCATGCCTGTATGAATGTCATTCATCTTAAGTCCATAAATTAAAAGTATAAATCCAGGCAGTACCCTCCATACTCTCCCAATATTCACTCTTTTAAGTAATATAAATGCAATTGTATTTACAGGCTTTAATAGGTAAATCTCCAAATTCCCTTCCTTTACAGTTTCAGGTAAACTCAATATACCTCCTCTAAAGGTCATGTTATAGACCTCAATAAGGATAAAATAGGTCCCAAGTAAGACATACACATCCCCTATATTCCAGCCTGCTATTGAATTGACATTTAAATATATCACTCTAAAAAGAAAAAGGATTCCAATTAAATAAACCAGTTGTGTAAAAAAGTTGAAAAATACATCAACCCTAAAAGCCAAATCCATTTTTAGCCTCAATTTAAAAAGGGACTTTATAAACCTCATTTTATTATCCTCCCGACGCAGTAAATCTCCTACTTCCTATTTTAAAGACTAAATGGCTTAATGATACTAAAACAAATATCCAAATTGCCATTGAAGCAAATTCAAAAGCAATATCTAATCCCGTCATTTTCCCTAAAAATATTTGTGCAGGTATATAGCCGCAAAACCTGAAGGGCAAAAAAAGCCAGAGGCTTTTAGCTGGCAGCAAATCCAGCGGAATCAGCATACCAGATAAAAGTGCAACAATCCCTTCAGAAAAATATATAATGTATGTACTTCTCTCAAACCAAAAACTCAAAAGGTTAAGTATATAACCATAACTAAACCCTATTACTATTCCACCCATCCAAAATAAAATACTTAAAAAATATGTACTGGCTTCCTTTGGAATTACAACATAATCTTTTAGTATAATTGATACCACTATAACTCCTGCGATTCCAAAGATCCACTGTAAAATCCATGAGCCAATAAGCCTAAAAAGATAAAGAAGATAATGGTTCACAGGCTTTGTGAGCCAAAGGCTTAAACTTCCATCTTTTATACTTTCCCCTATTTCTATCCAAGCAGAATAAGGAGTATTCATTACAAAAAATTGTGTCACAATAAAATATGTAACCATATCTGAAAGGTTATATCCTCCAATGCTTCCTCCATGGGAAAGTATTGTCTTCCAGAGAAAGAAAAGGGCTAACGGTGGAATAAGCACCACTGTTAAGTAAAATAAAGAATTTGCTTTGTACTGAAGCATTCTCTTGACTTCACATTTTGCACTTTCTAAATATAGCCTAATCATTTTCCTTCCCCTCACTGTAGAATCTATAAACCACTTCTTCTAATGTTGGCTCCATAATCTCAATATCTGAAATATTGTATTTGTTTAAAATTTCTTTTGCCACATCCTTTGAAATGCTTTCTTCTGTACTAATTGTAAGGCAGTTTTCTTCCTTTGATATGACCGCTACACCTTCTACACTCAGTAATTTCTTTTCTATATTTTCATTAAATACCTCATCAAAACATATTTTTATAAATTTCCTGCCAAATATTTTTTTCTTAAGCCCTTCAATATCTCCGTCATATAATTTCCGACCTTTATCAATCATTATCACCCTTGAAGCACATTTTTCTATGTCTTTCATATTATGGCTTGTGAGCATTACAGTAGCCTTATAATCCTTTACATACTCCTTCAAAAAATTGTGAAGTTCATTTTGAGAAAATATGTCAAGCCCAAGAGTTGGTTCGTCTAATAAAATTAGCTTTGGCTCCCATAGCAAATTTGCAACTATCTCCGCTTTTTTTCTCTGCCCATGGGAGAGGTTCCTCACAGGACTTTTTAAAATATCTTCTATCTTCATCATTTCAGATAGTTTGTTTACTCTCTTTTTGTATTCGCTATACGAAAGATTGTAAATTTCTTTTATGAAATAAAAACCGTCTAAAACAGGTAGGTCCCATGCTACTTCTTCAAGAAATCCCCTTGATGCCATAATAAAGCTTATTTTAGATAAAAATTTTTTACTCCTTTTGTATGGAATTTCATCAAGCACTTTAACTTCTCCTTCTGTAGGAAAAAGAACTCCTGCAAGAATTTTTAAAGTAGTAGTTTTCCCTGCACCATTTGGCCCTATATACCCTACAATTTCTCCTTCTCCTACATTGAAAGAAACTCCTCTTAATGCTTCAACTTCTTCATATAAAGGTTTAAATATACTCTTTACACTTTCTATAAGGCCCGCCTCTTTCACCTGTCTTCTATAAATTTTTGTAAGGTTCTTTACTTCAATTACATAACTACTCATTTTTCTCCTCTGCCTTTCGAAAATTAAAATTAATCCTGCAAAATTGGATATTATTTATACCAAGAAAAAAGCTTCTATTGTGATAAAATTATAGTTTTTTAATTTTATTTTAACATTTTTACCTTTGACAGTAAAATAACAAAAGTGTTTAAATCTTCCCTAATATTTCTCTTTCGTCAAAATTATTCATCTTTTTCTTTCTTTTTCTCACTTTTTTATATATCTCCAGTGAAAAAATTTAATTTTGTAACTGTAAGTTACAACAAGTTAAATTTGTAAAATAGCTCTAAAAGTAGTTAAATAAAGTTTGCAGGGCTTAACAAGTGATGTTTAAAAATAATTGTCTGAAAATTTAAATTTTATATGTTTTCATCATTAATTTTTGCATATAAGCCAATCTTTTTTATAGGTATAAACGTAACCAGTAAAAGTATGGAAGCTACAAAAAAAGTAAGTTTTGGATTGCTTGAATAAAGTATACTCCCAACTACCGGACCTAAAATAAACGTCATATTCCACACAGCCATCATTCCACTGTAAATAGTGGCCCTAAACCTGTTCTCCGAAATCTTTGCCATCATCACATCATATCCAATTGAATGAAAAACTCCCAACCCCGAAGATACTATCACAGCCAAAACAGCGACAAACGGTAAATGTGTAAGTGCAAAAACTAACAAAAAAGCTCCTGACAGAACGTTTCCTAGAATAAGACTATTTAAAAATCCATAGTCATATCTGTCTACAATTATTCCTGCTACCGGTGTAAGTATCAGTTGAATTACTCCTAATACACTAAATATCACCCCTATTTTTGCACTATCAAGTCCAAAATTTTCTGTCAGATATGGAGAATAGTAATTTCCACATATTGAAAGTGATAAACCATTGAGCCCTATTAATGCAATGATAGATAAAATGCAGAATGAACCTAACATTTTGACAGCATTTACCGTATCTTTTAAATGTCCAATTAAAGATATACCCCTTCCTATTGACTTTAACTGTAAAGTCTCTTTAAGTTGGAGTCTTAACAATACTGAAATAGCAGAAAACACTGTCATTACAATCAATGCTTCAACAGGTTTTGTTTTAAAAAGAATTCCTATAAATGAGGAACCTAAAATGCGACCCATTAGCCCTCCAAAAGAAACTAATGAAAGGGCTTTCCCTGCATCTTCGTCTGAAATGGATTCAGTTATCAGAGCCAGAGTAGAACCTGAAGAGATTCCGCTTAAGCCATATATGAAAATTGTGGCAATCATTCCAATTATAATAAAAATTAATCCTCCTTGCCAAAAAGCAAAAAGAAGAAAGCAGCTGCCAATAGTATAAAAAAGTGAAGATATAACTAGCATTTTCTTTCTTCCAAATCTATCACTAAATTGCCCTCCAAATATGGCAATTACTGTATCTCCAAAATTGGCAATGGAAAAGGAAAGCCCTACAAGAAATGGTCCTCCTTTTTCCATCAAAAGCAAAGGCAAAAGCCATCTCATAGGTCCATCCATTAACCCTATAGCCATGTTAGATGAAACCATGATAACAATGTTTCTTTTGCATAGTAGAGAAAAATAAGAAGTTTTATTCATATTTTTACCTCCTTACCTATACCAGTGGTTTACTTGTTCTCGATTTTTCAATTTCTAAACAGTAATACTTTTTATAACTCTTTTTCCGATTTATTGTCCTGAAACACTATAACTTACACCTAAAGTTACTAATTTTTTATATAATTGTATAAATATCCCTTTTTTCAGGATAATTGCTTCTAAGAAATCAATTAATTTCTTTTTGGTATTCCTAGCAGATGAAAGATTGTTAGTAATCTCTATAGATTCAAGCCTTTATCTTGGCAGCAAACTCTTTCCTAATAACCCTTCAAGAAGTACTGGTGGGGCACTTTGAGCAGAGCGTACTGCAATACCATTTTTGACACAAATTCCACCAACTACGGTAATTGGCAGCTTAATTGGGTATTACGTGTCACAATCCAATCCAGAAGCCATTTGTACTGTTCGGAGCTCAGATTTTGCTCATATGCCTTTGCACCTTTCCCAATAGGAACAAATCGGGAAATGTTTAGTAATCCAGCCCCCCAGTACAAAGCCAATATAAGTACTGTGTCAAGCTGATTAAAGTTTTCCTTTGTCGGTACAATACCCAAGCTGAAGTTGATCCCATATCGCTTTAACAATTTGATGCCTTCAATTTGTTTCTTAAAGTGCCCTTTGTATCCGACAATTTTGTCATGAACTTCAGGGCTCCCGTGGATGCTTAGATAGAACTGTATCCTATTATCTCCAAGGTCCTTGTTGAGTCGCCAGACCTGTTGTACCACATCTTCACCTTGGTTTACCATCATAGTATCAATTGTAATAATCGGCATTTCATCCCCCATTCGTTCCGCTAACTGCTGCAATATCCAGCTAATGTACGGACTTAACAATGAATCGCCTCCTCCAATGCCTAGATGTAGTGGTTTCAATTCTACTACATTGTCAAGTATTGTTTCAATTAGATCTCGTGTTTCGGTTGGATGTGATTTTTTTTCAGTGTTGTAGCAAAGGTTACAATGGAGGTGACATGCTGTAGTAAGATCCCAAGACAAGTGGTAAGGTCTATCGGATACAACAATCTGTTTCATGAATCTTCACCTCTTAGCACTAACGCAAGTTTTAACAAAAACAAGGAAATCAGCGAAGCTACTCCTGCAAAAAAGAACATGACTTTAAGCCCCAAAGCTGAGATAAGAGTCCCCCATAAGAGAGGAGTTACTGCCCAGAAAGCACTACGAAGAGTATTCAAAAAGGATAGTGCTGTTGCCCGTTCGACGCTGATCTGTTCATTCTCTAAAAGGGTAATACCACTCCCCCTCAAATAACTGGAAGCAATCGCAACAATAACTAAGGTCACAAAAGCCCAAGGCACAGGAACTAACGGCATTAATAAAAAGGCAAGCGCTGATAATAGTGTTGGCCAAAGAATTAGTTTCCGGTAATCGGTGATTTTTATCTTGCAAATATAAAAACCTGTCACTGCTGCAGCCAATGAAGTAACACCAAAAGCAAAAACCGTCCCTTTCAGGTCAACCCCAAACTGTTCCACCATGTAAGTAATCCACCAGGCAGTTGTGATCCAAATGGGAAGTGCAAAGAAAAAACTCTGAACTGCTGTAATCCATAGAACACGATTTTCTAAAAACTGATAAAATCCCGTTTTGAGTATCTCCAACCACCCTCGGCGGCGGTAATTCCCATAGTTCTCAGGAAAGGTCATGATAAACAAGCCATTGGCTATAATGATAACGCCAGTCAAAGCAATTGGAATACGCAAGCTGCCAAGGCCTCCCAGAACATATGCTACCACCATTCCTATTGCAGTAAATGGAATAGAGTAAAGGTAAAGTTTACCAAAAGCTTCCCTTGTCCCTTCTTGTCCAACACTATCATAGAGCCATGCTTCCCGTGCACCGCTCGTAAAAGCATAAGAAATTCCCATTAATACAGCAGTAACAAGTGCAGGACCAAAGGTAGAAATCGAGCTGAGCCATAACATTCCTGCACCATAGCAAAACATTGCCAATCCCCAAGAGAGCCTACGGCCCAGTCGGTCTGCAAAAGCTCCAGACAGGTAATCGATAGCAGAGGTCACTGCTGAGGCAAGTGATACAAAAAATCCAAATTGGGTAGGTGTTAACCCGAGCCCTCTTTCTGTAGTCATAAATTGAATATAGTAAGGATCAAGAATTTTAAAAGCAAAAAACTCTATAAGGCATACAGCAATAATATAACGGCGAATATAGTAGGTATAGAGTATTTTTCCATTAGTTGAATGTTCAGTCATGTCAATTTCCTGGTTATCTAAACTGTACAAAACTGACAGTTTAGATAGCTGGGGTATTTATAGTCCGCCTTTCAGACTTTCCCAGCCCCAACAGGCGGTATTCGGGAAAGTCATAGCCCCTGCCCCAAGAAGCAGGAACTCACACCCTTACAGGTCTCCCCACTTGCCCTGGATTAATAACTCCTTCAGGACAGAGAAGTCTCTTGGCACCTTCTCAGGAGAGAGTGGTGTTACCACCGCTACCTTGAGAACTTGCCAGAAATTATAGGCACTAAAACT
>DULG01000015.1 GCA_012840485.1 Clostridia bacterium | reverse complement strand
ATTTTCCGTTCAAATTCAAATCTTTGCGTAAAATTTTCACCTGGTCAGAGTTAAATGTTAATTAGTTACCATCGTTATCATACTACTTTTGGGTCTTTTTGAGTTAACTTTTTGAAACAATTTTTTTAATTTTAGAAGGAATTATGCTTTTTTTGTCGAATATAGTAATTTAATAGATAATAATGTAAAAAAACTTATATAATTTCTCAAAATTGTAAATAATTATTTAAATATATTAAAATAATATTCTGAAAAAGGCAAACTTGCCGAAAGGTAGGGACGCAAAACCACAGGTCTAAGGCATTCAGATACTATGACGGCTGGGTTGCCAATTTGTAGTTATAAAAGTAGGCAACCGAAGCAGTTGTCTACTTTTTAATATGGTACGTCCGGAATAGGGTAAACTAAAGCATGGAAGTTCCATATAGACTTCGCAGTAAATCTGCTAAAAGCAAATGTGGTAGAATCTAAAGAAAGCTTAAGGCAAAGTCCCCGCCTGATGAACAAAAATTCCACATATGAATATAGAATATATATTAATATCCATTGGGGCGTTTAACATACGGGGGTGTTTTTGTGAAAATAGAATTAAGCGATATTTTGAAGAAAATGGGGGTTATTATAGAAATTTCGGATGATGAAATGGTTGTAATCTTAAAAAGAACTTCTTTTTCTTCTTGGAGTGATGTAGATATTCATGAGTTTTTAAATATACTGGAAAGCGATCTTCGTAAAAACGGAATTATAGTAGGTGTAGATAAAAGTGCGTTAATTAGCGTATATACCCAAAATAAAAAAGAAGCAGTAATAGCAAGAGGAATACCATATAAAAGTGGCAGGGATGGTTATCTGGAATTTATTATAAAAACCGATAAGCCGAGAATTCTTTATACCGAAACATTCTCTGAAGAAGATATATTTAAGATGGCAAGTATACCCTTTGCAAGAAAAGGTGATGTTATCGGAAAACTACATAAACCCATAAAAGGTGAAAATGGAATTAGCGTAAGAGGTAGAATTATACATGCACCGCCTGTAAGAGATGTTGAAGTAAAAATTTTAAGTAATTCCATAGTTTTTAAAGAAGATGAAGATAAGATAGTTGCGATAGCTGACATAAGACCGGTTGTACATAAAAAAGACGAAAAGGATAAATTTGTATATTTTTTTAATTCTATTCCTATGTTAATGTACGCTGGAAGTATCCCGAAGAATTCAAGACCTGTAACATTCGATGGTGATGTTATAATAAACGGAAATGTCGAAAAAGGTAATCAAATAATTGTTTCAGGAAATGTTCAGATACTGGGTTCAGTTTACGAATCAGTAATTCATGGAGGGCAAAATATTATTATCTATGGTGGAATTGTTGATAGCCAATTACATGCCGGTTTTTTACCAGAAAATATTTTTGATAAAATAGAACTTCACGCTGTAAATCTTACTGTTGAGAAATTATCGGCAATTTTTGTCCATATTAAAGAACTACCAACGGTTATGAATAATTCCAGAGATTTAAGCGAAAAAATCAAATTAATCGAAACCTTAAAAGAAGAGTTAAAAACATCATCAAGAGAAATAAGTATGACACGCAGTTCAAAGGTATTTCAAGATCTTCTAGAGTATTTAAAAAGTCTCGCTAAAACGCTCAACAACATTTTGGATTACGATATTATTGGTCTTATAAAACATTTGAATTCATTAAAAGAAATCTTTGAAAAAATCCTCTTCATATCAAGGGTTCTAGACGAGGAACATGAAAACAAGGGACATATACTTGCAAAATGGGTTCATGACAGCAAAATTTATGCTATGAAGGACGTAATTATAACCTCAGAAGCAGGTTGTTATAATACAAAAATTTCTACAAATGGTTCGGTTTCTATTAATGGTAAGGTTAAAATGAGCACGATCGAATTTAAGAAAAATATCTTCATAAAAGAAGCCGGATCGTACGGCGTCGGCAGTCACGTACTGTTAAAGGGAAGTAAAAATTCAATAGTAAAAATTCTTTACGGCTATGAAGGAGTCGAATTATACTTTGATAAAATAGGCTACAAATTAAAAAATGGTGAAAAAATAAAACTATATCTAGACAAAGATGAAAAAGTCGTTGAAGACATTGTTTAAAGAATAGTTGTCCAGAAAGGAGAAATTAATGACGAATGATGAAGAAGTTGCCTAGTCAGAAAAAAAATAAAAGTTTTATTGAAGAATCAAAGAAATCAATTGCTTATTTTCAGAAGAAAGAAGAATTTTTAAGCAGAATTTTTGAAAACGAGCAGATGCTTATAGTAGTCTGGGCATTGGATGGTAGAGTATTTTGGTTCAACAGATATACCCAGGCTGTAATTGGTATAGCGGTCGAAGAACAAACAGAGAGGATAGATGTAAGTTCAATAATTCCTAGGGACGCGATAAGTCGTATAAAAGAAAATTTGGACGATATTGGATATAAAGGTATTCATTACAAATGTGAAAATCCGATGGTTTTGAAGGATGGCAGACAAATTTATATTATGTGGCATAACAGTATTATTTGGGATGATGAAGGAAACAGGTATGTTGTTTCAACTGGTATAGACATTACAGACCTAAAGAATGCCGAAAGAAGACTTGAAGAAGCAAATAGTGACCTTCTTGCTTTAAACGAGGAATTGATGGCTCAACAGGAAGAGCTATCTGCAATGAATGAAGAACTTATGACCCGGGAAGAAGAGTTGAGGCAGAACTTAATTGAAATACAAAGGCAGCAGGATGAATTGAAAAGAAGTGAAAAACGCTACAGACTGGTAGTTGAAGGAGCAAGCGATGGACTATGGGACTGGGATTTGATAACGGATACGGCATACATATCCAAGAGGTGGAAGGATATCATTGGTTTTGATAAAGAAGTAGTAAACAACTACCGTGAAACATGGACTAAATTCATTCACCCCAGAGATGTTAAAACAGTCATCAATAATCTACGTAATCATCTTGAGAAAAAGACGCCATTTTATTTATGCGAATACAGAATCAAAACAAAAGACGGTAAATATATTTGGATTCTAAGCAGGGGAAAGGCATTGTGGGATGAAGAGGGCAGAGCCATAAGAATGGCAGGGTCGCACACGGATATTACTGAACGGAAACAGATGGAAAGCAAGTTAAAATACATGGCATTCTATGATCCTTTAACTGGCCTTCCACGCCGGGAGGTTTTTATGGATAGGCTCAAAATTGCCATGGCAGATGCAAAAAGGAATGGGAAGAAACTTGCAGTGTTTTTTGTCGACGTTGATAATTTCAAAACAATCAACGACTCCATGGGGCATCAGATAGGTGACAGACTATTGAAAAAGATTGCCAAGAAACTGAAAGCGTGTCTGCGTGAATCAGATACGGTATCCAGAGTGAGCGGTGATGAGTTTGTCATTTTATTGCCTGACATAATTAATATTGACGATATAAATAAGGTTGCAAACAGAATATTGGAACTTTTCAACCAACCGATAAACTTCAATAATCATGAATTGTATGTCACTATTAGCATAGGTATTGCCATATATCCTGACCATGGAAAAAATGAAAAAGCTATAGTCAAAAATGCAGATATAGCGATGTACAGGAGTAAAAGAGATGGAAAAAATGGTTTTCAATATTTTGACAGCACTACGAGGAAAGAAGTCGAAGTTGCCAGTACAATAAGAAGAGATTTAAGGTTGGCTTTGGAAAAAGGTCAGTTCTTTTTGTGTTATCAGCCTCTTGTTGATATAAGGACTGGTAAAGTGACGAGTATGGAGGCCTTGTTGAGGTGGCAGCATCCTAAAAAAGGACTGATCAGTCCCAGTCATTTTATTCCAATCGCTGAAGAGACACAACAAATAATATCTATAGGTGAATGGGTGTTAAGAACAGCCTGCGGGCAAATGAAAGAATGGCTTAATATGGGGTATTCTGGTTTCAGTGTTTCGGTGAATGTTTCAGTGCATCAGCTGCAGCAGCCTGATTTTGCAAAGATTGTGTTTGATATACTAAACGAAATTGAACTTGAGCCAAGATATCTGGAACTGGAGATTACTGAAACCGTCCTTATAGAAGCAATGGATACGGTAGTTAGAAACCTTTATCGTTTGAAAGAGGTAGGGGTCAAAATAATAATAGATGATTTCGGAACAGAAAATAGTTCTTTCAAATACATGCAAAAATTTACGGTTGACGGTTTGAAAATTGACAGGTCGTTTGTAAGCGAGATAAAGGTAGAAGTAAATAAGGCTATTGTTGATGCAATTATTTTCTTGGGGCACAGGATGAAACTCGGCGTAACTGCTGAAGGTGTGGAAACAAAAGAACAGCTTGATTGCCTTATAGAGAGCGGGTGCGACAAAGTTCAAGGTTATTATTTCAGCAAACCGTTGCCTCCACACGAGGCTATTCGAATGGTTCAGAAAGAATACAATTATTTCATCCTTTCTCCTCATGCTCAAAAGTGTTGCCAGGAGGTAGGCAAAAAGAAAGACATAAGAGACAGGGATAAGGCTCGAGGAAAAGCTGAAAATACTTAAAAAGTTTTACATTCTTTGTCAAAAATTGGACTGGGTATTTTCTATCTGTTTTGTATTCGTATTTGCTTAAAATATCTGCTGTTATTTGGGCATTAAGTTTACTGTCTTCTACAATCAAGATCTTTTTGGGAAAAGCATCGTTCCTCACTTAATGCCTCCGATTAACTCAATTTTAACAGCTGTAGGATGCTCTTAATATAAAAATGCTTTGCTATATTATTTTTTGAAAATTAGTTAACACTTTTATTCTCGGAATATAATTATGCTCTTTTTATTTGAAAACACAATAAAAATTTTCCGTTCAAATTCAAATCTTTGCGTAAAATTTTCACCTGGTCAGAGTTAAATGTTAATTAGTTACCATCGTTATCATACTACTTTTGGGTCTTTTTGAGTTAACTTTTTGAAACAATTTTTTT
>DULG01000084.1 GCA_012840485.1 Clostridia bacterium | reverse complement strand
GTGACATATCGTTAAAATCGTCTTATTACAATAAATCCTATTTTTAAGTTAATTATTGTAACAATAATGACATTTTCGGTGAATAATTTTTATACTTTTATCATGACATTTTCGCTGACTATTGACACCAGCATTGTATCTACGGCCTAATCACAAATAGACTTTATATCAACTATCATTTCCCTATGTCCGCCTTCTCAATTTACTTTTTCACTGTTGCATTGGCTATATTATCATCTTTTTTATTTCTTCCTGTTTTAAATATCAAAATACCGTAATATATACCCAAACTTTTGACAAAGAATTAAAATTTTATTTAATACCCTGCACCTCGCCTTCTCCCAAAATTTCCTTTCATTTATCCTCCTTGCTTATGTAACATCAAAATAATGTAATCATTTCCATAACAACGGGATCCCGTTATTTTTTCAACAGTTTGAAACATATTTTTAAAATACCGCATTTTTTACTTATATTATAACTCACATACTACCTTACTATTCCTAAAATTCTATAAAGCATTGCTACTGTTTCTGCCCTCGTAGCATTATTTTGAGGTCTAAATGCATTATTTTCATATCCTCTCACTATTCCAAGTTTTACTGCATTCGCTACTACATTCTTCGCCCATTCACTTATCTTGTCATTATCCGCAAAACTTGTATTCTCTATGTTTTCCTCTTTGTAGCCTGTCAGTTTGCCGTACACCCTCATAATTACTGCTGCCATCTCTTCTCTTGTTATTGGGTCATCTGGTCTCATCTTTTTGCCATCTCCTATCATTATTCCTGCCTGATATGCTGCTTCTACTGCATTTGCATACCATGCTCCTTCTTTTACGTCCTCAAATTCTCCTTTATATGGCTCCTCGGGTATGCCTAATGCCCTTATCATCAATGCTGCAAATTCTGCTCTTGTTATTTTTGCATTTGGCGCAAATGTATCATCATCCATGCCTTTTACTATGTGCCTTGAGGCCAGTACACTTATTACATCATACCCCCAGAAATCTTTTGGCACATCCTTGAACTGCTTATCATATTCAAATGCTCCATATGTTGAGAAGTGCTTTACTTCTGCTATTACTGTGTTAGTATTTTTATCAACCTTACCTCCCACATATTCCCATTTACCTGTTGTCTCGTTTAGATAATATACTCCAACTTTTCTTATGTCTTTTGCATCTTTTATTTCAAATGTTACTTTTATCGGTGAATCTATCTTCATTTTGTTTTCTCCTGCTTTTAGTGTTATGTCATATGCATTCGATACTGTTGTGAGTGAGTTAGCTGCATTTTTCCCTCTGTTTTCTATTACAAATCTTACTGAACCTGCCTTGCTCATCATGTCCAATGTTTCTTTGGACACTGTAAGTGTTTTTGCATTAAATTGAAGCGCTATTTCATCCGCTTTTACTGTTATGTTTTTATTGTTTTCTGCAATTAAGTAAAGCACTCCTACAGGTACTTCTAATACTTTTACAGGAGTTTTAGCTATGTCTGTTAAGTTAAACTGTATTTCTTTCTTTGATTTGTCAGTTATATCTTTGAGAATCTTGTTTTCTTCTACTATAAGAGTTATTACATTGTTTTCAGTTACTACCTTGCCCTGTGCTACTTCTTTTGCTGTAGGTTTTGTCTCTTCTCTTGCTGTAGGCATAGTTGCATTCTCTGGTGTCGGTTGTGGTGTTGGTGCTGGCTCTTCTTGTGTCGGTTCCTCTGGTACTATATTTTTATCAGGACTTTCCGGTTTTGTTTCCACATTTGGGTCCACCACCTCAATCTGTATTTCATCAAAATATACATTAAAAGGCGCTATATTATATCCATCTACTTTCCCTATTTCAAATACAAGTTTTGCATTTGTATCTGTAGAATTATCCATCTTAAAGGTCACTTCATATTCTTCTGTGTCTTTTGTTATGTCAAAAGTCTTTTTAGGCATATATTCTATAAACCATGGATCCCAATTAAGTGGTTTACCTATCGCAACATTTATCTTTCTATCTGCACTTGCTCTTACTTTAAATGAAATTTTGTATGTGTTTCCATTTATAAGTGTTATCCCTTCTCTGTATATCTGCGGATCCCATGGATCATTGCCTAAAGACACTGCATGCACCTTTAATTCACCATTTTCTACCGTCATCAGTACATTGTTCCCTGCTGAAGACCAGTATCTCCAATAATCTAATGCAGAATTGTCATTAAATTGCCCTTCGGGCAGCAACTTGTCACCTATATTTTGCCTTGGAGTCTCTGTCTCTGAGGGAATTTCATTAGAAATTTCCTCAGGCACATCACTATCAAAATAGCCGTTATTCTCCGAAACCTCAGCTATTTTGATATTGTCCATTGTAACAATATGACTTATATTATCTGGGTTTTTGCCACCTGGTCCCATGTTGCCTAATCCTATAACTAACCTTATATCTGACCTTGTGGAATCCATCACAAAATCAAATGTGTAATTTTTCATTATTGTAGTTAAAGGAATATATTTTTCTAAATGTCCATAATATACACTATCATCAATTTTTATAAATATGTCACGGGGCTCTGTAGATTTAGCATCAAAAGATATTCTGTAAATTTTACCACTTTCTAATTCCATAGGTCCTTGTATTATTTGAATGCTCCAAAACTGATTTCCGATATTATTAATCTCCGCCTTTAATTGACCTGATGATGTTGTTATATTCCCATTTCCACCTTCATCAATCCAATATGTCCATTCTTTTAAACCATTAGAAAAATCTCCATTTTTTATTAAATTAGGCGATATTTCAATGTAAGCTAATTCTATATTTTTAGCATTTATTTCAATATTATTATTACCTTCATTTAAATACACTTGTTTTGTCACTATTACGCCTTTATCGTCAGTAATATGTACGGGTATTTCATAAGTTTTATCAGATGCAATAAGTTTAAGACTGCTATTTTCTTGTGCATTTATTAACTTAAATGAAACTACATAGTTGCCGCTTTTTGGTACATTTGCATCAAATTTAGCTTTACCATTTTGCGCAAAGCTAACCACTCTATTTCCAATTTGCGCATTTTCAAGAGCATAAAATTGATTTGGAAAAACAGTCACAAAGCTTGAAGGTGATACTTCTTTCATAGAAATATTGTCAAGCCCTATGTTGACATTAGATCCTCCAAATTCAATTACAAGCTTAGGTCTACAATCTTTAGAAAAACTTTTAGTTATAAGGTTAATCCTATAATCATCCCAGTCAGATGAAAGTGTTAAAACTTTTACATCTGATATTGGATTATAATTTTGGTCAGACAGATATACTTTTATTTCTCTTGATGAATCAAATGCTTTTGCTTTTAAATTTAAAAGGTAAGTAGAGCTACTTTTTACTTTTAAGTTTGATTGTACTAATTTTATATCTACAAAGTCTTTACCACCATCTGTAATAATTGATTTAAAGTATCTATAATCAGGTAATGAGCCTATTTCATAAGAAGCAACAGCATTTTCTGATTTTATAAATTCCCAAGCTACAAACCTGTCAATCCCTTGATCAAAGGTTCCATTGTATATAAGATTTCCATTAGGAAGTGGTTCTTTAATAGCATTAGGATCCAACAAATTATACTCTTCTAATCTCACATTATTTATATAAACAGGTAGCGTACTCAAACCTACATTAAATTCTAATCGCGAATTTACATAGGTATCATTTTGCATTGTAAATACATAGGAATAATTGTTCCAATTGTTATCTAAGGTGAAAGTTTGTCGGGCATAGTCTATCCATGTATTACCATCATCCCCACCTCCACTTGATAGTTTTGCTTCAATCGTACGCTGTCCATCACTTTTTGCATCAAACGAAAGCTTATATGTCTTGCCTTTTATGAGACATATCGGTCTTTGCATAAGCTGGACAGAATAAGTCTGACTTCCACCATTTGTAATATTTATTTTTACACCTTGACCCGTATTTTCAATAGTCCCATTGCCACCAAACTGATCTAAATGTACAAACTGCCAATAGCTTGTATTAGGAACACCAGGTATTCCATCTACATTATCAACAGTGGTGTTAAAACTCCCATTATAAATAAGATTGCCATCAGCTAATGGAGGTCGTGCATTCTCTGGACATGTTGCACTTGTATCAGATACGGGTTTTACAGCCTCTTTATACGTAGCTTTTTGATATACTTTCACATATTCAACTTCCATTCTTTGAGGAAAATAGTTAGCATCATCTGGAGGATATCCCGGCCAATTACCTCCAACTGCCACATTCAGTATTAAATAAAAATCTCTATCAAACGGGGCGGGATACGTATAATCAAAAGCCTCATTCATTGAACGCGAAAACCAATCACTTGTTTTATAATACAAAACATCATCAACATACCATCTAATTTCTCCTGGTTCCCATTCAAGTGCAAAAACATGAAAATCATCAGAAAATTTTTTACCATCTGGCAATGTATAATTTCCGCCATGATAAGTATGTGGGTTACCATAATGAATAGTCCCGTAAACTTTATTAGGTTCATGCCCTAATAATTCCATTATATCTATTTCTCCACAAGAAGGCCATCCTCCATATAAGCTCATATCCTCAGGCATCATCCAAATAGCCGGCCATACGCCCTTCCCTTCAGGAAGTCTTGCCTTTACTTCTACTTTTCCATAAGTAAATGAAAACTTTCCTTGCGTCGAAAGCTTTGCTGAAGTATAAGGACTGCCTTTATAATTTTCTTTTCTTGCTTCAATAACCAATTTACCATTCTCAATTCTTGCATTATCAGGTCTATCAGTATAATACTGCAATTCGTTATTTCCATATCCACCAGCGCCAATTGTAAAATTCCACTTGCTTGTATCTATGCTAGTATCTTTGCTAAAATCATCTTCCCATACAAGCTTCCATGTATCCTCTGTAGGTTGATTATTAGCTATAGTATCAGCTATAGCAATTCTGGGCAAAAATGATATTATTAATATAAATACCATAAATACAGAAAACACTTTTTCTATAATTGATTCCATTTCTCAAATCCCCCTTTTCTTAAAATTATTTATCTTAATGATTTTATTGAAGATAGTCTAGGACACTTTATTCATTGATTCTCTCTTTTTCAATTACTCTTTTATACCATAATGCACTATCTTTTAATATTCTCTTTTGTGTTTTATAGTCTACATAGACTATTCCAAATCTTTTGGAATATCCATGTGCTCATTCAAAATTGTCTAGTAAAGACCACACAAAGTATCCTCTTAAATTGCCTCCATCTTCTATAAATCTAGCAATTGCTTTTAAATGTTCTTTAATATACTCTATTCTCTCATTATCATGTACTCGTCCTTCTTCTGTCACTTCATCTTTAAATGCTGCTCCATTCTCTGTTATGTATATTGACTTATCCGTATATTCTTTTTTAATTCTTTTTAGTAGTTCATATAGTGCCTCTGGCCATATCTCCCATCCCATCTCTGTCTTTTTACCTGACCCTTCTACGCCCTCTGCTTTTAACATATTATCTTTTTTGTATTTTACTATTGCTCTACTATAATAATTTATACCTAAAAAGTCTATCTCTTCTTTTATCTTATTTAAATCTCCTTCTTTTATAAAATCATATTCCTCTATTTCTCTTTTATATAATTTCATCATATCCTCTGGATAATACCCTCTAAATATTGGACTAAAAACCATCTGTTTGAAAACCCATCTATATTCTTAGCTGCTAATTTGTCTTCTTCTTTTTCACTCGCAGGATATGTAGGGGTTAAGTTTAACGTTATGCCTATTTTTGCCTCCTTCAGATTCATATCCCTAAATACTTTTACTGCTTCTCCATGAGAAAGCAGTATATGATGAGCTGCTATCAAGGCCTCCCTCCAATCTTTATGCCCAGGTACATGCTCCCCTGTCCCATATCCTAATATTGATGAACACCAAGGCTCATTATGGGTTATCCATAGGGGTATCAAATCTCCTAATTCTTCAAAAAGTTTCGTAGCGTATTCTACATACCATTTTACACTTTCCCTATTTAGCCAGCCCCCTCCTTTGTTGTATGCCCACATAGGTAGATCCCAGTGATAAATTGTTGCTACCGGCATTATATCTCTTTTTAATAATTCATCTATTAATCTTTTATAAATATCCATTCCTTTTGGATTATACTTTCCTTCTTCAGGGAAAATTCTCGGCCACGCTATAGAAAACCTGTAAGCTTTAACTCCTATTTCTTTCATTATCTTTACATCTTCTTTATATCTGTGGTAATGGTCACAGGCTACATCTCCTGTATGGCCTTTATATGTTTTCCCTTCTGTCTTGGAAAATGTATCCCATATAGAATGGGTCCTCCCATCTTCATTTACTGCTCCTTCTATTTGGTATGACGATGTGGCTACTCCCAAAATAAAATCTTCTAGAAATTTTATCAATTATACCACTCCTATTGTATGAATTTTGTTTGCCATTACTATTAATATGATATACTTAATCAAATCTTTATAACACGTGTTCACCAAAATTCAAGAAACAAGCCTTTAGAACCTTTGAATTTTGTAATTCAAAGGTTCTAAAGTACCAACAATCATGAGTACTTAAATTATTGTCCTAACTTTTTCAAGTTTTCTTCATATTTCATTTGTTGATATTTAAGAACTTTTTCATAACCATATTCCTCGCGTTTTTTGAGAAAATCATTAAAAATTTTATCAAATTCTTCATCAGATTTTGCTAACAATAATTTAGGTAAAGTTTTACCCCACAATTGCGCAATTTTATTTGCTGCAACTCCTTCCTCTGAACTTCCAGTTGGATTTATTCCGTCAAAAGCAGCAAAACTTACCGTCTTACCTTTTGTCCAATCTTCTAGTTGTTTAAAAGGCTCAGCAGTCGGCGGTGCCCATTGCAGTATCATATTTGTATCCATTAGCATCCAATATTTAAATGAAGCACCATATTTTTGATCAAATTGGGCTCGATCAGTATTTAATAAATTAAGAATTTCAGACTTAAATTGATCTTTTCCATCAATGGTATCCCATGTTACTCCTTTTATACCAAGGTAAAGATCTCTTTGTCCTTCTTCGCTAATTAAATAACTTAAAAATCTGATTGCTCTCGCAGGATCTTTTACATTTTTTGAAATTAAAGTTACTGTCCAACCCGATATTGAATCTCCCGCCAAGGTAGGCGTATCTAACTTAGAGTTCGATGGCCCATCAATGGCTATATAAATTTTATTAGGATCTTTAGCATACAATGCTTGTTGCTGTTGAGTAAAGTCACTTCTCTGATAAAGCATTGCAAAATATCGTCCTTGAGCTATTTTCTCTTCCATTTGAGGTCTTTTATCAATGAAAATATCCTTTGATAATAATCCCATCTCATTAGCCTTTCTTAAGGTCTTTAACCATCTTATATATTCTGGATCAGTATAACGATCATATAATTTACCATCTTTAATCATTGGTATCGCCAAAAAATTCTGTAAATAACTTTCTAATGAATAATTACCTGTATCAGTGAACTCATGAAGTCCAAGTGGTATTAAAGGTTGTCCATCAACAGTTGGAAACTTTTCTTTAGCTGCTTTTAAAGCATTAAGAAAACCTTCAGGTGTTCTCATATCTGGACTGCCAATTGCCTCATATATATCTTTCCTGACTTCAAAAGTTTGATTTGAAGGCTTTAAATCCTTATATTTATCAAAATCTTTAGGTGATGAAGATGCATTTGGATACTCATAAACATTCCCATCATCTTGTTTATACCATGCTAATTTTTCAGGATTTGCTACTTTGAAAAAATACATATCATATTGGTCAGCTAGTTTGTTTAATGGCAGTACCAACTGTCCTTCTATCATTTTCTTAACTGCATCTTCCCACCATCCTAAAGTAATGAAATCCGGTAATTGTCCTGATGCTATCATTGTATTTAATTTCTCTTCTTCATTGCCTGCTGGTACTATAAAATTAATACTTACTCCAGTTTTATCAGTCACATATTTTGATACAGCATCTTCTCCCCATTTCGCTGTAAACCAGGAAAAATTAACATACCAATCAAATGTAATAGGTGAAGTGTCTAATTTCCATCCAGGCTCATCAGGATTTGATTTTACATTTTCTGCATTTCTCTTATCTAATACTTTATTATTTGTTTCACTTGTATTTTTTTTAGTACATCCTGTTAAAGAAGAAAATAAAAGCGAAAATATTGTTAGAAAAACAATAATTTTAACAGATAACCTTTTCATAAATCTACCTCCTTAAACTATAATTTATTTATTATTTAATTTTTATATATTTTAACCTTCCTATTTGCGAAGGTTAAAATCTTTACTTAACCTTTAATAGAACCAATCATTACACCTTTAACAAAATACTTTTGCAAAAATGGATAAACAAAAACTATTGGTAAAGTTGTTACAACCATCGTTGCCATTTTTAAAGACTGAGAAGTTACTGTACGAGTAGCAATACTGCCAGGCATTAAATTTAACATTTGATTTGCACTTGATTGTGCAATTATCCTATATAAATATGTCTGAATAGGCTGTAAATTAGGATTATTTATAAAAATAACTCCTGTAAAGTAATCATTCCATTGATATACACCATGAAACAATGCAATTGTTGCTACTACTGGAAGAGAAACAGGTAAAATTATCCTAAAGAATATGGTAAAGTAACTCGCACCATCAATCTTAGCAGCTTCTTCAAGAGCATTAGGAATACTTCTAAAAAATGAGATAAAAATAATTGCTTCAAAAAAGTTAAACATCGCAGGAATAATATAAACTAAAAAATTATCAAATAATCCTAAATTACGGATTAAGAGAAAATATGGTATTAAGCCTCCTCCAAAGAAAAGAGTAATTGTTCCCATTATCATATAAAATTTTCTTCCAATTAACTCGGAACGTGAAAATGCATATGCTACCATCCCGGTAAATAAAACGTGTACAATAGTTCCAATAATTGTTTTTAATATAGTAATATAAAACGCATTAATTATCCCAGTATTTGTGAAAACGGCTTTGTAATTTTCTAATGTAAACACCCTGGGCCACCAATAAATCCCTCCTTGCATTGCATCTACACCATCATTTAATGAATAAATTATTACGTACCATATTGGATATATAACTATAAAAATTATGAAAACCATTAAGCTATAATTAAATATATCAAATAGTAAGTCTTTTTTATCTCTTCTTTGCAATATATTCATTATGTTTCACCTCTATTTTTAAAAAAGTGATGTTTCATTTAATCGTTTTGAGATTTCATTGGCAATTAAAAGTAATATCATTGATACTATTGACTTTAATAATCCTGCAGCAGTTGCATATGAATAATTAGCATTTTGTATACCCATTCTATAAACATAAATATCTATAACATCACTAGCACTTGCATTAAGTGAATTTCTCAAAACTAATATCTGATCAAAATTTGAATTAAAAATACCACTTACCGCTAAAATAAAAAGTATTGTAATAGTAGGTTTAATAGCCGGCAAAGTTATATACCAAATTTTTTGTAATCTACTAGCACCATCTATAATGGCAGCTTCATACATTTCAGGATCAATTCCTGCTATAGCAGCAAGATAAATAATTGCTGACCAACCCAACTCCTTCCACACATCTGATATAACAGCAATCCACCAAAAATACTGCGGGTCTCCTAAAAAGCTTATTGGTTCTTTAAGAATTTTCATCTTAATTAGAATATCATTAATTAATCCTATATCTGATAGCCAATTAATTATAATTCCTCCCAATATAACCCAAGATAGAAAGTGTGGTAAATATGAAATTGTTTGTACAGCTTTTTTAAATTTTAAAGAAGTTAGCTCATTTAATAATAATGCAAAAATTATAGGCAAAGGAAATCCTATGAGTAACTTCAATAAACTAATTCCCAATGTGTTTGTAAGCACATTTAGAAAATTATCATCGTTTACAAATTCTATGAAGTGTTTTAACCCTACCCATGGAGCATCAGAAATCGGTTTTACAATATTAAAGTCTTTAAATGCAATTACCAAGCCATACATAGGAATATAATTAAAAATAAACATCCATATAGCTCCTGCTAAAGCCATAATTTGCAAATCCCTTTGCAAATATAATTTTCTTAAAAACCTTTTTATATTTCCCATCCTTCTGTTGGAATAATTTGTATATTCTAGCACTTCCCCTTTAAAGTCCACCACCATTGCCTCCTTCAGGAAATGTAATTCTTATTACATCATTGTATATCATTTTTTATTGTTTTTGCGAACACGTGTTTACGAATTAATTATAAAATACTACTGGATTTATGTCAATATAGTAGACACAAAAACTCGAAATTTTTATGCTGACTTTTTAATTAAATCCTCAAATTGTTGCGGAGTCATATACCCTATACTACTATGTAGTCTCTTTCTATTATACCAAGATTCAATATACTCAAATATGGCAAGTCTAGCAGTATCAAAATCATAGTAAGTAGCTAAATTTACTTCTTCTTTTTTTAAAGAGGCATGAAAAGATTCTATACATGCATTATCATAAGGGCATCCTTTGTGACTAAATGAGTGTTTTATGTTGCCTTTAGATAATATATATTCTTGAAATTTGGCGCTTGTATACTGTGAACCTAAATCACTATGGAGTATAAGCTCTTCCTGTGGCTTTTGAGCATTATAGGCATTTTCTACAGCACGAATAGCAAGCTCTGTATCCATCGTTTTAGCAAACGCATAGCCAATGACTTTCTTGGTATAAAGATCTATTACTGTCGCAAGGTAACACCATTTGTCCTTAACAGTATAAATATATGTTATATCAGTAACCCACTTTTGATTAATTGTAGTGGTAGAAAAATCCCTGTTTAAAATGTTTTCTCTTTCTTCTACTCTATTATTAGAACTGTAAGGTTTAAACTTTTTGATAATTATAGATTTTATACCTAATTTATTCATAAGTCTTTGGACTCTTTTAAGACTTATATTATAGCCTTTATTTACAAGCATTTTGTGAATTTTGGGAGCTCCATAACGCTTTTTGCTTTCTTCATATATCTTCATTATTTCTTCCTCAT
>DULG01000014.1 GCA_012840485.1 Clostridia bacterium | reverse complement strand
GGTCCTCTTTTTTTAAGAGTGTCTGTCATTTTTTCGATTACTTCATTTTGGAGTGATAAGTCCATATTAAAGTTAACCCAGCCCGCTATTCCACACATAAAAATCCTCCTAAAATTTGAATCTATAAGTAAATATATTCTCTTTTTTTGCCATTGATACATGTTATAATTTTCTAATGAACTTTTAATTTCTACATGATATAATAAAAACATAAATGTTTTAGGAGGACTAAGCTTTTATGGAGAAAGTGATAAAAGAGCACTATTATGAAGAAAACGACATTGCTGAAAGGATAAAGCTTCTAAAAAAGAATTTAAATGAATGCAATATAGAGGTTCCTAAAGCTTTAGAGCTGAGCCGTGAATTGGACGAATTGATTGTCATGTACATGCAAAAAGAAAAACAAGTAAAACAGGTGAAATAAAGTGCTGTTTTACTTGTTTTTCTTTTTGCGTGAAAATTACATAAAAAAATTTAAACTTTTTAAAATATATGTCGATATTTATAATAGCAAAAAGGGAAGTTGTTACAAATGATAAATTTTTATTCCAGGAGGTAATAACGGCATGTTGCAGGGGATAAGTACTGCGGGAACGGGGCAAGTAAATTCGCAGTTTAAAAGAGATAGTGCGTTAGCAGAGGAAATAAAAGCAGTAAAAGATATACTTAGTAAACCTGTGGATGAAGATAAACTTAATAGTGAGCTTAATAAAGAAAATAGAAAAATAAGCATTAACGATCATACATATTTTGAATTTTCTGTACACAAGCCAACAAACACAATAGTGGTCAAAATTGTTGATAGCGATACGAATGAAGTTATTGACGAGATTCCTCCTGAAAAAATACTTGACCTTGTGGCAGGATTATGGAAAATAGCTGGACTTTTTGTGGATAGAAAAATATAGTTGGGGGTATTAAAAATGGATCCAATAAGTATGAATAGCTACAATGTGAGCAATTTATTGAGAATAAGTGGTCTTGCGACAGGACTGGATACTGATTCTATGGTACAGCAGCTTATGAAGGCTGCAAGTATACCTCTTGATAAATTAGAACAACAAAAGCAATGGTATCAATGGCAGCAAGAGGATTTAAGGGATATAAATGCAAAACTTATGGATTTGAGAAATAATGTTGTATTTAATTTAAAACTACAAGGGACATTTATGTCAAAAACTGTATCATCTACAAGTCCTAATGTTGCCACAGCAACAGCAGGAGCAAATGCAGTTAATGGATCGTATACAATAGATGTAACTCAATTGGCGCAACCAGCTTACAGAACTTCTGGATCGCTTAACATTATGGATCCTAATGCAGCACTTAATCAAACTGGTACTATTGTTTTAAATAACAATAATAAAAGCGTTAGCATTCAAATATTATCAACAGATTCATTAAATACGGTAATTTCTAAAATTAATAGTTCTGGGGCAGGTATAACTGCTACATATGATAAGAATTTAAATAGAGTATTTTTTATGTCTAATAATACAGGTAGCAGTCAAAAAATTGATTTTAGCGGATCTGATGCTGGAGGGCAGCAAATATTAAATGACTTTTTAAATATGGGAATTATTTTTAGTACTGATGGTTTAAATACTGATACAAATTTTGTAACTGGTAAAGATGCAAAGTTTTATTTGAATAATGATAAAACAGTACAATATACAGAGAGCACAAATAGTTTTTCGTTATTAGGTTTAAACATTACTTTCAATGGTGTTGGAACTACAAACCTTTCTGTCTCAACAGATACAGACAAGATATTTAATGCTATAAAAAGTTTTGTTGACACTTACAATGATATAGTTACAAAAATTAATACAAAACTTACAGAAAAAAGATATTACGATTATCCACCTTTGACTGATGAACAAAAACAAGCCATGAAAGAGAGCGATATAAAACTATGGGAGGAAAAAGCCCGTTCTGGAAATTTAGCTAATGACGAAACCCTTATGAGGGTGTATTATTCCATGAGAAAAGTTGCTTCCTCTACTGTTTCTGGGGTGGGTTCTTTAGCTTCCATCGGCATTACTACTGGCTTGTGGTATGAAGGTGGGAAACTTTATATAGACGAGACAAAACTAAGAGATGCTATTGCTAATAATCTTGACAAAGTTAAGCAAATATTTTCAGGTGTTTATCAACCCGATGCTAATGGAAATCCTACTTTAGTGGCAAAGGGGATTGCTCAAGATTTGTATGATACCTTGAAAAACGGCATAGATGCCATAACTAATAAGGCAGGAAGTTCTTCACAATTTTATGATGCCAGCTTTATAGGCAATAGAATAAAGGGAATAGATGATAGAATAGTTCAGATGCAAAGATATTTAAACGACCTAGAGAAGAGATATTATGCCCAATTTACACAGTTAGAAATGTATATAGGACAGATGAATTCACAAAGTGCATGGCTAAATCAGCAAATAGGTATTATGACGAAATAAAAGGGGGTGTAGTAGTGCTAAATCCATATCAACAGTACAAAGAAAATGCGATTTTGACTGCCAGTCCAGAGGAACTTGTTTTAATGCTCTATAATGGCATAATAAGATTTATAGAAGAGGCTAAAAAAGCTATAGAGAAAAAAGATTATGTGGCAGCAAATAATAGTATACAAAGAGCACAGGACATTGTTACTGAGCTTATGATTACTCTAGATATGAATTATGACATTTCTAAAAACTTGTACAGTTTATACGACTACATGTTAAGAAGATTAATTGATGCCAACATAAAAAAAGATGTTGAAATTTTAGAAGAGGTAAGGGAATTTGCTGTAGAGTTAAAAGAAACATGGAATGTAGCCTTAAATAAAGTCAGAGAAAAAGTTTATGCGAAAGGTTGATGGGATGGATAATATTATTATAGAAAAGCTTACTCAACTTATGCAAAATAAAATTCAAAAATTGAAGAGCTTTTATGAAATCACAGAAAAAATAAGTATTGCTGTAGTATCAAACAATTTAGAGGACTTAAAAAATCTTTTAATTGCGAAACAGAAGATTATTGAGGAAATTAACGAGATAGATAAAGATTTCATTCCCATGTACAACAATTTTAAGAAAACAAATAAAGTGGAAAGCATATTTGCTTTAGAAGATAAAATAACAGGAGAGGTTAGCAAATTAAAAGCACTTTTTCTAGAGGCGAAAAACTTATTGCAAAAGATAAAAGAGGTAGATGATAAAAGCCGCAGAGAAGTAATGGACATTTTTCAAAAGACAGGAGATAAACTTGAGGAATTGTCAAAAAATAAAGAAGGATACTTACAATATCTCAAGTATTACACTCCTGATAATTATTTTTTAGATAAAAAACGTTGAAAGGGGAAATAATCCCTTTTAAATTTTTGTTTAAAAATAGGAGAAAAATTGTAAAATTTTATGTCAATAGTCAGCGAAAATGTCATGATAAAAGTATAAAAATTATTCACCGAAAATGTCATTATTGTTACAATAATTAACCCAAAAATAGGATTTATTGTAATAAGACATTTTTAACGATATGT
>DULG01000083.1 GCA_012840485.1 Clostridia bacterium | reverse complement strand
TTTAGATACTTTAAACTTTTATCCATTATTTGGAGTTTTAAAGAAAATTTTATCCAGATATATACAGCCCCTGCTTTCGAAACTGGGAAAACATGGGCTTAAATTTTGCTTTGTCAACAAACTGAAATGCCAGGTTAAATCCTGGCATTTTTATCTGTCAAAATATATGTTTTTACCAGTAGCAGAAAGGGGTATGCCGACAACAATTTCTCCCTCAATCATTTTCAACCTTCTTGCGCTTACTCCTATTCTATACATTATCCGATTGTCCACATTTAAAATGCTAGCAGTTTTAACTGCAGATCCTATAGCTATTCCTAAATCAATTAATCTCCAAGCGCATATAGGACCCAAGAATTCTGTGCCTTCTTTAAAATCTGGCAAACTGGTGCAAAGATTATAACCACAGGCTCCGCAGTTTAATCCAACTTTTTCTGGATTATTTAATGAAATTAAAAGCACGGCGCTGGAATTGGCTACATTATTGGCATCTCTGTCAAAATTTCTTTTTCCACTTTCTTCTCCATATTTTATCATATCCTCTTTTAATTTTATAAGGTCTTCACCTGCGATGACCTTTGTCTCTATAAAATCTTTTCCTGTTGCCTTAGGAGCAGTTCTTGCTGATAAGGCCATGAGATTAGCAGCTAGTTCAATTACATCCATAAAATTCCCTCCATAATCCAATTTCTAAAATATACAGGACTACTTATAATTTTGCAATAATTTTTTGATTTTTGCAATAAATTTTTGATAAATTTTTATCAGAGGATAAGTGATGTTTAGAATTATTTCACCGGTATTTCTTGGTAGTCTTTATTACTTTCAAGGAAGAGGAAAATTATCGAAATTAAAGGGAATAACAAATTCAAATAAGCATAGGGCAAATAGTTAATGACCTTTACTCCTAAAACTGCAGAAGGAAGCATTGCAGCTAAGTTCCAGGGTATTATGCCGGAAAGTATCATTCCTGAATCTGCTATAGCTCTTACCATCATTTCATTCTTTATATTAAGATTTTTGAATACTTCGAACATTATGCGAGAGGGTAAAATTACAGAAAGAGCTTGATTACAGGTTATCACTGCCATTAAAGTGCTTAGAAGCATAGTCATCAAATAAGCAATTTTATGACTTTTAATTCTTTGAGCATTTTTAAAAACTGCTTTTATAATTCCTGTACCTTCTAATATTCCAGCGAGGGCAGTAGCAAAGGTAACTACTCCTATCATCGGAAGAATGGAAATCATTCCCCCTCCAGTGAAAATTGATTTAAACTCCTCGACAGCAAAGGTATTTCCCATTAGGATGACTATTAGAGAATTTATAGGATTATACCCATTTAACAGGGATACAATATAAGAGATAAAAACGGATGTTGCCAAATTTATTCTTGTAGGAATTTTTAAAAAAGCTAAAAGTAAAATCAAAATAGGAGATAAAAATAACAAAAAATTTAACTTGTAATTTTTTAGAATTATATTGGAGAGATTATCAAAATTATACATTGAAGAAGTGCTAATGTGTAGACTAAAAAGATAGTACACTAAGCCAGTTATCACATAAGTAGGGATTGCAGTTTTAAAAAGGGATTTAAGAACGTTGTATTGTTCAATTTCTCCCATGTCTGACAAGAGGATAACATTTCCGGCAAGAGGAGAAGTCCTATCTCCTATAAAGGAACCTGATATTACTGCGCCAGCTACTATTGGAAAAGGATATCCAAAGGCATGAGCTAATCCCATTATTACTATTCCAATAGTACTGGCAGTCCCAACAGCTGTACCTAAAATCATTGAGATGATAGAAGTTATAATAAAAGACATGAAGAGAAAGCCCTGAGGTTTTAAAAGGTGTGAAGCGTAATATATAAGTGCAGGGAGTGTTCCGTTTTGTTTCCACAAAGCAACTAAAGCTCCTATCAAGAGAAGTATGGCCATTACATTTATACCTTTTTTGAATCCCTCAATTGACATGTGGAGAAGATTTCGTGGAGAAAAACCATATATTATGGCGATAGAAAAAGTTACCATATAGCTTATAAAAAGTGGTATATAAGGGGGTCTATGAAAGACCAATACAATTGTCATCGTTATAGTTAAAATTAATAAAAAACTAATAAATGAAATTCCAAATTTATTTTCCATTTTTCATTGCTCCTTTTAGTATAAAAACTATTTATTATAAGGTATTACGTGAATTTCAATATTTTTTGCTTTTTTAATTAACTTTATAACAGTAGAACCTCTAAAAAATGTTTGTAATCTTGACCTTTGAGAATGACCTATTATTATTTGCGTTATGTGCATTTGCTTTGCAAATTTTAAAAGCTCATCAGATACACTTTTACCTGTCAATGTGTAAACTTCTGCTCCTAATTGTTTCGCCAACATGAAATGGCTTTCTAATATTTCTTTATCTTTTTCAGTGAGTTTAGGTGCTAAAAAATGTGTGCAGTTTACATATACAACTACCCAATCGCATTTAAATCTTCTTGCCCTTCTGGCGCCTCTCCTTATGAGTTTTTTGGATGAAGGATTTGGAGTTATACACACCATTATTTTTTCATTTGTTTCCCATGTATCAGTTATTCCATGTTCTTTCATGTATTCTTCTAATTCTATGTCTACTTCTTCTGCAGTAAGTCTTAGCATTAATTCTCTTAAAGCATTTAAATTTCCTTTCCTAAAAAAGCTGGATAAGCATGCATCCACTTTGTGTACAGGGTAAATATCTCCTCTTTTTAATCGATTAAGTAAAGCATCAGGAGTTAAATCTACGGCTACTATTTCATCTGCATTGTCAACTATGCTGTCAGGAATTGTTTCTCTTACAGCAACACCTGTAATTTGTTGAATGACGTCATTTAGACTTTCTAAATGCTGAATATTGAGTGTTGTAATTACATTTATTCCATGACTTAAAATTTCTTCTACATCTTCATATCTTTTTTTGTGTTTGGAACCTGGGGCATTTGTGTGAGCCAGTTCATCTATTAAGACGACTTCAGGCTTACGGGCGATTATAGCGTCCGTATCCATTTCTTCTAATATCATGCCATGGTATTCAATTTTTTTTCGAGGGATTATTTCTAAATTTCCTATCTGTGCTTCTGTTTCTTTTCTTCCATGAGTTTCCACATAGCCGATTACTACATCTTGACCTCTTTTAAGACGCCTGTTGCCTTCATTAAGCATTGCATAAGTTTTCCCGACACCAGGAGCATATCCTAAGAATATTTTCAATTTTCCTCTTTGTTCTTTTTTTACAATTTCTAAAGCTTCTTCAGGAGTTAACCTCCTAAAATTTTCGCTCATTAAATTTATACGCCCTCCATAATGTTATTGTAGCTTTATTTGGTACATAGGAATTCCATACAATTATAATAATATGAATCTTATTAAAAATCAATAAAAATAAGGGAGTATTTACTCCATTCAGTTTGTTGACAAAGTTAAAAAATATTCAAAGGAGATATTTTGCATCGTTGCTCCGATGTTCCAAAACGACAAAACTAAAGCTCGACCTTCGGGTTCCGGCAGGGTACCGGGTACATTCGACATCCTTGTCTTAGTACCCGCCTCCGCCATCCTTGGCTACGGCCCTGCCTCCACCCTCGGTCTTGCTAAGTTTTGTTAGCGCTTTGTAACAAGTCGCTCCTTATGCAAAATATCTCCTTTACGAAAGTTTGTCTACAGTCTGAAGGGAGCATTTACTCCCTTACATTTTTTCAAACATATCTTTTCCTACGCCACAGTCAGGGCAAACCCAGTCGTCTGGCAATTCTTCAAAAGGAGTACCTGGTGCAATTCCTTGTGATGGGTCACCTTCTTCAGGGTCATATATGTAGCCGCATACTGTACATTGCCATTTTTCCATAAAAATTACCCCCTTTGATATTTTCCTTTATTATAGCAGAAATTTGTAAGAAGAATCAAGAGGGGGGAAAAGAATTATTATTTACAACTGTTTTTCATATTAGATTGATGGACTATTTTTTTGCAAAATCACTCCTATTATTGCAACAATTAAACTTACTACCGCAAAAAATTTCTTGACTTTAAAGTTTCAAAGTGATAATATAAGTTACAACGTGCAAAATTGAATAAATAAGATATGAACCTCTTATCAAGAGTGGTGGAGGGACTGGCCCGATGAAACCCGGCAACCGGCATTTATATGCGCCTGGTGCCAAATCCTGCAGGTTAGGGTGTCTAACCTGAGAGATGAGAGGAGTGGCGGATTATTAGGCCCTCTTCTCATTTTGAAGAGGGCCTAATAATTTATTAGTGATTTGAAGATTTTTAGAGAGGGGGTAAGGATAATGAGTAAAAAATATGGCTTTTCAACTATGGCAATCCATGAAGGTTGGTCTTATGACCCGACAACAGGAGCAGTAGCTATTCCAATATACCAAACTTCTTCTTTTGCTTTTAAGAGTACAGATCACGCTGCAGACCTCTTTGCCTTAAAAGAAGAAGGGTATATATATACTCGAATGATGAACCCCACAGTTGACGCTTTTGAAAAGAGAATAGCTGCATTAGAAGGTGGGGTAGGTGCCCTTGCTGTATCTTCAGGTCAAGCAGCTATAACGCTGGCAGTTACTAATATTGCAGGAGTAGGAGATGAAATTGTATCTTCTACCAATCTTTATGGAGGGACTTATAATCTTTTTGCGACTACTTTGAAAAAGTTTGGTATAAATTTTAAGTTTGTGGACCCCAGCAATCCTGAAAACTTTAAAAGTCAAATAACAGATAAGACAAAAGCTTTGTACGTTGAGACTATTGGCAATCCAAAGATTGATGTGGCTGACATTGAAAAGATAGCAGAGATTGCCCACACTGCAGGAATTCCTCTCATTGTAGATAATACTTTCGCAACTCCTTACCTTGCACGGCCTATCGAGTTTGGGGCTGATATAGTGGTACATTCAGCGACTAAATTTATAGGTGGTCATGGGACTTCTATAGGTGGAGTTATAGTAGATTCTGGAAAATTTAATTGGGACAATGGAAAGTTTCCAGAACTTACAGAACCAGATCCAAGTTATCATGGTATAAGGTATGTAAAAGATGTAGGTGAAGCAGCTTATATTGTAAAAGCAAGGATGCAGCTTTTAAGGGATTTGGGTACTGCTTTGAGTCCCTTTAATGCATTTTTATTCGCACAAGGATTAGAGACTTTATCTCTTAGGATGGAAAGGCACAGTCAAAATGCTTTAAAAGTTGCAGAGTTTTTAGCTTCTCATCCCTACGTTTCGTGGGTGAATTATCCAGGACTTAAATCAAGTCCCTATTATGCTTTGGCACAAAAGTATTTGCCAAGAGGGCAAGGAGGAGTTTTGACTTTTGGCATAAAAGGTGGGTTAAAAGCAGGCATTAAGTTTATAGAGAGTTTAAAATTATTTACTCATCTTGCTAATATAGGGGATGCAAAGTCTTTGGTTATACATCCAGCCAGCACGACCCATCAGCAGTTATCAAAAGAAGAACAGTTAGCTTCTGGTGTTACGGAGGATATGATAAGACTTTCTGTAGGGCTGGAAGACATAGAAGATATATTAGAAGACCTTGATAATGCCCTTTATGCATCGCAAGAATAGATAAGGAAAGGTTGATGTAAATGATAGTTGAGGAAAAAAAGGTTACACTAAAAGGGAAAAATATATTCACTACAGAAAGTGGATATAGCTTTGATGAACTTACTATTGTTTATGAAACTTATGGAAAATTAAATAAAGAAAAAAATAACGTGATACTTGTGGAACACGCTTTAAGTGGCAGTGCCCATGCAGCAGGTATGCATCCTGGGAAAAATAACGTGGGCTGGTGGGACCCTTTAATTGGTCCGGGCAAGTATATTGATACAGATAAGTATTTTGTCATATGCTCTAACTTTCTTGGCAGTTGTTATGGAACGACAGGCCCTTCTTCTATAGACCCTAAAACAGGAAAACCTTACGGTTTAAGGTTTCCAAAAATTAATATAAGAGACATGGTGAGAGTGCAGAAACTTCTTCTAGATTATCTTGGCATAGACCGGATAAAAGTCGCTATTGGAGGGTCTATGGGAGGAATGCAGGCTTTAGAGTTGGCAGTGACATACCCGGATTTAGTGGATAAATCTATTGTCATAGCTGCTGATTATAAGCTTACTCCTCTTAATATTGCGTATAATCATGTAGGAATACAATGCATACTAAATGACCCACATTTTTACGGCGGTGATTACTATGATAAGCCCCATAAACCTGATAAAGGATTGAGCACTGCCAGAATGCTGGGAATGATAACCTACAAAAGTGGTGATTTATTTGACTATAGATTTGATAGATTAAGAGATGAAAACAATTTTGAAGTGGAAAATTACCTCAACTATCATGGTTTGTCTTTTATAAACAGGTTTGATGCAAATTCATATTTATATATTTTATGGGCTATGAATGAACATGACATTACGAAGCCTTATGGTTCTTTGAAGATGGCACTTAAAAGGATTAAAGCGGAAATACTCATGATAGGGATAGATACAGATATGATTTTTCCTTCTAAGTACATGAGGGATTTCATTAAAAAACTTAATGCTTCAGGAGGGTGTGGCAAATTTGAAGAAATATCTTCAATGCAAGGTCATGACTCTTTTTTGGTGGATATAGATAAGATTGGACCTATTATTTCGGATTTTATAGAAGAAACATACAATAAAGAAATGGTTTGTGTATAATTGTAAAAGAACAGTCCCTTTTAAAAGGGATTGTTCTTTTTTATGCTTTATTAATGTTATAATTAAAATATATCGTAATTTTATAAAGAGGTGATTTGGATGTCAAAAAAAGAAATAAAACTTGGCTTTATAGGGCTTGGCTTTATTGGGACAATCCATTCTATAGCTTGTTTTTCAATGCCTTTAATATTTAAAAACCTTCCTTTTGAAGTGAAACTTGGACCTGTGTACAAGAATAACATAGAAGATATACCACATTTTTTTGAAAAAGGTGTAAAAAGTATTGAAGAAATGTTGGAAGAGGGCGGCCTTGATGCTGTCGACATATGTACCCCTAGTTACCTTCATTATGAACAGGCGATGAAAGTGATAGAAAAAGGCATTCCATTATATCTTGAAAAGCCAATGGGAGTTAACAGCAAAGAAGCCTATGAAATAATGGAAAAGGCAAAAGAAAAAAGGATAATACATCAAACAGCTTTAATGTATAGGTTTATGCCCGCTGTAAACCAAGCAAGAGACATGATAAAAAATGGAGAGATAGGTGAAATTTTAAATTTTAAGGCGTTGATGCTTCATTCGGGCTATATGGACCCTAAAAGGCCTATGTCATGGAAAATGAAAAAAGCTACTTCTGGTGGTGGAGCAATAGTTGACATGGGGATACACCTTGTGGATGCAGTAAGATTTATGATGGGAGAAATAAAGTCTTTAAGATCAAATTCTAAGACATATTTTAAAAAAAGGCCTGTATCCAAAGGCTCTGAAATTTATGAAGAAGTGGATGTAGATGACTGGACAAATGTAGAAGTGGAAATGAAAAATGGAGGATGGGGAAGTATCGAAGCCTCAAGGATATCTGCCGACCTTGAGGAGGAGACTCGATTTGAAATATACGGTACAAAGGGCTCAATAAAAATATCTACAAAACATCCTCGTTATGCTGTATTATATAAAAAGCAAGATAATATCCAAATAATTGGCGATTACGATAAAAAAAGCAAATTTAGCGAGTATGTGGAGTCAATATATCCTACAGAAAAGTATTCTCTTGGATGGATGGTAGATTTACACATGGCAAGCCTTATAAATTTTTTTACAAATATAGTAGAGGATAAAATTGTATTTAGTGAGACACCCACTTTTGAGGAAGCCTACAAAGACCAGGTTATTTTGGATAAAATATTATTATCAGCTGAAAATAATGGGAAAGTTATTAGTAATCTAAAAGATTAGTTGTCAGTATATTATTCAATCAATAAGATAGGGGTAGTAATAAGATGAAAATTACAGTAAAAAAAGAGTTTTTGAAGAGAATGGAGCAATTACTTAAAGAAGAGTATGAAGATTTTTTAAAGGAATACGACAAAAAGCCTCAAAAAGGCTTAAGAGTGAATACATTAAAAATCGGTGTAGAAGAGTTTAAAAAAATTGTTCCTTTTGAGATAACCCCAATTCCTTGGTGCCCAACTGGGTTTTATTATGATAAAGAAGAAAAGGCGGGCAACCATTTGTACCATATTTTAGGACTTTACTATATTCAAGAGCCGACAGCGATGGCAGTTGTGGAGGTGTTAGACCCTAAACCAGGGGAAAAGATTCTCGATGTAAGTGCAGCGCCGGGAGGTAAAACCACCCACATAGCTACGAAAATTGGCGATGAAGGAATAATTGTTGCTAATGAAATAGATAAAAAAAGAATAAAAGCACTGGTGGAAAATGTAGAGAGAATGGGAATAAGAAATATTGTCATAACAAATGAAACTCCTGAAAAGTTGGCTACCGCATTTGAAGGATATTTTGATAAAATTTTGGTAGATGCTCCTTGCTCAGGGGAGGGAATGTTTAGAAAAGACCCTACAGCAAGGAAAATTTGGTCTTTAAATAATGTCATGAGTTGTTCTATTACACAGAAAAATATTTTGCGAAGTGTAGCTCCTTTATTAAAAAAGGGAGGCATTTTGGTTTATTCTACCTGTACTTTTGCTCCTGAGGAGGATGAGGGAGTTATAAAAAATTTTTTAGAAGAACATCCTGAATTTGAAATTGAAGAAAGTGAGATTAGCAAATTCTTTGACAGAGGGCATCCCGAATGGGTTGAAGGTCAAAAAGATTTAAAAAAATGCATGAGATTATGGCCACATAAGGTGAGAGGAGAAGGACATTTTATTGCGAAACTGAGAAAAAAAGAGGAAGAAGAACCAGACTCTAGATTTAAAAAAGCAAAAGGCAGAAAAAAGCAAAAAGAATTACAACTATTTTACGATTTTGCTGATAAATATCTTAATTTAGACTTAGATAATCTAAATATTGAAGTGCATAATGATTTTGTTTACCATGTACCAGAGGGTTTACCGGATTTGAGTAATATAAAGGTATACAGATACGGTTGGCAGTTAGGGGAGCTTAAGAAAAACAGGTTTGAGCCTTCTCACTGGTTGGCAATGGGAATTAAAACTTTACAAGCTAAAAGACTTTTGGAACTTGAAAGAGAACAAAAGGAAAAATATTTAAAAGGAGAAACTTTTGAATTGGACTTAGAAGACGGCTGGATTTTTTTTACTATAGAAGGGTTTCCTGCGGGATGGGGCAGAATTGCAAAAGGGGTAGTTAAAAATTATTATCCTAAGTGGCTTAGAGATATAGAAGTATGGGAGGAATGAAATGATTAGGTGTTTATCATATTCACAAGGGGAAATTGCCAGTATTTCCCCTAATACTATTACAGAAAAAATTAACAATAAAAATCTTTTATGGGTTGATTTAGAAAACCCAACTGATTCTGAAATCAAAATATTAAGCGATGTTTTTAAGTTTCATCCTCTTACTATAGAAGATTGTCTCCATAGGAAGCAGCGGTCTAAAGTAGAAAACTACAAAGATTATTACTTTATAGTAATGAATGTTTTTAAAGGGAGAAAATTGGAAGAGGAATTTAGAATTTCAGAAATTTTTCTTTTTGTTTCTCAAAATTATATTGTTACAGTTCATTGGGGTAATATGGAAGTTGTGAATGCTGTTTATGAGAAAGCAAAGAGCGCGGTGAATATTTTTGAGAGAGGAATTGATTTTTTGCTTTATAATCTTGTAGATGAGATTATAGATGATTATTTTCCTATTGTAGATGAAGTAGGAAATAAAATTGATGAAATTGAAGCAGAAATTTTTGAAAAAGAGGGTAAAGAAATTCAAAGTAAGATATTTTTTCTAAAAAAGAACATGTTGAAATTGAGAAAAATTATAACAGCGCAAAGAGAGGTTTTAAATACGCTTTTAAGGCATGACTTCGTTATAATAAAAGAAGAAAACAAATTGTACTTTATGGACGTTTATGACCATATAATGCGCTTGTTTGACTTTATTGATACTTACTATGACCTTCTCACTGGTACTTTAGACCTTTATATGTCTTACATATCAAATAGAATGAATGGGGTTATGAAGACTCTTACAATTATAGCGACTATAATTATGCCTCTAACCCTTATTATTGGTATCTATGGGATGAACTTTAAAAATATGCCTGAACTTAATACAGAATATGGTTATTTTGTTACTCTGGCGGTTATGGGAATTATAGCTTTTGCAGAAATTTTGTATTTTAAAAGAAAGGGATGGTGGTAATAAAAGCCTAAATATTAGGAGCTTTTATTTTTTTTATGCTTTAAAATTTCAAACTTGAGGGAATAATATTTTTAGCACTAAATTGCAGTGAGGGAGTTGACATACTATGGAGTATGTGTTGATAGGAGCTATCTTGCTTCTAATAGCCGCGTTTGTTGTACATATTTCAAAAAAGCCTACATGGGGTAAGGAAGATTCTATAGGAGATTTTGACGATATTATTTTAAGTTCGGAGGAAATGGAAAAACATGCAGCAGAAATAGCGCAGAATCACAACATAATGAAGAGAACTAAATTATCCTATTTGCTAATTCCGCGGATGAATAAAAACTACAACTACATAAAGAATGTTTACAGAAATTTGAACAGCATTTTAAAAGAAGAGGATGTCTATATTTCTCAAGAAGAGGAGTGGTTGTTAGATAACTTTTATATAATCGAAGAGCAAGTTAAGGAAATAAGGAAAAGTTTGTCAAAAAGTTATTATTCGGGGCTTCCAGGGCTTAAAAATGGTTTATTCAAAGGTTACCCAAGAATATATGCTATAGCTTTTGAGCTAGTTCTTCACACTGATGGAAAAATTGATGAAAAAGCTATAATTAATTTTATAAAGGCTTATCAGACAAAGACTTTGCTTTCTAGCTCTGAGCTGTGGGCATTAAGCCTTATGATACGCATTGCTTTGATAGAAAAAATCAAGAAAATTTGTGAGGGAATTGTAGAGAGCCGACAGCAAGGAGAAAAAGCAGAAAGAATATGGGCTCTTATCTTGGAAAAAGAGATGCAATATGAGGAAGTCAAAAAACTGATAAAGAGCAATATTAATGTTGGGGATAGATTTCCTTTACAATTTATTGAGCATTTGGTAAGCAAGCTTAAAAGGGAAGGAAATAACTCTGCTAATCTCATACAAACTATAGAGAAGATTTTGATGGAATATGACACCAGCATTAGTGGCATTGCAGAAAAAGCCCATCAACTGCAGGCTAAAAGACAAATTTCTATAGGTAATGCCATTACAAGTTTAAAAACTGTTTCGACACTTAATTGGGCAGACATTTTTGAAAATTTGAGTTCTGTAGAGCAGGTTCTAAGGCAGGACCCCGATGGCACCTATCCTCAGATGGACTTTGATTCAAGGGACTATTACAGGCATGAAATAGAAAAATTAGCCAAATATTATAATATCTCTGAGACTTACGTCGCTAAAAAGGCAATTGAATGCGCTAAAGAAGTGATAGAGCAGGAAGGGAAATTGGGATATATAAATCATGTAGGGTTTTATCTCATTGGCAAAGGTAGAAGCATCCTTGAGAGCAAGCTAAATAACAGGAAGAAAAAGTTTTTGACTTTGACAAGAGTTGCCCAAAAGAGGCCTTCTACTTTGTACTTTGGGCTTATTTTACTCTTTTTAGTAATAGAGAAATTTTTTGTAATAAAATATTTACATAATTTTACAAATAATTGGTGGGTGCTTTTTCTCTCAGGCACAGTCCTTTTAATACCTCTCAGTGAAATTTCAGTTCAGTTAACAAATTGGATTTTGATGCACATCTTTAAGCCAGTGATATTGCCTAAAATTGAATTGAAAGAGGGCATACCAGAAAGTACAAGAACGATGGTGGTCATTTCTTCTCTTTTGACGGATGAAAAGAGGGCAAAAGAGTTGATTGAAAATCTTGAGGTGTACTATCACGCCAATAGGGAGAAAAACTTGTATTTTGGATTGCTGGGGGATTTTAAAGATGCTCCTTTTGAAGTGATGCCAGAGGATGAAAAGATTGTAAAATGTGTGCTAGAAGAAATTGAAAAGTTAAATGAGAAATATTCTAAAGATGGAGAAAAGATATTTTACTATTTCCACAGAAAAAGGCAGTACAACCAAATGCAAAAAAGCTGGATGGGGTGGGAGAGAAAAAGAGGAGCTTTGGTAGAATTTAATGACCTTCTGAGGGGGAAAGAGGACACAAGTTTTTATGTGGTAAGTGACGATGTTACTAAGTTAAATATAAAGTATGTAATAACTTTAGATGCAGATACGAATTTGCCAATTGATGCTGCTAAAAAATTAATAGGCACTCTATTGCACCCTTTAAATAGAGCAGTAATCGATAAAGATGAAGGTATAGTTGTGGAAGGCTATGGCTTATTGCAGCCGAGAATAGGTATTGATATAGAAAGCGCAAATGCCTCTTTGTTTTCAAAGATATATGCAGGAGAAGGAGGAATAGACCCTTACACTACAGCCGTTTCAGATGTTTATCAGGATTTGTTTGGGGAAGGAATTTACACAGGTAAAGGGATATACGATGTAGATGTATTTAGAGACCTTTTAAGGGATACTATACCCGATAACTCTATTTTGAGCCATGACCTTTTAGAAGGGTCTTTTGTGAGAACAGGTTTGGTAACAGATGTTGAATTAATAGACGGCTTTCCATCAAAGTACAATTCCCATATGATGAGATTGCACAGGTGGGTAAGGGGTGATTGGCAGTTACTACCTTATTTGAAGTCTAAAATAAAAAATAGAAGAGGAGAAATAGTGAAAAACCCTCTTTCTTTGATAACTAAATGGAAAATTATAGATAATTTAAGAAGAAGTGTTATTTCAATTGCTCTAGTGATAATGCTTCTTTTAGGTTTTACCTTTTTGCCGGGGAGCAGCCCTTTCTGGCTTACAGTTGCTGTTTTGACAGTGTTTTTTCCTGTGATACCTGCTTTAGTGGATGTCATTTTTAAAGGACAGTGGAGGCAGTATTGGGAAAAGAGATATAAAGCTGTTATAACAGGTATAGAGGCGGCTTTTTATCAATCCCTACTTAATTTTGTATTTCTGCCTTATCAGGCTTACATTATGTCAGATGCAATAGTGAGAACGCTTGTTAGATTATATGTAACGAAAAGGAATTTATTAGAATGGGTTACAGCTGCTGATATGGAAAAAAGGCTTAAGAATGACTTTGCCAGCTTTTTTAGAAGAATGTGGATGTCAATAGCTGAAGGAGCGGCTTTACTTGCGCTGACAAGCTATTTTAAGCCGCAGAGTTTAATTTGGGCAATGTTGATATTTTTGATTTGGGCTATTTCTCCCTATATTGCTTTTTATATAAGTCAGCTTTTGATTCCAAAGTTAAAGACTGTCTCACAGGAAAAAATAGAGGAATTGAGGCTGATTGCGAGAAAAACCTGGAGATTTTTTGAAGATTTTGTTACAGAAAAACAACACTATTTGCCCCCGGATAATTTTCAAGAGGACCCACCAAATGGAATTGCTGAGAGGACTTCACCTACAAACATAGGCCTTTATCTGGTGTCAGTAGTTGGATCAAGGGATTTGGGTTATATAACTACTACTGAAATGGTAGATAGAATTGAAAAAACGGTTGAAACACTTAAGAAAATGGAAAAATGGAATGGACATTTGTACAACTGGTACAACACCTGTACTTTAGAGCCTTTAAGGCCCTATTATGTTTCAACAGTGGACAGTGGGAATCTGGTAGGTTATTTAATGACTGTAAAAGAAGCTATAAGAGAATTTTTAAATAGGCCTCTTGTGGATATTGAATTTGTAAGAGGCTTAAAAGATACTATAAAGATGTTAAAGGCTGAAGAAATTGATAAGAAAATTTTCACAAATATTTTAGGAAAGGGAGTATTGCAGCCATCTGAATGGAAAATATTGTTAGAAAAAATTGAACAGCAAACTTCAGAAGAAAAAGTATTAAACGCAATTGGAAAATTTAAAAAAGAAATAAAAGACTTTTTGTCATGGATGGAATTTGAAGATAAAGAAAAAGAGTTGGATGTTTTTAAAAGGTACAGGGAGGTTTTTGAGGAGAACACTTCTTTAAAGGAACTAAAAAAAGTTTATAAAAGCTATTTGTCAGAATTAGAAGATAGCTTAGAAAAAGTTTCAGAAAAAGAGAGAATAGTGTTAGAAGGGCAGAAAGAAAAAATATCTAGGGCACTTTCTCAAATAGAAAGCTTGGAAGAAAAGATTGTGAAATTGAGCGATACAATTGAAAACTTAGTTAAGAACACAGAATTCAGACATCTCTATGATGAGAAGAGACAACTTTTCTCTATAGGGTATAATGTTGAAGAAGAAAAACTTACTAAATCCTATTATGACTTGCTGGCTTCTGAAGCAAGGCAGGCAAGTTTTATAGCTATTGCAAAAAGAGAAGTTGACAAAAAGCACTGGTTCAAATTAGGGAGAATGTTGACAAGAGAAAATCGCTACAAGGGATTGGTGTCCTGGTCTGGCACTATGTTTGAGTATTTTATGCCTCTTTTAATAATGAAAAACTATCAAAACACTTTGCTGGATGAAACTTATACTTTTGCTGCGAAAATGCAAAAAGAATATGGGAAAAAATTAAGTATACCATGGGGTATCTCTGAATCAGGATTTTACGCTTTTGACATGAGTTTAAATTACCAATACAAAGCATTTGGTGTTCCCAGTCTAGGGCTTAAAAGGGGGCTTTCCCATGACAAAGTGGTAGCTCCTTACGGTTCACTACTGGCTATTTTAGTAGACCCTGAAGGGGTACTTCAGAATATAGAATTTCTCAAAAAAGAAGGGGCAGAGGGAGAATACGGATTTTACGAAGCTATAGACTACACACCTGAGAGGATACCTTTTGGAAAGAAAAATGCGATCGTCAAAAGCTTTATGGCACATCATCAGGGAATGATTTTTGTTGCCTTAGACAATTTTATAAGTGACAATATAATGCAAAAAAGATTCCATAAGGACCCTCGCATAAAAGCTGCACAGTTGCTACTGCAGGAAAAAATGCCAATGTATCTGGATATAACTAGAGAAGAAAGAGAAGAAACCAGGAAAGTACAAAAAGTTAAAAAAGACGAAGGAGATTTTGTGAGGGTATTAGGAGAATCAAAAACCTGGCTGCCAGAAGTTCATATTTTGTCAAGTGGAAAATATTTTGTGATGCTTACAGAGAGAGGTACTGGATATAGCAAAAACAACAAAGGGATTTTCCTGACAAGATGGAGAAGGGATTTGGCTCAGGACTTTGGCACTTTCCTGTTTGTACAGAATGTAAATTCTAATACTGTGTGGTCAGCTACTTTTGCACCTTTTTATGAAAAAGGGCAGAATTACAGGGTTGTTTTCTCTGCCGATAAAGCGGAATATTTCAAAAGAGTAGGAAATATAGATACTTACTTAGAGATTACCATATCTCCTGAGGACGATGTGGAGATAAGGCGATTGACTTTAAAAAATCACAGCAAACACCCGAGAATACTTGAGGTTACAAGTTTTGGAGAGATAAGTTTAATAGATTTGCCGACAGATGTAGCTCATCCTGCCTTTAATAAACTTTTTGTGAAGACAGAATTTTTAAAAGAGGAAGATGCGATTTTAGTCTGCAGGAGGCCGAGAGAGCCAGAAAAGCCAAAGCTATGGGCTGTTCACAAGGTAGCAGTTTTAAGTGGAGAAATTGTAGGAGATACTCAGTTTGAGACTGACAGGTCAAAATTTATAGGAAGAGGAAGAAGTTTAAAAAATCCAATTGTTTTGGAGGCTGACCAGCCCCTTTCCAATACAGAGGGAGCAGTTTTAGACTCTATTGTAAGCTTGAGAAAAAGGATAAAGGTAATGCCGGGAGAAGTGGCAAAAATAGTATACATTTCTGCAATAACTGAAAGCAGAGAGGAAGCTATAAAGATTGCTTCAAAGTACAAAGAAGAGAATGTAGTAGAAAGAGCCTTTGAGATTTCCTGGACCCGAAGCAGAGTAGAGCTGAACTATCTAAATTTAAAACCAAGAGAGTTGGGATTGTTCCAGAGGATGCTGCCACACCTTCTGTTTATAAGCCCTCAAAGGAAGCTAAGAGAGGACCTGATTTTGAAAAATGTGAAGGGACAATCAGGGCTTTGGGCGTATGGAATTTCAGGAGATTTGCCCATTGCGTTGATAGAGATTGAAAAAATGGAAGAATTAGAAATGGTGAAGTGGTTTTTAAAGGCTTATGAGTATTGGAAGATGAAAGGGGTAAATATTGACCTTGTAATACTTAACAAAGACAAAAGCGGTTATTTACAGCCTTTAAATGATAAAATAAAAGAGTTAATTACTACCACTTTCACCTATGATATTTTTAGCAGATATGGGGGGGTATATTTATTACAGGAGAACAACTTAAAAGAAGAAGATATTTACCTCTTAAACACTGTTGCAGCCCTCAGATTTGACGGCAAAAATGAATCCATCTATAACCAAATAATGGTTAAAACGGAGAAAAAAGTACTAAAGCTTAGAAATTCGGTAAAAGATCAAAGAAATTATGTAGAGGACAAAATAGAAGAGTTGCAATTAGACTATTACAATGGCTTTGGAGGCTTTGCTGCCGATGGGAAAGAGTATGTTATAAAATGGGAAGGGAAGAGCACGCCTGCTCCGTGGATAAACATAATTTCCAATCCTAATTTTGGCTTTCAAGTGTCTGAGGTGGGGGCAGGTTATACTTGGGCAGAAAATAGTAGAGAGTATAAGTTGACTCCGTGGTACAATGACCCTGTTTTAGACCCCCCTGGAGAGGTGATTTATCTATTAGATAAAATGACAGGAGAAAAGTGGACAACTACTCCTCTACCTATAGGGAAGTCTAAAGTTCACTATGTAAGGCACGGTTTTGGATACTCTTCCTTTGAAGCGACAAATTACGGACTAAAACAACAACTTACAATGTTTGTGCCTAAAGAGGATTCTGTGAAAATAAACTTAGTGAAGATTAAAAATATGACCGGTGAGGATAGAACTCTTCAAGTGATTTACTACGTAAGGCCTGTGTTGGGAGTGACTGATGAGTTAACTTCTTCCTACCATGTGGCAAAATTTGATGAAGAGACAAAAGTTTTGCTGATAAAAAATGTGTATAATGAAGACTTCCCGAAAAGGATAGCTTTTGTGGGAACTTCAGAAAAAATAAATTCTTATGAAAGTGAAAGAGGAGAATTCCTAGGAGTTGCTTCAAATTTGAAAGCTCCACAGGCTTTAGAATATGAGACTTTGTCAAATACTGAAGGATTGTCACAAGACCTTTGCGCAGCAATTGAATTTTCTGCTGACATAAAAGCAAACGAAGAAAAAGAATTTGTGGTTATATTAGGCCATGCTAAAAATGAAGAAGAAGCAAAACTGTTAATTTCAAAATACAGGGAGGTAGAAAGTTGTAAGAAGGAATTAGAAGAAGTCAAAGAATTTTGGAAAAACCTGTTAGAAAGGATACAGGTTAAAACTCCTGACAAGTCACTGGATTTACTTGTAAACGGATGGCTGCCTTATCAGACAATTGCCTGCAGATTGTGGGCAAGGTCTGCTTTTTATCAATCGGGAGGAGCTTATGGTTTTAGAGACCAATTGCAGGATGCTATGAATATGGTATGCCTAGAGCCAGAATTTACAAAAAATCAAATAGTCAACGCTTGCCAGCATCAATTTCTTGAAGGAGATGTGCAACATTGGTGGCATCCTGTACTAAACAAAGGCATAAGGACAAAGTTTTCCGATGACTTGTTGTGGCTTCCATATGTTACAGCTGACTATATAGAAAAAACGGGAGATTGGTCTATATTGGACATAGAAGTAAATTATTTAGAAGATGTATCTTTAAAAGATGAAGAGGAAGAAAGATATTCAATACCTCGCATATCTGAAACAAAAGGCACAGTATATGAACATTGCATAAAAGCTATAGACTATTCATTAAAATTTGGAGAACATGGATTGCCCCTCATGGGCAGTGGTGACTGGAATGACGGTATGAACAAGGTGGGTTACAAAGGAAGAGGGGAAAGTGTATGGCTTGGATGGTTTTTATACACCATCCTCAGAAAATTTACAAATATATGTGAAAAGGAAGGTGATAATGGAAGAAAAGAAAAGTATCAGGAAGTAGCGGAGAGTTTAATAAAATCTATAGAGGAAAACGCATGGGATGGAAGCTGGTACAGAAGGGCTTACTTTGACGATGGCACGCCTTTAGGGTCGATAGATAATTCAGAGTGTAAGATTGATTCTCTCTCCCAATCTTGGGCTTTAATTTCAAAAGGAGGAAAAGAAACAAGGGCAAAAGAAGCAATGCAAGCTGTAGTAAATTATTTGGTAAATGAAGAAGAAGGAATAATTAAACTGCTGACTCCTCCTTTTGACAGTGGCGATTTAAATCCAGGATATATAAAAGGATATGTGCCAGGAGTAAGAGAAAACGGAGGACAGTATACTCATGCAGCAGCTTGGGTGATACTAGCTTTTACGGAGTTGGGAGATGGAGACACAGCATGGAAACTTTACAACATGATAAATCCAATAAATCACACGAGGACGCCTATTGAATGCATGAAGTACAAAGTAGAGCCCTATGTAATGGCAGCAGATGTGTATACTGTGGATCCTCACACAGGAAGAGGAGGATGGACTTGGTACACTGGTGCGGCAGGGTGGATGTACAGAGTAGCAATTGAACACATTTTAGGGGTAAAAAAATATGGAAAAAAGATTGGTATAGACCCATGTATACCTAAAAATTGGGACAGTTTTGTGATAGAATATATGTATGGCAAGACAAAGTATATAATAGAAGTGGCAAATCCAAGTAGAGTTAACAAAGGCATAAAAGAGGTATATTTAGATGGGAAACCTATTTTAGATAAAGTCATTGAATTAGAGGATGAAGGAAATGTTCACAAAGTGTCAGTTATAATGGGGTGAGAAGAAGTTGGCAGTAATGGCTTCTTCTTATCCTTTTTTTCAATCTTAACTAATGCTTAACAATTTGTACACAAATTTTTAATAATTTTATGATACAATTTCCATACTATGTAAAATGGAGGGTTGAGACAGATATGATGGTAGAGCTAAAAAACGTCACAAAAGTCTACGGCACTCGCAAAGCAGTAGATAATATAAGTTTTTCTGTGGATAAAGGAGAGATAGTTGGCTTTTTAGGACCTAATGGGGCTGGTAAAACCACAACTATGAAAATGATAACAGGCTATATGCCTCCAACCAGTGGTACCATAAAAATTGCAGGATACGACATAGTTGAACAGCCAATTGAGGCGAAGAAGCATATTGGATACTTGCCAGAAGTACCGCCTTTGTATTTGGACATGATGGTGGAGGCATATCTTCATTTTGTAGGTGGAATAAAAGGAGTTCCTGCTAAAAAGAGAAGAGAAGATGTAGAAAGAATCATGCATGAGGTTGGATTGATTGATGTGAGAAAAAGGCTCATAAAAAACTTATCTCGCGGTTACAAGCAAAGGGTAGGACTTGCCCAAGCAATAATAGGGGACCCAGAAGTATTAGTATTAGATGAACCCACAGTTGGACTTGACCCCAAACAGATTAAAGAGATAAGGGATATAATAAAAAAATTGGGAGAAAAACATACCATAATTTTAAGCACTCACATATTGCCAGAAGTCAGTATGGTGTGTGACAGAGTTATTATAATCAACAGAGGGAAAATCGTGGCAATGGACAAAACAGAAAATCTGTCAGCAGCTTTGCAAAATGCCCGCAGATATTTTGTAAAGGTAGAGGGACCTTATGAGGAAGTAGTGAGGGCTATAGAGAACATTGAGGGAGTTACTAATGTGGAAGCAGAAATTGATCAAGATAATGTAGTAAAATTGACAGTAGAGTCCTCTGCTGACAAAGACATAAGAAAAGAGATGTTTTTTGCTTTTGCTAAAAAAGGTTTTCCAATATTAGAACTTAAGCCATTAGGATACAGTTTAGAAGAAGTGTTCTTAGAACTTACAACAGAGGAGGAAAGCTACGATGAAAATGCTGGAAATATTAAAGAGGGAGCTTAGAGGCTATTTCTTTTCGCCAATTGCCTATGTATTAGTAGGATTTTATTTATTAATTTCAGGGTATTTCTTTTCAACTTTTGTGTTGTCTACCCATTATGCTGTCTTAAGTCCTGTTTTAGGGAGTATGGTGACTGTTTTTATGTTTGTAGCTCCGATTTTGACAATGAGATTAATTGCGGAAGATATGAAAACAGGGACAGACCAGCTTTTGCTGACTTCTCCTATCACAGTCACTGACATTGTAATTGGCAAATTTTTATCTGCTGTTTTAGTGTATTTAGTAGCACTTGTGATAACTTTCTTGTATCCAATTTATCTAAAGATATACTCTTCTCCAGACATGGGACCTGTAATTTCGGGCTACATTGGACTTTTTCTGATTGGCGTCACATTTATATCAATGGGGATTTTTGCTTCTTCCATTACAGAAAATCAGATGATAGCTGGAATAATTGGATTTGCTTTAATTCTTGGATTTTGGCTTATTAGCTGGCTAGGGGATGTGTTTACCGGAAGGGCAAGAGTTATTTTTCAAAGTTTGTCCTTTTTTGACAGGTTAAATAATTTCCAGAAGGGCATTGTAAATTTAAGTGATGCGGTATTTTTCATAAGTGTAATTGTGTTTTTTATCTTCTTGACAATACGAGTCGTAGATAAAAGACGTTGGAGTTAGGAGGAGAAAAGATGAACAATATAAGGCTAAAGTATGGGACTAATGCTTTTGTAATGACAATTCTTTTACTGGCTATTTTAATACTGGCAAATGTAATAGTTACTCAAAAGCCTATTAAGTGGGATTTGACTAAAAACAAGCAATATACTCTTTCTGACCAGACAAAGCAGGTTTTGAAGAATCTAAAAACAGATGTAACTGTCTATGCTTTCTTTAAAGAAGGGACTACTTCAAGAGATATGGTAAAAAGCTTGCTGGACCAATATAGAAATGTCACAAAGAGAATAACAGTTCATTTTATAGACCCAGACAAAGAACCGGCAATTGCTCAAAAATACGGTATTACTGATTACGACACGGTGCTTTTTATTGCAGGAAGTGGGGATAGTGAAAAAAGACAAGTGGTAAATTCTTATGATATTTTTGGATTTGGGAATCAACCAAACACAGCTACTTTTAATGGGGAACAGCAGTTTACTCAGGCAATTATTGATGTAACACAAGCTAAAAAGTTAAACGCTTATATACTTCAAGGGCATGATGAATTAAACAGCATTGACTATTTGGTCACTTTTAAAAATGCATTAAGAGGAGAAGGGTACAATGTAGAGGATTTAAATATAGGACAAGCTGGAGGAATACCTAAAGATACTGATTTACTCATCATTGTAAACCCAAGAAGAGATTTTTCTGACAGGGAAATGGAAGCCTTAAAAGAATACTTTGATAAAGGCGGCAAAGCTATTATAGCGATGGGAGCAGAGTATGGCTCTTTAACAGAAAAATCTGTAAATGACCTTTTGTCTAATTGGGGTGTGAAATTTGATAATGATGTGGTAGTGGATCCTGCTAGAAATTATTTTATGGACCCTCTTTCATCAGTGCCAGGGTACAAATTTCATACTATAACTAATAAATTAGACCTATCAAATTTATACGTCGTAATGCCAATGTCTAGAAGTATATCTTATCCTGAAAAACTTGCTGAAAATATCAAAATAGAACAATTGCTTTCAACTAGTGACAAAGCTTGGGGAAAGACAAATTTTAGTTCAAAAAGCATGAAGTTTGAAAATGGCGATATTAAAGGACCGCTAAGTTTAGCTGTTGCCGTATCTGATTCAAAAACTGGAATGAAAATGGTGCTTGTTGGAAGTAGCATGATGTTTACTGATAAAATAATTACATTGGAAGCTAATAGAGACTTTTTAATGAACAGTGCTAACTGGTTAGCGGATAAGACAACACAGATTTCTATACGTCCCAAATCCCTTGAGTTTAATCAGATTTTTCTAACCGGAAAACAAGCTGCTATACTCTTTTATACCACAGTTGTAATTATTCCACTGGTGATGTGGATAATTGGAGGATACATGTGGTATAGGAGGAAGACATTATGAAGATTTTTAAAACCACTATTGTTTTGCTGGTAGTATTTGCTGTTCTTTTTGGCTATTATTTTTATGAAAGTAAAACCAATAGACCTGTTAAAGAGGATAACAAAATTTTTACTTTCAAAAATAACGATGTAAATTCTTTAAAAATAGAAAAAGAAGGGAAAACTTTAATTGATTTTAAAAAAGAAGGCGATACATGGTTTATAAAAGAACCTATTGATTACAAAGCAGACAGCATTTATGTTGATGAATTATTAGACAGCTTGGCATCTCTCACTTTTGATAGAACGTTAGAAGGTGATTTATCCACTTATGGTCTTGACAAACCTTCTTATGCTATAAAAGTATCTTTGAAAAATGGAAAAAGCTATTCACTTTTTATAGGAAATAAATCTCCTGTAAAAGAAAATTACCAAGAGGGTTATTATATAGAAACTGATGGAGGTAAAATTTACAGAGTCAATGCTTCTTCTTTAGAGAATTTCTTTCTGACAAATGATTACGTATATAAATATATGGAAAAATTTGTAGTGTCTATTCCAAAGAATGAAATAACTAAATTAGTTTTTTACCAAGCTGGGAAAGAGTATCAAATACAAAAAGATGAAAAAGATAACTGGCAAATTGATGGGAAAGCTATTAAAGCTGATGATGTGGACAATCTCTTAGACGGAATAGTGTTACTTCAAATTAGTGGATTAGATGAGGGGAAAAATATTTCACAGGGAGAAACACCTTTTGCTTTTGATGTGTATGGCAAGAGCAAAGTAGAGAAAATAAGCTTTGCTAAAAGAGATACAGAAAATAAATATGTGCTTATTAATGGACATTGCATAGGACAATATGTAACTTTGAAAGACATAAAAAATCTGCAAGATACTTTTGATAAACTTATTAAGTAAAATCATAGTAAGGCAGAAACTGTATGTTTCTGCCTTAAACTATTGTTCACAATGACCTTCTATCTTACCCATCAATTTGTTCTAATACAAAATCTCTAATTTTTGAGCTATTTCAAAAGCTTTTTGTGCATCATTTTTACTAGGTATTCCATCTGGTAAGCTTCCCAACGGTGCATTGGGATATCTTGACGGTATGTAAAACATATCAATTATTTTAGCGTTATTTTTAAATTTTGCAAAATCTTCTGAAAGTTCCATACATACCTTAAGTAGAAGAATAATGCTATGGATTTTAGGAGGATTTATTCCGTTAAGTACTAGATAAGCTTTTAAAAATTTTTCAATTGCTTGTTGTGCATGAAAACAGACAATGTTATGTAAATCTGTTTTTAACAATTCTGCTGCAGCTTTATAATCACTATCTGCGTATTCTAACCACTGTTTATACTCTGCTTGTCCGTTTGTCATATAATACAACTCCTTTCTTCAACACTTCTTCCGTATAAAATAAATGTCCACTTTCAATAAATTTTTTTTCTTCTTCAGGAGTATAAGCTAAAAAGTCTACTGGTACCTCTGGATTAGTAATCTGAGCTAGGTACAATAATCTATCTATAAATCTTAAATCCGTATTCATTATCACGACTAAGTCAATATCGCTCCATTCCTTAGCAGTACCATTAGCCATTGACCCGAAAAGTATTATCCTCTCTGGATTACACTTTTCAATAATAATATTTGTTATTCTTTTTAGCTCATCTTCTAAGGAATACTTCAATAATTCAGTAGCTTCTATCATAAAAAACACCTCTTTATTAAACTCTCTCTTTTATCCATCAACGTTTGCCAGGAGTAGCGACTGTAACATTTTTAGTTCCGGAAGAAATGTTAAAGAAAAAAAGAATTCAATTTACACAAAATTTTCTACAGTATCAGTTTCTATTCATATTAGTACTGTTTTTAAATCAATCACAAGATCTTCAAAAATAGAAACTTTAACTTTATTATCTTGTGTATATATGTCGGGTCGTCCATATCTTTCATTATCCTGTAAAATAAACACACTTAGGATTTTGTTTTCGGGTTCCACTATCCAATATTCTTTTACACCATACTTTTCATACAAGTTAAACTTGTGGAGTTTATCTTTCTGCGCTGTTGAAGGCGAAATAATTTCGATTATCAAATCAGGAGCTCCCGTACATCCCTTCTCATCAAGCTTGGATTCATCACACACAACAACTATATCAGACTGCACTACAGTCTTTATATCTTTCTCGTCCTTTTCATTTCCGTCAGGAAATCTTACATCAAAAGGTGCCATATATACTTCACACGATTTATCTTTGAGATAATCAAAGAATTGGTAGAAAAGATGTCCCAAGATCCTTTGATGAGTTCTTGAAGGGGAAGTCATCAAGTAAATTTGTCCATCAATCAGTTCTATTCTTTCATTTTCTGGCCACGCTATATAATCTGCATAAGTATATATTTTATTTTCTTTTGGCAAGGGCATATTTAACCCCTTCTTTCAAATTAGATTAAAGGCTTTTGTTCCTCTTATGTAAATTGCCAAAACATTCACACCTTTTTCATCTAACAGCAAATACATTACTCACATTTAACCATTTAACTCCTTTTACATTTAATTATACCACAACAACCTTAAGTTTTCTTCAAATAATGTAAAATTTCACTTTTTTGATTTTGCGCGTGGATTAACAAGGTAAGCAGGATAATATTCAGTACGTTTCTGCCTATTTGTCTATGCTTGACATACATTGAAAATTAGGATACAATAAAAGAAGTACAGTTTATTACTTTATCACGTTACAAAGACAGAGTAAATTGTGGGGTGTTTTAATGATATATTTGCCTGATGGTGTACAAGATTTTTTGCCGGAAGAATATAGAGTTAAGCGCAAAATAGAAGAAAAGTTTAGAGAGGTTTTTATAAAATTTGGCTATCAAGAGATAATGCCTCCTACTTTTGAATATAGCGATAATTTTTCTGTTTTGTTTGATGAAAACAATTTGTACAGATTTTTCGATAAAAAGGGAAATATATTAGCTTTAAGGCCAGATGTGACTACTCAAATAGCTAGAATTGTCTCTACGAAGTTAAAAGGTAGTTTCCCACTTAAGTTATGCTATGTCGCTAATGTCTATCGCTATGATGACCCACAGGTAGGAAAAATGAGAGAGTTTACTCAGGCAGGGATTGAACTTATAGGTACAAATCATGAAGAATCTGATGCAGAGATAATAACAGTTGCGATAGAGGCTTTAAAGAGTATTGGAATAGAGGACTTTAAAGTGGACGTGGGACAGGTGGAATTTTTTAAAAGAGTAGTGGAAGATTTAGAGTTACAAAATGAAGAAATAAACCTTTTAAGAGAGTTTTTGCAACAGAAAAATCAATCTGCGATAGAAGAATTCATAAATGATAAAAGAATTAGGGGCAAAAAAGCAAAGTTTTTAAGTGAACTTCCTCTTTTATTTGGTGGCGAAGAAGTGCTTAAAAGAGCAAAAGAGCTTTACGATACTCCTAAACTGGGTGAAGCGATAGATTACCTTGAAAGAGTATATAGAATATTAAAAGATTTTGGTATGGAAGAGTATATAAGTTTTGATTTAGGAATGGTGCAAAATCTTAATTATTATACTGGTATCATATTCAGGTGTTTTGTTAAAGGAATTGGTTATGCTATATGTACCGGAGGAAGGTATGATGGCCTTTTGGGGATTTTTGGAGAGCACATTCCAGCGACAGGTTTTGCTATAAGTGTGGAAAGGTCAATGTTAGCACTTCAAAGACAGAAAAAAGATATTATCGATAAATCCTGGAGAGTCTTAATAAAATACAAGGAAAACTTAAGAAGTAATGCTTACAAGAAAGCTACTTTGTTAAGAGATGAGGGAAAAATTGTAGAGATGTATAGTTATGAAAAAGCGAAGCATGTTGATGAAAATAGCTTTGACGAAATTATAGATATGGGGGAATAATATGGAAAATATTTCTATTGCACTGCCAAAAGGTAGAATGGCGGATAGTGCTATAACTTTGTTTGAAAAGGCAGGAATTGCTGAGAATATTTTAAAAGATATTTCTCGAAAGCTTGTGGTTAATGACCATAAAAATTTAATGAAGTTTATGCTGGTAAAGCCAATAGATGTGCCTACATATGTAGAGCACGGGGCAGCTGATTTAGGGATTTGTGGAAAAGACATTCTCTTAGAACAAAAAAAAGATTGTTATGAAGTTTTAGATTTAAAATTTGGTTTTTGTAAAATGGTGGTTGCGGGGCCTAAAGAGGCAAATGTCAGTTTTCTTACTAATAAAAGAGTTGCAACAAAGTTTCCAAATATTGCAGAAGAATTTTTCAGGCAAAAGGGGGAAAATGTAGAAATAATTAGGCTGAATGGTTCTGTGGAGCTTGCTCCTATTGTGGGACTATCAGAGGTAATTGTAGACATTGTAGAGACAGGTAATACTTTAAGAGAAAATGGTCTTATAGTCATTGAAGAAATTTTTCCTTCCAGTGCGAGATTGATAGTGAATAAAGCTAGTCTTAAAACTAAAAGCCAGAGAATAAAAGAGATAATTATAAAATTAAAAAAGGTTGTGGAAAGTTTTAAGGAGGTTTAAAATGATTGAGATATTTGATTTTAGAAAGGGAATTGACAATGGTATTTTACAAAAGCTTCACAACAGAAGTAAATTAGAGAATAAAGAAATAGCAAAAAAAGTGGAAGAAATAATTTCAAACGTAAAAGAGAGAAAAGACAAGGCTTTGTTTGAGTATACTTACATGTTTGACGGAATAAATCTTGACAAAAGTACTGTAAAAGTTACGAAAGAGGAAATAGAAAATGCTTATAAAGAAGTGGAAGGAGAATTTTTAAAGGCGATTGACAAAGCTATCAAAAACATAACAGAATTTCATGAAAAGCAAAAACAGTCTACATGGATGGATTTTAAAGAAGGTATAATTTATGGGCAGATAGTAAGACCTCTTTCTCAAGTTGGCATTTATGTTCCAGGGGGAACTGCTGCATATCCTTCTTCAGTTTTGATGAATGGAATACCTGCTAAAGTTGCAGGGGTTGAAAGGATAGTGATGGTTTCACCAGCTAGCAAAAAGGGTATAAACCCTTACGTATTGGTGGCTGCAGACAGGATAGGTATAAATGAAATATATAAAGTTGGAGGCGCACAGGCTGTTGCAGCCTTGGCCTTTGGTACAGAGTCAATACCTAAGGTGGATAAAATAGTTGGCCCGGGAAATATTTTTGTCGCAATGGCTAAAAGAGCTCTTTACGGACATGTGGATATTGATATGGTGGCAGGCCCCAGCGAAGTTTTAGTTATAGCTGACGAAACTGCTAATCCTAAATATGTGGCGGCGGACCTGTTGTCACAGGCGGAACATGATGTAATGGCATCTTCAATACTTGTCACAACATCTTTGGAGGTTGCGCAACAAGTAAAAATAGAAATTGAAAGGCAAATGGAATATCTTGAAAGGAAAGAAATAATTGAAAAGTCTTTAAAAAATTTTGGTGCGATAATTGTTGTAAATGATTTACAAGAAGCACTTGGTATTGCAAACGACATAGCTCCAGAGCATTTAGAACTTAACATTTCCAATGTCTTTGAAATAATTGGTGGAATCAAGAATGCAGGAGCAGTCTTTGTGGGAGAATATTCTCCAGAACCCTTAGGGGATTACCTTGCTGGCCCTAACCATGTGCTTCCTACTAGTGGAACAGCAAGGTTTTTCTCGCCTCTTTCTGTGACGGACTTTATCAAAAAGATGAATATTCTCTATTATTCTAAAGATTCTTTGAGAGAGGTAAAAGAGGATGTAATCACTTTAGCAAATTCAGAAGGGCTTACCGCTCATGCTAATTCTATAAAAGTGAGGTTTTAAAATGATTGAGAATTTGGTGAGAGAAGAAATTAAAGGATTTAAAAATTATGAAGTGCACAGTATTCCCTACAGATATAAGATGGATGCAAATGAAACGCCTTTTGAACTTCCTGAAGGAGTGATAAAAAATATTCAAGAGATTGTAAAATATTCCCAAGTAAATGTATATCCAGACCCTACTGCAGAAAAGTTAAAAGAAGAATTGGCACGATATTGCAAAGTAGTGCCTACAAACATATTTGTGGGAAATGGCTCGGATGAGATAATCCACCTTATTATGCTGGCTTTCATAAACAAAGGTGATGTGGTAGCATATCCTCATCCTTCTTTTGCTATGTACAGTGTATACAGCAAAATTGCAGGAGCTGTTGAAATACCTGTAAAATTAGAAGAAGATTATACTTATGATGTGGGGAGTTTCACGGAAGTTATAGAAAAATATCGGCCTAAATTAGTGTTTTTGTGTAACCCTAATAATCCAACAGGAAGTGTTATAGAAAGAGAAGATATAATTAAAATAATACGAAAGAGCAATGGAATTGTAGTTGTTGACGAAGCTTATTTTGAGTTTTATGGTAATACAATTGTAGATGCTATAAATGAATTTGAAAACTTGATTGTTTTAAGAACCTTATCTAAGGCTTTTGGGCTTGCCGGTTTGAGAGTGGGATATGCTGTGTCTAATGAGAAAATATTAGAGTATTTAAACCTTGTGAAATCTCCCTATAATATTAATTCTTTCACACAGAGAATAGCATTAGAAGTATTAAGGTCAGGTGTTTTAAGGGAAAGGGTCAATTATATTTTAAATGAAAGAAAGAGGTTAATAAATGAATTAAGCAAAATTAAAGGAATAAAAGTGTATCCATCAAAGGCGAATTTTATTCTAGTAAAATTTAAAGATGCAGAATATGCCCATAAAAAACTTTTGGAAAGAGGAATTTTGGTGAGGGATTTTTCAAAGGTAGAAGGGCTTGAAGGAGCTTTAAGGATAACAGTAAGCACTAAAGAAGCCAATGATTATTTAATAAATGTTTTAAAGGAGTTGTTGATATGAGGAGAGCAGAGGTTAAAAGAAAGACTACTGAGACAGACATATACGTTGACCTTAACATAGACGGGAAAGGTGTATATGACATACAGACAGGGGTAGGTTTTTTTGACCACATGCTTTGCCTTTTTGCAAAGCACGGCCTTTTTGATTTAAAGCTCATAGCGAAAGGAGATTTGGAAGTAGACACTCATCACACTGTTGAAGATGTTGGTATAGTTTTAGGTACTGCCTTTTTAAAAGCTTCAGGGGATAAAAAGTCTATAAGGAGATTTAGTACTTTTTATGTGCCTATGGATGAAGCTTTAGTTAGAGTTTCTCTTGATATAAGTGGAAGGCCTTATCTTTATTATGAGTTGCCTTTAAAATCTGAAAGAGTTGGAGATTTTGAAACAGAAAATGTGGAAGAGTTTTTTAGAGCCTTTGCTTATACTTTCGGGATAACACTCTATGTAGAACTTTTACACGGCAGTAATACACACCACATTATAGAGGCAGCTTTTAAAGCGTTAGGGAGAGCCCTTGATGAGGCACTTCAATTAGATGAGAGAATAGATGGTATACCTTCCACAAAAGGGATTTTGTAAAGATTGAAGGGGTGAAATTTTGATAGGAATTGTTGATTACGGAATGGGAAATTTAAGAAGTGTAGAAAAAGCATTTGAATACGTAGGCTATGAGGCAAAAATTATAAAAGATGTAGCTTCAGTAAAAGAAGCTCATGCATTAGTTCTTCCTGGAGTGGGCGCTTTTCCTGATGCTATGGATACACTTGTTAAAACAGGGATGGCAGAGGAGATAAAAAGGCACATTGAAAAAGGGAAGCCTTTTTTAGGTATATGTTTAGGTATGCAATTGCTTTTTGAAAAAAGTTTTGAAGTAGAAGAGACAGGGGGATTTAAGATTTTTAAAGGAGAGGTTGTAGAGCTTCCTAAGTATAATAAAATTCCCCATATGGGGTGGAATAGCTTAACAATAAAAAAAGAGACACCACTTCTTAAAGGAATTAAAAGTGGAGATTATGTGTATTTTGTCCATTCGTATTATGTTGTGAAAAATGAAAAAGAATTTGAGTACGCAGTAACCGAATATGGAATAGAAATTCCAGCTGTTGTTATAAAAGACAATGTTTTTTCTTGTCAGTTTCATCCTGAAAAAAGTGGAGAAACAGGACTTAATATTTTAAAAAATTTTGGAGAGATGATAAAATGCTTCTAATACCTGCGATTGATATATTGGATGGAAAATGCGTTAGGCTTACAAAGGGAGATTTTGATTCAAAGGAAGTATACTATGACAATCCTGTGGATGTGGCTAAAATGTGGGAAGAGCACGGTGCTAAAAGGATTCATGTGGTGGATTTGGATGGGGCAAAGAAAGGACATTTAGTAAATAGAAAAATTATTGAGAAAATTGTAAATAGCTGTAGTGTCGATGTTGAAGTAGGTGGGGGAATAAGGAATAAAGAGGCTGTAGATTATCTTTTTTCAATTGGAGTATCGTACATTATTTTGGGTTCTGCTGCAATATACGATAAAGACCTTCTTCTTTATTCTATTTTAAATTATGGAGTAAAAACTATAGTGGGAATCGATTCAAAGGAAAAGAAAGTTGCTATAGGTGGATGGCTTGAGGGAACGGACATAAACGATGTGGACCTGGCAAAAAGGATGAAGGATATGGGAGTTAAGACGATAATTTTTACTGATATTTCAAAGGATGGAACACTTAAGGGGCCTAATTTTGAAGCGCTAAAAGATATAATAAGCGCTGGCACAAAAGTGATTGCCTCAGGAGGGGTATGTTCGATTGAAGACTTAAAAAAGCTAAGGAATATTGGAGTTTATGGAGCTATTATTGGAAAGGCTTTGTATACAGGCAAAATCGATTTAAAAAGTGCAATAGCTGAATTAGAAAGAGGGGAAGTTTAGGTGTTAGCGAAAAGAATAATACCCTGTTTAGATGTTAAAGGCGGAAGAGTTGTCAAAGGAGTTAATTTCTTAAATTTAAAGGATGCAGGAGACCCTGTTGAAATAGCAGCAAGATACAATGAATTAGGGGCAGATGAGCTTGTATTTTTAGATATCACCGCTTCTTATGAAAAAAGAAAAATAATGATAGAGGTCGTAAAGAAAACTTCTGAAAAAGTCTTTAGACCGTTGACTGTTGGAGGGGGAATTTCTGATATTGATGACATAAGGGAAATTTTAAAAGCAGGGGCTGATAAAGTTTCAATAAATACACAAGCTGTAAAGCAGCCAACTTTTATTACACAGGCAGCTTTGAGGTTTGGGAGCCAGTGTGTTGTTGTGGCAATTGACGCAAAAAGGCGAAAGGATGGTTCAGGTTTTAATGTATATATAAATGGAGGTAGAATAGACACAGGACTTGATGCTGTTGAATGGGCTAAAAAGGTGGAATCCTTAGGTGCAGGAGAAATACTTTTAACAAGTATGGATAAAGACGGGACAAAGGATGGCTATGATATAGAACTTACAAGAATAATAAGTGAAGCGGTAAATATTCCAGTTATAGCATCAGGAGGAGCGGGGAAATTAGAACATTTTAAAGAAGTTTTCACACAAGGAAAAGCTGATGCAGCTTTGGCTGCTTCTATTTTTCACTACAGAGAATTGGGGATAAGAGAGGTTAAAAAATATTTAAAAGAAGCAGGAATACCAGTTAGAATGTAAAAGTGAAAGGGATGTAGAAAATGATTGATATAAAGGAATTAAAATTTGACGAAAAAGGCCTTATACCTGTGATTGTGCAGGACTACTATAAAAAGCAGGTTCTAATGCTGGCATATATGAATGAGGAAAGTTTAAAACTTACTTTAGAAAAAGGTGAGACATATTTTTTTAGCAGAAGCAGAAAAGAAATATGGCATAAAGGTGAGACTTCTGGCAACATACAGAAGGTGAAAAAGATATTTTATGACTGTGATGAGGATGCATTGCTGATTCAGGTAGAGCCTAAAGGCCCAGCTTGCCACACAGGGAATATAAGCTGCTTTTATAGAAGCTTTGATGGAGAAGTTGAAGAAGGGGACATAGAAATTTTAAGCAAGCTTTATGAACGTGTGACAGATAGAAAAATAAATCCTGTAGAAGGGTCTTATACAAATTATTTGTTTGAAAAGGGTATAGATAAAATTTTAAAGAAAGTTGGTGAAGAAGCTACAGAAGTGGTTTTGGCTTCAAAAAATGACTCAAAAAAAGAAATAGTGTATGAGGTTTCAGATTTACTTTATCATTTAATAGTTTTGTTAGTTGACAAAGGTATAAAGTTTGAGGATGTATACAGTGAGCTTGGCAGAAGGTATTATAAGCCAAAGGAATTTAAAGAAGAACATGAAGAGATAAAGAAATAGGGAAAGTCTGTAAGAGACTTTCCCTATTTCTTTATAGGTCTTCATAAAGAGGATACTTTTCAAGTAAGTTTGCTACTCTTTCTTTTGCTTTTTCTTTATAATTTTCATCCTTAATTACATTGACTATAATGTCCGCTATTTCTACCATATCTTCAGGTTTCATTCCTCTTGTTGTAACAGCTGGAGTTCCCAGTCTCACACCAGAAGTGACATTTGGCCCTAATGGGTCAAAAGGTATAGCATTTTTGTTGCAAGTTATGTTTACTTCATCTAATCTTGTTTCTAACTCTTTGCCTGTTATTCCTGTGTTTCTTAAATCCAACAACATCAAGTGGTTATCAGTTCCACCTGACACTAAATTTATTCCTCTTTCCATTAATGCATTTGCTAAAGCTTTTGCATTTTCAACAATTCTTTTTTGATATTCTTTGAATTCATCGGTAAGAGCTTCTTTAAAACAAACGGCTTTTGCTGCTATTATATGCATTAAAGGGCCACCTTGCGTCCCCGGGAAAAGTGCTTTGTCTACTGCTTTAGCGTATTTTTCTTTGCAAAGAATAGCTCCTCCTCTAGGACCTCTTAAAGTCTTATGGGTGGTAGTCGTAACGACATCTGCATAAGGAACAGGATTAGGATGAAGACCTGCTGCTACAAGACCAGCTATATGAGCCATGTCTACCATCAGATATGCTCCAATCTTATCTGCAATTTCTCTAAATTTCTTAAGATCAATTATCCTTGGGTAAGCGCTAGCACCTGCAACAATCAATTTGGGTTTGTGCTTTTTTGCAAGGTCTTCTACTTCATCGTAATCTATATATCCTGTATCTTCTCTTACTCCGTAAGATACGAAATTATAGAGTTGGCCTGAAAAATTGACTTTGCTTCCATGGGTCAAATGTCCTCCATGGGCTAAGTCCATTCCCAGCACAGTATCGCCTGGTTTTATAAGGGCAAAGTAGGCTGCCATATTTGCTTGTGCTCCAGAATGAGGTTGTACATTGACATGTTCTGCACCAAAAAGTTTTTTGAGCCTTTCTCTTGCTAATTCTTCAGCTATATCCACGTATTCACATCCGCCGTAATACCTTTTGCCTGGATACCCTTCTGCGTATTTGTTAGTAAGAGGGGACCCCATTGCTTCCATTACTGCTCTGCTTACAAAGTTTTCAGAGGCTATGAGTTCTATTTTGTTCCTTTGCCTTTCAAGCTCTTTTGCAATAACCTTCGCAATTTCTGGGTCGGTTTTTCTTATTATTTCAATATCCATGACTTTACCCCCTATTTTTCATTGTCTACCTCTATTATAAATCTTTTGTATACTATGTTCAACCAATGTTGTTTTTTACAAAAATTTAACATAAACTTAACAAAATTAACGGAAATTTGGTTATAATATAAAGTAAGCTCCCTTAAAACCCCCTATCCCTTAAAAATTTTTTTGTGAGGGCTTGATTTTTTTGAAAAAAGTATGTATAATGTATACTTGGTCAAAACAATGACTCCCCCTTTAACATATGCAAGCCCCTGGAAGATTCTGGGGCTCTTTTTGTTTTTTTATATTAAAATTTTCTTTATGAGATTTTCAAAGTTTTTATAGGTAATTTTCTCAATTTGCTCTTGTGTATATCCTCTTTTTATAAGTCCTTCTACAATCTCAGGAAATTGTGATATATCTTCTAATCCTTCTGGCGTGCTGCTAATTCCATCAAAGTCAGATCCAAAACCTATGTAGTCTTCTCCTACTAATTCTACCATATAATCTATGTGATTTAAAATGTCCTCTATTGTAGCATTTTTATCGTCTCTCAAGAATTGGGGGACAAAGTTGATTCCAATTACACCGCCTTTTTGAGCTATCGCTTTTATTTGCTCATCTGTCAAATTTCTTCTGTGTGAGCATAGGGTTTTAGCATTAGAATGAGAAGCTATAATTGGTTTCTCACTAAGTTCTACTACATCCCAAAATCCTTTTTCATTAAGATGAGATACGTCCACAATCATTCCTAGGCGATTCATTTCTTTTACAACTTCTTTGCCAAAAGAGGTGAGTCCTGCTTCTTTTACACCGTCTACACCGTCTCCTAAATCGTTTCTCAAACTCCAAGTCAATGTAAGTGCTCTTACTCCTAATTTATAAAACATTCTAAGAAGAGAAAGTTCACCTTCTAAAGCTTCTCCACCCTCTATAGAAAGTAGTGCCCCAATTTTTCCTTCTTTTTTTATTTTGTCTATATCTTCGCCTTTTAATATTAATTGCAATTCATTACTTTTTTCAACTAACTCGTGCATTTTGTCGATCATTTTTAATGCAATTGTTGCAGCGTTTTTTCTCATGAATTTTGGGTCAACAAAGACGGCGAAAACTTGCAAATGTACTTTTCCTTCTTTCATTCTCGGAAAGTCCACATGGCCTTCATTTGACTTCTCGAAAAAGTTTACTTGTTTATCCACCAATCTGTAAAGAGTATCACAATGAAAATCTACAAACAATTTAAAATACCTCCTTTTGATTTTTTAATTCTAATATTGATTTTATCACAAAAACTTTTTAAAAGAGGGTTATTAATTAAAAATTAATTATTATGTAATAATTTATTCATAAATGTATGGTACAATAGTAACAAAGGTGGGGATAATAATATGTTTAAAAAACGTACTATTTATTTTTTATTATTCACTGCTTTGTTAATTGGAATTTCTTATATAATGAATTGGGAAATGGCTATTGCAAATTTTGCAGAAAAGGGGTCTTTACCTACTTTTGATGACCCTGGTCAAAGAATACTTGTAATTGTGCCTCATCCTGATGATGAAACTTTGGGAATGGCAGGAATAATCCAAAGAGCAATAGAACTAAATAGACCTATTAAGGTAATCATAGTTACGAGTGGTGAAAGCTATAAAAAGGCTGCAATGGCTTTTTGCGGGAAGACAAACCCTACTCCTCAAGACTTCTATCGTCTTGGACTTGCAAGGCAACAAGAAAGTATTGCTGCTATGAGAGTTTTGGGTTTGCCACGTAAGGATTTGATTTTTTTAGGTTTTGCTGATGGAAGTACAAGATTTTTATGGAGCCAATATTGGGATAACAACAAGCCACGCACAAGTGGGGGTACTAATGTAGCTTGTGCACCTTATAGCACTGTTTACAAGCCTGGTGCTCCTTACACTGGACAAACTCTCGTAAATGAGCTATCGGAAATAATTGAAGATTTTAAACCCACAGATATATACTATCCTTTAGCGGATGATATACATCCAGACCATTGGGCAGTAAGTAATTTCGTAAGGTATACCATTACCGCTATGAATTTAGATGTCAGAGAACACATGTTTTTAGTTCATCATCCTCAATGGCCAGTGCCTTGGATGGCAGAAAAAAATAGAACAATGTTGCCTCCCGTGGATATGAGATATAGCAATACTGAATGGCAATCTTTTGATTTGGCACCTAAGGAAGTGGATTTAAAGCAGGTTGCTATTAAACAATATAGAACTCAGATAGAAGTTATGGAACCATTTTTAATGGCTTTTGTGAGAAAAAATGAACTTTTTGCTGCAAAACCTGTAATTACTATTCCTGTTGTTGAGTCAAAACCTGATTTAGAGAACTCCATTTTACCTTATACTCTTTTAAGAATTTATACCGGGGGCGCATTAAATGAAGAAATATATAGAAGTGCCGCTTTAACTCGACTTGGAGCTTTTTATTATAACAATAAATTGTATATCGGATTAGAATCAGTAAAGCCCATATCTAAAAAAGTAATTTATCATATTGAAATGAGATTGTTTTACAGGGATAAAGATGATATAAGGCGAATAGATTTAGGAGTGGTAAATGAAGAGTTGTATCAATATAAAAGAGCCGAAAATTCTCTAACAAATGTAGTAGCCGCAAGGCCTATAATTACTGGAAACAAGATTTGGGTAGAATTAAATATCCCGCATGTGGACAATTTGAGATATATATTCATGGGAGCAGATTCAATTTATAAAAATCGATTTGTAGATAAAATACCTTGGAATATGTAT
>DULG01000082.1 GCA_012840485.1 Clostridia bacterium | reverse complement strand
TTGGCGCTTGTATACTTGAACCTAAATCACTATGGAGTATAAGTTCTCCCTGTGGCTTTTGAGCATTATAGGCATTTTCTACAGCACGAATAGCAAGCTCTGTATCCATCGTTTTAGAAAACGCATACCAATGACTTTCTTGGTTTTTTATTTTCCTCAATAAACTCGAATATAGAGCTTACTCCTTTGCGAATATGGCCATGGCTTTTTTTAATATTTCATTCTCCTCTTCAAGCCTTGCCATCTTCTTTAACATAGCCTAATATTCTGCTACTGAAATTGTTGTGCCTTTGTTGTCTATATTTATTGGTTTTGCTTTTTTTAACCAACCTGATATTGTAGATTTTGAGATGCCATATTCGCTTGAAAGCTCTGATAGACTTTTACCATGGTTATACAACTTAATATAGTATTCTTGAATTCATCATTATATTTTCTTTGTCCTCTTGGCATTTTGTAGACGCTTCCTCTCTTTATATTTTTATTTTATCATGTTTGAGTTAAAGTGTCTACAATAATATACTAACACCATTGTTTTGATATGCACATCCTCATCCTTCTTCATATCCTTTTGTCTATTCTCTATGCAGCAATCACAGCCTCTTGACGAAATGAAAGGAGAGATTTATAATATTAACAAATGTATATACTTGTATAGTCTTATTAGTAAAGAGAATGGAGGATTAAAGTGGCTGAGTTAAAAGATACGTTGCCCATTTACCATCAAATTAAGCAAATTATACGTGAAAAAATATTGACTAACGAATTAAAACCCGATGATAGAATACCGTCTGAAATAGAGATGGCAAAGTTATATGGTGTTAGCCGTATGACAGTAAGGAATGCACTTAATGAATTAGTAATGGAAGGGTATTTGTACCGAGTTCCGGGGAAGGGAACTTTTGTGGCACGCCCGCGCATTGAAAGGAGCTTTGCGCTATTAACAGGTTTTATGGAAGATATGAGACAGAAGGGATTGCGGCCTTCAAGCAAGCTTTTGAGTTTGAAGCAAATCATTCCAGATTCTGTTTTGAGAAAACGACTTAAACTTTTGCCAAATGAAAAGGTGTTTGAAATAGTGCGATTGCGATATGCGAACGAGGAACCAATTGTTATTCAAGCATCCTATATACCTGTATTTTTTTGTCCCGGGATTGAATCAGAAAATTTAGAGACTTCTTCTTTGTACGATATTTTAGAAGCAAAATATCAATTGGTGCTAGACCATGCCCAGCAACGCTTAGAAGCTACGGTAGCAGATGAAAAGAAAGCTCAATTGTTAGGCATTAAAATAGGTGATCCTCTTCTCTATATATATCGTCTCAGTTTTTTGGCTAATGGTACCCCAGTTGAGTTTGTAGAGTCATGGTATCGTAGCGATCGTTATGCATTTGAAGTAATGCTTTACAAAAACTTAAATTTGAGATAAAAGGGGGTGTGAAATAATGTGAAATATTTTAGAATCACTTTTCAAACTAATTTTGAGGGGGATAAAAAATGTTGAGGAGTGCAAAAAAATTAACCATATTTTTGGTGATTATAATGGTGATTATAACTATGGTACTAAGTATGACATCATGTAAAAGCAAAATGCAAACAAGTACGGGGCTTGGAGGGAATACTGGGAGCAAAGAAAAGGTATATAAAGTGGCTATTTTGTTGCCTGGTTCCGTCAATGATGGTGGCTGGAGTGCCAGTGCATATGAAGGTTTAGTAAAAATCGAAAAGGAACTGGGATGTAAGACTGCTTTTACGGAAAATGTCAAAAAAAATGATCAGGTTCAAATAATGAGAGAATATGCAAAAAAAGGGTTTGATATTATTATAGGACATGGGTTTGAGTTTTCTGATGCTTTAAAACAGGTTTCACAAGAGTATCCAAATATTAAATTTGTGGGAATAGGAACCATGGTAACAGGACCTAATTTAGCATCTTTACAATTTAAATATGGAGAATTGGGTTATTTAACAGGTTTCATTGCTGCAAAGTCCACTCATACTAATAAAATCGGTATTATAACTGCTACTAAAGATCCTACTGGGCAAATAGAATTTGACACACTAGAGGCTATCGCAAAGCAAGTAAATCCTAATGTTGCTGTGGCAATAAGTTATACGGGAAGCTGGGAGGATATATACAAAGCAAAAGAAGCTGCAATAGCGCAAATAGGAAATGGAGCAGATGTGATTATTACTAATAATGATGCTGGGAATCTGGGAGTAATTCAAGCTGCTAAAGAAAAAGGGGTTTTTGTCATAGGGTGGACGGGAGATTATTATAAACATGCACCAGATAATGTACTGACAAGTGCAGTTCAAAAGGTGTCGTTATTAATTTTTGAGGGAGTTAAAGGTTTTTTGGAAAAAGGATTTGAAGGGAAAGTTTATCAATTAGGCTTAAAAGAAGGGGTTCAATATATTGGTGAATATGGCAATACTGTTCTTCAAGAATTAAAGGATGAGGTTAAAAAAATTACCAAAGATATTATTGAAGGGAAAATAAATATTGAAGAAATTTACAAAGTTAAAAAATAATTACATCTTTATTTCTCTTTAGTAAAGTTTGTTTTTGATTTAAGAGCTCTATTATTTTGAAGTTACTAATTTAGTTAAATAGAGTTTAGAGGAGGAATCTATCCAAGCAATGGAGACTTTATTAGAATTAATGGGTATTACTAAAGTATTTGGAGATAATGTGGCGAATGATGGCGTAAATTTAAAAATTTTTAAAGGAGAAATACATGTTTTATTAGGTGAAAACGGTGCCGGCAAAACTACTTTAATGAATTGCATAAGTGGGTTATATATTCCCAACCAAGGTAAAATTTTTTGGGAAGGCAAAGAAATACAAGTTAAAACACCACAGGATGCTGTTAAATGTGGGATAGGCATGGTTCATCAGCATTTTATGTTGGTTGATAATTTAACTGTATTAGAAAATATCTTATTAAGTGGTTTAAGAAAACGTTTTGTTTTTCTTAACAAAAAGCAACAAAAGAGAGAAGTTTTAAAATTAATGAGAAGTTATGGACTGGATGTTGATTTAGATGCACAAATTTGGCAACTTCCAGTTGGGTTACGACAGCGTGTCGAAATAATCAAGGTTTTATATAATGATGCTAAACTTATCATATTAGATGAACCTACCGCTGTCCTTACTCCATATGAGACAGAAGAATTGTTTAAAGTTTTAAAATTTCTTACTGCCCAAGGACGATCTGTAATTTTTATTACTCATAAATTGGAAGAAGCACTTAGAATTGGGGACAGAATTTCAGTTATGCGGAGAGGCAAAATTGTGCATACATTTTTTTCTACCAATGTTGATAAAAATCTTTTAGTTCGTTTAATGATGGGAGAAGAAATAGAGGAAAGAAAAAAAAAGAAAAGTAGCAAAGTAGAAAAGGACAAAAGAGAAACAATATTAGATGTTAGAGATTTATATGTAAAAAATAACCAAGGTACTATAGCTGTAAAAGGGATTTCACTGGAAGTCGGAAAAGGAGAAATTTTGGGAATTGCAGGAGTTGCAGGAAATGGTCAAAGCGAATTGGTAGAAGCATTGGCAGGATTACGTTTGGCAATAAAAGGAAAGGTTTACTTTAAAAATAAGGATATAACTAATGCGCCTCCACGGTTATTGCGTAATTTAGGAATAGTTCATATTCCAGAAGATCGCCATAAACATGGTATGATTGGGGAATTTTCAGTAAAGGAAAATTTTTTAATTGGTTCCTATTATCGCTATCCATTTTCAAAAAGAATGAGGCTGCAACATGAATATATTGAAGAATATGCAAGAATGTGGATAAAAAAATACAATATTAAGGTTTCTGATATTCGAATGAAAGCAAAATATCTTTCAGGAGGAAATCAGCAAAAGCTAATTTTAGCAAGAGAATTGGGTAAATTTCCTGAACTGATAATAGCTGCTTATCCCACTAGAGGATTGGATATCCTTGCTACAAAATTTGTACATGAAAAACTCCTTGAATATCGAGACAAAGGGACTTCTATTATTTTTGTATCAAGTGAATTGGATGAATTAAGGGAAGTAAGTGATAGAATTATTGTATTGTTTAGAGGCGAAATAGCAGGTTCATTAGCCGCAAAAGAAGCTGATAACCAAACTCTTGGTTTTTTAATGGCGGGCGGGGCTCCATTATTTAGTGAAAGGAAGTGACATATGAGTAATAGAAAGTTAATTAGTTTTCTAAGAATTTTCGAAAAAGATAGTGTTATAGAAAGTGTTATAACTCCAATTATAGGGCTTATAGTTGGTTTATTGATAGTTGCCATTATAATTTTATTACAGGGTGTAAATCCAATAACAGCATATCAAGAATTAATTTTTGGAGCAATAGGAACTAAAATAAATTTATTCTCAACTTTATTAAAATTTATACCACTTTCATTTACTGGTTTAGCTGTTACCTTAGCATACAGAGCTGGGGTTTTTAATATTGGTGCTGAAGGACAGCTTTATATAGGTGCATTAGTTGCTACCTGGGTGGCTATAAAAGTAAATCTACCCTTTTATCTTCCTTCTTTATTGGCATTGATTTCGGGTACGATAGTAGGGGGTTTTTTTGCTTTTATTCCGGCATATTTAAAAGTAGAAAAAGGTATTAATGAAGTGCTTACTACTATACTGATGAATTATGTTGGTATCAATATAATGGGTTTTTCTGTGAATAGTTTTCTTATGGAAAAAGGGCAGACAGCGCCACAAAGTCCATTAATTGAAAGGAGTGCACATTTACCAATAATCGCTAAATTAGAGGGGGTACATTTGCACATAGGTATTGTGTTGGTTTTTGTAATTGCCTTTTTAATGCATGATATATTTTGGAATACTACGTGGGGATTTGAAATTAGGAGCGTTAGTATTAACATTGAAGCCTCAAAGTATGGTGGAATTAATGTAAAGAAAGTCATAATGATAGTCATGTTTGTTAGTGGAGCTATTGCTTCATTGGCAGGAAGCACAGAAGTTTTGGGTGTACAGCATCGCTTGATGGAAAACTTCATGATTGGTTATGGGTATGATGGTATTACAGTAGCTTTGTTGGGGGGTTTAAATCCCTTGGGAGTTCTTGTTGCGGCATTTTTTTTAGGTGCGTTGCGGAATGGCGCTTATTCCATGCAAATAGCTACGGGAATACCAATTTCAATTATATATGTAGTTCAGGCGTTCGCGATATTGAGTATTATCAGTGCTTCGGCTTTATACAAGAAATTTTTAGCAGAAAATTAAAAGGAGGGCATTCTGGAATGATTGACATTCTATTGGCTATTTTAAACATTAGTTTTTTGCAGGCAATTGTAAATATGTCAACTCCTCTTTTGCTTGCTGCCATAGGAGATATTTATTCTGAGCGAGCCGGCGTATTAAATATTGGATTAGAAGGGATGATGTTAATTGGTGCTTTTAGTTCTTTTGTAATCTCATATCACTTTAATAATCCTTATATGGCTTTAATCGTTACAATTATTATAGGATTTGGCTTGGGAATTTTTCATGCTTTTTTTACTGTTACTTTGAAGGCTGATCAGGTCATTACTGCACTAGGAGAGAATATTTTGGCGCTGGGTCTTACTAGTACTTTATATAGAATTATTATAGGAGTTACAGAGATTCAGCCTGAATGCCCAGGATTGCCTGTACTTTATATTCCAGTTATTAATAGAATACCTGTTGTTGGTGATATTATGTCGGGAAGTAATATTTTAGTATATATTGCTTTTTTGATGCCAATTATTACTTATATAATTTTTGAATATACGTCATTTGGTCTATCAATTAAAGCTGTGGGTGAAAATCCAAAAGCGGCAGACAGCTTGGGGATAAATGTAAATGTTATTAGATATATAGCGGTAATTATTAGTGGTATATTTGCTGCCTTAGGAGGAGCAAGTCTAACAATTGGAGGATTAAAATATTTTTTTGATAATATGACAGCGGGGAGAGGATTTATAGCGTTTGCAGCTGTAATTTTTGGACGGTATACACCTTTAGGAGTTTTTGTGGGGACATTGCTTTTTGGAGTTTCTGATGCTTTTCAGTTACGATTGCAAACCTTAGGTATACAACTTCCATACCATATATTTACATCAATACCGTATATAGTTACGTTACTGGTAATGATATTTTCTAGACAAACTTCTTTTTCGCCTAAAGCCTTGGGAAAAGCTTACGTTCGTTCTTCCTGAATTTTAAAAAAGGTATAGAAGAATTTTTAAAACAGTTCTATTGACAAATGGTTGAAAGTGAGCTAAAATTATAGCTAGTTAATACATGTATATACAAGTATGTACCTATCTTATTAGAATAATTGAAAGGATGATTTCAGTGGAGAAGACAAGAAGAATGAGAAGAATATTTAAAAAAGATGGGAAAACTTTTATAGTGGCAATGGACCATGGAACTGTTGATGGTGCATTGCCTGGTATAGAAAAACCTGGTGAAACCATTGAAAAAATCATTAAAGGAGGAGCAGATGCAGTAATTGTAAATGTAGGAGTGGCAAAAAAATTTGCCGACAAGCTTACTGACATAGGACTTATATTGAGGCTGGATGTGCCGCCTACATTCTTAAATGAAGGTCATGAAACCAGATTAATATATGAAGCGGAGTATGCACTTAAATTGGGGGCAGACGCAGTAATTGTATATGTAGGTGTAGGAAAAGAAGTAGAAAATACTGCTTTTTCAGCGCTAGGTAGAGTAGTTAAATATTGTGATGAAGTAGGGCTTCCTGTGTGTGCAGAAGTAGTACCGGGTGGATTTGATGGCGATATTTCATTGAGAACATTAGATAACATTGCTAAGACTACGAGAATTGTATGTGAATTAGGGGCAGATTTTATAAAGGCACCATATGTTAAGGGTTTTGAAAAGGTTACTCAAGAGACATTTTGCCCTATTGTGATTCTTGGGGGACCCAAGAAAGAGGATGAAATGGGTTTTTTGGCAATGATCTCTGATTCAATTAGCGAAGGAGGAAAAGGAGTAGCAATGGGAAGAAACATTTGGGGGCACAGAGATCCGCTGAATATGACCAGAGCTGTTGCTGCACTTATTCATCAAGGGATAAAAGCAGAAGAAGCATATCAAATTTTAAAGGGGGCTAATTAATGAAAGCGGCTGTAATGGTAAAACCAGGGAAAATTGAACTTATTGAGTTACCTATTCCTAAAATGGAAGAAGACGAAGTATTAATAAAAGTAAAAAATGTAGGAATTTGTACTTGGGAACGCCGGTTTTATGCAGGGGCATATACAGATTTTCCTTTTATAGGCGGTCATGAAATTTGTGGAATAGTGGAAAAGGTTGGTCCCAAGGTTAGCCAAAAATTAGAAGTAGGAGATAAAGTAGTTATAGCAGCTTTAAAGAGATGTGGAGAATGTTATTACTGCAGAAGAGGATACGATAATCAATGTGAATATTCCGATGCATTGGAGCAAAGAATTCCAGGATATTATGGACCTGCTGGCTTTGCAGAGTATATGGTTGTGAGAGGCTATGAAGTTTACAAAATTCCTGAGGAAGTAAGTTGTGAAATCGCTACATTGGCAGAACCGTTAGCATGCGTAACTCATAGTATTGATGTGGCTAATCCTGAAATAGGAGATTATGCTGTTGTATTGGGAGCAGGTATAATGGGGATTTTGCACATGTTTTTAGCAAAACAAAGAGGTGTTACAGTTATAGTTAGTGAACCGAATGCTGAAAGACGAGAAAAAGCTTTAAAGTTAGGAGCAGATTATGTAGTAGACCCAATGAATGAATCATTGGTTGATAAAGTTTACGAGATCACCGATGGACGTGGTGTGGAATTAGTTTTTTATACTGCAGGAGGAAGAAAAGCAATTGACGACGGCATAAATTCTCTTGCGATCAGGGGCAAGATGGTAATTTATGGTTCAACTAGCAAAGAGGATTTGATTACTCTGGATCCCAAAATATTTCATTATAGAGAAATAGTTTTAACAGGTGTAACTAAGCATACTAAAGAGAGTTTTAGGAAAGCGGCGGAAATTATATCAACTCAAAAATTGCCCCTTGGAGAATTAATTACGGCAAAATATCCTTTTACAGAGATCAATAATGCCTTTGTGAAAGCAGAGGACCTAAGTATGTATAGAGTAGTGGTGGAGTTTTAAGGATATTTATGGAAGATAAATAAAAACGTCTATCTCTATAGGGGAGGTATTAACATGGAAGAAATTCTATTTATAGGTTTTGATATAGGTACTCTTGGTTCCAAAAGTGTTCTGGTAAATAAAGAAGGGGAAGTTATTGCAAAAAAGCAGATGCCTCATGATACCTTTGCACCAGAAGTAGGTTATAAAGAGCAAAATTGTAATACATGGTGGGAAGAATTTAAAGAGAGTATAAAATATTTTTTGTCATTACCTAATGTAAAACCTTCTAATATAAAAGCTATAGGGATAACTGGACATGTTCCGACCTTGTGTTGTATTGATGAAAATGGAAATCCAATAAGGCCCGCAATTTTGTATTCGGATGCAAGAGCGGAAAAAGAAGTTATTTTTTTGCGTGATGAATGGAATTTACCAGTTACTCTTCTTAATATGCTTCCTAAAATTTTGTGGTTAAAAAATAATGAAAAAGAAACTTATCAAAAAATAAAAAAGGTTTTAGCTCCTCACAATTATATAGTATCTAAATTGACAGGTTCTTATGTAATGGACTTTGACACAGCGAGTATAGTAGGTGGAATATTAGATTTGGATAAAATGAATTGGAATGAAGAACTTATAAATTCCATAGGAATAGAGAGAGATATTTTACCTGACGTGGGACCTGCTTCACTAGTAGTAGGACGTGTAACTGATACAATAAGTAGGGAAATTGGATTATCGTCAGATACTTTAGTAATTGCAGGAACAGGAGATTCTTTTCCTTCGATGATAGGTGGAGGATGTCTACATAAAGGAGATATGATGATTTATCTAGGGACTACGGCAACTGTGATTTATGCTTCCACTTCTCCCAAAGAGTTAATATCTACCTATCATTTTGGAAAAGGGAGAGCAGAGTTTGTAGGCAAGATTTTTTCCTGTGGCGAATCTTTAACTCATTTACGAGAAATGTTGCGATACTCAGATTGGGAGGAATTAAATAAAGAAGCGGAAAGAATCGTAGAAGGTTCAGAAGGTTTGTATTTTTTACCTCCTTTTAGGGAACAGGTGGGAAATTCATTTTTTGGAACAACTACAGAGTTTATTATGGGCTTAGAAAGTAAGCATACACAATTTCACTTATTTAGGTCATTGTTAGAAGGGATATCATATAATTTAAAGTATAATTTTAGTCAGCTAAATAAGCCAGTAAATCACATAAATATAGCGGGAGGAGTGGCAAATAGCAAAGTAATGAGAGAAATCATAGCTAATGTACTAGAATTACCTGTCTTTTATTATCCTCACAATAGTGCTGCGGTAGGAATTGCTTTTCTGGCTGGTTATTCTAGCGGTTTTATTGAAAAGTTTGAGGACATTTCTACAAAATGGTTTATTAATCCGGTTAAAATTTCTCCCGAACCAAAAAAAATAAATAAATACAGGAAGTTATATGATATTTATTTGCAATTAAAGAGAAAATTAGAAGAAGTTAATAATGATATGTATATTAAATTTGCAAAAGAAATCAGAAGATAAGTTTATGATGTCTTGGCTGACAAAAATAAAAAGATAAAAGAAGATGATATTGCAAAAAAGGATATGGTCAATTGTGTGCAATTTTTAAAAAGGGAGATGATACAAGTGAGCTTACAGCGGCCAACGGAGTTTAATGCAGAGGAGATAAAATTGACATTGCTGTTTGATAATACACAAAAGATGGGGTATAGCAAAAAATTTTTAGAATGTGAA
>DULG01000081.1 GCA_012840485.1 Clostridia bacterium | reverse complement strand
CCTGTCATAGCTTTAATGTCAAAAAGTGTAGAAACCTCTCTCGTTCTTTCCAAAACTGTGTCTGTATAATATTTTGACCCCTTTTCTGCAATTTTGGAAGGAGGAAGATTAAATATTTTTTTGATTGCGACTAAACAAAGGTCTTCGTGAATTTTGGCCTGCTGCCTGCTGTTTATAAAACCTGTATAAGACCTAAGTGTCAGAAGCAAAACAGTAAATCCTAAAAGCATCATAAAAAGATGTAATGGAAAAGTCCTTGTGCTTTCAACTGTATTTAAAATCTGCCCATAAAGTAATGGCAATATTAAAAGCCCCGTTTCAGATAGCAAATATACGGAAAAAACAGCAAAAAAGCTTATCAAAAGAGTTTTATTTATCGAGTTTTTGTGTCTACTATATTGACATAAATCCAACCAATTATAACATATTATGTTCGATATGTACATTATGCGTATATTTGATAACTTTTTATGTAAAAAAGCACCCCTTAACTTTAAAGGGTGCCAGACTAAAAGAATGTAAATTGCCTTCATCTACATTCTTATGTATTCTCCCCCTCTATTTTTTTGCTTTCGTTTTTTGTTAAAAAGTAAATTACTGCAAATAAGCCACTCATTAATAAATAAATCATTGTATAAGTCGGAGCAGCATTAATAGCTACACCATCTGCATGAATCAAGCCAAAGAAAGAAAAAATACTTGCGACTAAAAAACTTCCTGATACTCCTAACCATTTTTTATCAATTATAAAAGTAAGTATAGCAGTATATATTATTGCAATAAGCATTGATCCTTGGGAAAGAGGTAAATATCCTTTAGAAACTCCTGCTTGAGCAAGATGATCAGTAGAAACAACAATATTATCTAACGAAAAATCAATCCCCTTTGCTTTCAGCGCTTCTCCTATAGCAATTTTAGCTCCTTCAATTCCGTTGTTTACTTTCCCATATATCAATTCAAAAATTGGTATTGCCACACCAATTGAAATCGCTGGAAAATACTTTTTTTCATTAACCTCGAAAGCCTGTGAAAAAGAAGTTATTCCTGCATATATTATAAGTATTATCGTAGCAGCAGAAGGCAAAATCGAAGTAGCAATTGCCACTATTCCCGTAGCACAAAGTATAACATAAAATATGCCAACGAAAAGCGGATAAGTCGCACCAGCTTTAGCTCTTTTCCATGCAGGATGTCCCCAATAATAAGAGATAGAAAACGGATTACCTATAAAAGCGCCTATCAAATTCGCTATAGAAAGGCCAACAAGCGTCTCTCTAACGTTGTATTTATCTCCTCCTGCAGCTGCTTGCTCTATTGCTTGAATACCGGAAATTGTATCTGCAAAAGCAAATGCTATTGTAATTGGCAAGTATTTCAATGCTACATTTATTACATCTGCAGCCATAAAACTCATTTGCGGCAAAGGAATGTAAAAACCAAGAGTCTTAAAAGAATCTATTACTGCACTACCATTCATTGCTCCTGAAAGCCACGCTATAATCGTACCAATTCCTACTCCTACAATACCTGGAGAAAGATTTTTGATTTCTAATTTACCAAAATATAAGGTTAAAAGTATGAATAGAGCAGGAATAATAACAGTTGGATATGCATAAGCATCGCCCAAAGTAGCTAAAATTAGCCATGCAACTGAACCACCCGCTAATCCTCCAAATATAGCTTGGGTAGGAACATATTTTAAAATGTATTCTACTGTAAATGCAAATAAAAGTAATAAAATTGAATGAAAAATATTTGACATAACTCCAACTTTCCATGCCATTTCATAGCTTTTAGTTGCAAAGTATACAGGTAACATCACAGCAAAAAGTCTTACAAAAAATGTTCCAACTGCGACACCACCAGGAAGAGCTGTAATTGAAAAATTTTTGGTGCGAAAGCCGGTTTTCCTTGCCAAGTAAGTATTCCAGATCAATGCAATAAGTACTGCCAATCCAGTTGCTGAAATAATTTTGCCAAAAAGAATTTCTGGTGGCATTTTCATAACACTGGTTATTACTGTAACTCCTATAATAATTTTAGAAAAACCGTCAAAAAAGACTCCCAATGCTGCATCTACATCCCCTGGGGTAAACCAAGCTATTTTTTTACTTTCGCTCATCTTACTTTTCCTCCTTTTTTATATTTTTTATATTTACTGTCACATAAGTGCCAGTAAATAAGCAAATAAAATTTTTTATTTCAGTTAAGTCATTGAAATATTAGTAATGCCATACCTAAGCTTGTACCGAACGTAAATAAAGTTTGATTTATGTATATGAATAGAAACTACTTCAGCATGTGGATGATTGGTGGAAGTAAATGGCTCATTATTCCATCCAACGCTTGCGCATTTACCTCCTACAAAAATAGCAGAGGTGTTTATAAATATCTCATCAAGTAATCCTTCCCCCATTAAATAGTGAGTATAACTCGGTGGTTCCACTAAAACTCTTTCTATTCCCATAGCTTTTAAAACCTTAAAGAGTACATGCCCATCTGAAATGCCATTACTGCCAGTAATAATAACTGCAATCTTCCCTTTATTATTTTCTACTTGGCTTCTTACCGTCGATAAGTCAGAATAATCAATTACAACATATGGATGTATTATTTCTTTTTCTAAATTTTTAAATCCCTCTGGTGATGTGTTAATCAAAATAGGGACTTCTTTGTCTGTGAAAACTCGATGTTCATAAGGAATTCTTCTTCCAGAGTTAGACACAATTATTTTCCATGGTGCAATTGGCATACCTGCTTTTATACGCGCATTTACAATGTCTGCATCAAAAATCCTGCCTCTATAGTCTAGTTCTTTGACAAGCGTCCCGGAACCAATTATAATACCATCTGAAATTCCTCTTAACACGTTTAAAATCCAATAATCTGCTTTTGCCCCTGATGGGTCGAGGAAATTTGTTCTAGCTATCAATGGCCCTAAATGAGAATCTTCAAAGGCTATTTTCCCATCGATTGACATCACAAAACAAGCATATGTTAAAACCCTATCTGCAGGTGTTTCACCAAATACTAAGTTGCCGTAAACCTTTTCTATCTTTTCACATTCTAAAAATTTTTTGCTATACCCCATCTTTTGTGTATTATCAAACAGCAATGTCAATT
>DULG01000080.1 GCA_012840485.1 Clostridia bacterium | reverse complement strand
TTCAATTGTTTGTTGAATGATGATTAATTTTTGTAATTCCCTCTTTGTCATATTAATTTCTTCCCTTCTCATACTGACATTATCGCAGAATACTTTTAATATGACAATATCACAGAATAATAACAAAGAAAAGAAAAATGATTGACATAAATTTATCTCTCTGGTATTCTTAAATAAGTAGCAAAAACCTTTCTTCCCAAGAGGGATGAAGGGTTTTTGCATAATTGAAATGGAAGAAGGAGTGTTATTAATGCCGCCAATGGTTACAATGGATAAAATAGTTTCCCTTGCAAAAAACAGAGGATTTGTTTTTCCCGGGTCCGAAATATACGGGGGACTCGCTAACACTTGGGATTATGGCCCTTTGGGTGTAGAAATGAAAAATAACATCAAAAGAATGTGGTGGAAAAGATTTATTCAACAGAATTCTTATAATGTAGGAATTGATTCTGCAATTTTAATGAATCCAGAGGTGTGGGTTGCATCAGGACATGTCAGTAGTTTTAGTGATCCTTTAATGGATTGTAAAGAATGTAAAGGGAGGTTTAGATCTGATCAATTGATTGAAGATTACATCAAAGAAAAAGGATTAAATATTTCCATTGAGGGTTGGACCAATGAACAGATGATGAAATTTATAAAAGAGCATAAAGTTCCCTGTCCGAAATGTGGTGCTCATAATTTCACGGATATTAGAAAGTTTAATCTTATGTTTAAGACATATCAAGGGGTTACAGAAGATTCTAAATCAGAAGTATATTTAAGACCAGAAACTGCACAGGGGATTTTTGTAAATTTCAAAAACGTTCAAAGGACGACAAGAAAAAAAATACCTTTTGGTATAGGGCAAATTGGCAAATCTTTCAGAAACGAAATAACTCCTGGAAATTTTATTTTTAGAACGAGAGAATTTGAACAAATGGAGTTAGAATTTTTTTGTAAACCAGGAGAAGATATGGAATGGTTTAATTATTGGAGAAAATATTGCATGGATTGGCTTTTGGAATTTGGATTAAAAGAGGGAAATGTAAGGTTTAGAGACCATAAAAAGGAAGAATTATCTCATTATAGCACTGCTACAACAGACATAGAGTATAATTTTCCTTTTGGATGGGGAGAATTGTGGGGAATAGCCAATAGAACCAATTTTGATTTAAAACAGCATATGGAACATTCTGGAGTTGACCTAAGCTATATGGACCCTGCAACAGGGGAAAAATACATACCTTATTGCATTGAGCCTTCTGTAGGGGTAGACAGACTCATGTTAGCATTTTTAATTGATGCTTATGATGAAGAAGAAGTAGAAGGGGAAACAAGAGTGGTATTGAGACTCCATCCTGCTCTTGCTCCTATTAAAGTAGCAGTATTGCCTCTGTCTAAAAAATTAGCGGATAATGCCTATAAAATTTATGACCAATTGAGAAATAAATTTGTAGCTGATTACGACGAGACGGGAAGTATAGGAAAAAGGTATAGAAGACAGGATGAGATAGGAACACCCTTCTGTATTACTTATGATTTTGATTCAGAAAATGACCACTGTGTGACAATAAGAGATAGAGATACTATGCAGCAAGTAAGAATAAAAATTGAAGAAGTAGTGAAATACCTTGAAGAAAGGTTGAATTTTTAAGGAAATCGAAGTTTTTAATTGATTTCCTCGCTTTTTTATTGAATAGTAATTTATGATATAATAGAGAAGAAGCAAAAAAGAAAAGTTGGTTACAATATAAACTTGTGATATAATTATACTAAAGTGGTAAATTAATAGATAAGAAACGTTTCTTAGTAAACAGCGAAATTTTAGCAATTAAGGGAAATGCAAAATTTTTAAAGGGGTGATAGAGATTCAACTGACAAACCGGCAAAATATAATTATAGAAATTGTTAAAAAGCACCAACCCATTACAGGGGAACAAATTGCCGAGAAATTAAATGTGACAAGGGCTACTTTAAGACCGGATTTGGCAATTTTAACTATGTCTGGGATCTTAGAGGCGAGGCCTAAGGTTGGATATTTTTATACAGGAAAATCACCCCTCACCATAGTAGAAGATTACATAAAAAGCATAAAAGTAAAAGATGTAAAGTCTTTACCTGTAGTAGTAGAAGAAAGCACATCAGTGTATGATGCCATTGTAACTCTTTTTTTAAAAGATGTCGGGACAATTTTTGTACAGGATGGAGGATTTTTAACCGGCGCTGTTTCAAGAAAGGATTTTTTAAAAATAGCAATAGGCAACACTGATATTTATAAGGTCCCGGTGGGAATAATTATGACCCGGATGCCTAACATAGTCACAACTTATGACGATGAGTCTGTATACAATGCTGCAGTTAAAATTATAGAACATGAAGTAGATAGCCTTCCTGTAGTCGAACCTGTAATGGGGAAAGAGGGAAAGCAGGGGTATAAAGTGACAGGGAGAATTTCAAAGACGAATATCACAAGATTATTTGTAAAGCTTGGGGAAGGTTAGGGGGGATTTTTTAATGGAGGAAGGGGTATCTATTTACCTAGTTTCAGATTCTAGTGTTGCTACAGCAGAAAATATTGCAAGTATAGCAGCTGCTCATTTTGACACTTTTATAGAAAAAATAAAAAAATACCCTTATGTTGGAGATAAAAATCAAATAGAAGAGATAATCATGGAGGCAGCTAATGATGCAAATGCTATAGTAATTCACACTATGGTAGTGCCTGAGCTGAAGGATTACCTTCTAAAAAAGGCACAAAAATTTGGAATAAAGATTGTAGACGTAATGAGACCAGTCATGGATGCTATTGAGGATAGTACAGGGTTATCTCCGCATTCTACTTTATCCAAAGATGGTAAAGAAGATTATTTAAAGAAGATAGAAGTAATAGAATTTGCAGTAAAATATGATGATGGCAAAGACGCAATGGGAATACTATTAGCAGATGTAGTTATTATAGGGGTATCAAGAACTTCAAAAACTCCCTTATGCATGTATCTTGCTCATAAATATATAAAAGCTGCTAACTTGCCATTGGTACCGGAGATTGAACCGCTCCAAGAACTCTTTGAAATCAACCCTAAAAAAATATTTGGGTTAACTATAGATCCTGAAGTTTTGGTAAAAATAAGAAAAGAAAGATTAAAATCTCTTGGGCTTGACGCTAATGCTATATATGCTACTGAGGAAAGAGTTAAAAAAGAGATAAAATATGCTGAGGAGGTGATGAAAAGATTAGGTTGTACTGTAATAGATGTTACGAATAAAGCTGTGGAAGAAACAGCTAATGTGATATTAAACGTATTAAAAGGAGGAGAGAATATATGAGCAAAAAGTATGTGTATTTGTTTAGTGAAGGCGACGCTTCCATGAGAGATCTCTTAGGAGGTAAGGGTGCAAATCTTGCTGAAATGACAAGATTGGGCTTGCCTGTTCCCCAGGGATTTACAGTTACCACTGAGGCTTGTACAAGGTACTATCAAGATGGCAAAACTATAGCGCCAGAAATTGTGGAACAAATCTACGAATATATGGCTAAATTAGAAGAGATAACAGGAAAGAAATTTGGAGATCCAACAAATCCTTTGCTAGTGTCTGTAAGGTCTGGTGCTAGAGTTTCCATGCCAGGTATGATGGATACTATTTTAAACCTCGGTTTAAACGACGAGACAGTAGAAGGACTTGCTAAAGCTACAAATAATGAAAGATTTGCTTATGATAGTTATAGAAGATTTATTCAAATGTTTTCAGATGTTGTAATGGGAATTGATAAAAACAAATTTGAAGCTATTTTAGATGAAGTAAAAGAACAAAATGGTGCGAAATTTGATACAGATTTAACAGCTGAAAACTTAAAAGAGGTTGTAAGAAGGTTTAAAGAACTTTATAAAAAAGAAATGAGAGTAGATTTCCCTCAAGATCCAAAAGAACAACTCTTAGAAGCTGTAAAAGCGGTGTTTAGGTCTTGGGATAATCCAAGGGCTATAGTGTACAGAAGGCTTAATGACATACCAAGCGATTGGGGTACAGCAGTAAATGTCCAATCAATGGTATTTGGAAATATGGGCAACGATTCTGGTACTGGTGTTGCTTTTACAAGAAATCCTGCAACTGGTGAAAAAGCTTTATTTGGTGAATTCTTAATGAACGCTCAAGGGGAAGATGTTGTTGCAGGTATTAGAACTCCTCAACCAATTTCAACTTTGAGAGAGACTATGCCAGATGTTTATAATCAATTTGTAGAAATTGCTGAAAAATTAGAAAGACATTATAAAGACATGCAGGATATAGAGTTTACCATTGAAAGAGGGAAACTCTATATGTTACAGACAAGAAACGGAAAGAGGACTGCCCAAGCAGCTTTGAAAGTAGCTGTAGACTTAGTAGCTGAAGGATTGATAGATGAAAAGACAGCGGTTTTAAGAGTGGACCCTAAACAATTAGATCAATTGTTGCATCCAACTTTTGAACCAAATGCATTGAAAGCTGCTAAACCTGTTGCAAAGGGATTGCCTGCTTCTCCTGGTGCTGCCTCAGGAAAAGTGTATTTCACAGCGGAAGAAGCAGTAGCTGCTGCAAAATCAAAAGGAGAAAAAGTGATTCTTGTAAGAACAGAGACATCTCCAGATGACATTGAGGGTATGTCTGTAGCGCAAGGAATACTCACAACTCGTGGCGGTATGACATCTCATGCAGCTGTTGTGGCAAGAGGTATGGGGACAGCTTGCGTAGTAGGTTGTGGTGATGCAAGAATAGATGAACAAGCGAAAGTAATGAGAATTGGCGATATAGAAGTTCATGAAGGAGACTACATATCAATAGATGGAAGTACAGGTAATGTTTACATTGGAGAAATAAAAACAATAACACCCGAAATAACAGGAGATTTTGCAACTTTAATGAGCTGGGCAGATAAATACAGAAAATTAAAAGTAAAGACCAATGCTGATATTCCAAGAGACGCAAAAGTCGCAGTTCAGTTTGGTGCTGAGGGAATAGGACTTTGCAGAACAGAGCATATGTTCTTCGATGAAGACAGAATTCCTGCAATGAGAGAAATGATTATATCAAAGACCGAAGAACAAAGAAGGAAAGCTTTAGAAAAGCTCTTGCCGATGCAAAGGTCTGACTTTGAAGGTTTATTTGAAGTGATGGGTGAATTCCCTGTTACAATACGTCTTTTAGATCCACCACTCCATGAATTCTTACCACACACAGATGAAGAAATTAGAGAGCTTGCTCAAGACATGGATATAACTTTTGAGGAATTAAAAGCTACAGTAGAAGGATTAAAAGAGTTTAACCCAATGTTGGGTCACAGAGGTTGTAGGTTAGCTGTAACATATCCAGAAATTGCAGAAATGCAGACAAGGGCTATAATAGAGGCTGCTATAAACGTTAAAAAGAGAACAGGTCATGATGTAAAACCACAAATAATGGTACCTCTTGTAGGAGAGTTAAAAGAGCTTAAATACATTAAGGATATAATTGTGAAAGTAGCTGACGAAGTAATTAAAGAAAACAACGTGGAGATAAAATACCTCGTAGGAACAATGATAGAAGTACCAAGAGCAGCTCTTACAGCTGACCAAATTGCAAAAGAGGCAGAATTCTTCTCTTTTGGTACCAATGACTTGACCCAGATGACTTTTGGCTTCTCAAGGGATGATGCAGGTAAATTCCTTGAAACCTATTATGAAAAGAAGATATACGAGTTTGACCCATTTGCTAAACTTGATCAAGATGGTGTTGGCAAGTTAGTAGAAATGGGTACTAAACTAGGAAGACAGACAAGACCTGACCTTGAAGTAGGTATATGTGGAGAACATGGTGGAGACCCATCTTCAATTGAATTCTGCCATAAAGTTGGGCTTGATTATGTCTCTACTTCACCATACAGAGTACCTATTGCGAGGTTAGCAGCTGCTCAAGCGGCAATAAAATACGATAATAAATAAGGTTAAGTTTCAATCAAAGGCAGCAAATTCTGATTTGCTGCCTTTGACCATTATTTAAGTATGGTTTATTAATTATTCATGTTATAATATTAAGTAAAATTGGCAATTTTAATAGATAGGAGGAGAGTTAAATGGACAGAAATAAAGCTTTAGCGATTGTCAAAGAGTATGTGTCAGATGAGACTTTGATAAATCACATGATAGCGACAGGTGCTATAATGGGAGGATTAGCTGAAAGATTAGGACAAGATGTAGAAAGATGGATAGTGACGGGTATATTGCACGACATAGATTATGAAGAGACAAAGGACAATCCAGAATTACATAGTATACGAGGTGGAGAAATTTTAAGGGAACTAGGTTTCGATGAAGAGATAGTCCATGCCGTTATGACTCACAATGAAATTCATGGGATGGAAAGGGAAACATTACTTGATAAGGCACTCTTTGCCGCGGATCCCTTATCCGGTTTGATTACTGCAACGGCTTATGTGATGCCTTCTAAAAAATTGGAGGAGGTGCAAGTAAAGTCGGTAAAGAAAAAATTTAAAGATAAAACTTTTGCAAAAGGAGCAAATCGCGACCAAATTAGGACCTGCGAAGAATTTGGGATTTCTTTAGATGAATTTTTAGAAATTGCACTTAATGAAATGAAAAAAATTGCACCACAGATAGGATTGTGAGGAATGGGAATGAGCGTAAAAGAAAGACTTTTAGAATTAATGAGAGAAGAGAATTATAAACCTTCTAAAATAGAAGAAATAATGAAAATATTAGGGATAGACTATAGTCAAAAAAGCATTTTAGAAAAAATATTAGAAGAAATGGAAAAAGATGGAGTAATTTTTAAGACAAAACGGGGCAAGTATGCTCTTCCCCAAAAGTTAGATTTAGTAAAGGGCAAGATTGAATTTCATTCAAGAGGATATGGCTTTTTAATTCCAGAAGACAGTAATATAAAAGACATATTCATACCTATAAGTGGTATGAATGGCGCAATGCATGATGATATTGTTTTAGTGAGGGTCACAAAAAAGGTAGACGGAAAGAGTGAAGAGGGAGAAGTTGTAAAAATTCTCAAAAGAAGGAATACAACTATTGTTGGAACTTATGAGAAAAATAAAAATTTTGGTTTTGTGATACCAGACAATAAAAAGATTAATCAGGATATTTTCATTCCTAAGGGAGAAGATAAAAAAGCTAAAACTGGTATGAAAGTTGTTGTTAGAATTACTAAATGGCCAGAAGGAAGGAGAAGCCCTGAAGGAGAAATTATAGAAGTTTTAGGATACAAAGGGGATCCTGGAATAGATGTAATGTCTATAATACGGTCTTATGATATTCCTGAAGTCTTTCCTAAAAAGGTTCTAAAAGAAGCAGAAGAGATACCAATGGAGATCTCTGAAGAAGAGAAAAGAAGAAGAGTGGATTTAACTGATTTGAATTTTGTTACAATTGATGGAGAAGATGCAAAAGATTTGGATGATGCAGTATGCGTCCAAAAACTTCAAGAGGGCAATTATCTCCTGTATGTAAGTATTGCAGATGTAAGCCATTATGTACAAGAAGGTTCCAACTTAGATAAGGAAGCATTAAAAAGAGGGTGTAGTGTATACTTCATTGATCGAGTAATATCAATGTTGCCACCCAAATTATCCAATGGTATTTGCAGTTTAAACCCACAGGAAGAAAGATTAACTCTAACAGTTAAAATGAGAATAAATTCCCAAGGGGAAATTGTAGACCATGAAATTTTTGAGAGCATTATAGAAAGCAAAGAAAGAATGACATACACAAATGTCTATAAAATTTTGGAAGAAAATGATGAGGAATTAAAAAATAGATATTCATATCTAGTAGAGAATTTTAAATTGATGAAAGAATTGGCTCTAATACTTTTAGAAAAAAGAAAGAGAAGAGGCAGTGTAGATTTTGATTTTCCTGAAGCTAAAGTGATAGTAGATGAAAAAGGCAAGCCAGTGGATATCATAAAGGTTGAAAGAAATATTTCTCATAAGATAATTGAAGAGTTTATGTTAGCGGCTAATGAGACAGTAGCTGAGCATATGCATTGGGTAAATATACCCTTTGTTTATAGAATACACGAACACCCGGATATAGAAAAATTAATTGCTTTTAATAAGTTTATTCATAATTTAGGGTATCATATAAAGGGAATAGAAGGAGGACAAATACATCCTAAAGCTTTGCAAGAATTAATAAAACAGGTAAGAGGAAAAACTGAGCAAAGAGTTATAGAAACACTGCTTTTAAGGTCTTTGAAAAGGGCGAGATATAGTCCTGAAGATGTAGGACATTACGCTTTAGCAACTCAATACTATACCCATTTTACTTCTCCTATAAGGAGATATCCAGACCTTATAATTCACAGGATAATAAAAGAGTATATAAATGGAAAGTTAACTGAAAAAAGACAACGACATTACAATAGGATTTTAAATGACATTGCTTTAAAATCTTCTGAGAGAGAAAGAGCAGCAGAGGCTGCAGAAAGAGAAATAGAAGATCTCAAAAAAGTAGAGTACATGGCAGAAAGGATAGGAAATGTTTATAAGGGAGTAATATCCAATGTTACCAATTACGGTTTTTTTGTTGAGCTTGAGAATACAGTAGAAGGATTAGTAGATGTGGCTTCATTGGAGGATGATTATTACCATTTCGATCCAGAAAGGTATATATTGGTAGGAGAAAAAACTAAAAAAGTGTATTCTATTGGAAAGGAAGTATATGTGAAAGTTCTCCATGTAGATGTAGATAGAAGAGAAATAGATTTTGTATTAGCAGAAGAAGGCAATGGATATGAAATGGCAAAAGAATATATTGACACTATATAAAAATGTGTTATAATATAAGAGCGATGATGGTGCCCTATTTGTGACACACAAATAGGGCAATTCTCTCCTAAAGAGGGTGTTTGTAATTTGACAAAGGAAGAAATAAAAATAATTGCTCAAAACAAAAAGGCTTATCACGATTATTTCATTGAAGAAACTTATGAAGCAGGGATAGAACTTACAGGAACTGAAGTAAAATCTATCAGAATGGGAAAAGTCAATTTAAAAGACAGCTTTGCGAAAGTTGAAAACAATGAAGTGTACTTGTACAATATGCATATAAGCCCTTATGAAAAAGGGAATATATTCAATAAGGATCCTTTAAGAACTCGCAAGTTACTTCTTCACAGACGTGAAATAAACAAATTAATTGGGTATGTCACAAGAAAAGGGTATACTTTGATTCCCACTAAACTTTATTTTAAAAGGGGTCTTGTGAAGGTTGAATTAGCTGTAGCAAGGGGTAAAAAGCTTTATGACAAGAGAGAGGATATTGCAAAAAAAGATGCAAAAAGAGAATTAGAAAAGCATTTTAAAGAAAAGCAATTAGGTATATGACATGGGGGTGTATTGGTTTCGACGGGGGCAGTCGAGATAAAAGTAGCGAGCCGAGTTGTCCGCCAGCTCGTAAAAACGGTGGAGTAAAAATAAACGCAGACACAGAATTAGCTTACGCTGCTTAATTAAAGGCAGCCGTCCAACCTGAAATGCCCACGTTTCAGGATTGGGCGTCAAAGCAGTGGGGAACTGGTTTTGCTCAGGCTTCGGGGCAAAACCGGAACTTATGAAGCTACCGAAGTGGTTATCCTGTCGCTGGGAGAACCGCTGAGGGAATGTTAAAACAGCGACTGCGCTCGGAGAAGCTTTTATTGTGACGCCTTCGGACCGGGGTTCGACTCCCCGCACCTCCACCAAAAAATATGACTTCAATCCACTTTATGGGTATAAATCACAGAGTGAATTGAAGTTATATTTTTATTTTTATGGTTGAGGATATTTAAAGGGATAAAACATAGACTCAGCATCACTGGGTAAAGGTAAGATATCAGATGCTACGTCAAAACCTCCTCTATAATAGGGAATAGCCGAGTAGAGAAGTATTAAAACTACATAATAAGCTAATAAAACAGGAAAAATGCCTTTGTTATTTTCTTCATTATCTGCTTTAGTATACTTCTGTAACAAGGCAATAGTTCCTCTAATTGAGGAAACTAAGTCTATAGCAAGAGGTATCACAATTCTAAGGGAAGGATTTAAGATTCCTGAAATCATTAAGAACATAAATATTGAAAAAGATTGAAGTCCTATCACCTTTTCAATTTCTTTATTATCGGCTTCCTCCAATAGAAAAGCCATTTAGGAAATCACCTCTTTATAGTAGTCATATTTTTAATATATGCACCTTTTAAAAAAGAGACATAATAATACTTCTGGACAAACATGTAGAATTTGTGCTATAATATCTTTATGTAGAAAATTTTCGTGGGGCTGTAGCTCAGTTGGGAGAGCGCCACAATGGCATTGTGGAAGTCGTGGGTTCAAGTCCCATCAGCTCCACCAAAGTAAATAATATCTGCAGAAGTTTTTGCATTCACTTTTTTTATTCAATATTTATCAGATTATATACAATTATATCCAAATATAAAGCAAACCCCACTTTTTCTGCATATAAAAAGTGGGGTTTGTCGTCAATCTGAACGGTAGAAAATTCCTGCTATTTAGTATATTATTTACACTATAGAAATTTTATAATCTTTTAGCCACATATTTATTTGTACGAGATAGGCGAAAAGCTGTGGAGAGCCCATAAGCTGTGAAAACCAGGCAGGGTCATAGGCTTTTGCATCTGTTTCTATAAGTTCTGCAACTATTTTTTTATCTACAACTTGTAAAAGTGGTGATGTACTGT
>DULG01000013.1 GCA_012840485.1 Clostridia bacterium | reverse complement strand
TCATAGTTATCAAGAAAAACTCCGTAAATGTCTTCAGAATCAACACGTCTATCCATTATGACAATAGGAATACCACTCTTGACAAGTTCCATAATGTGTTCATGTTTAGGAATAGAACTGCTGGTAAATATTATACCATCGACATATTTTTCTTTTAGTGCATTTATATACTCGCTTTCTTTCTCCAAATTGTCATCTGTATTGCACAAGAAGACATTGTAACCGTAAACGTGAGCACTATCCTCTACACCACGGGCAATATCAGGAAAGAATGGGTTGGAAATATCAGGAATTATAAGACCGATAGTCTTAGTTTTTTTAGTAACTAAACCTCGTGCTATTGCATTAGGTTGATACCCTAATTCTTTTACTAATTGAAGAATCCTATTCCTAGTTTCTTCACTAACTCCTTCACTTTTATTGTTTATAACTCTCGATACTGTTGTAATTGATACATTCGCTAGTTTTGCAATATCTTTTATTGTTACAGCCATAAATTCATCACCTATTAAATTTTAGTTTAACGTTTTAGTAAAACGCTTAACTATATAATAAAATAAAAATGACATTTTGTCAATAATAAAAATAAAAATTTTTTATAACTTTTCACGTGATTTAATTATTATAAAATCAGGGCTTTTTGTGCCCTGATTTTATACTGCCTTTTTTAATATTTCCTCTATAATCTCGTGAGATTTTAAAGTACATTTTAATTCGTCATTTGCATAATTCCCTTCTAATACGTCCTTTAAAAAGCTTTTTACAGCAGTCTCAAAACCTCTTCTATAAGATATAGTATCCCAGCTTTCAAAATTATGCACATATATTTTGCCATTTTCCATTATTCTTATACTTTCCATGTCTTCCACAACTGCACTTTTGCCATGCCCGTGTATCTCTAACCTTTCATAATCTTTTCCACCATTTCTATGCATGACTCCTATCGCTGTAGAACTATTAGATTTTAATAATACTTCTATGGATTTTAATGAATCTCTTTCTTTTGAAATATTTACATCTATGTCATCAACATCTTTAACTATATAGCATAAAGTGTCTATTATATGAATGAAATCGTCATAAAGTGTAAACTTAACACTATTTTTGATGTCATTATTCCTATTTTTCACCATAATGCACAATTCAGGTTTTAAGCCTTCAAACAAAGCTAAGGCTTTTTGATACATAGGCGCATATCTTCTGTTAAAACCTACCTTCAAAATAAGAGATTTGTCCATAGCCAAATCTATAAGTTCTTTTGTCTTATCTATCTCTTCAGTTATAGGCTTATCAACATATACGTGAATACCGCTCTTTAGTAGTTCTTTTACTATTTCATAATGGCTTTCTGTGGATGCATGCACAAAAGCGCAATCTGGCTTTAATTTAATCGCTTCCTCTAGATGTGTATAAACATCACAACCATATTTTTCTTTATATTTTATAAGCTTTTCTTTGTTTCTTCCAACAATACCTAATATATTTAGTTCATCTAAATTAAATATGAAAGGCAAATAGGCTTTATTAAAAATATTCCCTGGCCCTATAATAATTGTTTTTAATTTTTCCATGTCAACACCTCATTATAATTAAAGTCCTGGATACGCAAACAATTCAGAAATAACAAGAGATACTGCTCCAATTGCCCCCGCATGGAATTGAAGTTTGGAAGTTTTTATTTTTACTTTATAATATCTATAAACAAGACTTTTTTCCTCTACTTCTTTTAAAACTTCATTTAAAACTAAGTCATCAGCTAAAGACAAAGTATTTCCAATAATTATAAGTTCAGGATTAAAAGTATTTATAATATTGACTACACCTACTCCTAATTTTCTTCCTATTTCTTTTAAAGCTTCTACCGCTATTTTGCTCCCTTTTCGCGCATAATCGATAATATCAATAGCACTCAGTGTATAAAAGTTATTTTTGTTTATATACTCATCAGACTTTCCCATCAGCAATTGTGTATTTATGTATTCAAGCAATGCTTTTTCTGAAGCATAATTTTCCCAACATCCTGTATTGCCACACCTACACTGATGGTCATGAATATCAATTGTCATATGTCCCATTTCTCCAGCAAGACCTACTGTGCCTCTGTATAACTCTCCATTAATTATTATTCCTGTACCAATACCAATTCCAGCACTCACATAAACAAGATTGTTATATTTGGCACCTACCCCAAACCACTTTTCTCCTATAGCTCCTACATTTGCTTCATTATCTATGTGTACCTTAATTTTGAATTTATCTTCTATAATTTGTTTAAGAGGTACATTTTCCCATTTTAAATTTGGCGCTAATAATATACTGCCTTTCTTGTAATCCACAATGCCAGGAACACCAATCCCAATTCCTAAAATTCCTCTTATTGTTTCAGGAGCATTTGAGATTGCTTCATCAATCAATTCTATCAAACGTTCAATAATCGTTTGCTGGTTCTCGCCAATTTTTATATCTATTTTCTTTTCCCAAATAACATTTGCCATCAAATCAGTCAAGACAATTAGTATATAATTTACATCTAAGTCAATGCCTATTATGCATCCAGCTTTGTTATTTATGCTTAATATGATTGGCTTCCTGCCACCTTTTGATTCTCCTGGCCCCTCTTCTTTTACAAACCCTTCGTTTATAAGTTCATCAACAAGGAAAGATACAGTTGACTTGTTTAAACCTGTTATACCTGCAATTTCTGCCCTCGAAATATTGCCTTTTTTGCGAATAGTATTTAGTACTATTGATTTATTTATTTGCTTAACTAATAATTGATCCGCTGTTATCATTTGTTCACCCTTCTATTGCCATTATTATTTTCTAGTGTAAATTATACCATATTAAACTCTCGAGAAAAAATTAAAATAATTTTTTATAATTTTTTATTTTAAAAATCATATAATCTCTCCTCTAAATTTTGTATAGGTTCAAAATTTATTTAAACTGTTATTTGTTATTTATTTTTAGAGATTACATCTACCCACACAGCTATAAGTAGAATCAGCCCTTTTACTACAAATTGCCAAAATGGCGGTGAGTTAAGCATGCTCATTCCATTGTCTATACTAGCCATAACCAGTGCACCTATCACTGCTCCAAATACAGTTCCTACACCTCCACTTAAACTAGCGCCTCCAATAACACTTGCAGCGATAGCATCTAACTCTGCATTTTGCCCTGCTGACACAGATGCAGCATTTAAGGTTGATGTCAATAGCACCCCAGCAAATGCAGCAAGTAAACCATTCAAAGCAAATAAAATCAATGTAATTTTCTTAACGTCAATTCCCGATAATTTGGCAGCCTCTACATTGCCACCAATAGCATATACTCTTCTTCCAAATACCGTTTTTGATGAAATATATGAAAAAACTAACATTAATATCAGTAGAATTAGTACAGATAGTGGCACCCCTCTATATAAGTTTAAAATGAAGATGAATAAACCTATAAAAAATATTAAAATCGCTATCTTTAGCATATCAATCCACAAAGGAGGTAATTCCAAATTATACTTAGCTTTTGTTTTTCTACTATTTAATACCAAATAAATTACCAAAAAAACTGCTACAACTCCTAATATATATCCGCTGCTAGGTGTTAAATAAGCTTGGCCAATAAATTGAAAATCTGTACTTAAAGGAGCAATAGTATACCCTTTACTTATACCAATTAAAATTCCCCTGAAAACAAGCAAGCCTGCAAGGGTAACAATAAAAGCCGGAACATTTCTATATGCTACCCACCACCCATTCCATAAGCCTAATAATATTCCTATTATCAAAGCTACAAAAATAGAAACTAACCCATTTAAGTTATACCATACATTCAGTATAGCAGCTATTCCACCTGTCAATCCCAACAAAGAACCAACCGACAAATCGATTTGTCCTGCAATAATTACAAAAACCATTCCAATCGCTAATATACCAGTAACAGTTGTTTGTCTCAAAAGATTAGATATGTTTCTGGGTGTAATAAAATTCCCATCGGTAGCAACAGAAAATATAATCCATATCGCTACTAAAGCTAATACCATTGTATACAATTTTATATTTAAATTTAAACCACTAAATCTCTTTATGATATCTTTTTCTGTTTTGTCGCTTTTAATCATTATTACTTCTACCTCCTATTGCACATTGCATTATCATTTCTTGAGTTACATTTTTGTTTTCAAATTCTCCCTTCTTTTCACCATCATGTATTACAATTATTCTGTCGCTTATACCTAGTATTTCCGGCAATTCTGAAGAAATCATTATTATTGAAATACCTTCTTTAGCAAGCGAAAACATTAATTTATAAATCTCATATTTTGCTCCAACATCAATACCTCTTGTAGGCTCATCTAAAATTAATATTTTAGGTTTACTTAATAGGTTTTTTGCCAATACCACTTTTTGTTGATTTCCACCGCTTAAGTTTTTTACTTGTGTACTAAAATGCGATGTTTTTATATTTATCTTCTTTATATAGTCTTTTACATCTAATAGTTCCCTGTTCTCATTTATTGTACCTATCAGATTTTTTTTATAATTTTCTAAATTTGATATAGTCATATTTTCTTTTACTGACATTAAACTAATAAGACCCTCTTTTTTCCTGTCTTCCGGTACCATTGCAATACCATATTTTAATGCATCACTTGGATTTTTGATAATAACATTCTTCCCTTCCAAATATACATCTCCTGTCCATTTTCCAGGATAAGAACCAAAAATACTCGAAACAAGCTCTGTACGTCCTGCACCAATCAGACCTGCAATTCCTAAAATTTCTCCTTTCCTAAGTTTAAAACTCACATTTTTTACTATTCTTCTGTTTTGAATTTTTGTGTCATAAACATTGAAATCTTTTACTTCAAAAAATACCTCTCCTATAAAGTGTTTTTCTCTTGGATAAAGTTGAGATAATTCTCGCCCTACCATCATACTTATAATCTTTTCTTTTGTTAAATTTTTTGCAGAATCAGTCCCTATAGTTTTACCATCCCTAATCACAGTTACAGTATCCGCAATTTCCATTACTTCATCTAATTTATGGGAAATATAGATACATGTAACTCCATTTTCTTTTAATTTCTTTAATATTTTTAGTAGAATTTCAACATCTGCTTCTGTTAGAGAAGATGTAGGTTCATCCAAGATCAATAAACTTGCATTCTTAGATAATGCTTTTGCAATTTCCACTAATTGTTGTTGCCCAACTCCTAAATTTTTCACTAACGTGTTAGGATCAATATCTAAATTAAATTGTTGTAAGATTTTTTTAGCATTAAGGTACATTTGATCAAAATCTACTATTCCATTTTTATTCGGCTCATTACCTATAAAAATATTCTCCTTTACTGAAAGTTCTTTTATTAACGCCAATTCCTGATGTATAATAGCAATTCCTTTCTTTTCTGCATCTTTAATTGAATGTAGAATTAATTTCTCTCCATTAAAAAATATCTCTCCAGAATAAGTACCATAAGGATACACACCACTTAATATTTTCATCAACGTAGATTTACCAGCACCATTTTCTCCGCAAAGAGCATGGATTTCACCTCTTTTTACCTTGAAAGAAACATTATCCAATGCTCTAATTCCTGGAAATTCCTTTGTAATATTGTACATTTCCAATATATATTCACTCATAAAAACCCTCCAATTGCAGTTTCCTTTAAATCTTGGAATAAGTAGGGGAAGAGATTTTTCCCCTACTTAATTTATTTATTGCTTAGGCCATTGGTCTTTGGGAACATTTTTGTAAACTTCCTCTAACTTCTGGAATCCATCTTTTATCACTGTATCTACCATATTATTCTTATCTACTGCAATAGGAGTCAATAACATGGAAGGTACATCTATTTTCCCATTATTCACTGTACCATTAGTTTCTACTTTTTCCCCTTTTGCAATAGAAACTGCCATTTCAGCTGCTTTTGTAGCTTCCAATACAATCGGTTTGTATACAGTCATTGTCTGTTTGCCTTCTACAATCAGTTGGCAATTAGCTAAATCGGCATCCTGACCGGAAATTGGAATTTTACCAGCTAATCCTTGCTCTTCTAATGCCCTAATTGCCCCTAATGCGGTACTATCGTTCGCATCAACTACTGCATCAATCTTATTATTATTAGCAACTAAAGCATTCTGCATAATTTTATAAGCCTCATTAGTATCCCAATTTTTAGCCCATTGTTCTCCTACAATCTTAATATCTCCCTTGTCAACCAGCGGTTTTAATACTTTCATTTGTCCCTCATAGAATAGTTTCGCGTTATTATCGGTTGGAGAACCTTCAAGTAAGAAATACCTTCCCTTTGGTACTAATTTGGTAATTGCTTCTGCTTGCAATTCTCCTACTTTTACATTGTCAAAAGAAACATAGTAATCAAGGTCAGAATTCATTATTAATCTATCATAGGCTAAAACCTTTACACCTGCTTTATGAGCTTCTTCCACTATAGGTGCTATTGCACTTCCATCTGTAGGTAATATAACTAAAACCTGTATTCCTTGAGCAAGCAAGTTTTGGCATTGTGAATACTGTAATTGCGGATCACTATTAGCCGATTGAACTAACACTTCTGCTCCTAATTCCTGTGCTCTTTTAACAAATAAATCTCTATCTTTTTGCCATCTCTCTAACGCCAAATTGTCCATGCTAAATCCTATTTTTATTTTTTCTGGTGCCTTTGTTGATTCATTAGAAGATGGAGTTGTAGAAGAACCATTCGATTGATTATTTTGTGTAGTAGCACACCCAGAAAGAATAATCCCCAATGTAAACATTGCTACAATTAATAAAGCAAGTTTCTTAGAGACTTTTTTAAACATATTCTATTCTCCTCCCCAAAATTTTGTTTAGATTATTATTATTATTAATCTGTATCTGTAAATTTAATAAACGTTTCACACCACCCCCTTAACCAATTTTAATAATTCTTTTAAAAACGTCTTTTAGTAAGTAATACAAGTCCTTGTATATAGCATATGTTTCATCATATTTCTCTTTATTTTCCTCTATCGGGTAAACACTGTCAGTCACTTTGATGAGTGTACTACATGCCTCCTCAACATCTTTAAATATTTCATATCCTACGGCTGACATTATTGCTGCGCCAAAAGCTGGTCCTTCAGTCGCATTTACCATGTCTACTCTGACACCAAAAATGTCTGCAAGTATTTGTCTCCACAATACGCTTTTTGCACCGCCACCGCTTACTCTGACTTCATTTACCGGTATATTGAGTTCTTTTATTATCTCAAGTGAGTCTCTAAGCCCAAATGCTACACCTTCAAGTATTGCTCTTGTCATGTGTTCTCTCTTGTGAGTCATGTTTAATCCTATAAAGCTTCCTCTTGCATAAGGGTCACTATGTGGAGTCCTCTCACCCATGAGATAAGGCAGAAATATTAATCCACCACTGCCTGGTGTTACTTTTTCTGCTTCTTCTAAAAGCTTTTCATATGTTATAGAAGAACCATTAAAGTTGATTATGTTATCTATCCACCATTTTAAACAAGCGGCTGCTGAGAGCATTACTCCCATTACATGCCATTTGCCATTAGCATGACAGAAAGAGTGTAATCTGTTTTCTTCATCTACTACATATTTCTCTTGACTTGCAAATACAACTCCTGAAGTGCCAAGTGCAACTGATACTATGCCACTTTTTACTGTTCCTGTCCCTACTGCTCCACTTGCTTGATCTCCTCCTCCGCCTACAACTATTGTCCCTTCTTTTAATCCTGTCAAATCTGCTGCCTCTTTTGTGACATATCCAGTTACCTCCGTAGATTCATAACATTTTGGCATCCAATTATAGGGTATCTCTAACGCATCTAGCATTTCTTTTGACCATCTTCTATTTTCTACATCAAACAATAATGTACCTGATGCATCTGATACATCTGTTGCATATTCACCTGTAAGTTTGAATCTGATGTAATCTTTAGGCAAAAGTATATGATGAATCTTTTTATATATATCAGTGCGATGTTTTTTTACCCATAATATCTTTGGCGCTGTAAATCCTGTTAATGCTTTGTTCCCTGTATATTTTGTCAATCTTTCTTTGCCTAATGTTTGGGTAATATAATCACATTCCTCTTGCGTCCTTTGGTCATTCCAAAGTATAGCAGGCATTAGTACATTGTTGTTCTCATCTAAAAGTACAAGCCCATGCATTTGGCCACTTAAACCTATGCCTTTTATATCACCATTTTTTACACCAGTTTTAATTATTAACTCACGTATGCCATCTTTTGTGGCATTCCACCAGTCTTCAGGATTTTGTTCTGACCAACCTGGCTGAGGGTAATATACTGGATATTCTTTTGATGTGCTTCCTATTACATTTCCCTTTTCCTCTATTAAAATTATCTTTACAGCTGATGTACCCAAATCTATCCCAAGAAAATACATATTTTAGCCCTCCGTCATTCACTAAATAAATACTGATTTAATATTGACTCTAACAATTCTTGCTTGCCTGATTTGTTCTCAATCTTTGGATTGTTTAATGCATATTCTTCAAGAGTTTTAAAGTTCGCTTTTCCACTTACTATCTCTGCTCCTATGCCTTCTCGATAACTTTTGTATCTTTCTTCTATAAATCTATCAAATACACCATCTTTAACAAGCTTATACGCTACTTCAAATCCTTTTGCAAAAGCATCCATTCCTGCAATATGCCCTAAAAATAGGTCTTCTGGTTCAAATGAAGCACGTCTTACTTTCGCATCAAAATTAAGCCCACCTTTGTCAAAACCACCCATCTTAATGACTTCATACATTGCAAGGGTTGTCATTCGTATGTCTGTCGGAAATTGGTCTGTATCCCATCCTAAAAGCATATCTCCCATATTTGCATCTATAGAGCCTAACATATTGTTAATTCTTGCATATCTTAATTCATGTTGAAAGTCATGTCCTGCAAGTGTGGCATGGTTTGCTTCTATGTTTAATTTGAAGTATTTATCAAGGTCATATTTCTTCAAAAATGCATATACGTTCGCTGCGTCAAAATCATATTGGTGTTTTGTCGGTTCCTTTGGTTTTGGCTCAATTAAAAGCTGCCCTTCAAATCCTATCTCTTTTGCATATTCTACTGCCATGTGCAAAAATCTTGCGAGGTTATCAAGTTCCAATTCCATATCTGTATTGAGTAGTGTTTCATATCCTTCTCTTCCGCCCCAAAATACATAGTTCTGTCCTCCAAGTTCTTTTGTTATTTCAAGTGCTTTTTTTACTTGGGCTGCTGCATATGCAAATACATCTGCATTACAGGAAGTTGCTGCTCCATGTACAAATCTCGGATTTGAAAAAAGATTTGCTGTACCCCATAATACTTTTGTTTTGCTCGTCTTTAAATAATCTTTAATCATTGCAACTATTGTATCTAAATTTTTGTTCGTCTCTCTTAAATTCTCCCCTTCTGGAGCTATATCTCTGTCATGAAAGCAGAAAAACGGTACGTCAAGTTTTTCAAAAAATTCAAAAGCTGCCTCTACCCTTGCCTTAGCAATATCCATAGGATCACTTAGATGATTCCATGGTCTTTGCATTGTAGGTGCTCCAAATGGATCTGTCCCATTGGCTGTAAATGTGTGCCAGTACGCTACTGAAAAACGTAAGTGCTCCTTTAAAGGTTTTCCATCTATTATTTCATCAGGATTGTAAAATTTAAATGCATATGGGTTGTTTGACTTTGGTCCTTCGTATTTTATTTGTGGTACATTTTTGAAGTATTCCATGTCATTTTCCTCCTTTTTGAAAATATAATTATTTAAAACTTTGCTCCAAGTGCTATGCAATATATGCTTCCATTGTCTCATTTGAAAGCTCCGTGTGGTATCCTGCAGGAACGAATCTTGTAGCAGCAGGGCCAAATGCCCATATTCCGACACTGTTTTTTAATTTTCTTTTCATTTATATAACCACTCCCATAGTTTATTGACTCAACAAACTTATATTATATATATTCTACACTGATTCAAAAAATCCTTCTTTTTTGACCAAAAAGTTTTAAAAAAATAATTGGTAATTTATTGAGCTATTGTAAAAAATAAAGCCATGGAGTGTTATATAAATCTCCAATGGCTTTATTCATCTCACTTTCTTAGAATCTACATTTTTATCTCGAATTTCTTAATGTCTGTATTTTTGCCGCAAACAGCCAATACATCACCTTCATCAACCACATAGTCCGGTCCTGGTGATAGTATAATCTCATCATTCAACTTTTTTGCCGCTATGACATTTAATCCATATTTTTCTCTCATGTTTATATCCCTTAATGTTTTATGAAACCACTCTTCAATTGGAAGAATTTCTGCTATGCTGTATTCCTTAGAAAACTCAATAAGATCTAATAAATTGCTTGAAAAAACATTTCTGGCGACCCTTATACCCATATCTTTTTCGGGCATAACAACCCTGTCTGCTCCAACCTTGTAAAGAACCCTCGCGTGTAATTCATTGTGAGCTTTTGCTATTACGTATTTTACCCCCAATTCTTTCACAAGCATTGTTACCATAATACTTGATTCCATATTCTTTCCTATAGCGACTATGGCCACATCAAAATTTTTCACACCTAGAGACTTAAGTACATTTTCATCAGTAGCATCAGCACGCACTGCATGTGTTACCAAGCCATTCATAGATTGCACCAATTCTTCATCTTCATCTATAACCAGTACGTCATTGCCCATTTCATATAAAGTTTTGGCCAAACTCATGCCAAAGCTTCCTAATCCGATAACAATAAACTGTTTCACATTCTCACCTCTGTTTTAGCCTACCATAATCTTTTCTTCAGCGTACTTCATAATAGGTTTAGGTTTTTTCTGCCTTTGTGCCAATGCTAACGCCAGTGTTAAAGGACCAACTCTGCCAGTATACATTGTAAATATTATAATAATTCTGCCCACTGTAGTCAATTCAGGTGTAAGCCCGAGTGATAATCCCACAGTGCCAAAAGCTGAGATTGTCTCGTACAATATAGTCAAAAAGTCGGATGTTTCAGTAATAGATAAAACCATAGTCACAGAGAAAATAATAAAAACGCTTATAAAGGATATAGCTACAGCTTTATAGACTATGTTTCTGCTAATAGTGCGCTTATAAAGTACTGTCTCTTCTTCACCTTTTATAACTGATAACACAGTATATAGTATAACCGCAAAAGTAGTTGTCTTGATACCTCCACCTGTTCCAGCTGGAGAAGCACCAATAAACATGAGTATTATTGTCAAAAATTTAGACGCTATGGTCATGTCAGAAAGCGATAGCGTATTAAAACCAGCTGTTCTGGGTGTCACAGCTTGAAATAATGATGCAAGTATCTTTGTAGGAAAGTCCAATGGTTTTAATGTTTTTGGATTATTGTATTCAAATAAAAATATAAGCAGTGTGCCGATAGCAATTAAAAACAATGTAATAGTTATAACAATTTTTGAATGCAGTGTAAATTTGTTAAAATGTCTATGTTCGTATATATCAAGCAAAACGTAAAATCCTAACCCGCCAAATATTATCAAACCCATTATGACCAGGTTTACCACCCAGTCAGAAACATAACCCGTTAGACTCCTAAAATTACCCATAAGATCAAAGCCAGCATTATTAAATGCAGAAATAGAATGGAACAAGCCGTAATACACTGCTTTTTTTAATCCCATCTGCGGTAAAAATCTCAAAGTCAATATAATTGCGCCAATGCTTTCAAATAAAAAAGAAACCATTAGTATATACTTGGCAAATTTCACAATGCCTCCGAGACTATTTGTATTGAAAGCTTCTTGCATCACCAATCTCTCTTTAAAGGTAATTCTCCTACCAAGGATCAATGCGAAAAGCGTTGACATGGTCATAATACCTAGACCACCAACTTGTATCAGCAACATTATCACTATTTGCCCAAAAGTAGACCAATATGTTTTTGTGTCAACAACCACAAGGCCAGTAACACATGTAGCTGATGTAGCCGTAAAAAGCGCAGTTAAAAAATCTGCCCCTTCTCCACTTTTAGTTGCCACAGGCAGCATCAGTAATAAAGTCCCAATTAATATAATAGCCGCAAATCCTAAAGCAAGTACTTGAGTAGGTGTCAGTTTTATTTTTATTATAAAAAATCACCTTCCTATGGAGAAAAGGCCTTTTAAGGCCTTTATCGGTTTTTACTGATAAAATGTTTAAAGCAAAAAGATTTAACGTTTAAATTATAACAAATTACTGTCATCGAGTCAATCATTCTACTTTCCTTGAGAGAGTATTCCTTTTAGTTATAAAGCCATGGAGAAGTTACTCCATGGCTTTAATAAAATTTTATATTAAACATATTCATAAATTATTACACCTTTAACAACTCTATTTACTCTTCCTTCAGGATTTGGATTGTCAGGTGTTATTCCTAAATTCAAAGATTTATAAAAAGCTAGCATTTGTGCATAAATAATGTACAAAGGCGTTAAAAAAGCTTCTTCTACATTGGTAAAATCTTGTCTCAATTTGAATATATAATCTATTCCATCTATTTGTAAATCTTCCGGCAGAAAAGCCATTAATTTTCTTTGTCCTGCTTCGTTTGCTATCTCTTTTATGAGGTCTAAATCGTATTTTTGTGTATAAGGATTGTTTGATACAAAAAATCCTAAAAGTGTTTTATCATTTATCACAGATTTAGGGCCATGTCTAAATCCTAAAGGGGTGTTAAAATTAGTATTGACTTCTCCTCGTGATAATTCTAAAGATTTTAATGCAGCTTCTGCAGCACATCCTTTTAAGTTGCCACTGCCCAAGTATATCAATCTGTCATAGTCATTTTTTGATATTTCTTCTACTAACCTTGCATCTTCTTCTATTATTCTCTCTGCTTCTTTTGCTAATTTTTCAAATAAGTCTTTTTGGCTTTCAATTTCTTCTATGTGTGGCAGCATTAAATCTGTTAAAAGCATACATGTAAAACTGCTTGTCATTGCAAAGCCTTCATCATTTGATTCTTCCGGCATAAATATGTTTAAAGAATTTTTCTTGCCAACTGTGCTTTTTGCCATTTTGCCATCTTTATTGCAGGTGATGTTTAGGAAGTAAACATCTTTTATAATCTTTTCTGCTAACTCTATTGTAGCTAGGCTTTCTGGACTGTCACCAGACCTTCCATGGGAAATTAAAAGAGTTGGTCTGTCTTTAAAGAAAAAGTTCTCTGGTGATGCAACAATATCTGTAGTATCAATTGCTTCAACGTCTAAGCCAAGCATTCTCCTTAGATAGCCTTCACTGCTATAGCCTACAAAAGCAGATGTTCCTGCACCAGTTAGTATAATTTTTAAATCTTTTATTTGGAATATTGGATTTAAAAATTCAGTGATTTCTCTTTTTTGATGTAAAAGAATATTAAAAAGTTCTCTCCATAATCGCGGCTGCTGATTTATTTCCTTCGCTGTAGCATAGCCTTTCTTTTCTTTTAATTGTTCTTCACTGTAACCTAATATCATATTTTTATACCTCCTTGTTTTTTTAAAGTTTTTCGACCTTTACATTATTTTTTAAATGCTCAACATCCTCTAATGTAACATATCCTGTCTTGTAATACATGGCATTTGCCGTTCCACATGCAGTTGCTAATATCGCAGCATCAACAATATCAAATCCTCTTTTTATGCCTACTGCCATACCTGCAACATATGAGTCCCCTGAGCCCACAGGACTTGCTACTTTTATTTGAGGTGGTATAAGTCTAAATACTCCCTCCTCACATGCAACGATAGAACCTTCACTGCCTAAAGATATTGACACAATAGTTATTCCAAACTGTTTGAGCTCTAAAGCCGCTTTTTTGATTTCTTCAGTAT
>DULG01000079.1 GCA_012840485.1 Clostridia bacterium | reverse complement strand
TTGGTCATTTATAGCTATTGCTTCAGCACCACCCGCTTTCAATTCATTTACAATATTTAATAAATCTTCATCGTGGACTAAGTACAAATTAGGGTCTTCGCCGTCTCGAGGCTGTAAGTCGCTGTCAGTTAGCGTTACTATAACTCCTGGGCCTACCATATCTGTAAGTCCTGCAAAAGTTTTATATTTTTCAACGTCTTTCTGTAGGTTTTTTAAAGCAGCATCATTTTTTGAAGCAGCTTCTTCGTATTCTTTAAATCTTTTAGTTAATTCTTCTAATTGCTGTTCTAACGCAGTTTTTTCTTCTTGAGCTTTTTTAAGCTGCTGAGTTAATTCTTCTAACCGTGCATAATTTGTGGATGAAAGAGAGGTAGGGGGTCTATTGCCACCTTGTACAGTTTTAAATTGCATAGAAATCATGAGTCCCATTGCAACGAAGACCACTATAAAAGATATAGTTTGTAATACTTTTTCTTTCAATTTCTCCCCATCCTTTCTATAATAAAAGACGATATTAACGTACTTTTAGTTTCAACTTAAGTGAAATTTTTATAAACTATATTATCTTCATATAAATACTATACCATGCAAAATATTAAAATTTATTAAGAAATTATTAAGTTTTTATTACAAAAAGGTTACAAAAAACTCTGATACTTTTTTATATCAGAGTTTCAGGAGAATCTTCTTTTAATGTGTTTTCTATAGAATCCTTAAGGGAGAGTATTTCTTGCAATTCTTTGTTATATTTGTCTATTTTAAACATAATACTTTTATACAAACGTATGTCTTCTTCGTTTTTTTGGATGCATTTTTTAAGGGAGGTTTTTACAGTTTCAAAAAGTACATCGTAAGAAATATAATTATGTATCTCAAGGTCTAATATTGGGGTAGCTTTTAGTTCATCATTTTCTATCTTATAGTGATAAAAAGTATTATCAGGCTTTAAAACTATTTTTTCATCTATGCTCTTATCATGGATTATTATACCTTCTCCTACTTCAAAGGTTTTCCCGCTATAACTTCTCAGTTTTATATTTTCCACCGCTATGTATTTTTTTATTGTTAGCAAGATTTTTTTTATTTCTGATATAGATTTTTCAAGCACCTCTTGCATTTTTTTATTTGCCATTTCTTTGTCCTTTACGCTTTTTACAAGTTCTTCCATTAAATTTTTTATTTCTTGCAAATTACCCATAACTTTCACCTCTTTTTTAATATTCCACAAATGTGACATTTTAAACACTACCTATTTGTATTTGCGGTATATAAAAAATTTAATTGAGAAAAGATAAGTAAAAAAGGATTTAGGATGTGATATTTATGCAGAAAATAACTCAGCAGGAGATAATATTAAGCACATTTGTTGAAGCACAAAATTTGGAAAAAATATTGTTGGAGAAAGTAAAAGAATATGGCAAAGAAACGATGGATGATCAAATAAAGGCTTTATTAAAGCAGATAGAAATAATGGTCAAAAATCATAGGGAAGACATAAAAAAAGCCCAAAAAGACATGCATATTAGTTCTATTGTAAAAAAAAATATGTCTCAGGAGCCATTGGATATGCTTCAAGATTTATTAAAAAATCTAGTTAATATTCAGGCTTTTTACAATGAAACTATTGTAAACATTACAAATCCATATGTTAGACAGTTGTTTACTCAAATGAGGGATGATGTGATGAGATTTATTTCTATTCTTCAAATAGAAATAGAAAGTTTAGAATCTAAACCCTCTATACCAAACAATACAGTTTTAAGTAGACCGGAGATGAGTTAAAATGAAAGTGGCAATAATTGGTGCTGGTGTTTCTGGGCTGGCAGCAGCGATTACTTTTCAAAGATATGGAATTGCACCAGATATTTTTGAGAAAAAATGCAAAATAGGTGAATTGTTTAATCACGTTGGAGGATTGTTAAAAGTTATAAATAGACCTATAAAAGATCCCCTTTTTCATCTTAAAAACGTTTATGGAATAGAGGTTAAATCAATTAATGTAATTGACAAAATAGTTATGAAGGGTCCAACTGTAACTGCTTCTGTTACGGCTGTTAATCTTGGGTATATGATTTTACGAGGACAAGATGCAAGCTCTCTTGAAAATCAATTATATGATAAATTAGAAATACCAGTTTATTTTAATATAGAGGCTGATTATAAGAAATTAAAAAATGATTATGATTATGTTATTATTGCAACAGGGAATTCACAAATTCCAAAAGAATTAGGTTGTTGGCAAGAGTTAGTAACTACTTGGGTGAGAGTGGCAAATGTATTAGGAAATTTCGATCCCAAAGCGCTTTTGATGTGGATAAATACATTATATACGAAAAGCGGTTATGTGTACCTCATTCCTTACAATGAAAAAAGAGCAGTATTAGCTATGGTAATACCTTATATTTCTAAAGAGGAATTACAGTATTATTGGGATACCTTTTTAAAAGTAGAAAAGATGAATGTGGATATTGTCAATATGGTAGATTTACAGCACGATTCTGGCAATTGCTTTCCCCATCAATATGAGAATTTGCTTTTTGTTGGAAATGCAGGGGGAGCTATAGAGCCTTTTTTAGGCTTTGGAACTTTTAATTCCATTGTAAGTGGTGTTATAGCGGCTAAAAGTATAGCAAAGGGGGTAGATTTTGAGAAAGAAATAAGTTTTTTATCAGAGGCAAATATAAAAATGCTGGAGTTTAGAAAGGCTTTGGATCTTATGGATAATGACAAATTGGATAAATTTATAAAAGTTTTGACTTTTCCTCCTATAAAAAAGCTTATCTATAATACTAATTTTAATGCCATAAAATATGGGGCCTTTTTTATGAAGTATACGCTAAATAGGATGTACAATAAACCTTATACACATAGAAAGAAGGTTTAAAAATGAAAGTTGCGATAATTGGGGCAGGGATATCCGGTTTGGCTTGTGCTTATACATTTGAAAAAATGGGAATAAGTTGTGATATATATGAGAGAAAACATACAATTGGTAACTTATTTTCTTTTGGAGAATTAATATTGCAAGTTATGCATAGACCTTATAAAGATCCTTTAAGTTTTTTAAAGAGCCAATTAAGGATACCTGTTGTTCCTTTGAATAAAATCAAAAAAATAATTATAAAATCTCTCAATAAAAAAACTAGTATTGAAGGAGACCTTGGCTATATTTTAGAAAGGGGACAAGGGCAACAAAGTGTGGAAAATCAGTTAGCCGGAAAAATAAATTCAAAAATAAATTTTAATATAAATGCGGATTACAGACAGTTAGCTGCTTCATATGATTATGTGGTAGTTGCTACAGGAAACAGTATGATAGCTAAACAGCTTACAGAGTATGCTGATATAGTTTCTTCAAGAATAAAAGGGGGTATAGCTATAGGGGAATTTGACATTAATACGGTGTATGTCTGGTTTAACACCATGTATGCAAGGTCTGGATTTGGTTATCTTGTGCCTTTGAGTAGAAATAAAGCCTCAATAATTCTTGTGTCTACTTATACTCAAAAAGAAGAGATTGAAAATATGTGGCACACATTTTTATACCAAGAAAAATTAAATTATGAAATAATTGAAACTTTTGAGACGGAGATGGATGGCTGGATAGCTAAGGAACATAAAATTGGCAATATTTATTTAATAGGAAATGCAGGAGGGTTTTTAGAGCCATGTTTTGGCTTTGGACTTGTTAATTCTTTAGAAACAGGAGTTTATTCTGCGCAAGCCATTGTTAAAGGAGAAAATTATGAACAGAAAATAGGGAAAATAGTTGATAAGGTAAACAAGATGGCAGATTTCAGAAGAGTAATGGACAATATGAGAGATAAAGACTATGATAGATTTTTAAGCATCATTGGAAATCCTATTATAAAGACCTTGATATATAAAGCTAATCTAGATGTAATAAACTATTTGCATACATTTATAAAAATATTAAAAAAGCCCAGCGAATAGACTGGGCTTTAAATATTCCACAAATAAAGTCCTGTTGCTTCATCATAAACTCTTTCGAGTTTATTGTCGCCATAGTCAGTTATTACAAATTCTGCTGCAAATATTATTGTCCCTTCCATTAAATGACCCCCATAGGCTTTCCCGTTTTTATCTGCTAATGCTATGTGAACATGAGGAAATGGTTTACCATCTTTGACAGAAATATTTCCTACACAATTTAGTATTTCCATATGTTCATTTTTTGATATGTATATATAATTTTTGCTTTGAGAGTCATAATAGCCAAATACAGCTTTTGATACAGCGCCTATTATTCTTATTTCACCTGAAAGAATATTTTCTTGGGTGAGGAATTTATTAATTTCTTGTAATAGGTCACTTCCATGAGGGAATCTACCCATAAATCTTTTTTCAATTGATACAGTTTTGCATTCCATAATTCCACATCCTTTCAAAATTTTATTTTCATTATAATTATAACACATCAGAAGGAAAAGCAATGCTTGTAATAAATTAAGACATACTGTTGAAAAAGTATGAGGTTTAATTTAAAATATAAGCATAAGTAGTATAACATTATTAATAAAATATACTATACTAATTCAAAAAAGGAGGAAAATTCTATGTCAAAAATAACATTAACAGTGATTAAAGCAGATGTTGGTGGCTTTGTAGGGCATACAGACGTACATCCTGGGCTTCTTGAGATTGCTAAGAAACATTTAAAAGAAAAAGGGAAAATGCTCATTGACTTTCATGTGACTAGAGTAGGAGATGACATTGAACTTATAATGACCCATAGAGAAGGAGTAGATAGCGAGAAAGTTCATAAACTTGCATGGGACGTATTTTGGATATGTAGTGAGAAAGCTAAAGAACTTAAATTGTACGGTGCAGGACAAGATTTGTTGAAAGATTCATTTTCAGGCAATATAAAGGGGTTAGGACCGGGAGTTGCAGAGATGGAAATTGAAGAAAGAAAAAGTGAGCCTGTCATAATTTTTATGGCTGATAAAACAGAGCCAGGAGCATGGAATTTACCCCTTTACAAGATGTTTGCAGATCCTTTTAATACAGTAGGACTTGTAATTGACCCTAATATGCACCAAGGATTTAAATTTGAAGTTTATGATATGATTGGGCATAAAAAAATAATATTTGAAACTCCAGAAGATATTTATGATATGCTGGTCTTTATTGGAGCGACAGGACGATATTGCATACGAAAAGTGTATACAAAAAACAATGAAATTGCAGCAGTGTCTTCTACTCAAAGAATGAATTTTATGGCGGGGAAGTATATAGGAAAGGATGACCCTGTACTTATTGTGAGATGCCAGAATGGTTTTCCAGCAGTAGGTGAAGCGCTGGAACCTTTTGCTAATTCTTATCTTGTTGCTGGTTGGATGAGGGGGTCTCATAATGGGCCTGTGATACCTGTTTCATTGGAAGATGCTGTCCCTACCAGATTTGATGGGCCTCCAAGAGTATGCGCACTTGGCTTTCAATTAGCAGAGGGTAAGCTTATTGGGCCACAGGACTTTTTTAAAGATGTTGCTTTTGACAATGCAAAGGAAAAAGCGTTAGAAATGGCCGATTATATAAGAAAGATGGGACCCTTTGAGCCTCACAGGTTGCCGTTAGAGGAATTGGAATACACTACCCTACCTCATGTTGTTGAAAAGCTTCAAGGGAGATGGAAAGAAGAATGAGGTGCAAATTGCGCCTCATTTTTACATTTTTTCATGAAAGGATTTTTGAAAAGTTTATCGAATAAATATAAAAGATTGGACAATTTTTGTGTGACAACTATTTAATAATTTTGAATTGATATATAGTTGTTAATGCTTTATTATTATTGTAAGAGATACACAGGGAGGTAGTAGTGATTTTTATGAAAACGTTAAATGAAAAGTTTTTTAAATTAATGGACAAGGTCATTTTAATTTTGGTTATTTTGATAGCAGCATTAAGCATTTTTTTATATAAGCTTCAAAAGGTAGAAGAACCCATTTTTGCAAAGACGCCTCAATATCACTTTTATATGGTAGCTCAAAATTCTGTAGATCCTTTTTGGAAAGAAGTGAAAATGGGTGCTATGGATGCTGCAAAACGTTACAATGTTGCAATTGAATTTAATGCTCCTAAGTTTAATAACATTCAAGAGGAACTTCAGTATTTGGATATTGCTATACTGTCTAAAGTTGATGGCGTAATAACTCATGTTTCAAACAGTAAAGAATTTGTAGATTTGATTGAAGAAGCCTATAAAGATGGGATACCAGTAGTTACTATAGAAAATGACGCAAAAGATAGTAAAAGACAGGCTTTTATAGGTACTAACAGTTTTCAATTAGGTGAAGAAGCCGGAAAGCTTATGATTAAAGCCACCAAAGGAAAAGCCAACATTGCTATAATCGTCAGCAATGATTATCAATTGGACACTGTAAATCAAAATTTGAAAATCAATGGTTTTTTAGATGCCATAAAAGATTATCCTCAAATGAAAGTAGTAAAAGTTTACACTTCAAAATTAGGTACTTTAAGCGCAGAAGAGATTACTCAGTCAATTATAAGCAGTAAACAAAACATAAATGCCATTTATACTACCGATTCTGTGGATACCATTGGTACTGCACAAGTAATAGTTGATTTTAACAAGGTGGGAGACATAGCGATTGTAGGGTATGGAGATACAGCGGATATTTTAAGGTATATCGACAAGGGAATAATATACGGTACAGTTATGAGTGACCCTTACAGAATAGGATATGAAAGTGTAAAATCTATGGTGGAAATTAAAGAAAAAAATAATGTTTCTACATTTGTTGATATAGGAGTAAATGTTATTACCAAGGGCAATGTCAAAGAATATTTCAAAAGAATACAATCAATAGAATAAGGTGATGGCATGAAAAAAGATATGTGGAGATTTACGGGCATAAGGCGAAAATTGATAGTTTATTACCTCATAATCACTATTTTAATGGGTATCACAAGTTTTTATTCGTATTATAATGCAAAGTCAGTTATAAATCGTTTAAAATCAATTTTTGTGGATTATATATACCTTAACAATTTAAATGCAGATGTAAACATGTTGGAAACAGAAGTGGAGAAGTATTTATCTACCAAATCTTCGGACGCCCTTTTAAATTATTATACCCTCTATAACAAACTTCAAGAGCAAGCCTCCACTATTTTAAATGAAAAAAACTATGACCAGGATGGTTTAATGCTAAAGGATATAGGGAATATGATTGAAAGCCTTTTGAATGAAACTGACGCAGCAATAAATGCTAAAAGAGGCAGGATAAGCAGCGAGTACATTGCACATTTTACGAGGTCCAATAAAATAAGTGAATATATAAAACTTTACATTAATAATCTTCTTAACAGTAGATTGCAAGAGGGTTCTTTAAAATATGCATCTATAACAAAAAACATGGAGTTTATAAGTTATTTGAATGTATTTTTGATAATAGGTTCTATTCTTTTTAACATATTTCTTGCAATATTTTTTACCTATCGAATTACAAAACCTCTTATAGACCTTTCCCATTTGGCAGTGAGAGTTTCAAAAGGAGATTTTGATGTAAAACCGCTTTCTATAAAGACAAACGATGAGATAAATATACTTGCAGAAGCTTTTAATAAGATGGTAGTAAGCATAAAAAATTATATAGGAGAAATCAAAAATCAGGCAGAAGTAGAGAAAAAATTAAAAGAACAAGAAATGCAAAATCTCAAAATGAGAAATATTTTAAAAGAGGCAGAACTTAAGGCTTTGCAGTCCCAAATAAATCCACATTTTCTCTTTAATACCCTGAATGCAGCTGCACAATTAGCAATGATGGAAGGGGCAGATAAATCTTCGGAGTTTATAGAAAACGTTGCAAACCTATTTAGATATAATCTTAAAAAATTGGATACTACAGTTACTTTGCAAGACGAGATAAACAATGTAAACACATATATGTACATTTTGAAAACGAGATTTGGCGACAGAGTAGATTTTAAAGTAGATGTAGACGAAGGGGTTTTAGATGTAGAAATGCCTTGTACAATAATTCAGCCTGTAGTTGAAAATGCTTTTATTCATGGATTAGAAGATACAGAAAAAAGAGGCTTTATTAAACTTACGGTAAAGAAGGATAATGATAAAGTTTTAATAGAGGTTATTGACAATGGGATAGGGATGAGTGAAGAAAAAGTAAGGGCAATATTATCAGCAGACAATGAGGATTTATCTAAAAGGCATGTTACGGGAATTGGCATGCACAATATTATAAATAGACTAAGACTTTTTTATAACATTTCTGCTATAGAAGATGTAATTGAGATAAATAGCAAAATAGGAGAAGGAACAAAAGTTACTTTAAAAATTCCTTTAATAAAGGGTGATAAAGAAAATGATTAAATTGCTTATTGCGGACGATGAGCAAATAGTTTTAGATTCAATTAAATTTATCATAGAAAAGAGTGATGTAAAAGCTGATATAATTGGTTTTGCCAAATCTGGAAGAGAAGCCATTGAAAAGGTGGAAATTTTAAAGCCTGATGTAGTTTTTATGGATATAAAGATGCCAGGAATAGATGGAATTGAAGCCATAAAGCAAATTAAAGAAAGGCATAAGGATATAATTTTTGTTATTATTACCGCTTATGAGTATTTTAATTATGCGAAAGAGGCGATAGACCTTGGAGTGTTAGATTATCTTTTAAAGCCTCTTAATAGAAATAAAGTCGTAGAAACTATAAAGAAAGCTATTGAGGTAATTGAAAAAAGAAGAGAGACGATGTTAAAAGAGTTAGAGTTAAAGGAAAAACTCAATAAAATTATTCCTTATTTGGAAGGGCAATTTTTGTATACTACTCTTTTTAGTGGTATAACTTATGATAATTTACCTTTTTATGAAGATGTATTTGGAATAGAATTAAAACGAGGTTATGCCATGATAATATTAATGGAAGATTTTGACAAAAATATCAAAGATCAAAGTCTGAAATTGAGCATAGAAAAACAAAATTTTTATGATTATTTTAAACCAATTGTAAAAAATATTAAAAAATGTTTAATAGGGCCATATTTTATTGACAAATTATTAGTATACTTTCCTGTGGAGGCAGGAAATTCATTTGAGATTAAAAATAATTCTATAGAAATAGCACAGAAAATAATAGAAGCTATAAGCCCAAAAGTGAAAATTCCTTACAGGATTGGAATAGGTAGCGTTTACAGTTTTGATAATATTTTAAAGTCTTATTATGAAGCAGAAATGGCATTAAAAATGGCAAAAAATGAACTGATTGTACATTTTGATGATGTTGCAATGCCACAAAATAGATTTAAACCTTATCCTATTAATAAAGAAAAACTTTTTATTGATAGACTTATGTGTGGAGACTTTCAAGGATCTTTCAGTATATTTAATGAAATTTACGAATGGATGATTTTAGAATACCAAGAGGATGTAGATAAAATAAAGTCCAAACTTATAGAAATAATTGGTGTCATTAAAAGGAATCTTTCCTATTATTCTGAGGAGGAAAATTTTATTGAAAACCGAGAGCTAGAAGAAATTCTAAAAATAAACGATGTTGACAAAATAAAGTTTATATTTATTAATACTCTGAAAAATCTATTCGAAAACATAAAGACTATCAACAAAGAAAAAACGAATACCTTTATGGCCAAAATAATTAGATTTATAGAAGACAATTTCAATAAAGACATTACACTGGATGATGTTGCAAAAGAAGTAAATATGAGTTATCACTATTTTAGTAAATTTTTCAAAGATCAAACGGGGAAAAATTTTGTCGATTACTTGACAAATTTGAGACTAACTAAAGCTAAAGAACTATTAGAGGATGAAACTGTCAGCATAAAAGAAGTGTGCTATAAGGTTGGCTACAGCGACCCAAATTATTTTAGCAAGATATTTAAAAAAGCTACAGGGATGACGCCTACAGAGTACAGATTAGCTATTTACAAAAAGGGGGTGTAATTGGTGGAGAGTAAAAATGTAATCAAAGTGATAGTAACAATTATCCTTATGATTATTTTAGGTGTTTTAGTTTTTTTGACTGTTAAGCATGTAGTAGCATATAGAGAAGAAGTGAAGAATCTGGATTCTAACTTAGATAAAAAAGAACACAAAGTTAAAATTGGTTTTTCTCTTGGTACCTTAAAAGAAGAAAGATGGATTAAAGATCGAGATATATTAATGGCAAAGTTGCGGGAATTAGGGGCAGAGGTTTTAGTGCAAAACGCTAATAATGATGACCAAGACCAATTAAAACAGGTGAGATACCTTTTGGACCAAAAAATTGACGTACTTATCATTGTTCCAAATGACCTTGAAAAGGCCTCTTATGCGGTATCATTGGCACAAAAAGAAGGGGTAAAAGTGATATCCTATGACAGGCTTGTTACAAAATCAAATGTAGACCTGTATATATCCTTTGACAATGTAAAAGTTGGGAAATTGATGGCAGAATATTTAGTGAAAAGAGTACCAAGAGGGAATTATCTCATAATAAACGGTGCTACGACGGATAACAACACAAAAATGATAAAAGAAGGGTATGACAGTGTTCTAAAATCCAGAATTGAAAGTGGAGACATAAAAGTTGTAAAAGAAGATTGGGCACCTAATTGGATGACGGAATATGCTTTTAATTCTACTGATGAACTTCTGCAAAAGGGTGTGAAAATTGATGCCGTAATAGCAGGGGATGATGCTTTAGCGGGAGGAGTTATAGAGGCTTTATCAGAGCACAGATTAGCGGGAAAAGTATTAGTCGCAGCTCAGGATGCTGACCTTGCTGCATGTCAAAGGATAGTGGAAGGAACTCAGGCTATGACAGTGTATAAACCAATTGATAAATTGGCAGAAGCCACCGCAAAAATGGCTATGAAACTTGCAAGGGGAGAAAAATTAAACGTGAAAAATACCATATATGACGGAAAATATTACGTTCCTTATTATGTTCTTGAACCTATTGCTGTTGATAAAACTAACATAGATGATACTGTAATAAAAGACGGTTTTCACAATCGCGATGAAGTATACAGAAATGTATCTAAATGATTACTCAGGCTTTAAGCCTGTATTTTTTTGTCTTAAAAAAATACAGATTGATAAGTTAAAAAATTTAAATCGCCAAAAAAGTAAAGGATAACAAAAAAAGTTCCAGAGGCATTTTGAGGGGGGAGGTAGAATTAATTATATCAAACAATAAATTTCAAAGGGAGAGGTGTGAATAATGAGTAACAACCGTAGATTTTTTATCATGGTAGGAGCCTTGTTACTGCTGATATCTGTTTTTCTTGGGGGATGTTCTTCCTCAAAACAAAGTTCTAATAAACAACTAGCCATTGGTATTGTTTTGCCAACGAAAGATGAACCAAGATGGATTCAAGATGAAACGCGTTTTCAGGATGCTTTAAAAGACACACCATATGCTGCTGAAATTCTTTTTAGCCAAGGTGACCCTGCTAAGGAAAAGGCTAATGTTGAAACTCTATTGAGTAAGGGGATTAAAGTGCTCGTTTTATGCCCTCATGATGCAAATGCAGCAGCAGCTTCGGCTGAAGCAGCTAAAAAAGCAGGCGTCAAGGTAATTTCTTACGACCGATTAATACTTAATACTGATGCTGTTGACTATTATGTAACCTTTGATAGCATCCAGGTAGGGCAGCAACAAGGACAGTATTTAGTAAACCATGCGACAGGTAAAGGCAATCCTTTATATCTCTATGCTGGTGCTTTATCTGATAATAACTCTTTCTTATTCTTCCAAGGAGCATGGGAAGTTTTACAGCCAAAGATCGCTGATGGCACTTTTGTAATTGCAAATTCTGATAAGGCTGTAGCTCTTAAAGATAAAAAAAATTTAAGCCGCGAGGAAATGGCAAGCATCATAGGACAAATTACTACAAACTGGGATTTCAATACTGCTAAAAATCTTGCCCAAGCAAACCTTGCTAAAGCTTCAAAGAACTTAAAAGGGAATGTATACATTCTTGCACCTAATGACGGAACAGCAAGGTCAATTGCTGATACATTTGCAGCAGATCCTGATATTACGAAATATGTAATTACAGGACAAGATGCTGAAAAACCCTCTATACAATATATTATTGACGGAAAACAATCTATGACGGTTTTCAAAGACGTTAGAATTCTAGTAAAAGACGCAATTAATGTGGCTTTAACGTATCTTAAAAACGGGACACCAGAAGCTACTAAGACATACAATAATGGAGTCAAAGATGTTCCTTCCAAGCCATCCCCTGTCCAAGTAGTAGATAAGAGCAATGTTAAAAAGGTTTTGATAGATTCGGGTTATTACAAAGAAAGTGATTTTACTTGGCCTAAATGATTGAGGAGGTGTAAAAAATGGGTACCCCGCTTATAGAGCTTGTAAACGTTAGTAAAAGTTTTTCAGGTGTACAAGTATTATTTGGTGTAAATTTTAAAGTTCAACCGAGGGAGATACATTGTTTAGTTGGAGAAAATGGAGCCGGCAAAAGTACTTTAATGAAAATCTTAAGCGGGGTATACCCTTATGGTGAGTATGAAGGAGAGATCAAACTTGAGGGTTACCCTGTGAAATTCTTTAGTATTAGAGATAGTGAAAAAGCTGGAATTTCCATTATTCATCAAGAACTTTCTCTAGTTCCAGAGATGACAGTATATGAGAATATCTTTTTGGGAAATGAAATTAAAAAGGGAAGCGTAATAGATGTTTTTGAGGAGATTGAAAAAGCGCGAGAACTTTTATCAAAAGTCAAAGGTGAAAATATTAATCCTACTTCGAGGGTGAAAGACCTTAGCGTGAGTATGCAGCAACTTGTTGAAATAGCGAAGGCACTTTCAAAAGATCCGAAGGTGTTGATTTTAGATGAGCCAACATCGGCTTTGAGTGAGACGGAAAGTAAAAATCTTCTTCTGCTGCTAAAAGAATTGAAGCAACAAGGGGTTACAATTATACTTATCAGTCACAGATTAAAAGAAGTTCTAAAAGTTGCTGATTCTATAACAGTTTTACGTGATGGACGAACAGTAGCGTATTTTGATTGTAAGTCAGAGAAAGTGGAGGAGAAAAAAATTATAAAGCATATGGTTGGAAGAGAAATTACAAACCTTTACCCTCTACCAATTACAAAACCTTCAGAAGAAATAGTGATGGAAATTAAAAATTGGAGCGCAGTTGACCCTAAAACAGGACGCTATTTGGTGCGAGATGTCAATATTCATGTAAAAAAAGGTGAAATAGTGGGCTTGTTCGGCTTAGTTGGTGCAGGTCGTACAGAGCTTGGCCTTAGCCTTTTTGGAAATCCTTATAGTTATATTGTGAGTGGAGAAATAATATTGGAGGGTAAAAAAGTAAAATTTAAGACACCTGAAGATGCAATTAAACATGGGATGCTTTACTTAACTGAAGACCGTAAGGAAAAAGGACTAATTCTTATTAATACAATGAGGGAAAACATAAGCTTATCCAACCTTAAGGCTTTAGCAAAAGGTTTGACGGTAGATAAAGCAAAGGAAATAGCGATAGCTCAGGATTTTCAGAAAAAACTCAATATAAAAGCGCGGAATGTCGAAGTTAAGGTTTCTACTCTCAGTGGAGGAACTCAACAAAAGGTTTTGGTAGCGAAAGCACTTTTTACTGAACCTGAAATTATTATCTTAGATGAACCTACGAGAGGTATTGATATTGGAGCAAAATATGAAATATATATGTTGATGAGGCAATTGGCAAGTGAAGGTAAAGCCATCTTGCTTATATCTTCCGAGCTACCAGAGGTACTGGGCATGAGTGACCGTATTTATGTTATGAGCAAGGGAAGAATTACAGGCGAATTAAAGGTAGAAGATGCAAATCAGGAAAATGTGATGGTTTACGCCGTAAGCTAAAGGAGGGTAAGAAAGTTGAAGGAATTTATTCAGCATTTAAAGTCATTTTTGAAAGAGCATGTAAGGGACTATGCTATGTTTATTGCACTCCTTATGATAATGGCTGTTTTTGCGACCCTCTCTGGTGGTGAGTTTTTGTCACCGGTTAATATCAGCAACCTTGTAGACCAAACGGGATATATTGCTGTTCTTGCTATAGGAGAAACTTTAATTATTGTAATACGGCATATAGACCTTTCAGTAGGATTTTTGTCAGGTTTTTTGGGTGCAATTGCAGCTATATTGATGCAGTTTCACCATTTTTCTGCTCTAACAGCTATTGTAATAGTTTTAGTCTTAGGTACATTGGCAGGATTGCTTAATGGTTCTCTAGTGGCTTATTTAAAAATCCCAGCCTTTGTAGTTACTTTAGCCGGTTGGCTAGCCTATCGCGGAGCTCTTTTATTGGCTACCAGAGGGCCGGGAACCATTATTATTTCTAATAAAAGTTTTAATGCCATAGGCAATGGTTTTATTCCTGACATACCGATTTTCCAAAGCTTTCTTCAGGGATACCATAAATTAACATTACTACTAGGAGTTTTAGGTGTAATACTAGTCATTTATTTTTCCTTTAAAACCAGAGCACAGCAAATTAACAGGGGATTTGATGTGCTTCCTTGGGATATTTTTATTATGGAAATACTGTTTATTATAACTTTATTACTTTACATTACTTTTACATTAGCCGCCCATCGTGGAATTTCATGGACATTTGCTATTGTACTGATTGTAACATTTATTTACAGCTTTATTACTAATCGTACGGTTTTGGGAAGGCACATTTATGCAGTTGGGGGGAATCCTGAAGCTGCTGCTTTAAGCGGAATCAGTGTTGAAAAAATTACTCTTATAGTTTTTGCTTCTATGGGTTTTCTTTCTGGGTTATCTGGCATATTATTTGCTTCTCGTTTGCAATCAGCTACAACTACTGCAGGAACTCTTTTTGAGCTTTATGCTATTGCTGGTGCATATATAGGAGGTGTGTCTGCTGCGGGAGGAGTTGGCAAGGTTGTTAACTCGTTAGTAGGTGCTTTTGTTATGACCACCTTAACCAATGGAATGAACCTTTTGGGTGTTGATATTTCTTTACAGTATATAATTCTCGGTATAGTTTTGGCTAGTGCTGTTATATTTGATGTCGCAACTCGCAGCAAGGGAAGATAAAAAAGACGGGTAAAACCCGTCTTTTTTATCCCCCGCTTTTTCAATGGTCCTCCTCTATTTGCTCCACTTTAAAACAGGATTTCTTGCAGCCAATACTTCATCAACCCTTCTTACAGGCGTATTGTGTGGAGCTTCTTTTAAAAGTTGAGGATTTTCTTTTGCTTCCTCTGATATTTTAATCATCGCTTCAATAAAAGCGTCTAATGTTTCTTTACTTTCTGTTTCAGTAGGTTCTATCATTATAGCTTCATCAACGATTAATGGGAAATATATTGTAGGTGGATGGAAACCGTAGTCTATAAGTCTTTTAGCTACATCTAATGTTCTGATATCATTGACTTTTTCTAAGAGACCAGCTAAAACAAATTCATGCATGCATACTTTGTCAACAGCTACTTTATAGTGATTTTTAAGTTTTTCTTTAAGATAATTAGCATTTAAGACGGCCATTTCGCTGGCTCTCTTAAGTCCTTCAGCTCCCATGGTCAAAATATAGGAATAAGCCTTTATAAGGACGTTGAAATTACCATAAAAGCTTCTCACTTTTCCAATAGAAAGCGGCCTATCATAGTTTAAGCTATATATGCCGTCCTTAAACTCTATTACGGGCACTGGTAAAAAGTCGGCAAGCTCATTTTTGACACCTACAGGTCCTGCGCCAGGTCCTCCACCACCGTGAGGTGTAGAAAATGTTTTATGAAGATTTAAATGCACAACGTCAAATCCCATATCTCCAGGACGTGTAATTCCCATTATAGCATTTAGATTTGCGCCATCGTAGTATAGAAGTCCTCCTGCTTCGTGTACTAATCTTGCGATTTCTACTATATTTTCTTCAAAAAGCCCCAAAGTACTTGGGTTTGTCAACATAAGTCCTGCTACTTCATCATTTAAAACAGCCTTTAAGGCTTCTAAATCTATAGCCCCTTCTTTGTTGGATTTAATTTCAATAACGTCAAAACCTGCAACTGTTGCACTGGCGGGGTTAGTACCATGAGCAGAGTCTGGCACGATTATTTTTTTACGTTTTTTGTCATTTCTGTGCTCGTGATAGGCCTTAATTATCATGAGTCCTGTTAATTCACCATGAGCACCTGCAGCAGGCTGTAATGAAAATTTGTCCATTCCAGTTATTTCAGAGAGCATATTTTCTAATTCATACATGAGTTTCAAAGCGCCCTGTACAGTTTCTACTGGTTGGTAGGGATGTAGAGCTGTAAAACCGACTAGGGATGCCATGTCTTCATTTATTTTAGGATTGTACTTCATAGTACAAGAACCTAATGGATAAAAACCCGTATCGACGCCGTAGTTTTTATTTGATAAAAGGGTGTAATGCCTTATTATGTCTACTTCACTTACTTCGGGAAGCTCTATTTCTTCTTTTCTCATCATTTGTTGCGGAAGTATGTCTTCTAAAGGTTTTTCTTCTACATCCAACTTGGGGAGAGTGTAGGCTTTTCTTCCTTTATTTGACAATTCAAATATCAATTTATTGTACTCTTTCATTCTATCACCTCCAGCAGAGCCTTTAACTCATCAATTTCTTCTTTTGTCCTTTTTTCTGTAAAGGCTAGTAACATTGTATTTTTGTATTTGTCGTAATCTCTGTGGAGGTTGTATCCGCCTAATATGCCTTTTTCTAAAAGTTTTTTGTTAATTAAGTTTACATCTACGTCAGTCTTTAATGCAAATTCCATAAAGAAGGGCTTGTTAAAAGCAGGTTTATATTTTCCTGATGCGGTAAGCACTGAAAAAGCATAATGAGCTTTTTGAGTGCATTGATAAGCCACTTCTTTTATACCTTTTTTGCCCATAGTTGCTAGATATACTGCAGCAGTCAAAGCATTTAATGAGTGATTGGAGCAAATATTTGAAGTTGCTTTTTCTCTTCTTATGTGTTGTTCCCTTGCTTGCAAAGTAAGCACAAAAGCACGTCTACCATCTACATCTTTTGTCTGGCCTACTATTCTTCCTGGCATTTTCCGCACAAGCTTTTGCGTTGTAGCTAAAAAACCAAGATAAGGACCACCAAAATTTAATCCATTGCCAAGAGACTGACCGTCTCCTACAGCTATATCTGCGCCAATTTCTCCTGGCGATTTAAGTATGCCGAGAGGTATTGGATGTACGTAAGTAATGAACGTTGCTTTATTTTCATGTGTTATTTTCTCAATTTCTTGCAGATCTTCGATGATTCCCATGAAATTAGGATACTGTACAATTACTGCCGCGGTGTTAGTCCCAATTTCCGCTTTTAATTTTTCTAAATCTGTTACTCCTTCATTATCGTCTATTTCAATTACTTGTATATCTCTAAAATGCATATAAGTTTTTAAAACTTTTCGCGTTTCTGGATTTACAGTTTTTGAAACTAATATGGTTTTTCTTTTTGTATTTTCACATGCCATAATTGCAGCTTCTGCACAGGCAGTTGCACCATCATACATTGAAGCATTTGTGACTTCCATTCCTGTGAGGTTTGTAATCATTGTCTGGTACTCCAATATAGCCTGTAAAGTTCCTTGACTTATTTCTGGCTGGTAAGGAGTATATGCCGTGTAAAATTCAGAACGGGATATTATATGCTTTACAACAGAAGGAATATAATGGTCATATACTCCAGCGCCTAAAAAACTTGTCAGCTCTTCAAGGCTTTTATTTTCTTTGGCGTATTTCTTTATGTGAGCTGTAAGTTCTATTTCTGACATTGGAGTTCCAAGATTTAAAGGCTTTTTTAAGCGAACTTCTTGAGGTATGTTTTCAAATAGCTCTTCTATAGAATTTTTTTCTATTGTTTTAAGCATTTCTTTTTCGTCATTGGAGGAGGTGGGAAGGTAGGGAAACATATTCTCACTCCTCATCTAAAAATTTTTTATATTCTTCGGCTGTCATCAAATTATCAAGCTGTGACTTGTCTTTGAGTTCTACTAATGCCATCCAACTCCCATAGGGGTCATTGTTTACTAAAGAGGGGTCATCAACAATAGCATTGTTTACTTCAAGCACTTTTCCATCTACAGGTGTGTAAACATCGGAAGCAGCTTTTACAGATTCCACAACTCCAAGTACATCGCCAGCAGAGAGTTCTGCGCCTACTTCTGGAAGCTCAACGTATACTATGTTTCCTAAGGAATGCTGGGCATAGTCAGTTATTCCTATGTATGCTTTATCTCCTTCTACTTTGACCCATTCATGGTCTTTTGAATAATACAAGCCTTCTAAAATTTCCATACCAAATACCTCCTATTTTCTATAATTTTTCTTGTAAAAGTTTTTGCTTATGATTAAAGCCTTAAGTGGCTTATTTCTTATCACAATTTCAATTTGATTTCCTAATTGTGCATGTTTAGAATCAATCAATGCAAGGCCTATATTTTTCTTTAATGTAGGAGAGAAATACCCTGTTGTTACATAACCTATTTTTTGATTGTCAGCACGAACTTCATAGCCGTGTCTTGGGATTCCATTGTCTATCATTTCAAATCCCACGATTTTATGCTTAAGCCCTTCTTCTTTTTGTTTTAATAGAGCATCTTTTCCGATAAAGTTGCCCTTGTCAAATTTGACGAAAAACTCAAAACCTGCTTCTAAAGGAGTTATTTCTTCTGAAAGTTCATTTCCGTATAGAGGCAAACCTGCTTCAAATCTCAAAGTATCTCTTGCACCTAATCCTGCCGGTTTAAGTCCATATTCTTTTCCAACTTCAATTATTTTTTCCCACAATTCTACCGCGTATTTATTAGGCATGTAAATTTCAAAGCCATCTTCACCCGTATATCCTGTTCTTGATACTAGGCATTCAATCCCAGATATTTTTACATTGTCTTTAAAGTAGAAAAATTTAATTTCTGAAAGATCAGTATCTGTAAGTTTTTGAAGTATTTCTTCTGCTTTTGGACCCTGTATGGCAAGTTCTGCTACTTCATCGGAAATGTTTTCTATTTCTACCTCATATACGCCTTTATTGTCTTTCATCCATTTGTAATCCTTTTCTATATTGGCTGCATTTACAACCAGGTAGAAGTAGTCGTCAGAATATTTGTAAACTAATAAGTCGTCTACAACGCCGCCATCGTAATTGCACATGAAAGTATAAAATACTTGTTTTTCTTTTAATTTTGACAAATCGTTTGTTAGAAGATTTTGAAAAAAAAGGAAAGCTTCTTTGCCTTTTACAGTTATTTCTCCCATATGAGAAACATCAAAAAGTCCGGCAGCATTTCTCACGGCTTCGTGTTCAGAGATTATACTTTCAAACTGGACAGGGAGAGCCCATCCCGCAAAGTCTATAACCTTTCCATTGTATTTTTTGTAGATGTTAAAAAGAGGTGTCTTTTTAAGGTTATCCAAACATACCACACCCTTTCATAAAATTTAAAAGAGGAGTTATGATGAGCACAACAAAAGAATAAGCCATCACAACTCCTCTGTTTTTTAACCTGAGAGCTTCTACGTAGTATTGCTCCTTCGGTGCTCTTACGAGCTTTCCAGAGGGCCTATCCGATAGCGATACTTTTGCCTGAGAGCTTCTATAAAGGCTTGGCGGGCCTTTATATTTCCCCTTCGGCTATCTTTTTGAAAGATATCTCTCGCTATCTTCATCTAGAGTAGTATTAAATTTTTTTAAAATATGCTATACTTTTATTATATTATATTCCCTGTAATAGTCAACAATCGTTAAAATCAAGACAAGGAGAGGTGGCTATGTTATACATCTATAACAAAAACACAAATCCGTATTTCAATCTGGCGGCAGAAGAGTATGTGCTGAAAGAATTTAAAGAGGAATGCTTTATGTTATGGCGAAATGAACCCAGTATTATAGTGGGCAAAAATCAAAATACACTGGCGGAAATAAATTTGGATTATGTGAGAGAACATAAAATTCCCGTTGTCAGAAGATTGTCAGGAGGAGGGGCGGTTTTTCACGACCTCGGCAATTTAAATTTTACTTTTATAGTAAATGAGGATGTCAGCAGTTTCAGTGATTTTAAAAGATTTACACAGCCAATCATAGATGTGCTTAGAAAACTTTCTATCAATGCTGAGTTTTCTGGGAGAAATGACATAACAATTGGCGGCAAAAAAATTTCAGGAAATGCGCAATATTATTACAAAAATAGAATATTACACCATGGAACACTTTTGTTTTCTTCCAGCATTACAGACTTGTCAGCGGCACTGAAAGTGCGACCTGTAAAATTTGAAGATAAAGGTGTAAAATCTGTGTCTAAAAGAGTCACAAACATAAGTGAGCATTTGAAAGAGCCTATTACGATAGAACAATTTATAGACCTTATTATGAATCACATTAGAGAACAAACTGGGGGAAGTGAAATGTATGAATTTATGCAGGAAGACATAAAAAAAATAGATAAATTGGTTAAAGAAAAGTACAGTACATGGGAATGGAATTTTGGAACATCGCCAGATTACAGTTTTAAAAATGAGAAAAAATTTACTGGTGGCACTGTAGAAGTAAATTTAAATGTAGAAAAGGGAATAATAAAAGATATAAAAATTTACGGGGACTTTTTTGGAAAATACGATGTTTCAGAGGTAGAAAACCTTTTAAAAGGAGTAAAGCATTCAGAAGAGGAGATAAAAAAAGTGCTTTCAAATATTGACATGAATGATTATTTTGCCAACATAACTGTTGACAATTTAATAGAAGTGATGTTCTGAGAGGTTAAAAATATTGTTAAGGTTGTTGAACTTTTAACGTAAGAGTGGTAAAATATATACAAACGAAATTGTTAAATAATTGTCGTTTTTATTTTATCAAATTTTTGTCCCCTCCCACCGGGGTACAGTCTGTCAAATGAGATATTGTTAGTGGTCAAAATTGCTAAGAAAAACGGAAGTGGAGGTATATTGATGGATATAGAGATAAAGATGCCTGTTTTGTCAGATACCATGAAGAGCGGGCGAATTACAAAATGGTATGTTGAAGAAGGGCAATATGTAGAAAAAGGAGCTTGTTTGTGTGATGTAGCAGTAAATAAAATGAGTTTTGAAGTGTACAGTGATTATGAAGGCATTATTTCAAAAATTGTTTGTCCTGCTGGAACTACAGTTGAACCAGGAGATGTTATTGCAATTATTGTACACTCTGAAGAAGTAAAGTCTTCTTCTACACAAAAAGAAATTAAACAGGAATACGGATACAAAGAATATGATTTAGCTGTCATAGGGGCAGGTCCTGGAGGATATGTTGCTGCTATTAAAGCTGCTAAAAAAGGTGCAAAAGTAGCTTTATTTGAAAAGGATAAATTAGGTGGTACCTGTCTAAATAGAGGATGTATACCAACAAAAGCTTATGCAAGAATTGCCGAAGTGCATGACATTTTAAACAGAGCTTTTGAATTTGGATTTAATATAAAAATAAACTCTTTTGATTACACTCAAGTTGTAAAGAGAAAAGATGATATTGTAGGGGAACTTGTTGAAGGCATTAATGCTTTGCTTAAAGCTAATGGAGTAGATGTTTTTAATGCTGAAGCAAAAGTTGACAAAGAAAAGAATGTACTGTTTGGAGAAAACAAAATCAAAGCGAAAAACATTATTATTGCAACTGGGTCATCACCGGCTGAACTTCCTATTGAAGGCATTAATTCTAAAAATGTCATGAATAGTGATACTATTCTTGAAATGACCTCTTTGCCACAAAGTTTATGCATTATAGGCGGCGGAGTAATAGGCATGGAATTTGCCTTTATAATGAATCAATTTGGAGTAAAAGTGTCAGTTATTGAAATGATGCCTAATATTCTTCCTACACTTGATAAAAAGATAAGCTCATCTATTAAATTCG
>DULG01000078.1 GCA_012840485.1 Clostridia bacterium | reverse complement strand
TCAAACTCTCAGGTTTATATCCTTACTCTTCTCTACACCTTTTTTTCGCCTCACTGTTCATTTTTCAAGGTCCCTCACTGCTTCACCGCAGCTTCTCTATATTAGCAAATTCTATTACCTTTGTCAATACCTTTTTGCTGTCGATGCTTTTGCCGCCTCAGCAGCGACGTTTATTAATATATCATTTTTATGTTTCTACTTCAATCCCTATAGAAAGTCATATAAAGCCATTATTCGTAATTATACCGACTATGCTTGGTTATGCTTTAAAATGCTTTAAATTACAATAATTTATCTAACTCTTCTTTAATTTTTTTAAAGTCCTCCATTGCAGGCTCTAATTTTTCAGGGTCTCTCAAAATTGCAGCTGGATGGTAAGTCGCTATTATTTTAACGCTTTTTCTTTCAAACCATTGTCCTCTCATTGTTGTTATTTTGAAGTTTTTATCTATTATAGCCTTTGCTGCAGTAGCTCCAAGGCAAACTATTATTTTAGGAGCTATTATAGCAACTTGATTTCTTAAATAAGGCAAACAAGCGTCAATTTCACTCTGTAAGGGCACTCTATTATTTGGGGGCCTGCATTTTACTATGTTGGCAATATAGACTTCTTCTCTTTTTAATCCAACCTCTTCAAGCATTTTGTTGAGAAGTTGACCAGCTTTTCCTACAAAAGGCCTCCCTTGTAAATCTTCGTCTCTCCCTGGTCCTTCTCCTACAAACATAACTTTTGCTTTTAAATTTCCTTCTCCAAAAACCATATTAGTTTTCGTTTTACTAAGGTCACATTTTGTACAATGTAAACACTCTAAATATAGTTCTTTTAAGGGTAAAAGCGCCATTTGTCTCACCTTTTTAAATTAGTTTTATATTTTTCTCTCTCAATCTCATACAAATTATTGCCATAGATATCTATAGTAACAATAACAGGAAAATCCTCAACTAAAAATTTATAGATAGCCTCTGTACCTAAATCTTCATAAGCTACTATTTCTGCTTTTTTTACTTTTTGTGCCAGTAGTGCTGCTGCTCCGCCTATAGCAGTGAAATACACTGCTTTATACTTTTTCATAGCTTCTATAACTTCTTTACTCCTATATCCCTTTCCTATCATGCCTTTTAATCCTAATTCAATTAATACCGGTGTGTATTTATCCATTCTTCCACTTGTAGTAGGCCCACAACTTCCTACAACTTGTCCCGGTTTAGGAGGACAGGGACCTACATAATAAATTACACTATTTCTTATTTCAAAAGGTAATTTTTCTCCTCTATTTAATGATTCTATCATTCTCTTGTGAGCTTCATCTCTTGCTGTATAAATTTCTCCTGATAGCAAAACTAAGTCCCCTGCTTTAAGCTGGTTTACTATTCCCTCATCTAAAGGAGTAATTACTTTCTTGTACATCATTTTCCCTCCCAACGATATTATAATACACAAGTAGCATGTCTTGTAACATGGCATCCTAAATTTACAGCTACAGGAAGAGAAGCTATATGGACAGGATAAGTTTCAATATGAACATCAAGAGCGGTAGTATTCCCTCCCAACCCTTGTGGACCAACACCTAATGTATTTATTTCTTGCAGTAATTCCTCTTCTAACTGAGCTATCACTTCATCAGTACTTCTTTCTCCCACTTTCCTCAATAACGCCTTTTTAGCAAGATAAGGAGCAAATTCAAAATCCCCTCCAATTCCTATTCCCACGATCAAGGGAGGACAAGCATTAGGACCTGCTTTTTCAACTGTTTCAATAACAAAATTTTTAATCCCTTCTACTCCGTCAGAAGGTTTTAACATTTTTAAAGTACTCATATTTTCACTTCCTGCTCCTTTAGGCATTACAGTTATTGAAAATCTATTCCCTTCACAGATATGATAATGTATTATTGCAGGAGTGTTGTCACCAGTATTTATTCGTAAAATTGGGCTTTTTACAACAGATCTTCTTAAATACCCCTCTTGATAGCCAAGTCTTACACCTTCATTTATCGCTTCTTCTAAACTGCCATTTACTATATGTACTTCTTGTCCTAGCTCTACAAAAACTACGACTATTCCTGTGTCTTGACATATAGGCATTCTTTGCGTTTTCGCTATTTCAGCATTTGCAACTATATCTTTTAAAATTTCTCTACCCAATGGACTTGTTTCCTCTTTTATTCTTTCTTTTAAACTTTTAAATATATCTTGAGGTAATTCATAATTAGCTTCAATACAAAGCAATTTCACTATTTCAGTAATTTTCTTTGCTTCTATCACTTTCAAAATTTTTCACTCCCTCTTAAGTTCCTCACAAGTATATAATACTATTTTTTTAGAAATTTTTTAAGGAAAATTTGTTGAAGTAATAGCGTTTTTGCAATTTCTTTTTAAATTTTTTATAATTTAAGGTATAGCTTTGATTGTAGTACACAATTTATTAAGTAAAGGAGGTTATGCTATTGAAATGTACTGTATGCCGTAAACCAGCAATTGTAAAATTCCCCGCTCATAATTCCGCCTTTTGCGAAGAACATTTGGATGCTTTTTTTATGAGGCAAGTTGCTAAAACTATCGAAAAATACAAAATGCTGCCTCCGAAAGGGCGCGTAGTTGTTGCAATTTCAGGAGGAAAAGATTCCTTAGTCACTACTTTTGTCTTAAAAAGATTAGGTTATGAAGTACTGGGCTTTTTTATAGATCTAGGAATAGAAGAAAACAACTTCTCTTCTCGATCTAGAGAAGTTGTGGAAAACTTTTGCAAAGAAAATGATATTCCTCTAGAAATAGTAAGTTTAAAAGATAAATTTGGAAAAAGTATCCCAGATGTAGCTAAACGACAAGACAGGATATGTGCTATATGTGGAGTCACTAAAAGGCATCTTATGAATGAATACACTTTATCTGTAAAAGCTGATGCACTAGCAACAGGTCATACATTAGACGATATGGCTAAGTTGCTTTTAGCAAATCTATTCCGCTGGGACCTTCATCATTTATCAAAGGGAACTCCTGTACTCCCTGAAGAACCGGGATTTTCTCGAAAAATTAAACCTCTCGCTTTCCAAGCAGAAGAAGAAATAATCGCCTTTGCAAAACTTCACAATATAAAACCTGTAACCGCAGTATGTCCTTATTCAAGAGAAGCAAAATATACAAGATATCAGGAAGCCTTAGATATGTTAGAAGAAAATTCCCCAGGAATTAAAAGGTCTTTTTATAAAAACTACACAAAATATGCCTATCTATTTGCTGGTACTTCTGCCCGTCCACCAAAAATAAATTGTGAGGTATGTGGTTTTCCTTCTGTTTCTCCCGTGTGCACCTTCTGCCGCACATGGGTAAAAACTGACTAATAAGAAAAATGCGCCCAATGGGCGCATTTTTTCTCATTTATATATTTCCTGTTTTCTCTAAAATTCTGTAAAGCATAGCTGCTGCCTCTGCTCTTGTAGTATTGCTTTTGGACACAAATTAGACTACAACTTTCTAGAACAACTTTTGTAGAAGATATTCCTGTTCAAAATTTATATTTGTTTCAACTTTTCTGTTATCTCCATTTTATCTGCTTTTTCTGCTAAAAGTATTGTAAGTAGTAAGAACAAATCTCCAAATCTTGCAATTACAGAGATATTGTAAAATAATTTACCTGCAATGCCAAAGAGCACCACAAAAAGCTAAATTATAGCGATAAAAGGTCTTTATCGCCGCTTTAAAAATCTTTTCTTTTGTCTTATTCATTCTCATTCATTCCCTTTTTAAGAAATTAAACATATATCATTTTAACTGTCATTCCGCCATCCACAATGAGATTCGCTCCTGTAATAAAAGAAGCTTCTTCCGAACATAAAAATAAACATGCATTTGCTATGTCCTCTGGCTTACCTACCCGTCCTGCAGGATGCTGCAAATGGTCTTCTTCTGTCAATTGGGGCTTTTTAGCTTCTTTACTTTTCTTCCATTCAGACACTTCTATCAATCCGGGACTTATAGAATTCACCCTTATTTTATCATAACTTAAACTTATTGCAAGAGAGTGGGTTAAGGCTATAATACCACCTTTTGAAGCAGAATAAGGTTCTGTATGAGGTTCAGACATAAATGCCCTTGTAGACGCTATATTTATTATGACTCCTCCGCCATTGTCTCTCATGTGAGGAGCAACATATTTTGAACACATATATGTTCCTCTTAAGTTCACATTTATGACTCTATCCCATTCCTCCATGGGCCTTGTGTAAATCGTCCCTCCTGCTCCAATACCTGCATTGTTTATCAAAATATCGATCTTGCCGTATGCTTTTATCGTCTTATCTACCATGTTTTTAACATCTTCCTCTAAAGAAACATCTGTATGTACAAAAAGTGAGTCTCCACCTTTAGATTTTATATATTCTTCATTTTCTATGCCAGCTTCATCGTCAATATCAGCTATAACTACTTTTGCTCCTTTTTCAGCAAAAGTTCGCGCAATACACTGCCCTATTCCTTGTCCTCCACCTGTCACTATCACTACTTTCCCATTAAAATCCATAGTTAACCCTCCAATTTTTAATTATAAAAGAAGATAAGGTAACCTCATGATTAAAATTAAAAAAGCAAAGAGGTTTACCTTATCATAAATAGTATAACTTAAAAGTTTTATAAAAATCAAATAAATGGGTTGCATAAAGCACACCAATTTTCATATGGCATCACCCTTTTCAATTTTTATAAAAATTTTTGAAAGGAAAAGGAAAAACTACTTAAATACAGTTTCTGTGTGATTCACCACCATGTCAGTTATAATCAGTGAAATCAAGCTTTCTGCTCCTTCATTTAAATTTACTCCCTCTTTAGTTATACCGTCGTAACACCCCCCTGTCTCCTCATCTATTAAGCTTTCATTCTTTGAATTTTCTCCCAAAAACCATTTGTAACATTTTATAGCTTTTTCTCTGTACTTTTCTTCTTTAAAAATTTTATAAGCTTCTGTATACATAAGAGCAGTCTCACAAGCCTCTATTGGTTGTTCATCAAATTCTGCAGGTTTTTCATCTCCTTTTTTGTACCAACCTTTACAACCTATCGGCTTAAAATACCCACTTCTAAAAGTTACTTTCTCTAAAAATTCCATGCTCTCTTTTGCAACATCTAAGACTTCTTCATCTCTTGTAATAGTGTATGACCTAAGAAGAGCCCAAGGAAGTACGGCATTGCTGTAAGTCATTATATTTTCAAACCATTTCCACTCTTCATCTTTGTTTTCCCTATATTTTTGAACTATTTTTTTTGAAATAGAAGTTATCAAATTTTTTATCTTCTCTTTGTTAAATTCGGTAACATCAGAAGTGTATAAAAGACTTAATCCTATTGACGAATAAGCATTACCGCGAAGAAAATTTAAATTTACTACATTTGGCAAAGCTTTTTTGATTAATGTCACTGCAACACTTTGATAACCATTAGACAAATTAGTATTTAATAAATATCCTAATGCCCATAAAGTTCTGCCAAAACAATCTTCTGAGCCAACTTCTTCAATAAATTCTCTATTGTAGTTCATAAAATTTCTAAAATATCCTTTGCTATTCTGGGCATAAATCAAGAAAGAAAGGTATCTTTTTAAAAGGTCAAGGTATTTTTTATCTTTGTAAACTTCATATAACATTGAAGCAGCAATAAGTGCCCTTGAATTGTCATCCGTAGTATAACCCTTTGTCAAATCAGGAATAGAGTAAAGGGAATGCTGTAAAATGCCTGTATCATCCGTTAGCCTGAAAAGATGGTGAAATTCAATTGCTCCTTCCATTGTGTTAACTTCCCCCTTCTCTATATTACAACTTCCTCCCTTGATTTAATGTCCAATACAGATAAAATCATTATGACATATCTATATGCCACGTTATCCCACATCATTGACCTGCCTAATCTTTTAATTTCTGACTCTATCTGTAGCCTTTTCTCAGGGTTTTTAAATACATACTCAATATGTCTAGCTAAAGACTTTGCATCACGGAAATTTGCAAGCAAGCCTCTTCCTTCTGCCAAAATTTCTTCAGCATACATATATGGAGTTGAAATAATTACTTTTCCTAAGCCTGCTGCATATGCCAGTGTACCGCTGACAGCTTGTTCTTTGTTTAAATATGGCGTCATATATATATCTGACATCTTCAAATACTCCAAAATCTCTTTTTTAGTAAGATATTTATCCACAAATCTTACATTGTCTTGTACTCCAAGGTCTTGTACTAATTTTTGAAGTTTTTCCCTGTATTCTTCTCCAAATTCTCTCTTTATGTTTGGATGGGTTTGCCCTAAAATTAGGTATAATACATCTTTGTATTTTTTTGCCACCATACTTATTGCTTCTATACCGTACTCTATTCCTTTACCAGGATTTATAAGACCAAAAGTGCTTATTATTCTTCTGCCTTTAAAGCCATATTTCTCTTTTAAAGTTTCCTTGGGTAATACCGGAAGATTGGGAACTCCATGAGGGATAACAGTGATTTTACTGGAAGGTATGTGGTATATTTCTTCAAGAAGTGGTATTGTATTTTTAGCCATTGTTACTACTCTAACACTTTTTTCCCCTAGTTCTCTAAGTATTAAAAGCTGTTTTTCGTTTGGATTTGATAACACCGTATGAACCGTCACAACAAAAGGTATGTTCAAATTGTCAACTAAGTCTAATAAGTACTCTCCACTTTCTCCTCCAAATATTCCGTATTCATGTTCTATAATGAGCAAATCTATGTCAGATACATTTAATTCATGGGCTAATCTTACATAATCTTCTCTTACAAATTGTTGTAACTGATATTTAACATCGCTGTCATATTCGTAAGTTTTATTATCGTTTATTGCAATTACTCCTGCAAAATTAATAAGTTTTATCTTTTTTATTTCATTAACTAAATCTTGAGTAAAAGTAGCAATGCCACATTCTCTTGGTGGATAAGTGCTCAAAAATGCTACATTTCTCCCCAATACGCTCATCATATCACGCCCCCTTCTTAGTTTGTTTAGTATTAAGTTATCAACGTAGTACTTGCCAATCTATTAGCTGTAAACACTGTATTTTTAACTTCCATATTCACCTCTACTATACATTCTGAAGTGATAACTGCATTCTCTAATCTTGCTAACCTGCACACTTTTACATTATCCCACAATACACTTTGGGATACTTTGCTCTCTTGACCTATTCGACAGTTATTCCCAATTACTGTATACGGACCAACTGTAGCATAGGCATCAATTTCAGTATTATTTCCAATATAAACAGGTCCCATCACTTTTGCGGTAGGATGAATTTTAACATTGTCTCCTAAAATTATACCTCTTGAGGAAGTAGTACTTACAAATCTTGATTTTCCTTTTAAAATGTCCTCATGAACTTTTTTGTATTTGTCTATTGTACCTATATCTATCCAGTAGCCGTTAAATTTATAAATAGCCATTCTATACTCTTTTTCCAAAAGTTTGGGATATGTCTCTCTTTCTACAGATACCACTGTATTTTCAGGAATTTCTTTTAGCACCTCAGGTTCAAATACATATACTCCTGCGTTAATATATTTAGAATTGCTCTCGCCTGGTTTGGGCTTTTCTTTGAAAGCAGTTATAAAGCCTTTTTCATCAAATTCTATAACTCCGTACTGAGAAGTATCTCTTACTTCAATAGATGCAATAGTTACTTGAGCTCTTCTTCTCTTGTGGTATTTTATCAAATCTGCATAGTCAATATCACTGACAATATCAGAGTTTAAAATGAGGAAAGTATCATCAAAAAATTTTTCGGCGTTTTTTATTGCCCCACCAGTTCCCAAAGGAGATTCTTCTGTAATGTAGTGTATTTTTACACCTAAGTAGTCCTCTTCTGGCTTGAAGTAATCTTCAATGTACTGAGACTTATAATAAGTACTTATTACAACTTCATCTACTCCACTTTTTTTAAGGTTTAAAATAATCCTTTCTAAAAGAGGTCTTCCCATGATAGGAACCATTGGTTTTGGCAGGTCATCTGTAAGAGGTCTTAGCCTTGTTCCCAAACCTCCTGCCAATAACAACGCCTTCATAAAAGACCCCTCCTTTATGAAGTTTTTCAAAAATTAAACTTAAAAACAAAAGAAGGGCGTGATACAAGTGATATAATTTATAAGAATAATAAGAACTAAGAAGAGTAGAAATATATTAGCACTCTTAAAATTCGGCTGCTAATAAGTATTATAATTAATCCTTTTTGGCATGTCAAGTACTTTTCTGTAAATAAAAAACAGGCCTTTTAAAAGCCTGCTAAAATTTGATATCTTTCATCTCTAATATCGCCACGCCTATAACAGTATCCGCGCCCCCATAATAAACGTAAATAGTATCATCTTTTACTGCATTACCACAACTAAATACAACATTAGGAATGTATCCTTCTTTTTCCCACTCTAGTTCTGGCTCTAAGATAGGTTCTTTTTGCCTTGCAATAATCTTTGATGGATCTTCTAAATCTAAAAGGACTGCTCCCAGTCTATATACATTATTGTCATCAGCTGCATGGTATATCAAAAACCAACCATCTTTTGTCCTAATAGGCGGCCCTCCAATTCCGACTCTCGCACTTTCCCACGTTCCAGGAATTGGCTTAATGATAGGCTTATGGTCATACCAATTTTTTAAATCTTCTGAAAAGGCAATCCATATATCTGGATACCTTCTATGAAGCATCACATACTTTCCATTGATTTTTTCAGGAAATAAAGAGGCGTCTTTATTAGGTTCATCTAAAACTACTCCTTTTCTCTCCCAATCTATAAGGTTTTTGGAGATAGCCAAACAAATCCTATAGTCATCATGAAACCTGTCCCCAAAACCTGTGTACATCATATAATAAATGCTGTCAATTTTGACTATCCTTGGGTCTTCTAATCCTCTGAGCTCTTGTTCTGTCTCATTGCTCATCACTGGTTTGTCTAATCTCATAAAATTAATCCCGTCTTTGCTAACTGCATACCCCAGGCGAGAAGTATATTTCCCATATTTGGCGTGAGGTCCAATGTCAGTAGCCCTATAAATCAAGTGAAACAGTCCATTGTCGTAAATTGCTGCAGTGTTAAAAACTGCTGCTCTTTCCCATTCATTTTCTGCTTTTGGCATCAATACTGGCTTATCTGATAATCTCTTTAATTTTATCACTTAACACACTCCTTTTAAAATTTTACTTTTTCTTTTTCAATGGCTGCTACACCTATATGGGTATCTGCTGCTCCGTAATATACGTAATACATGTCATTCACTTCCACTGCTCCACAGCTAAATACCACATTAGGCACAAGCCCATTTATTTCCCACTCCAACTCTGGCTCTAAAATAGGCTCTTTTTGTCTCGCAATAACCTTTGATGGGTCTTTTAAGTCTAAAAGAGCTGCACCAAGTCTGTACACATTGTTGTCATCCACCCCGTGATATATTAAAAGCCATCCATCTTCTCTTTTTATAGGAGGTCCTGCTATGCCAATTTTCTTTGACTCCCATGTGTGAGGTTTAGGGGACATTATAATCTTATGGTCATACCAATTTACCAAATCATTAGAATAAGCAATCCAAATATCGGGCATTCTTCTATGGAAAAGCACATACTTTCCATCTATTTTTTCGGACAAAAGTGCCGCATCTTTATTAGGTTCATCGAGAACAATTCTGTGCCCTTCCCAATTTTTTAAATCATCAGACCAAACCATACATATTCTAAAATCCAACCAGTCCCTTCCTCCAAAACCTGTATAGAGCATGTAATACTTGTCGTCAATTTTTGTAATTCTTGGGTCTTCTACTCCCCACGCTTCTTGGGGGGGTTCCCCCACTAAAACAGGCTTGTCAAATCTTTCAAAATTTATACCATCTTCGCTTACAGCATACCCAATTGAGGATACAAATTTATATTTTTCTTCTGGCTTTTCAGTATTCAAAACAAATTTATTATTAGAGGCTCTGTAAAACAAGTGGAATTTATTATCTTCATATATTACTGCTGCATTAAAAACAGCCTCCTTTTCCCATTCATGCTCTTTTATTGGCGACAATATAGGTTTGTTACTAAGTCTTGTTAGCCTGAACATCTTTATACCCCCTTTTCCAGCAAAATTGCAACTACTCCATTAGCCTCTATTGTGAAATTTTCTAAATTAATCTGCCTTCCGCTGATTAAATCTTGTATTTTCTCATTATTTCTTGTTTTTCTACTTATTCTTATTTTAGTATGAATATCTATGTCTTCATGATTTATAAAGAGCACAAGGGTTTTCCTGCCATAATCAAACTCTTTTACTTCAATATAAGGAGATTCTACTTTTACGTTGTATTCCATTCCGCTCAGCTCTTTAGCATACTTATAAATCAAATAAGACCTGTCAGTCTTATATACATCGGGCATATAACTTAAATAGAGCTCAATAGGATACGTAACAAGAATAGCATTCCCTTTGCCATATTTATTCACAACTATCGCCGGGTTATTCTCATCATCATTTGCAATTACACGGCCTGTTGTCGGTTTTGCAATAAGTCTTTTATTAAATTTAAGAACTTTATAATTTAAATCAATTCTAAGTTCTTCACAATGCATTGATACTGTCTCATTTTTGGGCACCATAGAATATTGCGTTTTAATTCCAAAAACCTCATCAAAATCTTCTACAGAAATTCCATCGTATGATACATACAAAGTACCACCATTTCTAACAAAATCCATAATTTTTACCCATTGGTTATAATTTAAATGCCCTTTTCTATAAACGGAAGGCAGTATAAGCATTTTATACTTACTAAAATCTCCATCAGCTCTTACCAATTCAACATCTATACCTGCTTCCTTTGCCAGTATAAAACTATTTAAAAGAATCCTAAAATTTCTCTCTGGAGTATAATCGTTACCTACAAATAAAGCACTATAATACTTATCCGGAATAATTATCGCGGCATCGCACTTTTTGTGTTTTAAATCCTTATACTCAATTTTATTCATAAATTCAGAAAAAGCTTTTATTTCAAGTCCTGCTTTTTTAACTCTTCCATCAACTGCTGTTATACCAAATTGCGTTTCAAAGGGGGTAGAATTATAGGGAAGCCTTTTGCCAACAGAAAAATCTCCAAAGCACCAGGCTATTGCACCTATCGATTCATTCGCAAGAAGGCTATACAGAACCACCTTGTAATAATTTCCCTCTATATCTTCACTCATCATAAGTGTAGTTGCACCAAATTCCTCCAGTAGCACTTCTTTGCCACCCATAGCTTGGGTGAGTTTAGAAGCAAAAGGTGCCATATAAGTGCTTCTTATAGAATTTACAGGGTCTATACATGTATCTGTATAAATTGGGTATGCGTGCATACACAGAAAATCATTTCCTTCTTGCAAGTCTTCAGGATAAAAATTATTATCGGTAAGAAGAGATGCCTGGTGTATTCCAACTGTTACGGGATGATTTTTGTCGTATTTTTTTATCTCATTTGATAAGACATAGTTCCACAGCCAAGCATCATGTCTTGACTCTGCTTTTACATAATTATCTGGCTCATTTGAAAGGTCCCAAAACAAAATAGCAAATTCATCTTTGTACCTCTCAGCAAAAAAGCGTACCAATTTAATTTGATACCTCAACATAAATGAATCACTGTATATATTCCTACCTTCTCTCCACGGCACATCCCAATTCTCACCGCTCATATGCCCCACAAAAAAAGTAGGCGCGATTTTCATATCAACTTCATGACATATTTTAATAAGCTCGTCAAACTTTTTCACTGCTTCCTCTGATATTACATCAGGCTTTGGCTGAAAATCCTCCCAAAAAAGATTTATTCTCATTACATTAATGCCTAAGCTTTTCGCTTCAATAAATTCACTTTTTATCTCATCATAATTCCACTCTTTCCACATTTCAATGCCATGATTCCTAGGCCAATAATTAACTCCTATTATAAATTCATCTGCAAATTTTGCCATTTTCCTACCTCCATCGTATTATTTTAAAACAAACTGTATACCTTCTTTAAAATTCTTGCTAAAAATTATAAATAAAATAAGTATTGGCATTGTCAAAATTACAGAAGCAGCATACATTGGTCCCGGATATGCACCATATGGTCCAAACATTTGTGCTAGCATAACATTAAGAGTAAGAAGATTTTGATCATGCACAACGAGCATATCCCATAAAAGCTCTACCCATCTTTCCATAAACAAAAACAAGAAAATAACTGTTGTAATTGATTTTGACATTGGCAAAACAATCTTAAAAAGTATTTTAATTTCATTCGCACCATCTATTTTTGCAGCCTCAATTAACTCGTTTGGTATTGCTTTAAAAAAATTTGTATACATAAATATCGCCCATAAACTTACAGACTTTGGAATAATCATACCCCAATAAGTATCATATAATCCTAATTTTCTCACAAGCAAAAATGTAGGTATCAAAAGAATAATCGATGGATAAAACATCTCAAACATTATAATGTTATTTATTGTTCTGCTTCCTTTAAAAACTATTTTTGACAAGGCATATGCAACTAATAATGCTGTAACCATCATTAAAAATGTTGATGAAACTGTTACAATAATACTGTTAGCAAAGGCTCTGAGCCACGGACGTGGTGTAACATCTTCTCCTCCATGTAAAAGCCAAATATAAGATTTCAATGTAATTCCTGTTGGTATTATTTTTCTATCAACTTGATCCCATGGTGCAAGCGAATTTAATACCATATACAAATATGGGTATACCATTATAATTAAAAAAATAATGGCTATTGTATACAATAATATAAGTTGCAATTTCTTATTTTTACTCCCAACCATAACTCTTCCCCCAAATTTCTAGCAATTTCCGAACAATTATTATGGTCACAAAAGTCACTACAGAATCAATAATTGCAATTGCAGAACCGTAACCCGCATTTAGCTTGCTAAAAGCTTGGTTATATATTTCTATTTGCCATGTATTTGTTGAAAATCCAGGTCCTCCACCTGTTAATACATAGGGTTCTGTAAATATGCCAAATACAAGTCCAACTGCCAATATAGTCACTGTAAACATAGCTGGGTATAGAAGTGGCAGCGTAATTTTAAAAAATTTTATCCACCCTGTTGCACCATCTATAGCAGCAGCTTCATATACCTCACCAGATATGCTCTCTAATCCAGATGTCAGTATAAGCGAATAATAACCCATAAATTTCCACGATATCATAACAGCAATAATCAATGGAGCAAGTATCTGTGAACCCAGCCAATCAATGTTTAAATGCCACGTATTTCTTAACCACACATTTAAAGCACTGTTATATGATAAAATTCCCTTTACCACTACTGATGTAGCAACACCGGAGGCAAGATAGGGAAGAAAATATCCTACAGAAAAAAAACTTTTAAATCTTGGCAAACTATTTATAATAAGAGAAATTACCAAAGATCCAATTAATACCATAGGCACAAATATTATCATAAACTTATATGTTACAAAAAATGCCGCTTTTACTCCCGGACTTTTAACTGCTTTAATAAAGTTTAAAAAACCAACATTCTCATATTGAGGTGAAATAAGATTCCAGTTAGTAAAAGATAAAAATAATGCTCCAAAAAGCGGAATTACGAAAAATATTAAACTGTATACAAGGTATGGGCTGGCAAAAAGCCAACCCAATTTCTCTTGTCCTTTTTTCATTTAAGAACCCCCTGAATCGCCTTTTTCATATCATCCCAAGCCTTTTGTGCATCTACTTGTCCTGCCACAACAGGATTTACAGCTTTTTGGCCAATTAATGTCTGAATATCGTTAAATTTAGCATTATCAATAGGCGGAATAGCATTTGGTATAGATTCAGCATATAGTTGAAGCTCAGGATGATCTTTTAAGTAATTTTTAAATTGTTCGTTTGTATTGACATCATCTCTTGCTGGTGGAAGATTAGTAATTTCAAACCATTTCATATCATTTTCGGGATTAGAATATACCCATTTTATAAATTCCATTGCTGCTTTTTGCTTTTCAGGACTTGATTGTGCATATATTACAAGGCCTTTTGTATCTGCAAATGTTTTTACATTATCTGTACTCATTCCATCTGGCACTGGAGGTAGTGCAAGCACATAAGTTTCATTTAGCTTAAGTTCTGGATATTTGTCCTTCCATGTATTAAACGTCCAAGGACCAATTGTTGTCCATACACTTATTCCTGTTTCAAAAGGATCCGTAGCTTTTTGCGTTAATATAAGCTTATTTTTTGCCATATCCTCAAGGAATTTAAGTGTAGCAACTCCGGCTTTATCATCAGCAACAAAATTATTTCCCTCTATGAATTTATTAGCGTTTGAAGCTGCATCATAAAGCATAAAGAAGTCAAACCATCTTTTCCACCAGGTAGAGTCAATTAAATCTGGATTTGCCCATAAATACTTGTCAGGATATTTTTCTTTTAATTTTTTCCCTAATTCAATAATTTGACTATAAGTTTTTGGAGGTTCATTATATCCCAATTGCTTTAAAATATCGATCCTCCATGCAAAAAGCATCGCGTTTGAATATATAGGCAATACATATTGATGCCCATCCGCAAACTTCCATGCCTGGATTGTGTTTCCTATATTTCTAGTTTTTATAATGTCATTCCATCCATCCATTGTATCAAGAGGTACTAATGCTTTACTGTCTACAAGTTGTGCCGCAAAACCACGGGAAATGTTTTCTGAAATTGTAGGAGCATTACCACCGGCAAGAGCTGCTTGAATTCCAGCTTCAGATGTTGGTGATTCAGGCATCGGACTAACATTTACTTTGATGTTTGGATTAACTTTTGCATATTCTTCAGCCATCTGTTTCCAGAAAGTCTGCTGCGGAGGATTTGGAGCAGCCCAAAAATCGATTGTAACAACTTTTTCTTTTGTTGTCTGTGATGCTTCATTCTTTTGGTTTGTACTAGTCCCACAGCCTGCCAAAAGTGATGCAGCAAGAAGTAAAATTAGAATACTTTTAGCTATTTTTTTCATAAAACACACCTCCAAAAATTAATTTTATTTAAAAAACAGCTTAATGCTGTTTTTTATGTCCTCTAAAAGTTTTTAATTTCTAATTTCCCTTACAGATTCCCTCTCTATTAGCTTCACCTCCATTCTCATATGGTCATGGGGCTCTTTTTGGTTTTCCATCCTCCACAAAAGTCTTTTGACAGCTTTTACACCCATCAGCTCTTTATTTATGCGAATCGTTGTCAAAGGAGGTATTACAATATTACACATATCGATATCATCAAATCCTACAACAGAAATATCCTGAGGAACTCGTATATTCAAAATTTTTAAAGCATTGTATAATGTTATTGCATTACTATCATTTGTACAAACCCACGCAGTAGGAAATTTTCTTAATTTTTTTAAAATATCAGCTACTTCTTTATAATTTTTATCAAGTACATATTTTTCTATCTCTCCAGTAATACAGTATTCCTCATTAATTGTTATGCCAGAATCTAACATTGCCTCTTTGAAACCCAACCACCTTTCTCGAAAACTTAAAGAAAAATTTTTTTGACCAAAAAAACCAATTTCTCTATGTCCTTTACTAATGAGATATTTAGTAATTTTATAAGAACCAGGTATATTTTGTGTAAGTACTGCATCCGTGCTAAACATAAAAGAAGCATGGTCTACTAAAACAGTGGGTATATTGTACATTAATATTTTTTCTAAAAATTCGTCTTTTATAGTTCCTACAACCAAAATTCCAGAGACTTTTCTATTTTCTATACAAGAGGGTATTTCAAATGAATCCCTTTTCATAAAATTCACTAAAATATCATAATTATTAAGCTTTGCTTCATTTTCAATTCCTAAAATTACCTTAGTATAAAAATTAGTATCTCTAAAATTTTTCTCCTCTATAATAAGACATATATTTTTAAAATGATTTTTAGATAAAAACAAAGGGTTTTCTTCAAAATATCCCATTTCTTCAGCTGTTTTCAAAACTAGTCTTCTAGTTTCTTCACTAACTCCTATTTTATCGTTTAAAGCCAAAGAAACAGCATTGATTGAAAGATTTAATTTATTTGCTATATCCTTCATTGTAACCTTTTTTCTTTTTGTCATCGGCAATTTCAACACCTCTAAAAATCGTTTTCTTTTAATACAAATTATATCTTATATAAATTTAATTATCAAGTAAAATTTACTTGAATTAATAAGAAATTTACTTGAATTAATATAATGATATCGATATATTTCCAATAATTACAAATCATTATTTATATCAATCATATTATTACTTTAAAATTAAAGCTAGTTAAAGTACAAAATAATAATTATTTAATGAATAGTTATGTTATAATTAAAAAGCAATATTTAAATGGAGGTATTTCCATGGCAAAAATGCGTATAGATAAATTATTGGCTAATATGGGAATTGGCACACGAAAAGAAGTAAAAAATTTTATTAAAAAAGGACTTGTTTCCGTAAATGGAAGGATAATAAAAGATAATAGTCTACTTGTAAATACTGATTTAGATACAATTTTATTTGAAGGCAAGAAAATCAATTATCAAGAATTTATATATATTATGATGAATAAGCCCCAAGGTATTATTAGTGCCACTTATGACCCTATAGAAAAAACAGTTATTGACTTATTGCCTAATGAATTAAAGGCTCGGCATCCTTTCCCAGTAGGTAGACTTGACAAGGACACAGAAGGGCTACTTATCATAACTAATGATGGAGAGTTAGCACATAAACTTTTATCACCAAAAAAGAAAGTCATAAAAAAATATTATGTAGAAATACAGGGTTTTGTTACTGAAAATGACATAGACTCTTTTGCTAAAGGAATTGTCTTTAAAGATGGATACAAAACTCTTCCTGCAAAACTCGAAATCCTTTCTTCCTGTGATATATCTAAAGTTTATGTGTATATAACAGAAGGAAAATACCATCAAATCAAAAGAATGTTTGAATCCATTGGCAAAAAAGCAATATATCTAAAAAGATTAGCTATGGGCAATCTTCAACTAGACGAAAAACTACAACCCGGTGAATGGAGAATATTAAGCGACCAAGAATTATATCTTTTAAAAAATTCAATTTAACAATACCTCTTATATAAATCCTCCATCTACCGTTATAACTTGACCTGTTATAAAATTAGCTTTATCTGATAATAAAAACAGTACAGCATTTGCTACATCTTGAGGTTTCCCTATGCTCATAAGTGGTATATCTTCAATTAAGTGTTCCTTTTCTTCCCTATTTAAAATGTTATTCATTCGAGTATCAATTACTCCAGGAGCAATACAATTAACTCTTATTTTAGAAGGTCCTAACTCTTTTGCCAAAGCCTTTGTAAAAGCTATTATTCCTCCTTTAGATGCTGAATAATGTACTTCACAGGAAGCGCCGGAAATACCCCAAATTGAAGAAATGTTTATTATACTCCCATGTTTTTGAGGCAACATATACCTCAAAACACTTTGTGTGCAATTGAAAAGACCTTTTAAATTGACACTCATCATCCTATCCCAATCTTCTTCTGTTATTTCTATAAATGGTTTGATTTGGGCAATTCCTGCATTATTTATAAGATAGTCAATACGACCAAATTTATCATAAATACCATCAATCATATTGTGTACCTGCTGTCTGTCTGAAATATCCGCTTTAAAAATTTCCGCATAACTCAAGTTGTTTTTTATATACTCTTTTAATTTCACTGCCTGATCATAACTGCTATTGTAATGTATCGCTATAGAAGCTCCTTCTTTTGCAAGCTCTATACAAATTTCTCTTCCTATGTCTCCAGCACCGCCAGTTACAATAGCTACTTTCCCCTGTAACATTTTTTCACCTTCTAAAAAGTATTAAGCCTTCTTTTGTAAATTTTATAGAAAAATAAAATTATGTCAATATCTCTTTTTCGTATAAAATTTAATAACTATCTTGTACACCAAATGGGCACTAAAAAAGGGTTTGGGCACTTTTTAAAATGCCTCAAACCCTTAGATTCACTGGAGCGGATGACGGGATTCGAACCCGCGATCCTCGGCTTGGGAAGCCGATGCTCTACCGCTGAGCCACATCCGCGTCTATAAAAGATTGGCTCCCCAGGTAGGGCTCGAACCTACAACCTACCGGTTAACAGCCGGTTGCTCTACCATTGAGCTACTGAGGAATATTTTTTAATTCCGGCAGCGACCTACTCTCCCGCGAAAGCAGTACCATC
>DULG01000012.1 GCA_012840485.1 Clostridia bacterium | reverse complement strand
GGTCCTCTTTTTTTAAGAGTGTCTGTCATTTTTTCGATTACTTCATTTTGGAGTGATAAGTCCATATTAAAGTTAACCCAGCCCGCTATTCCACACATAAAAATCCTCCTAAAATTTGAATCTATAACTAAATATATTCTCCTTTTTTGCCATTGATACATGTTATAATTTTCTAACGAACCACCCATGCTTAAACAAGCACAATCAGGAATGAAAAGTTTTCAAGTTGCAAAAAAGTTCTATATTAAATATTGGGGTGGATGAAAATCCTCACATAAAAAATAGAGCACTTATTCTGAATGCCTGCTATAATAGAAGTGGTTAAAACAACCCAACAAAAGGAGGCATCAGAATAAGTGCGATATAATTATATCACAAAATTTTTGAAAGATAAAGATATAGTTTTTGAGGACATAACAGAATAATACTTTCTTCTAACATTTTATGCATACATATTTCCATATGGCCTTTTGCCTATCGGATGCAACTTGACAAAAGAATGATTCATAATCTTTTGAAAATCATAATCAAAATATTGACAAAAATTTTCAACATACTTTTGGATTAACGCGTAATCTTTGTCATCTATCTTTTCCTTAATAACTTCTTTCCCAAGTTGATAGTCTTCTACATCTCCTCTCAAATATATAACTCCCCCATGCATCCCTGTGCCACAATATTCTCCAACTATATTTTCATCATTTTTTAAGTTCAGTACAATCATGCATCCACCTGCCATATATTCACCAAAGAAGTCTCCCGCACTTCCTCCAATAACTATTACAGGAACTTTATCTTTGTATTCTTTCATGTGTATGCCAACCCTATAACCAACACTATCTTTTATATAGATAGATCCACCCCTCATTCCGTAACCAACGACATCACCTGCATGTCCATGTATAATAATATTCCCATCGTTCATTGTATTTCCTATTGCATCCTGTCCATTACCAAAAACTTCTATTGTAAGCCCGTCCATAAAAGCTGCCATGTCATTCCCAGGTGTACCTTCGATATTTATTTTGGTAGTCCCAGATAGATTATCTCCTATATATCGCTGACCATTAACATTTTTCAAATTAATTATATCTTCGCCAGAACGAACCAACTCTTTAATTATTTCATTAAGGTCTCTATAATAAATTCCTAACGCATTTATGGTTTTCATCATACCACCTCCAGGTCAAGCATTTTTGCTTTTCTTGATTCTTTTGGCAAATATATGAATCCAAAATCATCATTTAAAAGATACTTCTTAAATGGAGTTATATCCATTTCGTTTTTTATAAATCCAGTAAATAATCCAGCCCTATCAATATCATTAATTAATATAAATCCTACTAATCTATTTTCTTTTACCACAAATTTTTTATAAGACCTTCTGTTATGATCAATTTTAGAGATAATCTCAAATTCCTCCTGCTGTGGATTTGTTATACCAGCTGTTATCATATTTGTATTTTTATAACCTATTGAGTTCATAGGAAAAATCCCTTTAAAACTTTTATTTATACCAATCATGTTGTACCCTGCAATTTCCCCTTGCATGTATGCATTTGGCCATATTGGCACAACCCTATTTGACTCAACAAGCATATCATACCCTTCGGCTACATCTCCTGCTGCATACACATCTTCAACGCTTGTTTTCATAGTATTATCTACTAAAATACCACGGTTTATAGAAATTGATGTGTTTCTTACAACATCAACGTTTGGCACAACACCTATCGCGATAATAAGATTGTCAGCTTCTAATTCCTTCCCATTTTTAAGCAAAACTCCCTTAACATATTCGTCTCCTATAATTTTATCCACTGTTGTTCCCGTAATTATTTTTATACCGTCATTTTGAAGACTTTGAGATACCAAGGATGCTCCTTCTGCATCAAGAATTGTACTTAAAATCCTATCTGCAAGTTCAACTATTGTTACATCTACCCCTAAATGGTGAAGGCCTTCTGCTGCTTTGAAACCGATGAGACCACCACCTACAATTACAGCTTTTGAACCCGGCTTGGCAGCTTCCTTTAATTTTTTAGCGTCGTCCATTTTAATAAAAGTATGAACATTTTTTTTGTTCAAACCTTCTACTGGAGGTATTATAGGTTTCCCGCCCGTTGCAATGAGAAGTTTGTCAAAACTTATGCTATCCCCGTTTTCAAGATGCACTTCTTTTTTTCTTTCATCAATAGAAATAGCCTTAATACCAAATACAGTTTCTACTTTATTTTTGCGGTAAAAATCTTTCTCTCTATATATCATTTTCTCTTCAGACACTAAATTTCCAAGATAATAAGATATAAGGGGTCTTGAATACACGTGATATGTTTCATCTGAAATAACAACTATTTCAGAACTTGTATCATATTTTCTTATTGCCTCTACTGCACCTACCATCGCAACAGAATTACCAATTATTACTATCCTCATACAGAAATGCCTCCTTCACTGTAAACAAGTGCTTCATTAGGGCAATTCTTGACACAAGCCGGTTCTCCTGCTTCAGCACATAAGTCACATTTTGATGCAACCTTATTATTTACATCTCTTATGATTGCACCAAACTCACACACAAGCACGCAAGTCCAGCATCCAACACATTTATCTGTGTCACAAGTTACAACACCTGTTAATGGATCTTTTCGCATCGCTCCTGTTATGCATGATTTAACGCATGGCGCATCATCGCAATGTCTACACTGAAGCGAAAAAGATACAGGTCTATTTTCCTCTATAACAATTCGTGGTGTCGGCCTTTGGGGTTCCAACTTATATGCTTTTAAAACATCTTTATACTTTGAATGAGATGTAATACAGTATACTTCACATAATCTACATCCCACGCACACTTCTTCTTTTACATAAACCTTTTTCACAAAAATACCTCCTATTCGCCGGCAGCAAGAATGCCAAGTATATCAAGTTCCTTCTGCGTCATTCCTATCCCACGAAGCATTAACCTATTGCCTTTAAGACTTTCAATATCATTTATACCCATTCCACCAAGCATTTCTTTTATCTCATGACTCCATGCTTGAACAAGGTTAACAAGACGTTTATATCCAATTTCAGGGTTTAATCTTTTTACAAGGTTAGGATCTTGTGTAGCAATTCCCCAATTACACTTACCAGTATGGCATTTTTGGCACATGTGACATCCTAAAGCAATCAAAGCAGCTGTTGCAATGTAGACAGCATCTGCGCCAAGAGCTATTGCTTTGACTATATCTGCACTGTTTCTAATACTACCTGCTGCAACTAAAGATACTGTATGTCTTATACCTTCAGAGCGGAGTCTTGCATCTACAGCAGCTATTGCAAATTCAATTGGAATTCCTACATTATCCCTTATTCTCTTTGGAGCAGCCCCTGTACCACCTCTAAATCCGTCTATTGCTATATAATCCGCTCCAGCTCTCGCTATTCCCGAAGCTATTGCCGCAACATTATTGACTGCTGCAATTTTTACACCAACAGGTTTTTGATAATCGGTAGCTTCCTTCAATGAATATATTAATTGCGCAAGGTCTTCAATTGAATAAATATCGTGATGCGGTGCAGGAGATATAGCATCACTTCCAGATGGTATCATCCTTGTTGCTGAGATATCTTCACTCACCTTTTCACCGGGTAAATGACCACCTATCCCAGGCTTTGCACCTTGACCAATTTTTATTTCAATAGCCGCCGCAGTATTAAGGTATTCTCTATCAACACCAAAACGACCTGATGCGACCTGTACAATTGTATTTTTCCCATATTTGCGGAAGTCCTTATGAAGCCCTCCTTCACCAGTATTATAAAGTATCCCAAGCTCTTCAGCAGCTCTTGCCAAAGCTGCATGAGCATTGTAACTTATTGATCCATAAGACATTGCTGAAAACATTATTGGTGTCTCAAGTTTGAGTTGAGGAGGCATTTTTGTTTTAACATTGAGGTTTTCGTCTATTTCTATCCTATCAGGCTTTCTACCTAAATACACCCTTAATTCCATAGGTTCTCTCAACGGGTCTATAGACGGGTTTGTAACCTGACTTGCATTTATAACCATTTTATCCCAATATACAGGATAAGGCCTATCATTTCCCATAGATGACAGAAGAACTCCACCTGTTTCTGCCTGTCTGTATATATCTCTTATAGCATCGTAAGTCCAATTAGCATGTTCTTTAAATGTTTGAGGATGTTTAATAATTGTAAGAGCTTGTGTTGGACACAAGAGAACACACCTTTGACAATTTACACAATTCATATCATTTGAAACCATTTTATCTAGATCTTCATCATAACTGTGAACTTCAAATGAACACTGCCTCATGCAAACCTTACAATTAATGCATTTATCGTAATCTCTGAGTACTTTAAATTCTGGAGTAAGATAGCTTAAACTCATGCAGTAACCTCCTTTGTAGAATACATTTCTTTTTCGTTATCACGTATGAGCTCAGCTATAACAGGTTCTCCACCTCTAGGAATCCATACGCTTTCCGGATTTTTGCATATTTGCCTTATTGCTGACTCTTCGCTGGCTACATATATCATATCGCCTTTTTTTGCAGCAGTAAGTGGCCTTAGTTTAATTCTATCGTTTATTGCTATAAAGCCATCTCCATATGCTATTATCATTGAAAATGGACCATTTAGTAGTGCTCTCCCATAAATTACTTTTAGGTTAGTGTATAAAAATTTTTCTTTTGGCGACATTCTCTCAACCTGCTTCCACAAAGGCGATGCAACTACTTTACATGCAAGCTCTATTGGTAAACCATGTTTTCTTAATAAAAGATCGAATATATATGCCGCAACTTCTGTATCAGTTTGCAATGTACAAATATATCCAAACTCTTCTAAATATTTACGATTAGTATCGTAGGAAGAAAGCTCGCCATTGTGAACAACAGAGATATTTAATAGATTAAAAGGATGTGCACCACCCCACCATCCTGGTGTATTTGTTGGAAATCTACCATGGGCCAGCCACATATATCCTTTATAAGATTCCAATTTATAAAAATTTGCAACATCTTCTGGGTAACCTACCGCTTTAAATACTCCCATATTTTTCCCGCTAGAAAAAACATATGCGCCCGGTATATTACTGTTTATATTAAATACAAATTTAATTGTAAATTCATTTTCATCCAATTCTGACAATTTCAATTTCTCTGGCTTTGGTATAGCAAAATATCTGTAAATTAATGGTGCATTTTTAATATGTGCTGTTTTTCGCGTTGGTATTTTTTCTTCTAAAGCCACTATATAATCTGCCTTTAAAATATTTTCTGTTTCCTGTTTAGCTATCAAATCATCATAAAACATATGAAATGCAAAATAATCTTTAAAATCAGGATAAATGCCATATGCAGCAAAACCACCTCCAAGACCATTTGATCTATCATGCATTGTCGCGATAGAATCTGTTATAGATTGCCCTGAAAATAGACGACCAGTGCGATCGATTATACCACTTATAGCACATCCCGAAGGTATTCTTACATAACCTTCCTTCAACATTTTATAACCCCCTTAAAAAATTTTTATATGCAATATTTTTTTTGAAAGTTGCATAAAACGAAAATGTTTACTGCTTAAAATTGTCCACGAATTGCAGGAAAAATCTCACAAATACTAAATTAAAGTGTTAATGTTAATTATAATACATTTTTTTAATATTGCAATATATATAATACAAAATTTCATAAATTATTTTCAACACAGCTTTCAATATTTTTACTTTTTAGTGAATTTGTAAAATGGATATCGACAATAAGTAAAAATATTAGAAATTTTCAATAAAAGCGTTAATAAAAAATTAAAAAAAATTTCACAAAAAATTAATTGATGCTATCAGAAAAATATGATATGTTTACAAATATAAAATTGAGGAGATGATGAATAGAAAGGTAAAAAAAGGGGAGAAATTCCAAAATTTTTAGTTTTTAACTTTAACTAATTAATGTATTAATGTATTAATGTGTATAGAACAAAAAAGGGGGTTATATAATGCAACATACTTTAAGTGAGATTTTTGGTTCAAATGTTTTTAATGATTCAGTTATGAGAGAGCGTCTTCCAAAGGCAACTTACAAAGCTTTAAGGAAAACAATTGATGAAGGAATTCCCCTAGAACCAGCTGTTGCTGAGGTTGTGGCAAATGCAATGAAAGACTGGGCAATTGAGAAAGGAGCAACTCATTTTGCACATTGGTTCCAACCATTAACGGGAATCACTGCGGAAAAACGCAATTCTTTCATTTCTCCTACTCAAGATGGCAAAGTAATAACTGAATTTTCAGGAAAAGAATTAATTAAAGGTGAGCCTGATGCTTCTTCGTTTCCATCAGGTGGTTTAAGGACTACTTTTGAAGCGAGAGGATATACAGCATGGGATTGTACATCGCCTGCTTTTATCATGGATAACACCCTTTATATTCCTACTGCTTTCTGTTCGTATACTGGCGAAGCGCTAGATTTAAAAATACCTTTACTGCGCTCTATGGAAGCTTTATCAAAGCAAGCTCTTCGAGTGTTAAGATTATTTGGTAATACTACAGTAAAAAAGGTCATTACCACTGTAGGACCTGAACAGGAATATTTTTTAATTGATAAAAAGATGTATGATAAACGTAAAGATCTTATACTTACGGGCAGAACGTTGTTTGGGGCTCGATCACCAAAGGGTCAAGAAATGGAAGATCATTATTTCGCTTCTATCAAAGAAAGAATATCAACATTTATGGAAGATTTGGACGAAGAACTATGGAAATTGGGGGTTCCTGCCAAAACTAAACATAATGAAGTTGCTCCTGCTCAGTATGAACTTGCTCCAGTATACAATACAGCTAATATTGCATCAGATCATAATCAATTAACAATGGAATTAATGAGAAAAATTGCTTTAAGGCATGGACTTGTATGCCTTTTGCACGAAAAACCTTTTGCAGGAATCAATGGTTCTGGTAAACACATTAACTGGTCGATGAGCACTGATGATGGGCAAAATCTTTTAGATCCAGGACATACACCTCACGAAAATGCACAATTTTTAGTATTCTTATGTGCTATAATCAAAGCTATCGATGAATATGCTGATTTGGTCAGAGTAGCAGCTGCAACACCAGGGAATGACCACCGCCTTGGTGCAAATGAAGCACCACCCGCAATTATATCAGTTTTCCTTGGTGAACAGCTTACAGACATTCTTGAACAAATTGAAAATGGTGGTGCAACAACTTCAAAAGAGGGTGGTGTACTGAAAGTAGGGGTATCTACTCTTCCTACGTTACCGAAGGATTCTACAGATAGAAATAGAACATCTCCATTTGCATTTACAGGAAATAAATTTGAATTTAGAATGGTTGGCTCTTCTTCGTCAATTGCAATTGCTACTTTTATCTTAAACACTATTGTTGCTGAAAGTCTATCTGAAATTGTAGATAGACTAGAGGAAGCTAGTAATTTTAATGAAGAAGTACAATTGTTGCTTCAGGAAATTGTAAAGAAGCACAAAAGAATTGTATTTAATGGAAATGGGTATTCAGAAGAATGGGTAAAAGAGGCGGAGGAAAGAGGGCTTCCAAATATTCGATCAACTGTTGAAGCTATTCCTGCTTTAATTAAAGAAAAGAATGTCAAACTCATGGAAAAACACGGTGTATTAAGCAAACGTGAACTTGAATCACGTTATGAGGTTTTACTCGAAAATTATATAAAAACAATTAATATTGAGGCGTTGACAATGTTGGATATAGCAAAGCGACAAATACTGCCAGCGGTAATAAATTTCGCCACAAAAATTGCAGAATCAATAAATTCTGTAAGAGCAACAGGGCTAAATGTTAATATAAGTGTACAAAGTGAATTATTAGCAGAAGTTTCTTCACTAATGAGTGAATTTAAGAAAAACATAGCTGAACTTGAAAATGCAGTTAATGAAGCTTCAAATATGAATAGTGATTCTTATGGCAAGGCTTGCTTTTACAGAGATATAATATTTACAAAAATGGGTATTTTAAGAGGAACTGGCGATAAACTTGAAACTATCGTAGATGCAGAATTATGGCCACTGCCAACATATGCCGACATGTTATTTAATATTTGATAGAAATATAAAAGAACTTTTTAAAAACAAATAGAAATAAATAAAAAATACCTGGTCAAAATGGCATTGTGGAAGTTGTGGGTTCAAGTCCCATCAGCTCCACCAAAAAGTATCTTATAGAAAAATCACCTAGGGGTTATCTCCCTAGGTATTTTTTTCAAAATTATACAGAGTTGTATTTAAAAAATAAAGATAATATAGTAAATGAAGAGCGTACAATAAGGTTTATGACTCCAATAATTATAATTAGAAAATTTATAGAATTGTAGTTTTCGCCACAGTTTTATTTATAATGTGTGATATAATTACAAAAAAAATTAAAGGGGGATAGTTTATGATTAAGCTTCTTGGCATTTTAATTATCATAATTGGCTTTGTGTTAAAACTTGACACTTTAGCTGTAGTTTTAATTGGTGGCGTTATAACCGGCTTAATAGCAGGAATCCCATTTTCTAAGGTTGTGGAAATTTTAGGGAAAGCTTTTGTAGATAACAGATATATGTCAATATTCATTGTTTCATTACCTGTAATTGGAATTTTAGAAAGATATGGTTTAAGAGAAAGAGCAGCATACGTGATAAGCAGAATAAAAGCAGCTACAGTAGGAAAAGTAACTGCTTTATATTTGGTACTTAGGACGTTGGCAGCGATGTTTGGATTAAGGCTTGGAGGTCATGTTCAATTTATACGACCTTTGATATTACCTATGGCAGAGGGAGCAGCGAGAAATAGGTATGGCGAAATAAAGAGTGAAGATCATGAGGCGATTAAAGGCTTGGAAGCAGCTGTAGAAAATTATGGTAATTTTTTTGGACAAAATGCTTTCGTTGCTGCAGGAGGCGTATTATTAATTGTAGGTGTGTTAAAAGAATTAAATTATACAGTGGGGGCTTTAGATATTGCTAAGGCTTCAATACCTATTGCTTTACTAATAATGGTTGTTGGCAGTTTGCAGTTTTTCTATTATGATAAAAAGTTTGATAAAAAATATGGAATAAAATCAAAGAGTTATAAGGAAATAAGCAAAATGGATAAAGGAGGAATTGGAGATGCTTAAAGATGCTCTTACTGAAATCCTATACATCATGATGGGTATAGTTTCTTTTTACTCAGCTTATGCCACTTTGAAGGAAAAGAACCATCCCTCCAAAATTGCTACAGCCTTATTTTGGGGGATATTAGGGGTAATTTTTACGTTTAGCCGAATAGGTTTATTGTGGGGGAATAAAAACATCGCTATACCCAACATTTATGTTGGCTACATGGTTATTTTATTAACTGTTTTATCTGCACTCAAATTAGTTAAAATTGGCAAATTTGATGAATCTACTCCGAAGTTTAAAGAAAAAATGTCACAAAAAATTGGCAATTCAATTTTTATTCCTGCATTAGCTCTTGGAATAGTTACATTTATAGTTGCTCAAATATGGACTAAACAATTAGGGTCATTGGTAGCCTTCTGGATATCTACATTGATAGCAGGAATTTTAGCTTTAATTATCACTAAAGGTAAAATTAATGAGATGGCTGAAGATGGTAGAAGATTGTTGGAATTGGTAGGACCTATAAGTATATTACCTCAACTTCTTGCTGCTTTAGGAGCTATTTTCTCAGCTGCCGGCGTAGGTGAAGTGATAGCAAGTGGGATAAAAACGGTTATTCCGGAAGGGAATATCCTATTAGGTGTAATTGCATATTGTGTAGGAATGGCTTTATTCACTATGATAATGGGCAATGCATTTGCAGCATTTGCAGTCATTACTGCAGGTATTGGAATTCCTTTTGTAATAGCGCAGGGAGGAAATCCAGTGATAGTAGCTGCTTTAGGTATGACTTCAGGATATTGTGGAACTTTGATGACCCCAATGGCAGCAAATTTTAACATAGTTCCAACTGCTATATTAGAAATTAAAGATAAAAAATATGGTGTCATAAAATATCAAGTACCTGTAGCTATTACAATGCTTATTATCCACATTGTATTAATGTATTTCTGGGCATTTTAATAATTTTTTGAAAGGGTGATGTCAAATTGAAGATATTAGTAACATCTTTTGATCCTTTTGGAGGAGAAAAAATTAATCCTTCCTATGAGGTTTTAAAAAATTTAAAAGACAATATAGAGGGGGCAGAAATAATTAAGATTCAGGTTCCTACTGTTTTTTATCTCTCTGTTGAAAAAGCTATAGAGAAAATAAAGGAGGTAAATCCTGATGCAGTTTTAAGCATTGGCCAAGCAGGAGGAAGATTTGATATAAGTGTTGAAAGAGTTGCTATAAATATAGATGATGCGAGAATTCCAGATAATATAGGACAACAACCTATTGATACGCCAATTGATCCTGAAGGTGCTCCAGCCTATTTTGCTACTATTTCAATAAAGGAGATAGTAGAAGAGATAAGAAAAGAAAATATACCAGCCTCAATTTCTAATACAGCAGGGACATATGTATGTAATCATCTAATGTATGGGATTTTGAATTACATTCACAAAAATAAATTAAACATAAAAGCAGGGTTTATTCACATACCTTATTTGCCTGTGCAAGTGTTGGATAAACCTTTTACCCCTTCTATGTCTTTGGGAGATATGGTTAAAGCTATAGAGACTGCAATAAAGGTAATTGCCAAAAAAATTAAAGGATGATCATATAGGAGAAATAAAAAAATTATTTGTGTATGGAACTTTAATGAGAGGTTTTCCGAATTATAATAAATATTTAAAAGATAAAGTAAAAGATCTAAAAAAGGATACATTTATGGTACTTTATATCACCTTAATTTCCCTGCATTATTGGAAGGGAAAAGTAAAATATGGGGGAAATTATTACTTTCTATGAGATGGCACTGTTTTGCCACAAATAGGGGAATTAGAGTTGTGTTTTGGAAATAACAATAAAAACATGTATTTAGGAAAAAGAAAGAAGTATATTATGAAGATGGTGTCAAAGAATATATAGATGTTTATGTGTACAGTGGAGATATTCAAAAGGAACCCTATATTTATATTCCAGCAGGTGATTGGAGAAAATTTTTAGTAACCATTTAAAAGGCATGGAGAAAAAATCTCCATGCCTTTTAAAAATTGTAGAAATATTAGTTTAAAAATAGTATAATTAATTACAAAGAAAGGTGTTCGTAGCTTCAAAATTTCTAGTTAACGTAAAAATATGGGGGGGAGAAAAAATGGCTATAAGTTCTTTATATACGGAAATGTTTGATATAAACCGTCAGCAAGAGATGAGAAAATTTTTTCTCGATATAGCCTCTTATGGATACAGAAAAAGCTTTTTAAAAAATGAGATTATAACGATTAATTGTGACAGAACATATATTGCCATAGTAACAAAAGGATTAATAAAACAATTTATTTCAAATAAAAATGGTAAGTTAAAAGTCCTCTATTTGTTGCAGCCGGGAGAAATATTTGGAGAATTTTCTTATCTAGGAGGTGGGTTAGATTTAATTGAAGGACAAGCTATAAAATCAAGTGAAGTTTCTATTATTTTTGAAGATAAATTGAATGCAATTCTTGATACAAACCTTGACTTATATAAATACATTGCTCGTAGCATGAGTAGAAAATTTAGGATTGTTACTATGCAACTGAGTGATTTAATTTTTAAAGATTCTTTTGGCAGGCTTTGTGACTTTTTGATTAGATTATTTTATCAACAAGGTAAACGAATTGAAAAAGGCTATGTAATAGATATTCCTTTAACCCACGAAAATATTGCTAACTTGATAGGATGTGATAGGGTAACGGTGACAAAAGGGTTAAATAAATTGAAAAAAGAAGGCTTGATTGAGATAGAAGGGAAAAAAATTATAATAAAAGATCTTTACTCCCTTGAACATTATGCAGATTTATAAAACAAAAACTCCCTACCCAGAGTAGGGAGAAAAACTACTTAACTTTTTCAATTATTGCTTTTACAAAAGCTACCAAATCATTTGGAGTTCTTGAGGTTATTAGATTTCTATCTACAACTACTTCTTCATCCACATATTGAGCTCCTGCATTTATCAAATCGTCCTTTATTGAGAAAAAACTTGTCACTTTTTTACCTTTTAAATTACAGGCGGAAGCCATAATCCATGGACCGTGACAAATGGCTGCAATGGTTTTTTGCAATTTATCCATTTCCTTGACAAAATTAATGGTGTCACTACACCTTCTCATATAATCAGGAGAGTAACCGCCGGGTATTATTACCGCCTCGTAATCTTCTACTTTTACTTCTTTTGAAGAATGGGTGCTTTTCATAGGGTATCCATGTTTTCCTGTATATATTTTATCCTTTTCTGTTCCTACTAAGTGCACTTCATATCCTTCTTCTTTGAGCCTATAGTAAGGGTACAACAATTCGGGTTCTTCATACATATTTTCAAGCAATATAGCAATTTTTTTCATAAGAAATCACCTCTTGAAACTGTTGTTAATATTATTGTAACCTTTATGGCAACATATGTCAAGAAAGTAAAAGAATTATTTGATTTTTGCCTTTTCTACTAATTCAATTCGATGGATTGTAGAAGGATGGGAATAAGAAAACCACTCTATAAAAGGGGGAGGAGATGCGTCTGATAAACTTTTTTTGGCAAGGTCAATTTGAAGTTTTATTACAGGCTCTTTGTTATGAAGGAATTGCACAGATAATAGGTCTGCCTGTTTTTCCATTTGCCTTGATATGTAATTTTGTATTGGATTTGTGTCAAAATTTATTAGCAAAATAAATAAATACACTAGGGATAAAACCGCAGGAGTTATTTTTTTGCCATAAGAAATTAAAATGCTTGAATGAATTAAAATATTGAAGAAATAAAGACCTATTACAAGCCCTATTATACCTATTAATAGACTTTTTAACACGTGATTTTCCTTCCAGTGACCTGTTTCATGGGCAATAACTGCCTTTATCTCATCTTCTGGATAATTTTTTAGTAAAGTATCATAAAGGACGATTTTGCTGGTCTTTCCGAAACCATAAAAATAGGCATTGGCAAGAGTGGTTCTTCTACTTGCGTCCATTTCTTGAATCTTATCTATTTTTATTCCTGCATTTTTTGAAATTTCTTTTACCATATTTATTATTTTGGGATTTTCAACGGGGGTAAATTTATTAAACAAGGGTGTTATAAAGGTAGGATACACATAAATTTGCACAAACATTATTATTGTCAAAAAAACTGTAGCACTTATCCACCAGCTATTAGGCCACTTATTTAAAGCTATGAATAAAAGCAATACTCCAATTGAAGAAAAAGTAAAATCTAAAGTGGCACTTTTAAAGTAATCTATCCACCAGGAAGACATTGTCTGGATAGAAAAGCCCCACTCAACTTGGACAGAATGGTGAATTAGGTTAAAAGGTAAGGAAATTAATCTTAAAATTATCCATAAGGCGATAAAGTAGAAAAAAATACTTAAATAATATTTTCCTGAAGATAATTTTTCTGTATAATGGGAAAGCTTAATAGCACTATTTCCAAAGGCAAACCATATTAAAAAGGCTGCTTTTGTTATAAAGGAACTTATGTAAATTAATCGATTTATTTTGTGATACCTTTGAGTTTTTGCAATTTCAGAGGGAGAAAAATATTCGTAAACTTCATGGGGTATATTTCCTGGAAATAATGTATAATAGAGGTATAAAATAGAGAATATGCCGGCAATTAAGATAAGTATAAGCCACAGTTTATTAAGTTTTATAAAATCCATTTTATTCAACCCTTTCACGAAATTTTACCTAACAATATTATATCTCATTGTGAAGGAAAATAGGCTATGAATAAAAAATTATAGTATAATGAAATTAAGTTAAGTGCGTTATTGAGAATTTGTTAAGGAGATGGCAAATGTGAATTTGTTTTTATTTTTAATTGCAATTGTTCTGATTATTCTAATTTTTACAGTTAGCATTCTATTTATCAAAGAAAAAGAGAAATGTAAAAGTACTGGCTAAATTAAAGGCTAGTGTTTTTATTCTGGCTTTATTGTGTTCAATATGTGAAAAACGTTAGAAATCTGCGAAGCTTTATAACATACTTGTATATTGTTTGCTTTTTTGGGCAAATACATATATTATATATTTGTAAAATGGAATAAATGTGAGGGATATATATGAAAACTCTTCTTATAGGGATCAATGCAAAATACTATCACACTAATTTAGCTATAAGAAACATAAAAAAGTTTTGTTATCCCTATGATATAGAAATTTTTGATACTACTATAAATGACAGTACAGATTTTATGCTGGAGACTGTTAGTGAGGAAAAGCCTGATATAGTAGGAATCTCCTGTTACATATGGAATATTGAAATAGCATTAAATTTAGCTGAGAATATAAAAAAGATATTGCCAGAGGTTATACTTGTCTTAGGAGGACCTGAAGTCTCCTATGATGTAGAAAATCTTTTGCCCAAGGGTTTTATAGACTATATAGTTTTGGGAGAAGGAGAAATTGCCTTCAAAGAATTATTAGAAGCAATAGAAGGCAAGAAAGATATAAAAGAGGTTCCGGGAATTAGCTATGTAGCTAATGGAGAGATAATAATTCAACCGCAAAAAAATTATGTAAACTTAAATGATATTCCAGTTTCTTATGAAGAAGAGGAGGATTTGACTAATAAGCTTGTGTACTATGAGACCTCAAGAGGCTGTCCTTTTAAGTGTGCTTATTGCCTTTCTTCTATTGACAATAAACTAAGATATGAAAGCCTTGAGAAAATTGAAAGGGATTTAAAGTGGTTTGCAGATAAAAAGGTGAAGATTTTAAAACTTATTGATAGGTCTTTTAATTCAAATAGAAAGAGAGCTAAAGAGATTCTGAGCATTATGAGGAAAATAGATGGAGATATTGTATTTCACTGCGAAGTTAACCCTGAGCTTGTGGATGAGGAATTTGTAAAAGAGTTGGAAGGGATTAAAAATAGAATACAATTTGAAGTAGGTGTGCAGACTACTAATAAAAATAGTCTCCGAAAGATATCTCGTACTACTGCTATTGAAAGGACTTTAAGAGGAATCAAGCTTTTGAAGGAAGCTAATATAAAGCTTCATGTGGATTTGATAGCAGGGCTTCCTGGGGACAGTTTTGAAACTTTTAGTAAGGCTTTTGATGACGTATATAGCTTAAAACCTGATGAAATACAGCTGGGATTTTTAAAAATACTAAAAGGAACGCCTTTGGCAAAAAAAGTAGAAGAGTTTGGAATAGTTTATAACAGTAAACCTCCTTATGAGGTTTTATATACAAAAGACATGAGTTATGAAAAATTAGTTATATTAAAAGGCATAGCTTTTCTTCTGGACAAGTACTATAATTCAGGTAAATTTACAAAAACACTAGAGTACCTAGAGACCTATTTTAATAAGCCTTTTGACTTATATTTTGAATTTTATAAATACTGGAAAATAAATAAACTGCTTTATAAAAATCACTCTTTAAAGACACTATATGATATTTTGCATAACTTTTCTATTGAAAAGATGAAGCTTAATGAAGAATTAATAAAAGACTTGATAAAGTTTGACTTTTTATACTCTAATACTGCTAAAGATTTGCCTGATTGCGTCAAAGAAAAAGATAAAAAAATGCAGGATGTCTTTAAAAAATACTTAAAGAATGAAGAATGGCTAAAAGAAAATCTTCCACAGGCTATTGGATTGTCCAGCCTTGAACTGGCAAAGAGGACAAGTTATGAGTTTTTTAAACATGATGTGACAGAGGATTTAAAAAAAAGAGATTTAATAATAGTTTTTCTTCACAGTGAAGGAAAAACTTATTTTGCAAAAATAGTTTTATAAATTTCTTTTTAAAAGAAAGTGTGATAGAATTTGTTTAGTGAATAAAATTTAGGGAGGCGTGTTTATGAAACCATTGGTAATTGCCCACAGAGGGGATTCTAAAAATGCGCCAGAGAATACACTGGCATCTTTTAAAAGGACTTTAGAAATGGAAGCTGATGGCATTGAGCTGGATGTGCAATTGACTAAAGATGGACAACTTGTAGTCATACACGATGAAAGGGTTGACAGGACTACAGATGGAATTGGCTTTGTTAAGGATTTTACGTTAAAGGAGCTTAAGAGATTAGACGCTGGTATAAAATTTGACAAGAAGTTTTCAGGGGAGAGAGTACCGACTTTATATGAAGTTTTTGAGCTTATTGGACATAAAAATTTTCTGGTAAATATAGAGATTAAGAGTGGTATTGTGCTTTATCCAGGAATTGAAGAAAAACTTGTCAAAGCAATAGAGGATTATGACTTTGAAGATAGGGTAATTATATCTTCTTTTAACCATTATAGTTTAAGAGATGTAAGGAAAATGGCACCGGAACTTAAAATAGGCCTTCTTTATCAATGCGGGCTGGTAGAGCCATGGCATATGGCAATTCGCATGGAAGCTTATTCACTTCATCCTTTTTACTTTAACATAATACCTGAGCTGGTAGAGGGTTGTAAGAAAAATAATATAAAGTTGTTCCCTTGGACTGTTGATAGAAAAGAAGACATGGAAATGATGATAAAGGCGGGAGTGGATGGAATTATCACAAATGACCCTGAGACTTTAATAAACCTTTTAAAGAAGGGAGAATAATATGGCTTCTCATCTTAACTATTTTAATGAGAATAATATGTCTTCGCGTCTGAATTATTTTAAAATATTTAACTTGGGTCTTGGCTTCATGGTAGTTTCCATGATATGGGCAGCTTATAACGCTTATATGCCCATTTTTCTTGGAAATTTTACAAAAAGCAATACATTAATTGGATTTGTAATGAGCTGGGACAATATTGCTAACCTTTTTATACTGCCTATTTTTGGAGCTTTGAGTGATAACACAAGAACGCCAATAGGAAGGCGTATGCCATATATACTGGTTAGTATGCCTCTTGCTGGTGTTTTGTACGCATTACTTCCTTTACAGACAAAACTTTTAGCACTTCTTGCTATTGATTTGATGTTTAACATTGCTGTGGCTACTTATAGGACGCCCCTGGTCGCTTTAATGCCTGACATTGTAGAGGAAGAACATAGGAGTAAAGCTAATGGTGTTATAAATTTCATGGGAGGCTTAGGAGCCTTAATAATATTTTTTATTGGTTCTCAACTTTACAAACTAAATAAGGCATATCCTTTCTTTTTATCAGGAATTTTATCAATAGTTATACCAATAATCTTATTTCTCACAATTAAAGAACCAAAAATAATTACAAGTGAGGAGAAAAAAGAAAAACAGAATATCTTAAAAGCCCTTATTACTGTAGTAAGAGATGAAAACAAAGCTCCTTTTTATACTCTTTTATCAATTTTTATGATGATAGCAGGTTTTTCTGCAGTAGAGACCTTCTTTACAAGGTATTGTAAAATAGCCTTAGGGATAGACGAAAGTGTTTCTTCTTTTACTATGGGTTTTTATGCATTGGCATTTTTAATTTTTGCATTGCCTGCAGGCTTTATTGCTACAAAAATAGGCAAGAGGAAAACGATGATGATTGGCGTTGTTGGGCAAACAATATTGTTTTTAATATTCATGGTAGTTCGGGATTTTAGAATAATCCAGATTTTAATGCCCTTTGCCGGAATTTTTAACGCTTTGTTTACAATAAATTCTTATCCTCTTGTTGTAAGCTATACTTCAGCAGAGAAAATAGGAACTTACACAGGACTTTACTATTTCTTTTCTTCCTTAGCTGCTATAGTTACTCCTTCAACTTTTGGAGCGATTATGGATTATATAGGTGTTAACAAGTTGTTCTTGGCAGCTTCTATTTCTGTATTTATATCTTTCATCTTTTTGTGGATAATTGGAAAAAGGTATAAGAAAACTACCACGTGAAAATACATATTTTTTGTGATATAATTTTAATTGCTTATAAAAATTCATAAATTAGGGTGATGAAATGAAAGAGAAGATAAAATTGATAAAAGGCAATATTGTGGACCAGGAAGTAGATGCTATTGTCAATGCTGCCAATTCTTCTTTGTCCGGAGGTGGTGGGGTAGACGGAGCGATTCACAGAGCAGGTGGTCCTTCTATTGCTGAGGAGTGCAGAATTATAAGGGAGAAGCAGGGGGGATGTCCAACTGGACATGCAGTTATAACAGGAGCAGGCAATTTAAAGGCTAAATATGTGATTCATGCTGTGGGACCTATTTGGAGAGGTGGCAATCATAATGAAGATAATTTATTGGCAAGTGCATACATAGAAAGCCTTAAGTTGGCTGATGAGTACAATGTAAAAACTATAGCTTTTCCTTCAATAAGCACAGGAGCTTATGGTTTCCCTGGAGAAAGAGCGGCGAGAATAGCCTTAAGAGTGGTATCTGATTACCTTGAAGACAGTAATATAAAAGAAGTGAGATTTATACTTTTTAGCGATAAAGATTATGAAGTGTATTCAAAAGCTTACGATGAATTAGATAAATAAAGTGAAAAGGATAGGTGGTCAATGTACCTATCCTTTTCATCTTACTATTTTTTGTGCTATTAAAAATAACATAAGGACTCCTACAATAAGCCTATAGTAGGCGAAAGGTTTTAAAGGGTGTTTTTTAAGATAGGAGAGAAATTTATCTACTACGATTAAAGCACTTATAAATGACATTATAAATCCTACAGCAAGGGCTTCCCATTCTAATAAAGACATCGAGTTAAGATTTTTTACTAGCTCAAAGCCTGTAGCAGCGAACATTGTAGGTATGGCTAAGAAGAAAGAAAATTCTGCTGCTGCTCTGACTGACAAGCCTACAACCATTCCTCCTATTATAGTAGAAGCAGACCTTGACATGCCTGGAAATAGGGACATGACTTGTGCTACTCCTATCCAAAAAGCTTTTTTTGTATCTACTTTGTCCATGTTGCCAATTTTATACCTTTTGCCAAACACATCTTCTATCACTATCATCATTATTGCACCGACTATCAGCGCAATTGCAACAGTAAAAGGAGAAAAGAGATGTTCTTCAATGTAGTGGTGAGTAAATAATCCTATCACTGCTGCAGGTATAAAGGCTATAAACATTTTGTACCACAGATTAAATCCCCATTTGCCAGGCTCAAAATTTTTAAAAGAAGCAATTATTTTTTCTCTAAAGTAGTACACTACTGCTAAAATTGCTCCTAACTGGATTACAATTTTAAACATTGTAGCAAATTTACCTGTAAAATTGATAAAGCTTCCTACAATTATTAAATGTCCTGTAGAGGAGATAGGAAGGAATTCAGTTAATCCTTCTACAATACCCATTATAAATGCCTTGATTAATAATTCCATTATCATACCCCTTTATCTATAAATTTTATTACCCTTATCTATTTTATATGATTCATATAAGGGAATCAATCAAAAAAATGTAAAATTAATTTATTTTTAATCTGCAAAATGTGTTATAATGTAAACAAGAAAAGAAGGGTGGGTGTTACATGATAGAAGGCACTTTTTCGTTTATTATAGCTATCTTAATTCTGATATTTATTTTATGGCTTTTGGGTAAGTCTTTGAGATTACTTTTAAAATTTGTGCTAAATTCATTGGTAGGCTTTATTATGCTTTTATTTTTTAATTTCTTTGGTTCAATTTTCGGAGTATTTTTGCCAGTAAATATAATCACTTCTTTTGTCACAGGAGTTTTTGGAATAGCAGGCATAGCCATTTTGCTCATACTTAAATATTTATTTCATGTTATTTAAGTTCCTTTTTAGGAACTTTTTTGTTTATTATTTTTTATTTTGGGAATTATATTAGTGAATCCTACAACTGGAGGTATATTATGAACATAGAGAAAGCAGTGCTCAACAACTTAAAAGGAAGGACAAAAGAGGAGATAAAAGGCTTTATTCAGGAGGTGGTTGACAGCAAAAATGAAAATGGGATTCCAGGATTAGGGGTGATTTTTGAAGCGACGTGGGGAAAAATGACTGATGAAGAAAAAGATAGTATGATGAATTTGATAATGAGGGGAATATCTTAAAAGCCGAGGTTTAGTCCTCGGCTTTGTAATTATAATAAAAATATTGTAACAAGATATGCTGCTATAAGACCTGCTATAGCAGGTACCATGTTTTTTTTAGAGATTTTTTCGGCTTCTACGTCTATTACTGTAGAAACAGCTACGGTACTCCAAGGTATTATTGTACCACCTCCTGTCCATATTGCGGCTATCTGCCCTATAGAAGCTAAAATCGCTGGGTTTAGATTTAAAGTTGAAGAAAAAGTTTTAGCAATAGCACCTATTAAAGGAAGTCCAGAAAATCCAGAGCCGGATAAACCAGTCAGAACTCCTAATGAAAATTCTAATAAAGAAACAGTGTACTTATTTAATGGAATGTGCTGAGATAAATACATTCCTAAATCTACAAGATATCCTTTTGCATGAGGACTTATAACCTCTTTTACCATACTTGTTTCTCCAAGGAGAAAAAAAGCGCTGATTACTATAATTGGGGCAAAAGTTCTCATTCCAGTTATGAAACCTTCTCTTAAATATTCACGGGTTTTATCTAGAAAATTTTTTTGTACTAAAGTAGAGGCAATTAAAACTATTATAGATGTTCCACCTATCAAAGCAGTGGCCGCGTTAGAGTGAATTTTAAATAAAAGCATCAAAATTATATCTAAAATAAAAAGGCCTACTGCAATTATTGAAACCACCACACTACTAAAAGGAGGAGAAGGTTTGTCAATGCTATTAACGTCTAAATGATTGTTTTGCTGTTGTCTTTTACTTTGTTGCAAGGTAATAAAATAAAGTATAAGAATGCTTACAGCTGAAGCTGTAGCCCAAATAGGTAAACTTGCCAATATTAATGTGTGAATTGGTATACCTGTTGCCCTAGCTGTTATAGAGGGAGCTCCTTGTATGAAAAAGTCTCCTGATAATGCTGCTCCAAAGCCAAAAATTGAAACAATAGAGGCAAGGCTTACTTTGTCAATGCCCGATTTTAAAGCGGGATTGATGAGAACCGTACCTATTAAGCCGACTGCAGGAGCAGGCCATATAAAAAATGATAAAAACATCATTAAAAAACCTATTATCCAAAATGAAAAAATAGGAGTTTTTAAATATTTTATAAAAGGTTTCGTTATGATTATATCTGCGCCTATGTCATCTAAAGCTTTTGACATAGATATTATAAGAGATATTATTACTATGATTTGCCACAGCCTTTTTCCTGACACAAAAATTGCAGTGTAAAGTATTTGAACTGCTTTCAAAATATTTCCAGTTGATAGAAATCCAATTAAAAATATTGCTAATATTATGGGTAAAATTATATCTTTTCTCATTAAAAGTAAAATCAATATAATTAAAATCATTATTAGATATGCTATGTGGGATGCAGTCAACGTAACCATTTCAACACCTCTCAATATTTTTCATAGTTTTATGATAGCTATATTTTGAGTTTTTATACCTTTTATAAAGTGGTATAATTATTATGAGGTGTTGTAATGAACAAGATTGCAATAATTGCTTTATTAACTTTAAATGTATTTTCTTTTGTTTTAATGGGTATTGATAAATATAAAGCGTTACATAAACTTTGGAGAATAAGTGAAAAGACCTTTTTCTTTTTAGCACTATTTGGCGGTTCAATAGGGGCATGGCTCGGCATGTATGTTTTTAGACATAAGACAAGACATAAATTATTTACGATAGGGATACCCTTGATTATTTTTTGTCAAATTTTATTGTTTTTTTACATAAAAGTTTGGTAGAACAATGCATATAATAAAAACTTGCAAGAAAAACTATTTTTTTATAAAAGTTTATTTGCTATAATATAGTTGAGAAATTAACAAATAGGAGGGGACATCGATGAAAGCAATGACTATAAAACCAGGAGTAAGTAAAATTGGCGCAGTACATTGGGAAAGAAGATTATTCGACTCTTTAATACCCCTGCCAGATGGTACGAGTTATAATGCCTATTTGGTAGAAGGAAAGGATAAAATAGCCCTTTTAGATAGTGTAGATCCGGTGACTTCAGAGATTTTGATGGAACAGTTAAAGGATGTAGAAAAAATTGATTATATAATAGCACATCATGCCGAGCAAGACCATTCGGGATGTATTCCTTTAGTCCTTGAGAAATATAAAGAGGCTAAGGTTATATGTACCCCTAAAGCAAAAACTTATTTGATGGATTTGCTTTTAATACCTGAAGACAAATTTATTACAGTAGAAGATGGTGAAACTTTAGATTTAGGGGGAAGAACGCTAAAGTTCGTACATGCTCCATGGGTTCACTGGCCAGAGACTATGTTTACGTATCTTATAGAAGATAAGATTCTCTTTACCTGTGACTTTTTAGGTTCCCATCTTGCGACTTCTGAGCTTTATGCAGCGGATGAGTGTAAGGTATATGATGCAGCGAAAAGATACTATGCAGAAATAATGATGCCTTTTAGAAACTTTATAGAAAAGAACTTAGAAAAAATAAAAGATTTGGATATAGATATAATTGCTCCCAGTCATGGTCCTGTGTACAATAACCCTAAATTTATCTTAGATGCTTATAATGAATGGGTTTATGCAAAACCTAAAAATATAGTCGTAATACCTTATGCTACCATGCACGGCAGTGTGAAAAAAATGGTGGAATACCTACAGACTGCTCTTGTGGCAAAGGGCGTCATCGTAAAGCCTTTTGATTTGTCTGTTACAGATATAGGGGAATTTGCCATGGCATTAGTAGATGCTGCTACAATAGTTATAGGTACTCCAACAGTTCTAGTAGGACCTCATCCAATGGTGGTTTATGCATCGTATTTAGCTAATGTTTTAAAGCCAAAGACAAAGTTTGTTTCAATTATTGGCTCTTACAACTGGGGAAGCAAGGCTATAGATCAGCTTTCTCAAATGCTTAATAACTTAAAAGTTGAGATGATACCTCCAGTTTATATAAAAGGATATCCTAAGGAAGAGGACTTTAAAGCTTTGGATAAATTAGCAGAAGGAATAGTTAAAAAGCATCAGGAAGCAGGAATTATGTAATAGTAAAGGAGCACTCAGAATAATTAGGAGGAGTGCTCCTTTATATCTTTTATTAAATTTTTTACATTTTCTTTAATTATATCTCTTATTTCGCGAAACTTGTTTAAAATTTCTTCTTCTGTACCTGTTGCTCTTGCAGGATCTTCTAATTCCCAATGAAGGCTCTTTATTGAAGGAGGTAAGGCTGGGCATTTATCTCTTGCATCACCGCATAAAGTTATTACATAATCTGCTTTAAAAAGGATATTTTCATCCAATAAATCGGAAGTTTGATTGCTTATATCAATTCCTATTTCTTTCATGACCTGTACAGCTTTTGGATTTAAGCCGTGAGCTTCTACGCCGCCACTGTATACTTCAAAGTCTTCTCCACCATAAAATTTGCCAAAACCTTCTGCCATTTGACTTCTGCAGGAATTACCTGTGCAAATAAAGTACAAAATTTTTTTATTTTTTGACATATCAATTCCTCCCTTTACAGTTATTATATAAGATTGTAGATAATAAAACAATCTATTTTTTGCTAAGAATATGTTAATTTCTTTTGAGTAAAATAAAGTAGAGGTGATGTTTAATGTTAAATTATCCATACGGGCAAAATTCAATAGCCCCTGGTATAGTTGTTACGCCAGACAATGGAAAAGCAAATTTGAAAGTGTCCTCTGATTCTTTTAGTGTATATGTAAATGGAAAATATGTAGGAGAAAAAATACTTATTGCTCAAGGGGATTTGGGGAAAAATGCTGTAAAAGAGTACCTTATAAATCAGGGTTTTACTGATTTTAGCTATACAGTTGATGGGAAGAATATTTATATAGACACCTATGAAGATAATGCTAAGAATATGATTAATTATTTAAAAGTATACCTGAGAATAAGGTAAAAGGGACTACACAAAGTCCCTTTTAAAATTTGTCATATTGTTCATAAAATAAAGGGAAAATAATAGTGTAAAGGTATAAAAGCAGGGTTTTCCCTGTTTTTTAAATAAAAACTGTTGTTTCTGCCATTTGAAATTTTAAAAAGTGTGATATAATTATATAACACTAAAGAAATGTTAAAAAATAATTATTATTTTTAAAAACATATTTTGTTTAAAGTGAAAGAGAATTAATATAAGGTGGTTTTATGGTAAAAAACAATATATCTAATGTAATGGTAATATTTGGAGGTACTGGAGACCTCACCCATAGAAAATTGATGCCAGCTTTGTACAATTTAAGATATCAAAAGATTCTTTCTGACAATTTTGCTGTTGTTTCTATAGGTAGAAGAGATAAAACAGAGGAACAATATAGAAACGAAGTATTAGAGTCTGTTAAAAATTATTCGAGATTTGACATTGATGAAAAAGTCTGGCAAGATTTAAGTGAGAGGATATTTTATAAAAGGTTCGACTTTAATTATGACAACGGTTATATGGAACTGACTTATTTCTTGGATGAACTTGACAGAAAATATAATACCAATGGCAATAGGGTTTATTACCTTGCAGTGGCTCCAGAATATTTTGGCATAATTGTAGAAAAACTTTATAGGCATGGCATGGTAAATAATGAAACCTCATGGCAAAGGGTGGTCATAGAAAAGCCCTTTGGAGAAAATTTGGAATCGGCGCGAAAATTAAATAAGATGATAACTGATGTTTTCACAGAGAGCAATACATATAGAATTGATCATTATCTGGGGAAAGAAATGCTTCAAAACATAATGGTAATTAGGTTTGCCAACGTGTTCTTTGAGCCTGTGTGGAACAGAAGGTATATTGACAACGTACAAATTTCATCGAATGAGATAGTCGGGATAGAAAATCGCGGTGGGTATTATGAAAAAGCTGGAGCTCTAAGGGATATGGTGCAAAATCACATGCTCCAACTTTTGACTTTAACGGCAATGGAGCCACCTGTAAACTTGGATACAGAATCTATAAGAGATGAAAAAGTTAAAGTTTTGAAATCGTTAGAGATTTTCACTCCTGAATCGGTTGGAAAAAACGTAGTAAGAGGTCAATACGTAGGATACAGACAAGAAGACAAGGTTTCTCCAACTTCCAATACAGAGACCTTTGTAGCATTAAGAGTCCATGTAGAAAATTTCAGGTGGGCAGGAGTGCCTTTTTACATCCGCACAGGTAAAAAAATGCCTGAAAAGTCAACACAAATTGTAATACAGTTTAAGCCCTTGCCAGGAATTTTATATTTCAAAGAATATAAAAATTTATTACCTAATTTACTAGTTATAAAGATTCAACCAGAAGAAGGAGTAAAACTTCAATTTAATGCAAAAGTGCCTGGAGCTGGAGATATAACAATAGAACCGGTAAATATGGATTTTTGCCAAAATTGTCAGATTTCAAATAATTCTCCAGAAGCTTATGAAAGACTTCTTTATGATGTCATGAGAGGAGATTCTACTTTATTTACGCGATGGGATGAGGTAGAATATTCTTGGAGGTTTGTAGATGCAATTGCTGAAGCTTGGAAAGAAAAGGCTCCTGATTTTCCAAATTACCAGCCGGGAACCTGGGGACCTAAAGAAGCTAATGAACTTTTGTTACGGGACAACAGGATGTGGTGGAATATGTAAGAGGAGGGGGTAAAAGAAGTGAAAATATATGATATTTCAATGGAAATTCACGAGAATATGACTGTTTACAAAAATAAAGAAGGAAAAAGGCCTAAACATACTATTACTGTTGATAAAGGTGATGTTACGGAGTCACGTATCAGCATGGACATGCATACAGGTGCCCATATTGATGCTCCCCTACACATGATTAAAGGGGGAGACACTATAGAAAATTTAGATTTGAGTAAGGTCATAACAAGATGTAAAGTATTTGACTTTACACACATATCTGATAAAATAACAGAGGAAGACTTAAAAGATAAAGAAATTCAAAAAGGGGACTTTATACTATTTAAAACGAGAAATTCCTTTAGAGAGGATTTCGATTTTGAATTTGTCTATTTAGACAAAAGTGGTGCACAGTTTTTGAAAGAAAAAGGAATAGTCGGTGTGGGTATTGATGCATTGGGAATTGAAAGAAGTCAACCAAATCATGAGACACATAAAATTCTTTTAGGAGCGGGTATAGTTATTCTTGAAGGGCTTCGACTCAAAGACATAGAAGAAGGAGAATATTTTTTGCATGCAGCACCTCTAAAGATTAAGGGTGCTGAAGCCTCCCCTACAAGAGCCGTTTTGATAAAGGAAGACTAAACATGAGATTAAAATTCTCTAAAATCAAGAATTTTGTTTTTGGGAAAATTTTATACGATGAAGAAAATGTCAATGAATACATAGATCTTTTATTTGAAAAATACGGAGAAGAGTTTTTTAAAGAAATGTACCTAGAATATCAAAAAGAGAAAGCAATAGACGTTGCTTTTAAGGACCAATTATTAAAATGTCAAAAGTTAAAGCCATTAAATGTAAAAAAGTTAAACAGCATAAGGTAATAAGCCATCTTTTCTGTTGACTTATTGCTCTATTGCTTTTTTATATGGGCAAGGCTACAATATAGTTGAAAAAACTTTTACGTAAGGGGATTTTTATGAGAGAATACTCTATATTTGATATAATGGGGCCTGTAATGATTGGCCCCAGTAGTTCACACACGGCGGGAGCAGCAAGGCTTGCTAAAATTGCAAGAAAAATTGTAGAAGATGACATAAAGGAAGTAGAGTTTATTTTGTATGAATCTTTTGCACGCACATATAAAGGACATGGTACAGATAAGGCTTTAGTGGCAGGTATATTAGGGTTTGATCCAGATGATGAGAGGTTACCTCAATCTTTTGAAATAGCAAAACAGCAAGGGCTGAAGTTTAAATTTACTGAAAGTGATGAAGAAGCTCCTCATCCTAATACTGTCAGAATGATAATAACTACTTCAGAGGGACAAAAAAATAATATTTTGGGTTGTTCAATAGGAGGAGGTAATGTCCTGTTAAGAGAAATAAATGGCATAGAAGTAGAATTTACTGGGGAGTATGAGACACTGGTTACCACTCACATAGATAAACCTGGGATAGTAGCAAATGTCACTAAAATTTTTGCGGATTATAAAATAAATATAGCTTTTATGAGAGTATATAGGCATGCAAAAGGTGACAAAGCTATTATGGTGATAGAATCAGATCAAAAAATACCTGATGTTGCAAAAGAAACGATAAAAAACATTAATGGTATTTTAAATGCCATAATAATAAATCCTATGTAATGGAGGTATAGTGTGAGAAAGAAATAGTGAAATTTGGGCACGCCAAAAAGTGCACCAAATAAAGCTGCCCAAAGCCAAATAATGGTAATATATAATAATGTTAAGTAATTTAAAGGATAAAAATTAAAATATATAGACATTGACTGAATATCCAGCACATAAACACTAAGGAATTGCTTATACAATGATTAGTGTACGTGTTCAAAGTCACACTTATTTGTGCTTGAGAAGATATTCTACACATGTTAAAATGCGGACTTGAGTCCAATGAGTGGTAGAAATAATTC
>DULG01000077.1 GCA_012840485.1 Clostridia bacterium | reverse complement strand
GTGACATATCGTTAAAATCGTCTTATTACAATAAATCCTATTTTTAAGTTAATTATTGTAACAATAATGACATTTTCGGTGAATAATTTTTATACTTTTATCATGACATTTTCGCTGACTATTGACATAGTGATAAATCAATATGAAACGATTACTCAAAAAATTTTACATTATATTTTTGTGAATTATATTGTGATATAATTTAGTTACCAGTTTTTAAATTTTTAAGGAGATGATAGTGTGATATATAAAAAATTTTTATCTCCTATTGGTACGCTTACAATATTTTCATCAGGGGAAGGTATATGTCGCATTGACTTTGAAAACAAAAATTCATTAGAGGGATTTGAAGAAGGAAATAATGTATATATTGAAGAGTGTATACATCAACTTGATTTGTATTTTAAGAGGAAATTGAAAGAATTTGATTTAAAGTTGGATTTGCAAGGTACAGATTTTCAAAAAGCTGTATGGCGTGAAATTTCAAAAATTCCCTATGGGAAAGTTAAAACATATGAAGAAATTGCTAAATTGATTGACAAGCCAAAGGCAGGAAGAGCAGTAGGGCAGGCTCTTAATAAAAATCCTATTCCTATTATAATTCCTTGCCACAGAGTTATAGGAAAGGATGGCAATTTGACAGGCTTTGGAGGGGGGATTGAGATAAAAAAGTTTTTATTAAGTCTTGAGGGGGTAAAGATTTAACTATCTACAATGGTGCAATTGGTAGTAATTTTGTCAATTGTGCCATTATTTTTTAACTTTTTTATGGTATAATGGAGATAAAGAGCAGGTGATAGAATGGATTATTTGGAAACTTTAAAAGAGTTTTTTAAAAATAAAGAGAATATAGTTATGGCTTTTTTGTTTGGCTCTGTTGCCAAAGGAAAAGCTACAAAGGAATCAGACATTGACATAGCAGTTTACCTTAAAGAATATGATGAGAAATTTGTCTATGGTTTATGGAATGAATTGGAGGATTTGCTTAAAAGGGATGTTGACCTTATTGTTTTGAATATAGCCAATGCTACTGTTGCTTGGGAAGCTTTGAGAGGAAAAAAGATTATAATAAATGACCATGATTTTTATATAAACTACATGCTTGAAGTGTCTATGGAGGCAGAAGATTTTAGAAAAACTGTTCTTGATATATATAGATACAGACAGGAAAGAAGGGAGAAAAATGCTTAAAGATTCTGATAAAATTAATGTGATAAAAAGGATTGAATTTATACAAATTGAATTGGAAGATTTAAAAGCGCATAAAGAGTTGAGCTTTCAAGAATACAATGCCGATAGGATAGTTAGAAGAAATGTTGAAAGGATGATTGAAAATATAGCCAATGCACTTATTGACATTTCAAAAATTTTGATTGCCAATGAAAATGTTGAAATACCCGATTCTTATAGAGAGATAATATTAAAATTAGGGGAAATAAAAGTAATAGATATAGAGCTTGCCAAATCCATAGCAGAAATAGCAAGACTTAGAAATGTCCTTGCCCATCAATATCTTGATATAAAGTGGAGTTATATAAGAAATTTTTTGACAAAGAAAATTGACGATGTTTATGAATTTTTGAGGACCATTGAGTTATATATAAATAATTAAAAAGAAGTGGTGGATTATGGATAAAAAAACTGTTGTGGATATATTGAATGAGATTGGGCTTTTACTGGAGTTGAAAGGAGAAAATCCCTTTAAGGCGAGGGCATATTACAATGCGGCTCGCACTATAGAAGTACTTGATGAGGATATAGAGACACTTGTGAAAGAAGACAGGCTAAAAGATATAAAAGGCATAGGAGAAGCGTTAAATAAAAAGCTAACAGAGCTTATAACAACAGGAAGCCTTAAATATTATGAGGAATTAAAAGCGTCAATACCGCCTGGACTTATAGAAATGCTTAAAATCCCCGGATTGGGTCCCAAGAAGATAAAAACCCTCTATGATAAATTAAATATTACTACAATTGGGGAATTAGAATACGCCTGTGTTGAAAATAGGCTTGTGGACCTTCCTGGTTTTGGTGAAAAAACACAGAAGAAGATTTTTGAAGGAATACAGTTTATAAAGCAGTTTACAGGACAGCACTTGTATTTTGAAGCCTATCAAGAAGCAGTCAAGCTTAAAGACTATTTGGAAGGGACAGGCCTTACTATAAGATGTGAGATTGCGGGAAGTCTAAGGCGCAAAAAGGAAATCGTAAAAGACATTGACATACTGGCTACTTCTGATAATCCCGAAAAACTTATGGACTTGTTTGCTTCCTATGAAGAGGTACGGGATGTGATAGCAAAAGGGGATACAAAGACAAGCGTAACACTAAACTCAGGAATAAATGCAGATTTAAGAGTAGTAAAAAATGAGGAATTCCCTTATGCTCTTCACCATTTTACAGGAAGTAAAGAACACAACACAGCTATGAGGCATAGAGCAAAAGAGATGGGCATAAAAATGAACGAATACGGGCTTTTTAAAGGGGATGTCCTTATTAAATGCAGCTCTGAAGAGGAAATTTTTAATAAACTTAATTTGTCTTATATTCCTCCAGAGCTTAGAGAGAACATGGGAGAAATTGAGGCGGCAGAAAGAGGAGAAATACCTGCCTTGATAGAAGAAAAAGATTTAAAAGGCGTATTTCATGTACACACTACTTATAGCGACGGTAGAAATTCTCTTTTTGATATGGTAGAGAGAGCGAGAAAGCTAGGATATAAATACATAGCGATTACTGACCACAGTAAATCTGCTTTTTATGCCGGTGGATTGGCAGAGGAAATGCTATTGAAACAGTGGGAAGAAATAGAAGAGTTAAACAAAAAATACGATGATATAGTCATATTAAAAGGTATTGAATCGGATATTTTGCCGGATGGGTCATTAGACTACGACGAAGAAATTTTAAAAAGATTCGATTTGGTTATAGCTTCTATACATTCTCATTTTAGAATGACTAAAGAAGAGATGACAAAAAGAGTGATAAACGCCATTAAAAATAAATACACAAAGATAATAGGCCATTTGACTGGAAGGCTTTTACTGGCAAGAGACAGCTATGAAATTGACGTCTATCAAGTAATTGACGCGGCAAAAGAATACGGCAAAATAATTGAGATAAATGCCAGCCCCTATAGATTAGACATTGACTGGAGATATATAAAATATGCAAAAGATAAAGGTGTAAAATTTGCCATATGTCCGGATGCCCACAGTGTAGAAGGGTTGGAAGATGTAAAGTATGGCATTGGTATTGCAAGAAAGGGGTGGCTTGAAGCAAAAGATGTTGTAAATACTTATGAACTGGAGGCAGTGTTAGAGATTTTTTCTAATATGTAAAACCGCTTTTAATTTTATTAGCGGTTTTTTTATTTTATTTTTTTGAAAAGCTTTAAGAAATCTTGACATACTATTATGAGAAGAGTACAATATATTTTGTATCAGAAATATTTGAATACAAAATATTCGTGTGCGAAATAATTTAAAATGCGGTGGTGAAAATGGAAGAGATAAACAACGGATTGAAAATACTTAAGCTTTTAAAACAAATAATGAATATTATAAAGCATTCTATGAAATACGAGTGCAAAGATTTTGACATTACAGGACCACAAGGAATGCTTATGGGCATTTTAGCCCGTTATGGTGAAATGAAAGTAAGTGACTTAAGTCAGAGATTAGGGCTTTCCAATAGCACTGTTTCTGGCATTATTGACAGATTAGAAAAGCAAGGCTTGGTAGAGAGGACGAGAAGCACTGAAGATAGAAGAGTTGTTTATGTCAGTGTGACTCCTAAGTTTAAAGATACTTTTCAAAAACATTTCAAAGAAGCTGAAGAGAAGTTTGAAAAATTAATAAGTAGAGCAAGCCCACAAGACCTTAATAAAATAATTGAAGGATTAGAAGCACTGAAAAAAATATTGGAAAAACAACATGATTTATAGTGAGGAAGTATAACAAAATTAAGTAAATAAGTTGAGGAAGTAGAAATTTAAAAAGAAGTAGTTCTCACAAAAGAAATCGAGGCAAATTTTTAGGAGGAGAAGGTGTTGGTATGGTAAAACTGGCGAAATATTTAAAACCCTATATTCTGTTGATTTTTTTAGCAGTGTTCTTTATATTTGTTCAAGCAATGAGTGATTTGTCATTGCCTGACTATATGTCCAAGATAGTTAACAATGGAATACAGCAAGGTGGCATAGTAAATGCAGTTCCTGAGGCTATAAGGAAAAGCGAAATGGATAAACTTTTGCTATTTGTTACACCTGAAGAAAAGGAAGAGATTTTAAAAGATTATACATTAGTAGACAAATCCAGTCCTGATTATGATAAATATGTAAAAAAATATCCTATTCTTTCAAAAGAGCCTGTATATGTCCTTAAAAGCGTAGATAAATCAGAAATTGACAAAATAAATTTACCTATGGGGAAAGCCTTTTTAGCTGTTACAGGTGTGGAAAAAGCTAAAGTCAGTGCAAAAAACGGAAGTATAGAATTTAATGGAAAGAAAATACCGGCAAATGTAGACCTCTTTGCTATGATCTCTCAACTGCCAGAAGAGCAACTTATTCAAATAAGAGATGAAATGAACAAAAAGTTTGCTTCTTTAGGTGACAATATGGTTATACAAGCTGCAACAATGGCTGTAAAAGAAGAATACAAGGCAATTGGCATAAATACAGACAAAATTCAAACTGATTACATTCTTCATACTGGCCTTATAATGCTATTGATAACTGGACTGAGTGCATTAAGCACTATTATGGTAGCATTTTTTGCATCAAAAGTGGCAGCTGGAGTAGCGAGAGATTTGAGAAGAGATTTATTTGCAAGAGTAGAGAGCTTCTCTAATGCTGAATTTGACAAATTTTCTACGGCTTCTTTGATAACAAGAACTACAAATGATATTACACAAATACAAATGCTTCTTGTAATTATGATAAGAATGGTGTTTTATGCGCCTATAATGGGTATAGGTGGTGTATTTAGAGCACTTAGCAAAAGTGTTTCAATGTCTTGGATTATAGCTTTAGCAGTAATAGTACTTTTAGGTATAATATCAGCATTGTACTCCATTGCGATGCCCAAGTTTATGCTAATGCAAAAATTGATTGATAGATTAAACTTAGTTACTCGTGAAAATTTGTCAGGAATAATGGTGGTAAGAGCTTTTAATAATCAAAAATTTGAAGAAGAGCGCTTTGACAAAGCTAATCAAGATATTACAAAAGTAGGGCTTTTTGTAAATCGTGCTATGGCATTTATATTTCCATCTATGATGCTTGTGATGAATGGAATTACTCTTTTGATAGTATGGGTAGGAGCTCACCAAATCCAAAATTCCAGCATGCAAGTTGGAGACATGATGGCATTTATGCAATACGCTATACAGATTATCTTTGCATTTTTGATGTTCTCAATGCTGTTTATAATGATACCAAGAGCATCAGTATCGGCAGAGCGTATTGCTGAGGTTTTGGCTACAGAGCCTTCTATAAAAGACCCAGAAAATCCAAAACAATTTAATGAAAATATGGCTGGAACTGTAGAATTTAGGAATGTATCTTTTAAATATCCAGGTGCTGAAGAATACGCTTTAAAGGATATAAACTTCAAGGTTTTGCCAGGGCAGACAGTAGGCATAATAGGAAGAACAGGTTCTGGAAAGAGTACCTTAGTGAATTTGATCTTGAGATTTTACGATGTGACAGAAGGACAGGTTTTGGTTGATGGTGTAGATGTAAGAGAGGTAAGGCAGGAAGATTTACGCAGCAGAATAGGATATGTACCCCAAAAAAGTTGGCTTTTCAGTGGTACAATTAAATCAAATTTGAAATACGGAAATGACCAGGCTACGGACGAGGAAGTAAAAGAAGCAGCAGAAATTGCACAAGCAATGGAATTTATAAATGAAAAGACCAAGAAATTTGATTCAGAGATTGCACAAGGAGGAACAAACGTTTCAGGAGGGCAAAAGCAGAGGCTTTCCATTGCTCGTGCTCTTGTTAAAAAGCCTGAAATATACATTTTTGATGAAAGTTTTTCAGCTCTTGACTTCAAAACAGAGTCAGCTTTAAGGAAAGCCTTAAGAGAAAGGCTAAAATCAAGCACTGTTATAATGGTGTCACAAAGGGTGTCAACTCTTTTGCATGCAGACCAAATAATAGTGCTTGAAGAAGGTAAAATTGTGGGCATAGGGAAACACAAAGACCTACTTAAAAACTGTCAAACTTACAGAGAAATAGCTTTATCACAGCTGTCGGAGGAGGAATTGGCATGAGTGAAAATAGAAGAATAGACCCCAAACAGATGCCCAGACTTCGCGGGCCAGGAATGGGAGGCGGTCCCCATGGCATGGTTCGCGGTGGAGAAAAAGCGCGAGATTTTAAAGGCACAGTGAAAAAGTTGATAAAATATTTATCAGCTTATAAAATTTCTATAATAAGTGTATTTATATTAGCAGCTCTTAGTGCTTCCTTCTCCATTGCGGGTCCTAAAATACTCAGTAAAGCCATAACCAAAATTTTTGAAGGTGTAATGAATAAAATAACAGGGCAAGGCAGTGGCATAGACTTTGAATATGTAGGAAAGATAATTCTAATTCTCATAGGCTTATATGGTTTAAGTGCTTTATTCGGATACCTGCAAGGATGGATAATGTCTGGGGTTGCGATGAAAGTTACCTATAGATTTAGAAAAGAAATTTCTGAAAAAATTAACCGCCTGCCTTTGAAATATTTTGAAAGCACAAATCAAGGGGAAATATTGTCACGTATTACAAATGATGTGGATACAATTACTCAGACTCTCAATCAAAGCTTGACTCAGATAATTACTTCTGTGACGACAGTAGTAGGCGTTTTGATTATGATGTTTACCATAAACTGGCTTATGACTTTAGTGGCGCTTTTGATAATTCCTTTGTCTTCTTTGGTAATTGCCTTTATTGTCAAACATTCACAAATGTATTTTAGAGAGCAGCAGGATTATTTAGGGCATGTAAATGGTCATGTGGAGGAAGTATATGGAGGCCATAATATAGTAAAGGCTTTTAATGGAGAGAAAAAGAGCATTGAAAAGTTTGATGTATTAAATAACACTTTGTATGGAGCAGCTTGGAAGTCACAGTTTTTGACAGGTATTATGATGCCACTTATGAATGTAATAGGAAACTTGGGTTATGTGGCGGTTACAGTTTTGGGTAGTTGGTTGGTCATAAAAAATGCAATAGAAGTGGGGGATATTCAGGCGTTTATACAGTACATCCGATCTTTTACACAGCCTATTGCCCAGATTGCAAATATTTCCAATATACTGCAACAAACTGCTGCCTGTGCAGAAAGAGTATTTGAGTTTTTGGAGGAAGAAGAGGAAGTTTCAGATAATCCACAGCCTGTAAAAGTTGAAGATATAAAAGGCAATGTTGAATTTAGAAATGTTCGTTTTGGATATAGACCTGATAAAATGGTGATAAATAACTTTTCAGCTTCTATTAAGGCAGGACAAAAAGTTGCAATTGTCGGTCCTACTGGAGCAGGAAAGACTACTATAGTGAAACTTTTAATGCGCTTTTACGATGTGAATGAAGGAGCTATTTTGATTGACGGGCATGATATAAGAGATTTTACGAGAGAAGATTTGCGCTCACTTTTTGGCATGGTGCTTCAGGATACTTGGCTTTACAATGGTACTATTATGGACAATATAAGATATGGCCGTCTCGATGCTACTGATGAGGAAGTTATAAAAGCTGCTAAGGCAGCTCATGTTGACAGTTTTGTAAGGACATTGCCAGGGGGCTATAACATGGTATTAAATGAAGAGACCACAAATATTTCTCAAGGGCAAAAGCAGTTACTAACTATAGCAAGAGCTATTTTGAAAGATCCAAAGATTCTTATACTTGATGAGGCTACAAGCTCTGTAGATACCCTTACAGAAATACAAATACAAAAAGCGATGGATTATCTTATGAAAGGGCGCACAAGCTTTATAATCGCTCATAGGCTTTCTACGATAAGGGATGCTGACTTGATACTTGTCATGAACCATGGAGATATTATAGAGCAAGGTACCCACGAAGAGCTTCTTAAAAAAGGCGGTTTTTATGCAAGTCTCTATAACAGTCAGTTTGAAAAAGAGGAAGAAATGGCAAGTTAATACCATTTGATGTGTGTGCAAAACGTCAGCAACCTACAAAGCTTGGCCATCCGCATTTGATAATTATTCTTGACACAGACTACAGAAAATGATAAATTAAAGGTGAAAACAAAATAGGTGGTTATGTCCGCTGGGGGAGCCTTAATGGCTGAGATGGCATTGATGCCAAACCCTTGGAACCTGATGAGGGTAATGCCTCCGTAGGGAATGCGGCTCAAAAATACCGCATTTCGCGGTATTTTTTTTCAGCGAACATAGCCTCTAAATATCATGGAGGTGTTTTTTATTATGTCCTACATTATAAGTATATTTTCTGATTTTGCCAAAATAAAACCAGTGACCTTATCAGTTATATTGGCAATTTTATTGGCAGCTTTTCTTTTATATCTGATGCGAAGAAGTGTCAAATTTGACACAAAGATGCTTGTCTATGGGGCTCTTTCAATTGCCATCGCTTTTGTGCTATCCTATATAAGGTTTTACCACTGGCCTCAAGGAGGTTCTATTACACCTGCCAGTATGCTTCCTTTATTTGTGTTTGCCTATTATTATGGAGCAGGACCAGGCATTGTGGTTGGGATGGCCTATGGGCTTTTACAACTCATTCAAGACCCTTTTATAGTCCAGTGGGTGCAAGTTTTGCTTGACTATCCTTTGGCTTTTGGTGCATTAGGACTTGCTGGCTTTTTTAGAAAAAACCTGAGTTTGGGAATTTTAGTCGGCGGATTTGGACGATTTTTCTCTCACTTTTTATCCGGAGTATTCTTTTTTGCAAGCTATGCGCCAAAAGGAATGAGTCCTATAGTTTATTCACTTTTAGTTAATGGAAGCATAATAGGTGTAGAAGTGGCAATATGTTTTGCAGTTTCACTAATTCCTCAAGTTAGAAATGCTATCGAGGAAATTAAAAAGAAAGCAATTGCTTAAAGGGGTATTTCCCCTTTTTTATTTTTTTTCAATGGATAGCCAAAATAATGGTATAATATTTTGTAAGAAAAAATTTAACATAAAATTAACATCCCTATAATGTTTTTTTAATGTTATCATAAGATAATTTAATCAAAGGTTATGGGAAAGCCCATGGATAAATAGGAACAGGCCATAAAAGAGTAGCAAAGGCTGTTGAAAAAGCTTTTGAAAAGTACGATAATGTATATATAATTGTAGATATAAAGAATATAAAATCCTTTTGAAAGTTAAGAGAATTGTTGTTTGAAAACCTTGATAAACTTAAGTATATGAAAAAAGAATGGAAGAATTGGTTTATAAAAATTCCGCTGATAGAGTGTGTGAAATTGTGCTGAAAAATTTCGATGAAAGCATTAGTGAAATGAGATTATAGGGAGGGGATTTTGCTGATGCAAATAAAAAGAGTGCTTCTTGACAAAGACAAAAACATTTTTTTCTATATAAACAAAAGAATAAAATGTAATATATTGGACAAAATAATGCCTAAAATAACTCATATAGGAGGTCCTTTTTTTACAATATTTTCTTGCTTATCTTTAATATTTTTCGGAAAAAACAATGTGAAAGCCTCTGCTTTAGAAGCTTTAACTGCTCTTGTAAGCAGCCATTTGTTTGTTCAGCTCTTAAAAAGAAAATATACAAGACCAAGGCCTTATATGGTATTAGCTAATACAAATACTTTTAAACATCTTTTAAAAGATTATTCTTTTCCTTCAGGTCACGCTACTGCCAGTTTTTCACTTGCTATGACTTTTTCAATGTTTTTTCCAAGCCTTGCACTGTTCTTTATTTCGCTGGCAGTACTTGTAGGGATTTCAAGGATATACATTGGACTGCATTATCCTTCAGATGTATTAATGGGCTCAACGATAGGTATTACTTTTTCTTATCTAACCCATTTTATAGCTACAAAGTTGTTTTTGTAAAAAATTTTTCAAAATAGATTGACAGATTGTAAATAGAAGAATATAATGTAGAAGGGCACAAGTTAATACAATCGTTAGGTGAGGCTCCTATACAGATATACGCTGCTGCCCGGAAACATCGAGAGATGCTAACGGGTCAACAAGTATTACCGAATTAAGGTTTTACTTAATGCAGCTGGAGGATGCTCCAAAGCTGTATAGTGCCAAAGCTCAACGAATTGAAATGTTAAAAAACCTCTTTCATTCGTTGAGAGGTTTTTTAATTTGCGAAAAAACGGAGGTGAGAAGAATGGACGGTGGAGGTAGTAGTAAAAGCTATAAAGGTATATGTAATATGACATTGAAGAAGGATGGGCATAGTTTGAGGCCACGTCCATTCTTCTCACACGTGGCCTTTTCAATAAATTTTGCTATTTCTTAAAATGCCTATTTATCCCTTCTTTTGGTGTCCTATTACATATACCTCCAAAACAATTCCTTTTAATTCCATCGTCTAAGTGCGAAAGTTTTTCACAAAAAAACAAATACTGTAACTGTAAGGTTGCAAAAGACTCAGCAGCCTTAGTCTATTATTGTGTTTTGGAGGTGTATGGAAATGATCAAAATCGCAAAGAAAAATGGATTCACAGATACGATACTTACCCAATTAATTGAGTTTGCGAAAAAAGATGTAGATGAAGTTTTGGCACAATTAGGCACAGACAGAGAAGGTTTGACTTCTGAGGAAGCAGAAGATAGACTTGAAATGTATGGGTTAAATGAAGTAGCCCATGAAAAACCAGCTCCTTGGTATATTCAATTGATTAAAGCTTTTATTAATCCCTTCATAGGTATATTGGTATTTTTGGCAATTGTGTCATATATAACTGATGTACTTTTTACTGCACCTCAAGACAGAGATTGGAGCACCATAATTATTATCTCTATAATGGTAACGGTTAGTGGACTGCTTCGCTTTGTTCAAGAGTACCGCTCCAATATAGAAGCGGAAAAATTGAAAGCCCTTGTTCACACGACTGCTGCAGTTATTCGCAAAGATACAGGTGAGAGAGAAATAAAAATGGAAGAAATAGTACCTGGTGATATAATACATTTGGCAGCAGGAGATATGGTACCTGCAGATGTTAGGGTTATTACTTCCAAGGACTTATTCATAAACCAAGCGACCTTGTCAGGAGAATCTGAACCAGTTGAGAAATATCCGGATTTAAAAGAAGAAAAAAGGAAAGCTAAGGATTTAAACCTCTCAGACTTAGAAAATATATGCTTTATGGGTACCAATGTAGTAAGTGGCTCTGCTATTGCTGTAGTTCTTTCAACAGGTGACCGTACTTATTTTGGTTCAATGGCAAAGTCCCTTGTAGGGCATAGGGCAATGACAAGTTTTGAAAAGGGTATTAACAATGTCAGCAAAGTGCTTATCAAGTTTATGGCAGTTATGTTTCCAATTGTTTTTGTGATAAATGGCCTTACAAAGGGTAATTGGTTGGATGCATTGCTTTTTGCCTTGGCTGTAGCTGTTGGACTTACTCCCGAAATGCTTCCAATGATAGTCACTACAAACCTTGCTAAAGGTGCTGTGACAATGGCAAAACATAAGACAATTGTCAAGAGATTAGATGCTATTCAAAATTTCGGAGCAATGGATATACTTTGTACTGATAAGACTGGCACTTTGACATTAAACAAAATAGTTGTAGAAAAACATCTTGATATACATGGAAATGAAGATGACAGAGTTTTAAGACATGCATATCTTAACAGTTATTATCAAACAGGTCTAAGGAACTTGATGGATGTAGCTATTTTGGAGTATGGAGTTGAAAAGGGCTTTAATGGTTTAGATAAAATATACAAAAAAGTTGATGAGATACCCTTTGATTTTGTAAGACGAAGAATGTCTGTAGTTTTAGAGAGCGAAGGTGGGAAAAGGCAGCTTGTAACGAAAGGCGCCGTTGAAGAAGTGCTTTCCATCTGCGAATACGCTGAGTACAAAGGTGAAGTTGTTCCTTTGACAGATGAAATACGCCAAGAAGTAAGAGAAATGGTAAGAAAATTAAATGAAGACGGAATGAGGGTACTTGCCGTAGCTCAAAAAAATGATGTTCCACCAGAGGGAGTTTTCAGTGTGGCGGATGAAAGTAAGATGGTTCTCATGGGTTATATAGGTTTTCTAGACCCGCCAAAAGAATCTGCACCTTATGCGATAAAAGCCTTAAAAGAACATGGAGTAGATGTAAAAATTCTCACTGGTGACAATGAAATAGTGACAAAGAAAATCTGTAAAGAAGTGGGTATTGCTGTAGAGAATATTCTATTAGGAAATGAAATAGAGAATATGACAGATGAAGAATTAGCAGAAGTAGCAGAAAAGACGACAATTTTTGCAAAACTTTCTCCTATGCAAAAATCGAGAATAATAAAGGCCTTACAAAGCAAAGGCCACATTGTTGGATATATGGGGGACGGAATTAATGATGCGTCTGCACTAAGAGAAGCCGATGTTGGAATTTCTGTTGACTCTGCAGTAGATATTGCAAAAGAATCAGCAGATATAATACTTTTAGAAAAAAGTCTTACGGTATTAGAAGAGGGAGTTGTAGAAGGGCGCAAAATTTTTGGAAATATTATGAAATACATTGCAATTACATCGAGTTCTAATTTTGGTAATGTATTTTCAGTTTTAGTAGCAAGTGCATTTTTGCCTTTTTTGCCAATGCAGCCATTGCAACTTCTTTTCCTTAATTTAACTTATGATTTGTCAATGACATCAGTGCCTTGGGATACAATGGATAAAGAGTATATACAAAAGCCAAGAAAATGGGATGCTGCAAATATAGGCAATTTCATGGTATGGTTTGGACCTACTAGTTCAATTTTTGATATAACCACTTATGCTTTGATGTTTTTTGTAATTGGTCCGTTGGTTATAGGTGGCTCTTACTTCTTGTTGCCTGAAGCACTTAAACTCCAATTTGTTTCACTTTTCCAAACAGGCTGGTTTGTAGAAAGCTTATGGACGCAAACAATGGTAGTTCACATGCTTAGGACCGAGAAGATTCCTTTTATACAAAGCATTGCTTCATGGCCACTATTACTTTTTACCTCAGCAGCTGTTACAGTAGGAACGATTGTGCCATTTACTTCTTTTGGAGCTAAACTTGGGATGACGCCTCTACCAGCAATATACTTCTTGTTCTTGGCAGCTACGCTTCTTGCATACTTGACTTTGGCGCAATACGTTAAAACGAGATTTGTAAAAAAATTTGGAAGTTTGCTGTAACATTTTTGGACAATGGATACAGACAAGTAAAAATATATTAAAACATGAGCAGGAGAAATCCTGCTCTTTTTAATACAACACATTATAAGATTGAAATATTACAACAATGTTACAAAATATAAAGTTTTGGTAAACAAAGGAGGAATTTATATTAATATGTAGAAGTAGTAAAATAGGAGGGATAATATGGGGGAGGTCATAAGATTTGAGACACATAAAGACTTTTTGAACAATCTTGGGAGAGATGTTTAAAAAGGGGATTAATGCCGGATAAAAGGTTAATGGTGTTGAATAATGTAAAAATTGCTGAAGATAGCGAAAAAGATTCACTAATTAAAGCTTTTCACAAAATCATTAAAGATTTAAGGGGTATTAATGATTTTAAAAACTTTATATTTTTGTTAACTGATAAAGAAGGTGTAATACTAGAATTAGTTTTACCTTATGATGATACCCATTTTTATTTAAAAAAGGTATGATATTGAAAGAAGAGATTGCAGGTACAAATGCAGTATCACTGGCGATTTCAAAAGTTTATGATGATGGCAAAAACAAATACATTTTTTCAAAGGGGAAGGTAGTGACAACTTATAACGGACATTTTTATTACGATTATTACTTACGGAAATATACCTTTATAAATTAGGAAAAAGAATGGAAAATAAGGGGCATAGATACTCAACTTTATGGTAGAGATTATAAACGAGTGGAAAATGTCACTTATAAAAATAAACCCGTTGAGTCCTAATAAAGTTCAATCAGTAATTTTTGTAATAATTGCTTACCATTTCTAAACAAAGGGGACGGTTCCTTTTGTCTGAAGTTTAAAAAACCCAGACAGAAAAGCACTGTCTGGGCTTTTTATGATGAAAAAGTATCCTGATAAGATGGGATGTAAATTAATGGAGCAAAATTTGACATAACAACAAAATTATTGAGATTTTTCCTCTTCTAAATTAATATCCTTAGAAATTTCATGAAGCAGCTGGGGTGTTAATCTTAAGTCAAAGTGGATTAGTTCATAGTATTTTGTGGCTTTTCCGTCACTGGAAATTTCCATGCTTGCTTTTACAAGTTCTGCTTCTTCCAATTTCCGGAGGTGAATATATAAAAGAGGTCTACTTATACCTATCTTTCTTGCTAATTCACTTATATACTGTCTGTTTTCATACAAAATACCCAATATTTTTATCCTTACAGGATGAGATAGGGCATCAAAAATTTTTACAATCTTGTTAGAGTCATAAGATTCTGAAGGATGCTTATTATATTCAGACATTTTAATCAACTTCCTTAAGAGTTTTTTCTATTTTTTCTAGCTTGCCTCTTATTATATCGAGTTCATTGAAAAATTCGTCAGACTTCTTTATGTGAAGCTCATTCTGTTTTCTTATATTTGAAATTTTTACAAAAGCAAATATAGATAAGATTGTGGATATACCTATCAGAAAAACAAAAATCCAAATTATGATTACAAATATTATTGGCATACTGCTTGCTATGCTTATCCTAATCCCCCTTTACTTTATGTTTTCAAGTATTTTTTCAATAGATTCGGTTTTTTCTTTTAGGGATGTCAATTTTTCTTGAGTTTTTTGATTGATTTCAAAAAGAGTTGTTGCTTGTTTTTGGACTTTGGATACTTCGAAAGCAATTACTGCCACTAGAACTACCGTGGTAATGAAAAGTGCTATCGTAAGGTAAAATATCACTGCCTTTCCCTCCCTCATTATATTCTTATTTCACGTGTAATAATTATATTACATATGAAATAAAGTGCCAATACATATTTGCTATTTAAAACGAGTTTTCGTATAATCAAGATTATAAAGTTAAGAGATAAGTTGACTTTTGCGTGAGGGAAATAATACGGACAAAGAGGTGGCACTATATGGTAACAAATAAGAAGCTTTATTACTATTTCATAACATTTTATGCCGTTTTTTTCATGGGTGGTGCGATTTACGGTACGTTTTTACCTGTTTATTTAGATTATCTTGGCTATAGTAAGGGCGCTATTGGGATACTTATGTCATTGGGGCCTTTTGTTGCTATAATCGCCCAGCCTTTTTGGGGTATTACCAGTGACAGGGCAAAATCCAAAAATTTTGTATTGCAGATTTTATTTTTATGCAGTATTTTCACAATGGCTTTATATCCTTTATCCAGTAATTTTTATTATCTTATACTTGTTATTACTCTTTTTACTTTTTTTCAAACTTCCACAGGTCCCATTAGTGACACGATAACATTGGAATATTTAAGTGAAACTAATCAAAAGTTTGGACCTATAAGAATGGCAGGGACATTGGGATATGCTTTAATGTCAGTTATAGCAGGCTTTTTTGCGCAAAGATACATAGGAAGCATTTTTGTTCTCAACATTATTGTGATGTTTTTGGCTTTTATGATTGTATTTAAATTGCCTGTTGTAAAAGGCCATCAATTTGGAAGAGAGCATATACCTATTTGGAGGCTTTTTTCAAATAAAAATTTAGTCATACTTATGACTTTAAATTTTTTGGTTCAGGTAACCCTTGGATTTTACTACACTTATTTTCCTATTTATTTTAAGCAACTAGGAGGGAGCAGTAGTCTTTTAGGCTGGGCATATTTTATCTCAGCTATAAGTGAAGTGCCATTTTTGCTGTACGCTGATAGGATACTTAAAAAGATAGGTACAAGGTATGCGTTATTAGGAGCGACATTGGTTGCTGCGATTAGGTGGCTTTTGATATTTTTTGCTACGAAGACTTATGTGTTTTTGCTGTTACAGCTTTTACACGGCTTAATATTTATAGTTTTGTATTATTCCATGGCAACATATATTAACCAAGAGGTACCTAAGGAGCTTAAAGCCTCAGGACAGACGATGAATAATTTAATAGGTATGGGTATTTCAAGAATTACGGGAAGTCTATTGGGAGGATTCTTAAGTGATATTTATGGAATAAAAACTATGTTTTTGTATAATTCTATATTGGCTTTTGCAACGGTATTGGTTTTTGGGTATATTTTTTTGAAGAGAAAGTAAATGATTATTTAAAAGAAAATAAATGAATAGGCAAGACAATAAATTCATAGATAAAAGGGACGATAGCTTTCTACCTTACTAATTTGCTATCGTCCCTTTAATTTACTTAAAGATGCTTACTGCTATTTTTGCTTTGTAGGTATTCATGAATGGAAAGTGCTGCTTTTTTTCCAGCACCCATTGCCAGAATTACAGTGGCTGAACCTGTTACAATATCGCCCCCAGCCCATACCCCTTCTCTGGAAGTTTTCCCATCTTTATCGACAGCAATATAACCTTGTTTTGTAAGCTCTAAACCTTGGGTAACCTGTAAAAGAAGTGGATTAGGGCCAGTACCTATGGCGATTATTATAGTATCAACATCCATAATAAATTCAGACCCCATTATAGGGATTGGACGGCGTCGGCCTGAAGCATCAGGTTCTCCAAGTTCCATCTGTATGCATTCCATACCCTTAACCCAACCTTCTTCATTGCCTATTATTCTTACTGGATTTGTAAGAAAATTGAATATAATGCCTTCCTCTTTGGCATTTTCGAATTCTTCTTTTCTTGCAGGTATTTCTTCCTCAGAACGACGATACACAATATGAACCTCATCAGCTCCCATCCTTAAGGCAGACCTGGCTGCATCCATAGCTACATTGCCACCCCCTACTACTGCTACTTTTTTACCCACCTTTATGGGAGTGTCAGTGTTAGGAAAAGAATAGGCCTTCATCAGATTTATTCTGGTTAGAAATTCATTGGCTGAATATACTCCAAGATAGTTTTCACCAGGTATACCCATAAATTTTGGTAAGCCGGCTCCAGTACCAATAAAAACAGCCTCGTATCCCATTTCAAAAAGGTCATCTATTGTTAGAACTTTACCCATAACCATGTTAGTCCTAATTTCTACGCCTAGTTTTTGTACAAACTCTACTTCTTGTTCGACTATAACTTTTGGTAGCCTGAATTCAGGAATACCATATACCAATACACCACCAGGCTTGTGAAGAGCTTCAAAAATCGTTACATCATAACCAAGTTTAGCCAAATCTCCTGCACAGGTGAGACCAGCAGGCCCCGAACCAATGATAGCTACTTTCTTACCAAGTTTTTTAGGAATTACCGGAGGATGGATACCTTTTGTTCTCTCCCAGTCTGCTGCAAACCGTTCTAGACGGCCTATTGCTACAGGTTCACCTATTTTCCCTAAAACGCATTTTTTTTCGCATTGCTCTTCTTGTGGACAAACTCTACCACATATGGCAGGCAAGCTGTTGGTTCCCTTTATGATTTTTATAGCTCCTTCAAAATCTCTTTCTGCAATACGCTTTATAAACTGTGGAATTTGTACCTGAACGGGACATCCTTCGATACATTCCGGCTTTTTACACTGTAGGCACCTCTGGGCTTCATTAACTGCTTCTTCTTCTGAATAGCCTAAAGCTACTTCACTAAAATTACGCTTGCGGACTTCTGGTTTTTGGACAGGCATAGGGGTTTTCTTTTTGCTTCTATTTAATGGCATCTTTATCAACCCCTTCTATTTTATTGATTAGCTTACAATTATGACCTTCGCGAAATTTTTCATAGGAAATTTTTTCCTCATCTTTATAAGTAGCCAATCTTTTTATCAGTTCATCGAAATCTACTTTATGCCCATCAAAAGCAGGACCATCAACACAAGCAAATTTGGTTTCTCCGCCTACAGTGACACGACATCCACCACACATACCTGTGCCATCTACCATTATTGGATTAAGACTTACCATGGTAGGTATGCCATATGGTTTGGTAATTTCGCTCCCTATTTTCATTAAAATTGGAGGTCCTATGATAATTATCTCATCAAATCTTTCACCTTGCTCTAAAAGCTCTTTAAGTACTACTGTCACAAAACCATGGCGACCTTTTGAACCATCATCAGTGCAAATATATACCCTATTACTAACGGCTTTTATCTCTTTTTCTAAAATTAGAAATTCAGCTGTCTTTGCACCTATAATAGAAACTACTTCTACGCTCTGCTGATGAAGCATTTTTAGCTTAGGGTAAAGTGGAGCAATACCAAGACCTCCTCCTACTCCTAAAACTTTCTTATGATTAGGAAATTCTACAGGTATACCTAAAGGACCAACAAAATCCTGAATATAGTCTCCAGCTTCTAAAGTCCCTAGCTCATAAGTTGTTTTACCTACTTCTTGAAATATTATTGTAACGGTACCATTTTTCGAATCATAATCTGCAATGGTGAGAGGGATTCTTTCCCCTCCCTCTTTTATTCTCACTATAACAAATTGACCTGGCCTTGCTTTTTTAGCTACAAGTGGTGCTTCTATTATGAATAACTTAATGGAAGGTGCTAGTTCCCTCTTTTCTAAAATTTTGAACATGCGGTAATCCTCCCTTTCGATGCATGAAAAATTAGTTTTATTAACATAAAAGAGGGGCCCTAAGCCCCACATTTTATGCTAATATTACAACAGGTTTAATTAAATCTTTAGGTTTGTCTTTCATAAGCATTAAAGCCTTTTCAATATTATCAAACCCGTGGAAAACGTGAGTTACGAGCTTAGAAGGGTCAACACGGTTATAAACTACGAGATTAACCAATCTTTCCATTCTTAGACGTCCACCAGGGCATAACCCGCCTCTTATAGTTTTATGAGCCATGCCGCAACCCCATTCAAGACGAGGAACAGGCAAAACCTCTCCTTCGCCAAAATAATTTACATTAGCGATAGTGCCGCCAGGTTTAACAATCTTAACTGCTGTAGCCATAATGTCAGCATTTCCTCCAGCGATGATGGCAGCATCGACGCCTTTGCCTTCAGATAAATCCATAATTTGTTTATCAATAGGTCCTTTTTTGTAGTCTACAATATCGGTAGCTCCATAAAATTTTGCAGCATCTACAGTAACTGGCCTATTTCCGACGACGATAATTCTTCCTGCTCCTCGTAATTTAGCACCTGCGACTGCCATAAGGCCTACAGGCCCTATACCTAAAACTGCCACTGATGCACCCAATTCTATTTCTGCCAGTTCGGCTCCGTGAAAGCCAGTGGTCATCATATCTGGAATCATAACTGCAGCTTCCAATGGAATTTCCTTAGGCAAATGTGCTAAATTCATGTCAGCATCGTTCACATGGAAAAATTCGGCAAAGACACCGTCTTTTATATTTGAAAATTTCCAGCCTGCCAGCATTCCACCGGAGTGCTGATGATATCCTCTTTGTACTTCAGAAGTACGCCAATCAGGAGTGATAGCTGGCACAACAACACGATCACCAGGTTTAAAATCTTTTACTTCACTACCTACTTCAACTACCTCACCCACAGCTTCGTGACCAAGTATCATGTTATGTCTTTCACCTATAGCACCTTCAAAAACGGTATGAATGTCCGAAGTGCAAGGAGCCACAGCTAGAGGTCTTACTATAGCGTCAAAGGGACCTGGAGTGGGTTTTTCTTTTTCAATCCAACCAACTTTACCAATACTTAGCATTGCAAAACCTTTCATTATTTAAAACACCTCCTAAAATACTAGGTAAGTTATTAGTGAAAATCCTAACTTACCTGTTAATTATAAATACAGTATACAACATACAATTATAAAATAACACATCGTTAGAAATTTGTCAATAATTAAATCAAGATATCATTGTAAAATTGTTGTAAATTTTTTGGGAGATAAAAATATATAAAAAATAGACCTACAATAAGATAAGATTTGCAAATACAAAATTTATTACTATGCTGCAATTTCTATTGGATTTCCGTAGTAATGTTTTTATAAAGTATAAAGATAGATAACTAAAAATAAATCAAAAATTTAATATTGATTATTTTTTAACAAAATGCTACAATTAAAATTGATATAAATTTTACAAGGAGGTAATTAAAATGTGGGAAACTAAAATAAATCCCACCAAGATTTTTGAACTTCGGTGCAAGAATACAACTTATTTTGGAGTAGGTAGTGTAAAGAAGATAAAAGACATTTTAGAAGTTCTAAAACATAAGGGTATCGATAATGTCATTTTTGTAACCGGAAAAAATTCATACAAAGTTAGTGGAGCTTGGGATGTGATAGAACCGGCTTTAAATACACTTGGATTTAAATATTCACTTTATGACAAGGTTGGACCTAATCCTACTGTTGACATGGTCGATGAAGCGGCCGGATTCGGCCGGGAAACTGGGGCGAAGGCTGTTATTGGCATTGGTGGTGGAAGCCCTATAGATACTGCAAAAAGTGTGGCTGTACTATTAGAATATACTGATAAAAATGCAAGAGAACTTTATGAACTGAAATTCACGCCCGAAAAAGCTGCTCCTATTGTAGCTATAAATCTTACTCATGGTACTGGTACGGAGGTAGACCGATTTGCAGTAGCTACAATTCCAGAAAAAAATTATAAGCCTGCAATAGCTTATGAGTGCCTCTATCCTATGTATGCTATAGATGATCCTGCTCTTATGATAAAGCTTGATAAAAAACAGACAATAGCTGTTACTGTAGATGCTTTAAATCACGTTACCGAAGCTGCCACTACTCTTGTGACGTCACCTTACAGCATTCTATTGGCAAAAGAGACAGTGAGGTTGATAGTTCGTTACCTCCCTGTTGCTGTAAATGACCCTGAAAACCTTGTGGCTAGATACTATTTACTTTATGCTTCTGCTCTAGCTGGTATTTCTTTTGACAATGGTCTCTTGCACCTTACTCATGCACTGGAGCACCCACTAAGTGCAGTAAAACCTGAGATTGCCCACGGGCTTGGGCTTGGTGCTATACTGCCTGCAGTGGTAAAAGCTATTTATCCCGCTGTTGCAGAGGTGTTAGCTGACATATACAATCCTATCGTACCTGGACTAAAAGGACTGCCTGCTGAAGCAGAATATGTAGCTAAAAAAGTCGAAGAATGGCTCTTCAATGCAGGATGTACTCAAAAACTTTCAGACTTTGGATTTACAGAAGATGATGTTCCAACCCTAGTAAAACTTGCCAAAACTACACCTTCTCTTGATGGATTGCTTTCTATTGCACCAGTGGAAGCCACTGAAGCTGTTATTGCTAAGATTTATGAAGAATCTCTTAACCCAATCTCTTAACCCATAGCCAAAGGCTATTCTGATACAAAGTGCCGAAAAGTTCAACAATTTAAAAAAACCCCACTTTTAGCCAATACAAAAAGTGGGGTTTTCATCTTTATGTATTTAATTATTGCAAAAAACACAAAAGTAAAGATTTTATAATTGGATATGAGGGTGTATCAAAAGAGTAATGATTAAGGTTGCCGATAAATATTTCACTTCTGTGACGCGCAGGATGTGGCGAGGATTTAAAAGCTATAAAAAAATGGTAAATGGGAGGAGGATTGATTTTGAATGTAATCAGTGTATCTAAGGCAAACTGCAAAAATTGTTACCGGTGCGTTAGGTATTGTCCTGTCAAAGCTATAAAAGTAGTCGACGGTCAGGCGGAAGTTGTGGATAGCTTATGTATATACTGTGGAAGGTGTGTCATCGAATGTCCCCAGAATGCCAAGAAAGTACGGAACGACCTACATGCAGTAAAAGAATTCATAAATGCCGGCGAAAAGGTTATAGCCTCTATAGCTCCTTCTTACCCTGCTGTCTTTGACGTAGCTTCTCCCGAGGAGATGTTTTCCATACTGAAGGCCCTAGGGTTTTATGGAGCTGAGGAAACAGCGGTGGGAGCTGAAATGGTATCTATAGAGTACCAGCATCTGATCAAAAAGGGGCATAAGGGTCCCATTATAACCACGGCTTGCCCGGTTGTAAAGAATCTGGTAGAGAAATACTATCCAGGACTTATAAGAAATCTAGCTCCGGTCGTTTCCCCGATGGTTGCTCACGCAAGGTCATTGAAGCAAAGATATGGCTTGGACATTAAAGTTGTTTTTATAGGTCCCTGCATTGCCAAAAAAGCTGAAGCCCTAGATAGAAGCGTTTTAGGGGATGTAGATGCAGTACTAACTTTTCAAGAATTGACCGATTGGATAGATGAGAAAGCCTCCACGGTAGCTGGAGTAGACTTTGGAGAGCGTGAAAATGTATTAGAACCTTTTATTGCCAGGGGTTATCCCTTGCCAGGAGGGCTTTTAAAGACTTCTTCAATGGAGGGTGACTTTTTGTCTCGAGAGGTCGTAGTCGTGGACGGTATAGAGAACTGCATGGAGCTTTTAGATGCCCTGGAGATGGGAAACGTAAGTGGTCGCATATTTGAGATGATGGCCTGTAGGGGTGGCTGTATCAATGGACCCTCGATGCCGTCTGACAGTTCCCTTTATGAAAGAAGGGAAAGGTTGCTTTCATTTATAGAAAATAACCAACATCAGCAGGGATATGAGAATATAAAGGCTTATGCGGCAGGTATTGACCTTAGGAGATCTTTTGAGTTGAAGGTCATTAAAGCACCTATGCCGACTGAATCACAGATAAAAGAAATACTGGCTTTAATAGGTAAAACAACTCCCGAAAAGGAATTAAATTGTGGGGCATGTGGATATCCTACCTGTCGTAAAAAAGCCGAAGCTGTTTACCAAGGAATGGCTGAACCAGACATGTGTATCCCCTACATGAGGTCTAAGGCTGAATCTTTAGCCAATCTGATTATAGATCACACACCCAATGGTATAATTCTAGTAGACAGTAATTTAAATATAAAAGAAATAAATAGAGCAGCAGAAAAAATATTCGGTGTTAAAAAAGAACACGTTCAAGGGAAACCCCTTTCCCTCCTCTTGGATGACAGGGATTTCGCCTGGGTGTTGGCAAATAAAACTGACATGCAGGATAAAAAGGTGAACTACCCCCAGAAATTTTTAACTGTTCTCCAGACTATATGCTATATCGAAGAAGAGCACCTCCTGTTGACAATTATTCAGGATATTACCGAACAGGAAAAGCAGAGGATGGAAATGGAAAGGGTAAGGGAAGAGACTATAGAGAAGGCCCAGGAAGTGATAAACAAGCAGATGCGTGTTGCACAAGAAATAGCGGAAGTGCTAGGGGAGACGACGGCTGAGAGCAAGATGCTGCTCCTTAAACTTATAGAATTAGTGAAAAGCAGAGGAGAGGAAAAGTGAAGATTTATACCGAAGTGTTTACTAAAAGCCTTATCAAAAAAGGAGAAGAGTTGTGTGGGGACAGTGTTGAAGTTGTACAGTCTGAAGATGGCATAATTGTCGTAATGGCTGATGGATTGGGTAGTGGTGTAAAGGCTAGTATACTTTCTACTCTTACAGTAAGAATTGCTTCTACCATGATAAAAAACGGAGCTTCTATAGAAGAAGTTGTTAAGACTATAATAAATACTCTTCCAGTGTGCCGGGTGCGGCAAATTGCTTACTCTACCTTTTCCATTCTCAAGATTAACGAGGAGGGAGAAGGGGAGCTTTATGAATTTGATAATCCATCTGTAATCTATATACGAGATGTGGGAATTATTAAGCTGCCTTTCAGGGAATTGATAGTGGAAAATAGAAGAGTCCTAGAGTATAAGTTCAAAGTTTTTCCGGGAGATAAAATATTTCTAGTAAGTGATGGAGTAATACACGCGGGGGTGGGAGTTGTCCTGAACCTAGGATGGCAGTGGTCTAATGTAGCTGAATATTTGGAGAGACTTGATAGAAGGGGATATTTTGTGTCGGAGATGGTAGACCAGTTAATTAAAACATGTAGCTGTCTGTATGCCGGCAATCCGGGAGACGATGCCACAGTCGTGGGAGTAGGTTTAAGAAAATTAGAGCTGATCACGGTCTTAGTTGGACCCCCTCAAGATAGGTCAAAGGATGCAGAAGTTGTGAAAAAACTTATCAACAGTGAAGGTAAAAAGGTGGTCTGCGGGGGTACGACTGCAAATATTGTTTCTAGGGAAATTGGAAGGAAAATAATTACAAATATAGGCTATAATGAATCGACAATACCTCCTGTTGGTAAAATAGAGGGGATAGATCTTGTAACCGAAGGTTTGATAACTTTACGCAATTGTTTAGAAATACTAAAGACTATTATAAATCCGTATTCCCTTTCTCCTAACTTTTTTGGCAATAAGAAGGGAAAGAAGGATGGGGCTTCAATGCTGGCAGATATGCTTGTCAATCATTCCACCCATATCTGTTTTATAGTAGGGCGAGCTGTTAATCCTGCTCATCAGGATGCATACCTGTCGATAGGCACAAGCGACAAGCTCAAAATTGTAGAAGAACTAGCCCAAATCCTGAAAAAATGCGGCAAGAGGGTTTGTATAGAGCTTTATTAGAAGGGAGAAATGATCTTAAAGCCTCAGGACAGACAATGAACATTTAATAGGTATGGGAATTTTAAGGATTACGGGAAGTTTAGTGGGAGGCTTTTTAAGTGATATTTACGGAATAAAGACTATGTTTTTGTGTAATTCTATATTGGTTTTTGGGTATGTATTTTTGAAGTGGAAGTAGACAAGGGAATGGTTTTTTATTTGGAGACAAAAAACCATTTTCTTGTCTGTTGATTTTAGTAACTTAAAGAGAAAAAATTTTTTGTGAAAAACTCTTGAAAAAATTTTTTATGGTGGTATAATGTTAAATAAAAGTTGTATAATTATGAGTTAAATATTTTATTTATGCAGAAGCGATATTTTTTTAACTTTATATGCATAAATATAAGAAAAACTGTATATATATTTAACAAAATAAAAAGGGTAAAAGGATGTAAAAGAGGGAGGCAGTTTTAAATGATAAGAGTAGGAATATTTGGGGCAACGGGTTATACAGGGGTCGAACTTATAAGAATTCTCTCAAAGCATGAAAAAGTAGAGATAAAATATCTTTCTTCTCAAAGTTATAATACCAAAGCAATTTCGGATGTTTATTCATCCCTCATTGGTTTTTGCGACAAAGAGTTGGAAGAGTTAAGCCTAGAAAAGGCAATGTCAGAATGCGATGTCATATTTACGGCTTTGCCTTCAGGTCATGCTTCAAAAATCGCCAGAGAAGCTGTGAAAAAAGGAGTAAAGGTGATTGACTTAGGAGCTGATTTTAGATTTGATGATTATTCCGTCTACAAAGAATGGTATGGTGGAGATTATAAAAATTATGAAGGTATTAAAAGGGTATATGGTCTTCCGGAAGTTTACAGAGAAAAAATAAAAGAGGCTGAAGTAGTAGGAAATCCGGGATGTTACCCTACAAGTGTTATTTTGGGACTTATGCCTCTTTTGAAAAATGGCATAATAGAGGGGAATGTAATTGTTGATTCAAAGTCAGGTGTATCAGGGGCAGGTCACAATCCCTCCCATAACAATATGTATGCAGAATGCAATGAAAACATAAAAGCGTATAATGTTGCAAAACACAGGCATATCCCAGAGATGGAGCAAGAGCTTTCAAAAGTTTTTGGTGAAAAAGTGTCAGTTGTGTTTACGCCCCACCTTGCTCCAATGACAAGAGGAATTTTAAGTACTATGTATTGCAAACTAAAAAAAGATATGGATGTAAACACTGTTTATAATGTTTACACCGATTTTTATAAAAATGAGTATTTTGTAAAAGTGTTACAACCTGGCGATTACCCTGCAACAAAAAATGTTTATGGGTCGAATTTTTGTCACATAGGGTTTGAAGTTGATAAACATACTAATACTTTAATAGTGATGTCTGCAATTGATAATCTCGTTAAAGGGGCGTCAGGCCAGGCAGTGCAAAATATGAATATTATGTTTGGAATAGATGAAAATACTGGACTTGATATAGTTCCAATATATCCGTAGATAAAAACACAAACAAAAAATAAAGGGATTTGGAGGATTTGATAATGGAAGAGTTGGAGATTTTAGAAGGAAGTATTGAACTGCCGAAAGGCTTTTTGGCTTCGGGTATCTTTGCAGGAATTAAAAAAAGCAAAAAAGATGTCGCACTCATATATTCAGAAAAAGTGGCAAATGCAGCAGCAGTATTTACAACGAATAAGGTTAAAGCGGCGCCAGTCCTTCTTGATATGAAAAATATAGAAAAAAGAGAGGCACAGGCGATTATTATAAACAGTGGCAATGCCAATGCCTGCACAGGAGAAAAAGGCTTTGAGGATGCGGTTAACATGGCAAAAAAAGTGTCACAACTTCTTAAAATAGATGAAGAAAATGTGCTGGTATGTTCGACAGGGGTTATTGGTGCACCTCTTCCTATGGAAAGAGTTTTAAAAGGGATTGAGGCTGCGGCAGAAAATCTTTCAACAGAGGGTGGGTACCAGGCGGCTGAAGCTATAATGACAACAGATACTTTTTTAAAAGGTGTGACAGCCAAGTTTGTAATAGAAGGTAAAATTGTTACAATGACAGGGTTTGCAAAAGGGTCAGGTATGATACATCCAAATATGGCCACAATGCTTTCTTTTATACTTACAGATGCTAATATAACTAAGGTTGCATTAAATAAAGCTTTTAAAGAAACTGTAGACAAAACTTATAACATGATTTCTGTTGATGGAGATATGAGCACAAATGATACAGCGATAATACTTGCAAATGGGGAAGCGCAAAACAAAACAATAGAAGAAGGGACTCATGAATTTGATGTGTTTTATAAAGCCTTAGAGTATGTGAATAAAACTCTTGCAAAACTTATTGTGAAGGATGGGGAAGGAGCAACTAAGCTTATAGAAGTAAATGTAATAAATGCAAAAACTGAAAAAGATGCAAGGTTGGTTGCAAAATCTATAATAAATTCAAATCTTGTAAAAACAGCTATATTTGGTGAAGATGCCAACTGGGGAAGGATTCTAGCAGCAGTAGGATATTCAGGAGCAGATTTTGACGCAAATACACTTGACATATATTTAAAAAGCGTGAAAGGAGAAATTAAAGTTTGTGAAAATAGCGGATACATCTTTTTTAATGAGGCTTTAGCCAAAGAAATTTTAAAAGAAAAAGAAATTACTGTAACTGTAGATATGAAAACCGGGGAATGTACTGCAACTTCTTGGGGGTGCGATTTAAGCTATGACTATGTGAAAATCAATGGGAGTTACAGGACATGATTAGAAAAGAGAAGTTTGGCGATGAAATTGCAAAAGCCCATGTTTTAATAGAAGCACTCCCATACATTAAGAAGTTTTCTGGCAAGACAATTGTAATAAAATACGGCGGTAGTGCAATGTTAGACTGCAATTTAAAAAAAATGGTAATGCAGGACATTGTATTGATGAAATTTGTAGGATTAAATCCTATAGTTGTACATGGCGGTGGACCAGAGATAAATAACATGCTAAAAAGATTAGGCATAGAGTCAAAGTTTGTGAAGGGACTGCGGGTTACTGACGAGGTAACTATGGAAGTTGTTGAAATGGTACTAGTGGGGCGCATTAATAAGGAAATTGTATCTATGATCAATGAATTAGGCGGTCAGGCGATTGGCATAAGTGGAAAAGATGGAAGGCTTTTAAAAGCGGAAAAAGACATTTCAAATGGAGATATAGGATATGTGGGAAATATTGTAGATGTAAACATTGATGTTATAAAGATGATACTGGAAAGAGGCTATGTACCTGTTATTGCACCAGTTTCTTTTGGAGATGACGGAAAAACTTACAATGTAAATGCGGATACTGCAGCAGGAAAGATTGCAGAAGCATTAAAAGCAGAAAAACTAATTTTACTTACAGATGTAGAAGGAATTTTATCAAATATAGATGATAAAAGCAGCCTAATATCCCGAATGGATTTGGAACACGCAAAAGAACTCATGAATTCAGGCCGTATAAACGGTGGAATGATACCAAAACTTGAATGTTGTGTAAAGGCTATTGAAAATGGCGTAAAAAGGGCCCACATTATTGACGGAAGGCTTACCCATTCACTGCTTCTTGAAATTTTTACTGATGAAGGAATAGGAACTATGATAGGAAAGGAATGTTTTGATGATGATAAGCGTTGATGATAAGAAATATGTAATGAATACTTACAGCAGATACCCTATTACCCTGGTGGAGGGGAAAGGGACAAAAGTGTGGGATGACAAAGGGAATGTTTATCTCGATTTTGTTGCAGGCATTGCAGTAAATTCATTGGGGCATTGTCATCCGGCATTAGTTGATGCTATAAAGAACCAATCCGAAAAACTTATACACTCTTCTAATCTTTATTGGAATGAGAATCAGATACAACTTGCAAAGATAATCGCGGAAAACTCCTTTGGGAATAAGGTATTTTTTGCAAATAGTGGTGCAGAAGCAAATGAAGGCGCAATAAAACTTGCCAGAAAATATGCCTCATTAAAATACGGTGATAAAAGGTATAAAGTTATATCTGCCAAAAATTCTTTTCACGGAAGAACTTTTGGGGCACTTACTGCGACAGGTCAAAAGAAGTATCACAAAGGTTTTGGCCCACTTCTCTCTGGTTTTAAATATGTACCTTTTAATGATATTGATGCTCTTTATGAAGCAATTGATGATGAAATATGTGCAATTATGCTGGAAGTAGTGCAAGGGGAAGGTGGTATCCATGAAGCTAAACCCGAATATATAAAGGCGGTAAGAGAAATATGCGATGAAAATGATATTCTCTTTGTAATAGACGAAGTCCAGACAGGTATAGGAAGGACGGGAAAACTTTTTGGATATGAACATTACGGTATAACTCCTGACATTATGACTTTGGCAAAGGGGTTGGGAGGAGGTTTCCCAATAGGAGCTATTGTCGCAAAAGAGGATAAAGCTGTTTTTCAACCAGGAGACCATGCTTCCACATTTGGAGGAAATCCCCTTGCTTGTGCCGCAGGAATTGCAGTTATGAATGAAGTAACAAAGGAAGGCTTTTTAGAAAGTGTGGCTCAAAAAGGTGAGTATTTTAAGGGAAACCTTGAAAGTTTAAAGGAGAAACACAGTGTCATAAAAGAAGTGAGAGGGAAAGGACTTATGATAGGCTGCGAAATGGATATGGAAGAGGCGTCGGGTATTGTGACAAAGGCAATGGAAAAAGGACTTCTTATAAATTGTATCAGCCACAATGTTTTAAGGTTCGTTCCTCCTCTTACTGTGACAGAAGAGGAAATAGATACGGCGATAATAATACTGGATGATGTACTTCACGAAATGGGGTTTTAGTATGAAAGGTTATTTTAAGCTTGAGGATGGAAGTATATTTGAAGGTGAGTTAATAAGCAAAAACAAAAAAGGATATGGAGAGGTTGTTTTTACCACAGGGATGACAGGCTATCAAGAAGCCATAACAGATCCTTCCTATGCAGGCCAAATAGTTGTCATGACATACCCTTTAATAGGGAATTACGGTATTAACAAATACGACTTTCAATCAGAAAAGCCTCATATAAGGGGATTTGTGGTACGGGAATATTGCGATAAGCCTAGCAATTTCCAAAGTGAGGAGTCGCTTTTAAGCTATCTTGATAAACACAACATACCAGTATTATCGGGAATTGATACAAGGGCTTTGACAAAAAAGCTTAGAGAAAATGGAACTATGAGAGGAATTATAACTTATAATCCTGATGACAATATAGAATTTGACCAGACAAATCTTTTGGAAGAAGTTTCTACGAAAAGGTTATACCGTATAGCGGGTATTGGTCCAAAACTTGCTTTTATTGACCTTGGCACAAAAAAGAGCATTTTAAAAATGCTAAATTCAGTTGGATTTGACATTTATGTGTTTCCTTATAATGCAAGTTATGATGATGTTATGCAAATAAATCCCGATGCAATATTTCTTTCAAATGGACCGGGAGACCCTAAAGATGCAGTTGATGCAATAGAACTTACTAAACACTTTATGGGTATGAAACCTGTGCTGGGGATATGCTTAGGGCATCAAATAATAGCCCTTGCTCTTGGATGCAATACAGTAAAGATGAAATTTGGCCACAGAGGTGCAAATCAACCTGTTAAAGATTTGCTGACAAATAAAGACTATATAACTTCTCAAAACCACGGATACGCTGTTGAAGAGGAGTCAATAGATAAAGACAAGATAACTGTAACCCATATAAACTTAAACGATGGAACAGTAGAAGGCATTATGCATAAGTTTCTGCCAGTTTTTTCTGTACAGTATCATCCTGAGGCATGTCCTGGACCCCGTGATTCAACAGATATTTTTGATAAATTCATGGATATAGTCATGGTTTACAAAAGGAGGTCTTATTTTGCCGAAGTATAAGGATATTAGTAAGGTTCTGGTAATAGGCTCAGGCCCTATTATAATAGGGCAAGCAGCGGAGTTTGATTATTCAGGAACCCAAGCCTGTAAATCCTTAAAAGAAGAAGGGGTACAAGTCGTTCTGGTAAACAACAATCCAGCTACCATAATGACTGATACTGATATAGCAGATATTGTTTATATTGAAAATCCTACTGTTTCTGTAGTTGAAAAAATCATAGCTAAAGAAAAACCCGATGGAATTCTTGCTACCTTAGGAGGACAGACAGGGCTTAATCTTGCTGTCAAACTTAAAGAAGAAGGAATTTTAGATAAATATAATGTAAAACTTTTAGGAACTTCTTTTGAGTCAATAAAAACTGCAGAAGATAGAGAACTTTTTAAAAGAAAAATGCAGGAAATAGGAGAGCCAGTTGCTGAAAGTATTACAGTCACAAATGTAGAGGATGCCTTAAAATTTGCTAAAAATTACGGTTATCCTTTGATAATAAGGCCTGCATATACACTCGGAGGTACAGGCGGTGGTATAGCCCACAATGACGAAGAACTTATATCGATTGTGGACTTAGGCCTTAAAAAAAGCATGGCTCAAGAAGTGCTTGTTGAAAAATCTCTGTACGGATGGAAAGAAATAGAGTTTGAGGTAATGAGAGATGCCGCTGATAATTGTATTACGATTTGCAGCATGGAAAATTTTGATCCAGTAGGAGTTCATACAGGAGATAGTATAGTTGTAGCGCCAGTGCAGACTTTGTCAGATTACGAATATCAAATGTTAAGAAGTGCAAGCATTAAAATAATCAAGGCTTTAAAAATTGAGGGAGGATGTAATATCCAATTTGCTTTAGATCCCCAAAGCCACAAATACTATGTTATAGAAGTAAACCCAAGGGTTAGTCGTTCAAGTGCACTGGCATCAAAAGCAACGGGATATCCTATTGCAAAGATTGCTGCAAAAATTGCAATAGGGCTTAGGCTTGATGAAATAAAAAATCCTGTAACAGGTAAAACAACTGCATTTTTTGAACCTGCACTGGATTATGTTGTGACAAAAATACCAAGATGGCCTTTTGACAAATTTTATACTACTGATAGAAAAATAGGAACACAGATGAAGGCGACAGGAGAAGTAATGGCAATAGAAAGGTCTTTTGAAGCCTCCCTCTTGAAGGCCGTAAGGTCATTAGAGATAAAAGCTTACGGCCTTCGATTAAACAATATAAAAGGCATGAAAACAGAAGAAATACTAAAAGGCATATCAGTTCCTAATGACATGAGGCTATTTTATATAGCAGAAGCTCTTCGCCGCGATATAGACATTGATTATATTAATGACGTTACAAAAATAGACAAATGGTTTTTAAATAAGCTTTTAAATATTATAAATATGGAAAGGGAAATAGAGAAAAATGAGTTAAGGGAAGAGATTCTTAAAAAAGCAAAGAGAATGGGATTTTCAGACAGAGAAATTGCAACAATAAAGGGAATTAAAGAAGAAGATGTGAGAGCATTAAGAAAAGAATATAGCATATATCCTTCCTATAAAATGGTAGATACCTGTGCAGCGGAATTTGAATCAGTTACACAATATATATATTCAACTTATGGCGAAGAAGACGAAGTTGAGACCCATGACATACCAAAAGTAATTGTAATAGGCTCTGGTCCTATAAGAATTGGTCAGGGAATTGAGTTTGATTACTGTTCTGTTAAAGCCTTGTGGGCTTTAAGAGATGCTGGAATTAAATCTATCATAATAAACAACAATCCTGAAACTGTCAGCACAGACTTTGACACGGGAGACAGGTTGTACTTTGAGCCTATTACATTGGAGGATGTTTTAAACATATATGAAAAAGAAAAACCACTTGGTGTAATGGTAATGTTTGGCGGCCAGACAGCAATTAATCTTACAGAAGAGTTAGTTAAAAATGCAGTGAAAATAATAGGTACATCCCATGAAAGCATTGATATAAGTGAAGATAGAGAAAAATTCTCAAAACTTTTAAAAGTGCTAAACATCAATCAACCTAAAGGTGAATATGCATTAACAGTAGGAGATGCAAAAGATATAGCCTTAAAACTTGGTTTTCCACTTCTTGTAAGGCCATCCTATGTTATAGGCGGTCAGTCCATGGAAAAAGTTAACACACTTCAAGAGATAATCGACTATGTTTCAAATGCAACCCAAGTATCTCCCGGCAAACCTGTTTTAATAGATAAATATATAGATGGAAGAGAAGTAGAAGTTGATGCAGTTTCAGATGGTGAGTGTGTATTAATACCCGGAATAATGGAACACATAGAAAGAGCTGGAGTGCATTCAGGAGATAGTTTTTCAATATATCCTGCAAGAAGTTTGTCTGAACGGGAGATAAACACTATTATCGAATACACAGAAAAGATTTCAAAAGCTTTAAATGTAAAAGGACTTATAAATATTCAATTTGCTGTAAAAGAAGGTACTGTATATGTGTTAGAAGTAAATCCCAGAGCTTCGCGTACGGTACCTATTATGAGCAAAGCAACGGGTGTACCTATGGTGAAACTGGCGGTAGAAGTGGCTTTAGGGAAAAAACTTAAAGATTTGGGATACAAAAATGGCCTTTTGCCAAAAACGCCTTATACAGTTGTAAAAGCTCCTGTATTTTCTATGGAAAAATTGACATATGTTGAAGTTTCACTAAGTCCTGAAATGAAATCAACAGGAGAGATAATGGGTATAGATTTAACTTATGAAGGAGCACTTTACAAAGCTTTAGAAGGAGCAGGACTTAAAATACCTAAAAAAGGAAAAATACTTCTTTCAATAGCGGAAAGAGATTTTCAAGAAGCGGTATCTTTAGTAGAAAAATTGCAGGGCTTAGGGTATGAAATATATGCCACATACAGGACGGGGAAGTATTTGAGTTTGATTGGTATTCATGTAAATATTATGTCTCTTGATCATGCAATAAAATTGTTGAAGGATGGATATTTTGATGCTGTAGTGAATACACCAACAAAAGGGAAAAAACCTGATAATGCAGGATTTAAACTAAGAAGAACCGCGGTAGAATATAGAATTCCTCTTTTTACATCTATAGATACTATAAAAGCGGCATTAAATGCTGCGTCAAAGGTAAATGTGAACGGCTTGTCCATTTTATCTGTAAATGAATATCAAGAAATACAAAAGGATAATGTCAAAAATTTAGTTTTATAAGGAGTGTTTAAAAATGTTAAAAGGCGAAAAAGTGGTACTTGCTTATTCAGGAGGACTTGACACATCAGTAATTATACCATGGCTTAAAGAAAACTATGAATGTGAGATAATAGCCGCTTGTATTGATGTAGGACAGGGAGAAGAAGTTAAATATATAAAAGATAAAGCTTTGGCAAGTGGTGCCAGCAAGGTATATATTGAAGACGTAAAAGAAGAATTTGTCAAAGATTATATATTTCCTACTTTAAAGGCTGGTGCTGTTTACGAAGGGAAATACCTTTTAGGCACTTCTATGGCGAGGCCTTTAATTGCCAAAAAACTTGTGGAAATTGCCCACAAAGAGGGTGCAAAGGCAATAGCTCATGGTGCAACAGGAAAAGGCAATGACCAGGTGAGATTTGAGGTATCAATACATGCTCTTGACCCGTCAATAAAAATCATAGCCCCGTGGAGGATATGGGATTTAAAATCAAGGGAAGATGAAATAGACTATGCAGAAAAGAAGGGAATACCTATCCCTGTTACTAAAGAAAAAATATACAGTGTCGATAATAACTTGTGGCATATAAGCCATGAAGGAGGAGACCTTGAAGACCCGTGGAATGAGCCTAAAAGTGACCTTTACGATATAATCACCCCACCTGACAAAGCCCCAGATAAGCCGGAATATGTAGTTATAGAATTTGAAAAGGGCATACCTGTAAAAGTAAACGGCAAAGTTTTAGAACCTGTCAAATTAATAGAAGAATTAAACGTAATTGCAGGAAGAAACGGTGTGGGGATAGCCGACATTGTTGAAAATAGGCTTGTAGGGATGAAATCTCGCGGTGTTTATGAAACTCCTGCAGGGACACTGCTTCACGCTGCTCACAAAGAACTTGAATATCTTGTGCTTGATAAGGAAACAATGAGGTTTAAGGATTTGGTTTCACAAAAATATGCAGACCTTGTTTACAACGGTTTGTGGTTTTCACCACTTAAAGCCGCGCTAGACGCTTTTGTGGAGGAAACGCAAAAAAATGTAACGGGTGTTGTAAGGCTAAAGCTTTATAAAGGAAATGTCATAAACGCAGGAGTAAAATCTCCTTATTCACTCTATAACGAAGAGTTTGTGACTTTTGGAAAGGATGAGGTCTACAACCAGAAAGACGCAGAAGGATTCATAAATCTCTTTGGACTTTCTTTAAAAATTAAGGCGTTGATGGAAATGGAGAGGAAGGATATGGATGAAGCTGTGGGGAGGTAGGTTTAAAAGCGAGACGGACAAACTAATGGAGGAGTTTAATTCCTCCATTTCTTTTGATATAAGGCTTTTAAAGCATGACATATTAGGCTCAATTGCCCATGCAAAAGGGCTTTATAAAGCTGGAGTGCTGACAGAAGATGAACTCAATTTAATAGAAAAAGGGTTAAAGGAAATTCTTGATGAAACCAATGTTGGAGAGATACCAAATGATGAAGATGTTCATTCTTATGTTGAAAGGCTTTTAACTGAGAAAATAGGCGATACAGGGCGCAAACTTCACACAGGAAGAAGTCGAAACGACCAGGTTGCGACGGATGAAAGGCTTTATTTGAGAGATGAGATAGACAAAATAAAAGAGGATTTAATAAAACTTATAGATACCTTAAAAGAAATGGCTGAAACTTATAAAAAGGCGATTATGCCGGGATATACGCATTTGCAAAGGGCACAGCCTGTGACTTTTGGCCATCATCTTCTTGCCTATGTTGAAATGTTTAAAAGAGATTTATCAAGGCTTGAGGATATGGTGAAAAGAGTCAATGTAATGCCTTTGGGCTCCGGTGCACTTGCGGGTACCACCTTTGATATTGATAGAAAATACGTGGCATCTCTTTTAGGGTTCGATGATATAACTTTAAACAGTATGGACGGTGTAAGCGATAGAGACTTTGTAATAGAATTTTTAAGCTTTGCCTCTATAACAATGATGCATTTAAGTAGGTTCTCAGAAGAATTAATTTTGTGGTCCACCAAAGAATTTGATTTTATTGAGATGGACGACAGATTCTCAACAGGAAGCAGTATGATGCCGCAAAAGAAAAACCCTGATGCAGCAGAACTAATAAGGGGCAAAACTGGGAGAGTTTACGGTGATTTGATTACAATACTTACTGTGATGAAAGGACTCCCTCTTGCATATAACAAAGATATGCAGGAAGATAAAGAGGCTTTGTTTGACGGAATAGACACTTTAAAAATGTCTTTGAAAGTATTTACTGAGATGATAAAGACAATTAAAGTAAAGACTGACAACATGGAAAGAGCCGCAAAATATGGTTACATGAATGCTACAGATTTTGCAGACTATCTTGTACAAAAAGGTATTCCTTTTAGGACCGCCCATGAAATTGCAGGCAAAGTCGTTTTATACGCAATAGAGAGAAACTTAGCTATTGAAGATTTGCCACTTAATGAACTTAAAAAATTCAGCGATGTGATAGATGAAGATGTATATGAGGCGATAGATCTTAAAAATATATTGAAGAAAAGAAAAACTATAGGTGCACCAAAGATATAAAAACTTAGACCTCCCCAAACAAAGGGGACAGTTCAGAACCCAAACAAAAGGAACCATCCCTTTTGTTTGGGTTTGGGGTCATATCAGTGAAATAAATTGTTCTATTTCTTCTTTTATGACATCGAGAGATTTTTTCCAGAAATCGATAGAATGTATGTCAAATCCCACGATTTTTCCTAATTCGTAAAGATTTTTCTTGCCTGTTTGGGATAAAAGTTCTTTGTACTCCTCTACGAATTTTTCTCCTTCTTGATTGTACTTGCAAATTAGGCCTTTTACAAATAGTTCACCAAAAGCGTAAGGGAAATTGTAATAGTTTAAGTCAGCATCGTAATAGTGGGGTTTATTTATCCACATGTAAGGGTGCATATAATTTTGGTCAAGTCCATCTCCATAAGTTTTTTTCTGAGAATCTATCATCATTTGTTTTAGTTCTTCCACAGATAAGGAATGGTCTTTTCGCCTTTTTAGGAGTTCATCTTCAAATAAAAATCTTGAGTAAATATCGACTATGGTTTGAGTGGAGCGCTGGAGAGAATTTTCTATAATTGACAGTTTTTCTTCATTAGTTGCCGTTTTTAATGCGGAGTTTACTATTATGTGCTCATTAAAGATAGAGGCAGTTTCAGCTATGGGCATAGGGTACCTTGAGTTGATTAATGTTTCATCTGCCAGTAGATGGCCGTGGTATCCATGTCCTAATTCGTGGGCTAATGTCAAAACATTAGAAAAACTTCCATCAAAGTTTGCGAGAATTCTGCTTTCTTTTATTGGATGCAGGTTAAAGCAAAAGGCTCCTCCTCTCTTGCCTTCTCTAGGTTCTGCATCAATCCAATTATTTCTAAAAGCGTTATCTGCAAATTCTGCCAGGTCTTCACTGAAAGACTTGAAGTATTCTACAATGAATTCTCTAGCCTCTTCAAAGGTAAGTTTTTTGTCCAGTTTTCCTACAGGGGCAAAGAGGTCATAGAAAGGAAGTCCTTCTTTGTGACCTAAAAGCTTTGCTTTTTCTTTTAAATACTTTCTAAATACTGGTAAATATTCTTCTATGGCTTTTAACATTGCATCAAGGGTTTCAAAATCCATACGAGAGCGCTGTAACGTCATTTCGAGGGGAGAAGAGTATTTTCTCAATTCTGTTACAGTGAGGACTTCACCTTTTATTCCGTTTAGACAGGCGGCTGAGGCTTCTTCTATCTTTTTGTAGGAATTTAACTCTGCAAAGTAGGCAGTCTTCCTTATGTAAGGGTCCTTGTCATAAGCCATGTTTCTGACAACTGAAAGAGGCAGTTTTTTTTCTTCTCCATTTATGTTTATATCTACAAGTAGTGTGGAGGTTAAAAACTCATGTAACTTTGCCCATGCTTCTGAACCCGTGTTTTTCATTTTTGCCAGTATTATTTCTTCTTTTTCTGATAGGAGGTGTTCGGCTTCCTTTATTGTTTCTTTTACGTAAAACTCATGAGATTTAAGGTATGAAGAGGATTCTATTATTTCATCTACGTTTTTGAGGTTTAAAAGCCACCTTTTGAATTTTGTTTCAGGCTCTGCCAGCATTGTTGTAACATTTTCAAGGGTTTCAACTGCTTTGAGGGCTTTTTCATTTTTAACATCTACACTTAAAGAGAGCAAAGAAAAGCCCCTCACTTTTACTAAAAGGTCTCCCAGTTCATTTTTAAACTTTATGTAGTACTCAAGCTTTTCTTTTGCATTTTCACCTGTTTGGAGGTTTTCCTCGCACCACTTTTTTATGTGTTCAATTGATGAAAGTATCTTTTCGTTGTTTTTTTTAAATTCTTCGCTGTCAAAGGAGGTATAAAGCTTTTCTAACGACCATCTCATTTTACTTTTCCCCCATTTTTATATAATTTTTATCAATTTGATTGTAAACCAATTCAAAAAAGAAGTCAAATTGTAAGATTAACAAACTGGTTAATATTGCTTTTTTAAGGATTTTTGAGCGTTTTATTATGTTCCTCTTTTTAAAGAATATGCTATTTTATTTTTAATAGCTGCTGTATCACGCTCTGAGGTAAATTTTCACAATAAAATATTGACAAAACCGTTATTACTGTATATAATGTTAATATACAGTAATAACACAAAGGGGATGGTTGTAATAGATGAACATTATCATTTCTAATTCATCGGAAGAGCCCATATATGAACAAATTGTCAGACAAATCAAAGAAGCAATCTTAAAGGGTGAACTTGAAGAGGGAGAACTGCTACCCTCTATTAGGAATTTGGCAAAAGAGCTGCAGATTAGTGTAATTACGACAAAAAGGGCTTATGATGAACTTGAAAAAGAAGGATTCATTACTACAATTCCCGGAAAGGGCACTTACGTAGCAGCGCAGAACAAAGAATTAATGCGTGAAAAACGTTTAAAAATTGTGGAAGAAAAACTAATAGAAGCGGTTATAGCCGCAAAAGCAATAAATTTATCCTTAGAAGAGATAAAAGAGATGTTAGAGATTTTGTATAAGGAGGTCTAAAAGGTGGAGTCAATTTTGGAAGTTAGGAATTTAAGAAAAAGTTTTAAAGGGTTTACATTAAAAGACATCAATTTTTCACTGCCAAGAGGGTTTATTATGGGTTTCATTGGACCTAATGGAGCAGGTAAAAGTACGACCATTAAGCTTATTATGAATTTGCTAAAAAGAGATGGAGGGGAAATTAAAGTTTTTGGACTAGATAATATAAAACATGAAAAGGAAATAAAAGAGAAAATTGGGTTTGTATATGAGGAAAGTTATTTTTATGGGGACTTAACTATTTCTGAAATGAAAAGAGTTATAGCCCCCCTGTATAAAAACTGGGATGAGGAAGCTTTTATAAAGTATTTAAAAGAATTTGATTTGCCGGCTAAGAGAAAAATAAAGAGTTTATCCAGAGGGATGAAAATAAAATTTGCCCTTGCCATAGCGTTGTCCCATGGGGCTGAACTTCTCATTATGGATGAGCCGACTTCAGGGCTGGATCCTTTGATAAGAAGTGAGCTTTTGGACATTTTTTCTTCTTTAATACAGGATGAAAACAAAAGTATTTTCTTTTCAACTCATATAACCTCTGACTTAGACAAAGTTGCCGATTACATTACCCTGATTAATAAAGGTGAAATAATATTTAGCACCACAAAAGATGAAATTATAGAGAATTATGGAATTGTCAAAGGAAGCAAAGACATTTTGGATGAGAATATTAAAAAATATTTTGTAGGAATTAAGGAAAATAAGTTTGGATTTGAAGGATTAGTGAAGGATAAAAATCAAATAAAAAAGCTTTTAAAAGATACTGTCATTGTTGAGAAACCTACTTTAGAAGATGTGATGTTATATTTTACAAAGGAGGAGTATAGATGTTCAGTTTGATTTTAAAAGATATACTGATAAGCAAAAAAATTTTATTGCTTACTGCTGCTTTTCTTATAGTATGGGTATCGACTTTCCCAGAAGAAGCAAGAAATTTCGCAGCGGTAGTAATAATGGCAGGTATGACATACATGGGAATGATAATTGCAAGCTCAGCTGATGAGACAAACAAAGCTGATATTTTGTTAAATAGTTTGCCTCTAAGAAGGCATGAAATTGTATTGGCAAAATACCTGTCTATATTTGTCTATTCAGCAATAGGCATAGCTATTTATTTGTTAGTTGCAGCAGCTACAAAAGTACTAGGCTTTCCTATTTATGTATATCCTATCAATTTTAAAGCTGTAATTTACGGCATACTGGCGGTGAGTTTTCTAAATGCCATATACCTTCCTTTAATGTTTAAATTTGGACATGGTTTTTCTGGGATTATGTACATTATTTTGATTTTTGGATTTTCTTATGGCATATCTTATGTTATAAGACTTTTTGAAAAACTTGTAAATTATGATTGGTTTCAAAATATTGTATCTTTTATAATGAATCAATCAGATACAGTGAAAATGTTGTTTATAACTGCTTTAGCGCTTATTATACTGACGGTTTCATGTTTATTATCTGTTAAGTTTTATAAAAATAGGGAGTTTTAATAATATAGATAGGGGCAGTTCTTTGTTAAAAGAACCGGCCTCCTATTTAAGTGTTATTTTACAGGCAATTTTACTTCAAATTTACTGGATTTGATATTTATATATGCAATATCAGGACTTACAGGTGAGAATTTTATTAACCTTGGATAGGCTTTGTCTTTTTTTACTTTGCCATTTATATCAAAAAGATTATACTCTGCTTCCCACTTTAGGATATTGCCTTTATCATCAGTTACAGTCCATAGACTTGGCTGCATATATTGATATTCGTCTGTGTATTCGTACCAACCTACTACAGGGTCTTGTGGAGCTTCAATTTCTATGCTGGTGGAAAAGGGTGAAAGAATTATTTTATTAAATTTGATTTCACCTAACTTGTCATTGATTACAATTTTTGGTTCGAGTATTTTTAAATCTACTTTAGTTTTGGAGGCAGGAATTGTAAAATTAAAATTCCAATTGCCTTTAATAGTGTGTCTATTTGTTCCTTCATAAAAAGTTATTTCTCTTATATTGATTTTTACATCTATAGAAGAGGGGATTTTATCGAGATATCCTCTTACAAGTTCATATTTTGCCGATGCTATAAAAGTATTGTCATTAGTTAAGATTCCTGAAACAGTGTTACTACCAGCAGATAAATTTTCATTATTTATTGCTGTTTCAGCACTGCTATCAACAAAAATTTTATCTTTTTCTATTTTTTTTGGGAGATGGTTATCTTTTATTATATATCCCACCACCAATCTGGATCCATCAAAAGCCGCTTCATTCAGTGTCACTTCAACGCCTTTAGAGATTTGTGAAGCACCTATTCCTACAGTATATTTTTGATATTCAGTCTTTTCTATACCTCTATTTGAAAGATATTCAAATACTGAATTGATTATAGGTATGTTTTTTCCTATAGCAGGGTCTATTATTCCTATTGTTAGTATTGCTACGATTAACAGTGAAGCTACTTTTAAAAGTGCTCCTAAGGTGATTTTTTTAGAATTATTATTTTTTGGCACTTTGTTGTCTCCTTTCCTTTCTTTTATCATATTTAAGGTATTTTCTATTCTTTTATGAAAGTTTTCAGGCACTTCAATATTGCTCTTTTGTAAAAGGTCACGTATTTGTCTGTCAAATTTTCGGTTCATAGGATACATTACCTCCCTCCAAACTTAATATTTCTCTCATTCGCTTTCGTGCCCTTGAAAGTCGTGACTTTACAGTACCCGCCGGAATATCCAATATTTTAGAAATTTCTTTAACTGACATGTCTTGTAAATAATACATTACCACTATTACTTTTAAATCATCTTCTAATTTGTTTAACACTTGATACAATTCTGTGTTGTTGTATTCTTCCTGGGGTACAGGAATATCATGGAAGTCATCTACTGTTATTACTCTTTTCTGGAGGCGTTTTATTTGGTAGCAATTGTTTACTAAAATTTTCATAAGCCATGTTTTAAAATACTTTGGATGTTTTAATTGAGAAATAGACTCATAAGCTTTTAGTACAGTTTCAGATACGGCATCAGCACAGTCATTGTCGTCCTGCAATATGCTTTTTGCCACTATATACATGTCTTTTTCAAAATGGTATATGAGTTTTGCAAAGGAAGACTTGTCTCCTTGCTTGGCTTTCTTTACTTCTTGTATGATTTCCAATCTTACACCTCCTATTTTGCGATGAGATGAGTCATCCGGATGACCTTCTCACTTTATAGATGTTTGTAAAAGGAGTTTGGTTCTCGGATAAGATTATATCTTGTTGGATGAGTGATTTGTTTTTAGAAGGATACAAGTATACCTATGTACTTTATACTAAGGATACTAGGGAAGGAACAATTTACTCTGTAACCATGTTGTAACCAAAACTTAATAATTTTTTAATAAATTTTAACATTTAAAAAGTTATAATGGAATAAAAGAGGAAGATAGTATTGAAAGGAGATGAAAAACATTGAAAAAAGTTCTTATAGTTTTATGGTTATTAATCATTTCCATTGCATTTTCTTCTTGTGGCATAAAGACAAATACCAAAGTAAATGAAGAGATAGACATAAACAAAGTTGTTTCACTTAAAGAAAAACAATTTCCCGTTGGTTTTGACCCTTATAAAAAGAAGGTACTGCTTGCGATATACGATGAAAACAATAAAATAAGTTTAGGGTTTTATGATATTAAAAGTACAGAAACTGAGATTGTAGTAAAACCTGTAGATTACAGTAAAAATATAGGCAGTGCTGTTACAGATGGCAAATGTATAGGATGGGTTGAAGCATCAGATAATCAGGGGATGTGGGGAGACGATTGGAGGATATACGTTAAAGATTTAAAAACTGGAGATGTGAAAATGATTGCTGAGAGTAAATTTGTAGAAGGAAAAATTTCAGGCAGCAAATTTAGTGTTGAACCGCGGTTATCTCTCAATGGTAATCGACTTGTATGGTCTACTTATGAATCAGATGGGGAAAATAAGTCGAGTTCGGTATTTTTATATGATTTAAAAGAGAACAAACAAAAAATAATACAAACTTTAAAAGGGAAAGATAATTATCATTTTAGTGACCCCCACATTTTTGAAAATTATATTGTCTGGAGTGAATCAAGAATAGATAGGCAAAAAGAGATCGGTGGAGTGTATTTATACAGTATTGCAGAAAATCGGATTTTAAAATTATCTGATAGAGGTACTTCATCAAATATTTGGGGAGATAATGTTGCATGGGTAGAAGGTAATAAAAAAGTCATGCTTTATAATATCAAGAGTAAAAAGAAGATTGAAATTCCAACATATAGCGGAGAAGTATGGGCTGTTTCGTTAAACAGAGAATATGTTACATGGTATAATACCAATCGTAATATAAAATTATATAATATTAAAACCGCCAGAACCCAAATTATCAATATACCAATAATAAATGGTCCTGTAATTTATGGGGATATAATGACATGGGTTCGCGAAAAAAGTGATAAGACGGTACCACAATTTATATTGCTTTCTGAGTGAATTTCATTTTTATATGCTAGAATAAGGCAGTTTATATGTATTTAAGTCATAGATTGCAAAAACCCTTTAACAGATTCATGTGAAGTCAATCCTGCATACTCTTATGGCAATATCAGGAAATTAGTATTGTTAGTAGAAAAGATAAATGACAATTGAATAATAGCTGAAATATATTAAAGGAAAGGCTGCCGGTCTTTTACCGTATAAACCTTCATCAGATGGGAAATATTTATTTTAATATTACCACAACACATATTTTTTGTCTGGAGTGAAATTGAAAATTTAGGGGATGTATTTAGAAATAATTCATTTGATAGTTTTATTTAAATACAAAAGAAATAATGAGGTTATTTTTGGAAAATAAATTATTAAAAACGGGACAATGCAAAAAAACTTTTTATAATATATTGACTTTTGTTCTATATCTTGTTACAATATCTATTAACATATATATTGGTGATGGGGCTCACCAGAATTTTCCTTAAGGGATGATAGCTCCTATATGGTATGTAGTTACCATATAGGAGTTTTTTTCATTTCTCTCATGGGAGGTGATAATATCAGTTTTAAAAGTATATTATTCAAAGATTTTGAAAGAAAAAATAACCTAACTTTTGAAAGGAACCAAAATGTTTTTGAAGATCTTCACTTAGAACAAATTATATATAACATTACAAGCGGGGTAGAAAATAAGAATTTAATTAACTATTTTTACACGCCTCTTAATGAGGTCGAAGAAATCAAATACAGGCATGAAGTATTTATTGAGCTAGAAAATAATCAGTCCTTATTTGAAACCATCAAAACATTTGTTGATAAAATGAATAATGTCAAGAGAGATTTATCATTTTCAGAAAAACTCGAATATCAGTACAACAAAGAGGGCTGGTGGTTAGAAGCTGTAGATCAGTATACCAAAACAGTCAGTAAATTATCCCTATATCTTTTAAATGAAAACTTGTCTTCTCAAGGGCTACAAAGCTTTTCAAAATATCTTACAGAATATACTAATAGTAACTATTTTAGTAAACTTAAGGAAATGGTTAAAAGAGTAAAAGAGTCTTTAGAAGAGGTAACATATTGTCTTAACATTGATGGATTGAAAGTAATGGTATATAAATGGGAAGATGAAGAAGAATATGAAAATGATATCATAAAGACTTTTGAAAAATTTAAGAACTTAGATAATAAAGATTATGAACTAAAAATACCAACGATAGTAGGAATGGATCATGTAGAAAATGAAATTATAAACGCTGTTGTAAAATTTTATCCCCAACCCTTTGAATTGCTTGATTCTTTCTATGCAGAATATTATCGCTTTATGGATCCAGTAATAGAACGATTTTCGGAAGAAATTCAGTTTTACATAGTATATCTTGATTTCATAAAAAGGTTTAAACAGTCAGGGTTAAAGTTTTGTTACCCAGAAGTTATAACCAGTAAAGATGAAATTTACCTATATGAAGGATTTGACCTTGCACTTGCATATGATAAAATCAAAAAAGAGGAGGATGTTGTTGTAAATGATTTTTGGCTAAAAAATGATGAGAGGTTGATAGTAATTACAGGTCCAAACCAAGGTGGGAAAACTACTTTTGCTCGAATGTTTGGACAGGTACATTACCTCGGAAAACTTGGAGTTCCAATACCAGGCAGAAAAGCCAAAATCTTTTTATGCGATAATATCTTTACTCATTTTGAAAGAGAAGAAAAAGTGCAAAATTTAAAGGGAAAATTAGAATCTGATCTATTGGAAGTAAAACAAATTATTGATATGACAACACCCATGAGCCTTATAATATTAAACGAAACTTTTTCCTCAGCAACTGTATCAGATGCTATTTTTCTGGCTAAAAATATTATTTCAAAAATTCTCAATATAGATTGTTATACTTTATACGTAACATTTCTTGATGAAATCGCCTCTATGGGTAAAAAAGTAATAAGTATGGTAGCAATGGTTTCTAAACACGATCCATCGATAAGAACGTATAAGATTTTAAGAAAATCCGCCGATGGAAAAGCATATGCTATCTCAATGGCAGAAAAATATAGTCTTACTTACGAGCAATTAGAAAGGAGATTGAAAGGTTGAAAGTCCTTCTGCTTTACCCAGATCAGAATTTTAATTTTAAGTCCCATGAAGAATATAATGATGATTTAATAAGAGACCTTGGTCTTGACGTAATATTTGAGGCAATGGCAAAAAAAGATGCTTTCATTTACGATATTGTTAAAAAAGTCTTACTTTCTTACGAAAATGACTTATCAACCATCTTGTATCGGCAAGATATTTTCAAAGATTGCATAAATAATAAGCCAATAGTAGAAAGAATTTATAATCTTGCGATTGATGCTATAGAGACAAAGAAAAAATCCTGGCTTGGTATATTTTCAACAAATGTATCATCACTTCTTAGCAGTTCTGTTAGCCTATTGAAAATGTTTTTGAAGTTTCTAAGAGAGGTAAGAAGTATATCTGATGAGTACTATGAAAAATTTGATTCGACCGGATTTAGAAAATTATTTTCAACGATAAAGAAGGAACTCACGGAAGAATTTTTTTCTACCGCAGAAAAACAATTAAAAGACCTTACGTTTGAAAGTGGGTTTTTTATTAAAGCAAAATTAGGGCCAGGTATTGAAGGCAAAGATTATCAGCTATTAAAGCCTAACAAAAAGGTATTAATTAAAAAGAGGCTCTCAAAATTAGCCTTTTTAAAACCGCCTTCTTACACTTTCAGCCTACATCCGCGAGACGATGCCGGAATAGAGACTCTGACAAATATTAGAGAGCGCTCAATAAATCAGATAGCGAAGACTTTGGCGAATGCTGGAGACCATATTTTAGAATTCTTTATTCAGTTAAGGTCCGAGTTAGCATTCTACATGGGAGCAATAAATTTATACGAAAAACTTTCTAATTTAAACGCACCATTTTGTTTTCCTGAACCCTACGATTTGGACAGAAGAGTACGTAAATTTACTGGATTATATGATGTAAGCTTGGCTCTGGCTAAGGGAAAAACTGTTATAGGAAATGAGTTAAATGCGACTGGCAAGGACCTTTTTATAATCACTGGGGCCAATCGAGGTGGGAAAACGACATTTTTGCGAAGTATTGGTCAAGCTCAAATATTGATGCAATCCGGAATATTTGTTCCTGCAATTTATTTTTCCACAAATATAAACAAGAAGATAGTTACCCATTTTTATCGAAAGGAAGATCCACAATTAGAAAGTGGAAAACTCGACGAAGAACTTAGAAGATTTGACAGAATAGTAAGTAATATAAAACCAAATTCACTATTATTGTTAAACGAAAGCTTTTCATCAACAAATGAAAGAGAAGGTTCTGAAATTGCTGTGGGAATCATTAAAGCACTCATTGAAAATAAAATAGAAGTATTTTATGTCACACACCTATATGAATTTGCAAAACACTTTTATGACAAAAATCTGGAGAATGTACTTTTCCTACGTGCTGAAAGGAAAGAGGATGGAAGAAGAACTTTTAAAATTTTAGAGGGAGAACCTCTTCCAACAAGCTATGCTAAAGACCTTTACGAAAAAATTTTCAATAATTGAGACATATGAGGGACCAACTATTTATAGAAAAAACACATTTGAAATAATCTTTCTCCTTAGTATTGTAAATCTTTCAAGAACCTAAGATATTTCGAATGACTTTTACTTAAGTTCTAAATTTGCAAGGGTGAGAAATTGACGAAAACAGTACCAAAAGTGAAATAATAAACCCATTGCCAAATGACATCAATGTTGTTTCCCTATCATTGAACCTTGAAATAATTACAAGTAAGATATCCGTAGAGGCAAGAGGGTGATTCAAGATTGCTGAAAAAAGCCCTATTTTTAAAATCATAATACGAAGTTATGTGACTTATCTAAGACTGAATTTAAAAAATGGCACTTTTTCAGCGATTTCGAAACATCCCTTTGTTTGTTTTATGGGATTATAAGTATTAAGTGATAATTATTATCTTGCTATTGTAATTGAGTTGTAAATGAGATATAATTAAGAAAACAGGATAAAGTATGAAAAAGCAGAAAATGTTTGTAATAGTGAAAGGTGAGGTTGTCATGCACAAAGTGGTTTTACTGCGACATGGAGAAAGTGTTTGGAATATGGAAAACAGGTTTACTGGCTGGACGGATGTTGACTTATCTCCAAAGGGAATTGAAGAAGCACGAGAAAGCGGTAAGACTTTAAAAGCAGAAGGATACACTTTTGACTATGCTTTTACTTCTGTACTTAAAAGAGCTATAAGGACTTTGTGGATTGTTCTTGATGAATTGGACCTGATGTGGATACCGGTTTATAAATCATGGAGGCTCAATGAAAGGCATTATGGAGCACTTCAAGGGCTCAATAAAGCTGAGACTGCAAAGAAATATGGTGAAGAACAGGTAAAAATATGGAGAAGGTCTGCTGATGTAAGGCCTCCTGCATTGACAAAAGATGACCCAAGATACCCCGGCTTTGACCCCAGATATGCTGACCTTTCTGAAGATGAAATTCCCCTCACTGAAAACTTGATTGACACAATTAATAGGGTTATTCCGTATTGGGAATCAACAATTGCGCCGACGATAAAATCCGGTAAAAAAGTCCTCATAGTTGCCCATGGCAACAGTTTAAGAGGGCTTGTGAAGTACCTTGACGATCTTTCAAATGAAGAGATAATGGAACTGAACATTCCTACAGGAATTCCACTAGTTTATGAGCTTGATGATGATTTAAAAGCTATAAGGCATTATTACCTTGCCGATGAAGAGAAAGTAAAAGAGAAAAAAGAATTAGTAGCTAAACAAGGGAAGATTCAAGGAAATTCTTAAAATACTGGCTTGTCTTATTTTTACTTGTTTTTTGGCTTCTAAAAGTGTACAATAGAAATATAAGGAAGTACAATAATACTATAGAATGAGAGGTGTGTTTTGTATGTTGAGTAACAGGATGTTAGAAGGATTAAATAAACAGTTGAATTACGAAATTTATTCTGCATATCTATATGTTGCAATGGAAAATTATTTTCAAGAGAAAAACTTAGAAGGTTTTGCTAATTTCTTCAAGGTCCAGACACAAGAAGAACTTGCACATGCGAGAATTTTTTACGAGTACATATATCGCATGGGTGGGAAAGTTACTCTGTACCCGATAGAAAAACCAGAGGAAAACTTTGAAAGTATTTTAGACCTTTTTAAAAAGGCTTTGAGTCATGAAAAGACTGTAACTGAAAGGATTCATAAGCTTGTTGATATAGCAATTGAGGAAAAAGACCATGCCACAAATGCATTTTTGCAGTGGTTTGTTAATGAGCAGGTAGAAGAAGAAGAGAGCTTCCAGAGACTTGTTGACAAGTTAGAGCTTATAGGAGACAACATACAGCCTATATTCATGCTTGATGCTGAATTGGCTCAAAGGACGTTTGTATTACCTGCTCCACTTGCTCAAGGGCAGCAGTAAATTAAATAAAAGGTGCACCCATTTAAGGTGTACCTTTTTTATATTTTTTTATTTACCTATTTTAGAAAAAATAGTACAATTAAGGTGGAAGCAATTTTTTGAAAAAGAAAAGAAAATTAACAGGGGGGAGTTCGATGAATAAGATTATAACTAGGCCTTATGAGATTGATAAAAATGCAGAGTTTTATATGGAGGGAATCACTATATAAATTTGTCTGAGATAAATATAGAGGATGCTTCTATAAAGAATTTGAACATTGTTTCTCTTTCAAATAAAGGGCTTGTGGAACTTTCTGGGGAGGAAGCTTTGTTTAAACCTGTGTTTTATAAAAAGGGGGAAAAACTTGAAATAATAAAAAGTGAATCAGTAGAAGAATTATACTACATACCTTCTATTAAATTACATTTTTTAAATGGTAGTTGGGCATTAATAAAAGTCTACGCTGATATTAAGGAAAAGAGCTTTATATATGAGTTTGAAGGTTCTGAAGAAATAGAGGTGCGCTTAAAAAGGTATTATTATGGATTTATGGATTATGACCATCATCCTAATACACCTTCAGGTTTAGGATTGACAAAGACACAGGAGAGGCTAAAAGTGGGATAGGGTTTGCAACTGGTGAGTATATTTTGCTATGGTGCTTTATAAAATACTTTTGGAGGAGTGAGTTTTATGAGGGTAGCTTCTGCTGTTTTTAAAAGGGGTGAGATGGAAAGGCTAAAAGATAAAGAAGAGTTTCTAGATAAGTATGAAGATATTTTAAAAGGATGTAAAGGAAAAGAAGTTGACATTGTAGTCTTTCCTGCACTTACAGGGGTAATTTACGACTTTGGAGAGGACTTTGTAGAAAAGATGAAGGATATTTCCTCAAAATATGAAGATATTGCTATATGTCCGGGAAGTTTTTTTGAAAAAGAGGGGGATAAAATTTACCACTCTTCTTATCTCTTGCTAAAGGGGGAAGTCAAATTATTTCAAAGGCAGTTATACCTTTCAAAATGGGAAAGGGAAATGGGATTATCAAGGGGAAGCTATCTTAAAATAGCTGAGATAAAGGGCTTTAAAACCAGCATTATCCTTTCTACAGATGTTTTTTATCCTCAGGTGTCAAGGTATGCAGCCTTAAAAGGAGTAAATTTAGTCCTTTCACCTGTTGCAATAAAAGGAGAGAGAAATTTTGCAAGACAAGTGGGAGGTTTATGGCAGAATGTACAGCAAAATTTGTTTTTTGCGGTTGAAAGCGGCTTTAAAGGGGAGTACAGGGGGTATAAGTTTTATTCGGAGTCGGCTATCCATGCACCTTTAGAGATGACAAGGGATGACGACGGCTTTCTTGCAAAAGAGACAGATTCTTCTATTATAATTGCTGACCTTGAGGAGGAAGAGAGGAAAAGGGCTGTCTCTAAGTTTGATGTGTTAAAACAATTGAATATAGAATTTTATGAAGAGATTTTTGGGTGATTAGGCATGAAAAATATTTTAGAGTTTATTTTTGACAAAAAAATGGCTCAAGGAAAAGTTAATACTTACTTGAAAAGAATAAATATAGAAAGAAAAAAGTATTTGTCTTTAAAAGAAAGGGGAAAAGTTAGAGTATCCTGTGTAGAAAGGCAGATAAAAGTTGTGAAGTCTATTGAGGAATATGCTGAAAGGATGAGAAATTTTGTAGAAGAAGCAGCTATGCAAGAAAGTGATATAGTGGTTTTCCCGGAGTACAACTTCTTTGATTTGTTTGGTCTCATCCCGGGATTTAGCAAAATAAATAATTATTTGAATAAAAAAGCCCAAAGTGGTGAAGAAGTTTCAGGAGAAGGAGGTGGAGGAGAAGGGGTACTTCAGTTTATCTTTAAATCTATATCAAAACCTTCTCAAAGGGCAATTGAAGAAATAATGAGAGATTTTGCTAGAAAATATGGGATTTATATTTACACAGGAAGTTACATTATAAGTGAGAATGGAAGTTTATATAACGGCGGTGCACTTATATTAAGAGAGGGAGAAATTTTGGGAAGGCAAAAGAAGATTCATTTGACAGATTTTGAAGAAAAAATTGGACTTAAAAGGGGAAATAACCTTGAAGTTTTTTCATTGGACATAGGGAAAGTTGCTTGTCCTGTGTGCATGGATGCTACTTATTTTGAGACTTTTAAAATAGCTGCGCAAAAGGGTGCAGAAATTGTGATATTGCCAATTGCCAATATGGAAGAGTACAATCTTTGGAGGGCTTTAAGAGGAATTTGGCCTAGAGTGCAGGAATCTTACGTGTATGGTGTAAAAGCTTCTTTGAATGGGTGGATAGGAGGAATCCACTTTACTGGAAAAGCGGGAATTTTTGCTCCTATTGATATGACCGAAAATGAGGATGGAATCATTGCAATTGCTCCCCACTATGAAGGGGATTATGTGATAACTGCGGATTTAGATATTCAGAAATTGTATGAGGCGAGGGAAAGGGCAGAGTATTATGGAGATATAAATGAAGAGTTTGAAAAAGACTATTACAAAAAGGTGTATGAGGCTTTTAAGAGAGGAGAAGAGAGATGAAAAATAAGAGGTTTTTCATGCTTTTCATGTACTCTTTGGGTTATTTGGGCATATCAATATTTACCCAAACGGCAGTGAAATGGTATCAGTATTACTATACTCCCCCGGCTTTTAACACTCAAGGGCTTAAGATTCTTGTGCCAATAGGTCTCATAGGATTTTCTATGATAGTTGCGAGAATATTTGACGGGGTGTCTGACCCGATAGTTGCTTATTATTCTGACAAGTTAAAGACCAGATGGGGGAGAAGAATACCTTTTGTGTTATTTGGCACTCCAGTTTTGCTTCTTTCTTTCATAATGATATGGTTTCCTCCAGTTGATGGGGAGTCAATTGTAAATTTTATCTATTTGACTTTTGTCTTGAGTTTATTCTTTGTGTCTTTTACTGCAGTGGTAGCGCCTTATCTTGCTCTTATACCAGAGGTAAGTAAAGATGCAAAAGAAAGAATTACACTCACCATGATGCAGGGCATAACCCAAATTTTGGGTGTTATGGTAGCTGAGGCTGGTTCGGGAATTTTGATTGGAATTTTTAATTTTAAAATAATGGGACTTATATTGGGTATTTTCGCTTTTGCTACTTTGATGCTTACTCCTATTTTTGTAAAAGAGGAAAAAATAGAGGAGGAAAATATACCTACTGTTGGGATGTTTACTTCTATAAAAATGACTTTTACAAACAAAGATTTTATGTATTATCTTACTGCAGCTACTGCTTTGTGGTTTGGATTGAATACTTTGACTATAGCGATGCCTTATATAACGGAAGTGCTTTTGAAGACTCCAGCAGAAAATTCAGGCTTTATGATTGCAGGGGCATTTGTTGTAGCAGTTTTGTTTAGCTTTTTTGTGCCAAAGCTTACATTGTTATACGGAAAGAAAAAGCTTCTTATGGTATTTTCTATTATATTTGCTTTCATTTTAGCTCTTACTGGACTTTTTGGGACTGTTTTTAATAAGACAGTTTCTATAATTATAATATTATTAGCAGGCATACCCCTTTCTGTGTTTTTTGTAGTGCCTAATGCGATGATTGCTGATATAGCGGAATTAGATGGTATTAAAACAGGGCAGAGAAGAGAAGGCATGTTTTTTGGAGCCCAAGGCTTTGTTATAAAGATAGTTATTGGGATTTCTTCTCTTGTAACGCCACTTTTATTTAAGATTTTTGGGTATAGTGCAGAAAATCCGCTTGGTTTACAGCTTTGTGGGCCTTTAGCAGGAAGTATAATTTTGTTAAGTTTGATTGTTTTTAGCAAATACTCTCTTGCCGAAAAAGAGTTAGAAAAGTATAAGCTAGATAGTAAAAAATAAGGGCTTTTACGCCCTTATTTTTTACTCAGACTTCCATAGACCGTGCAAATTGCAGTAGGACCACGCTTTTAACTCTTTAGCATCTGTTACAAAAACTGCTTCAGGTTTTTCACCTGGTTTTAATACTTTTCTCATGTATACGCCATCAGCTAAAAGAGAAATCCATTCAATCCAGTGCTTTTCCTCCATTGGGTGAGGAACACTTCCCACTTTTACGGTTACAATATTTCCATTTCTTTCAATTACAGGTGTGTGCTTTTCTGTCCCTGCATCTCCTGTTTTTTCTTGCATTTTAACCATTGGCTCGCCACAGCATACCAATGTCCCTTGACCAGCATGAAGCACTTCTACAATATTTCCACACTTTTCGCATTTATAAACGCCATATAAGTCAGCCATTTTGATACCCCTTTCTATGTAAATTTGATTCAAAATTAGTTTTAGAAGATAATATATTTTAGTGGAAATGTATTATCTTCTGTAATTATGATACACTAAAATTTTTTAACTTTCAAGAGGGAAGAAAATTTTTTATGTGCATTCTAAATTCTATAGGTTACTAATATTTTTCATAACAAAAAAGTTTTAAATATCGGAGAATTGAAAAGATAACTGTCAATTTTTATAAAACTATGATAATATAATGTTGGGGAGGTGGTAGAATGCACAGGATATTGGTAGTTGAAGACGATGTCAATATAGCCAAGTTTGTTAAAATAAATCTGGAGAAGTATTATGATATTGAAATAGTTCATGAAGGAGAAAAAGCCCTTAGCCTTTTAGAGAAAGAGAGGTTTTCTGTGATAGTTTTGGATATAATGTTGCCGGATATGAGCGGATTTGACCTTTTGAAGAAGCTAAGGGAACAAAAAATAGAGATGCCTGTCATCATATTGACAGCTAAAAATCAGGATGTGGACAAGGTATTGGGTCTGGAATTAGGGGCAGATGATTATATAACAAAGCCTTTTAATCCCCGGGAATTAGTAGCGAGGGTGAGAGCTGTTATAAGGCGAGTTTATGAATTTAATACACTAGCAAAAAACAGCGATTTTTTAGAATATGAAGATATAAGATTGGATTTAACTCAAAGCAAGGTTTTTGTGAAAAGAAAAGAGGTTTTTTTAACTCCGCGGGAATTTCAGATTTTAAAGGTGCTCATGGCAAATAGAAAAAGGGTAGTAAAGAGAGAGGAACTTATCGCTGCTATATGGGGCAATTCTTTTATAGAGGATACAAAAACTTTAGATGTTCACATAAGAAGGTTAAGGGAGAAAATTGAGACAAATCCTGAACAGCCAAAGTATATACATACCCAGTGGGGTGTTGGGTATTATTTTGGAGGAAGCTAAATGAGTATAAGAATCAAGCTTTCTATTTCTTATATTGTATTAGTGGCAATGATAATACTTTTTTTCGGAATTATCTCTACTTTAACTTTAGAAAAATATTATATTGACAATATAATTGAAATATTGACTTCTCAGGGCAATTCTTTTTCTCATGTTTTTGACAGCTATGTTGATGCGGATATATATACAATAAGCCAGGATATAGCGAAAAAATTAGCTGCAGATACTAACGCCCAAGTTCAAATACTAAACATAGAAGGAATGCTTTTAGGGGATTCATCTCTTTCTTCCACTCCTATACTTGTAAAAATACTTACACCTGATGTTTTACAAGCTATAGAGGGAGAAAATGGAGTTTATATAGAAAAAATTGGTGATGAGAAAGTTTTACATGTCTCTGCTCCTATAAAAAACAAATTAAATTATGTAGCAATATTAAGGCTTTCTTCTTCTTTAGAAGAAGTTTACAATATGATTAAAAAACTGGTGTTATTTTTTGCAGTAGTTTTGACGGCTTCTTCTTTGATTGCCTTGATAATAGGATTTTTTATTGCAGACAAATTGACTAAGCCCCTTGAAATAGTGAAAAAGGCCACTCAAGAGATGGCGAAAGGAAATTTTAAAGTGAGGGCCAAAAAAGTCTCAAAGGACGAAATAGGGGATTTGGCAGATTCTTTTAACAAAATGGCAGAAGAGCTCTCTCAGTTGGAAGATATGAAAAATGAGTTTATAAGCAATATTTCTCATGAGCTAAAGACTCCGCTTACCTCTATTAAGGGATTTGCTATAACTTCCATGGATTTAGTGGATAAAAATAGTGAATTGTATGAGTATTTAAGTATTATCGATCAAGAGGCAGATAGGCTTACTCATTTAGTTGATGAACTTTTAGATTTTTCTAAGATAGAGCTAAATAGGATTAAGTTAAATTTTGAAGATGTAGATTTGGATAAATTAGTGGAAGATACGATATCAATTTTAAAGCCACATGCTTTTAATTATGGAGTGAATTTAATTTGTGAAAAAAAGGTTGGTAAAGTCCTCATAAGTGGAGATAAAAATAGGATAAAACAACTGTTGGTAAATATAATTGATAATGGTATAAAAGCTTGTAATGAAGGAAAGCAAGTTGAGGTGTTATTGGAGGTAAGAGATAAAAAAGCTGTTATCAAAATTAAAGACCAAGGACATGGGATTCCAAAGGAGGAAATGCCTCATATATTTGACAAGTTTTACAGAGGTAAAAATAGCAAATACAGTGGCACAGGCTTGGGACTTGCCATTTCTAAAAAGATAATTGAAGGACATGGAGGAACTATTGCTGTAGAGAGCGATGTAGGAAGAGGAAGTATTTTTACGATTGAATTGCCTTTAAAAGATAGATAAATTATTGACAAACTTTTTAATTTGTATTATTCATTATCTAGGGTATTTTTTGAAAGGAGATTAAATTATGAACACAACACCTACCTCTTCTAGACTTCATATTGCTATCTTTGGCAGAAGAAATGCTGGAAAGTCTAGTCTTATAAATGCATTGACAAATCAGGAAGTAGCCATTGTATCTGATATTGCAGGTACTACCACTGACCCTGTGTCAAAGGCTATGGAAATACTTCCAATTGGACCTGTTGTGATAATTGATACGGCAGGATTGGATGATGTTGGCCCTCTTGGGAAAATGAGAATAAGGAAAACTTATGAAGTTTTAAACAAAACAGACCTTGCTATTCTTGTTATTGATGGAACAGAGGGAGTTACAGAGTTTGAAGAAAAAATTTTAAAAGCTATAAGAGAGAAAAACATTCCACTCATAGGGGTTATTAATAAAAAGGATTTGTTGAATCATTCACAATCACAAAAGAAAGAATGGGAGAAAAGGCTTAATTTAAAGCTGATAGAGGTTTCTGCAAAAGACAAAGAGGGAATAGAAGAACTAAAGATGGCGATTATAAAAAAAGCTTCTTCCGATGAGAGTGTAAAGTTGGTTGGAGATTTAATAAAAGCTGGCGATTTGGTGGTTTTAGTCATTCCTATTGACAAAGCAGCTCCAAAAGGAAGGCTTATACTTCCACAGCAGCAGACTATAAGGGATATTCTTGATAGTGGGGCTATGGCTTTGGTAGTAAAAGATACGGAATTAGAGGAGGCCTTCAATAAAATAAAGGATAAACCTTCTTTAGTTATAACAGATTCACAGGTTTTTAATAAGGTTGGCACTATTGTCCCCTCTAATGTGTCTCTTACTTCTTTTTCAATACTTTTTGCACGATACAAGGGAGACTTAGAGGAGCTTGTGAGAGGAGTTCGGGCGATTAAAAATTTAAAGGATGGAGATAAGGTTTTAATTGCAGAGGGATGCACTCACCACAGACAGGAAGACGACATAGGTACAGTTAAAATACCAAGATGGCTTAGACAAAAAACGGGGAAAGACTTGCAATTTAAGTGGTCTAGTGGTATGACTTTTCCGGAGGATTTGGAAACTTGTAGTTTAATTGTTCACTGTGGCGCTTGTATGTTAAATAGAAAAGAAATGCTTTACAGGATTTCTTATGCAAAAGAAAGAGGAATTCCTATTGTAAATTATGGCATTTTAATAGCATATGTAAATGGGCTTTTTCCAAGAGCCATTGAAATATTTAAAGAAGCAAAGAAAATCTATGAGGAAGAGTAGAGAAGTACTATATCTCATAGATCTCTTTGTATTTGAATATCAAAACATAAAGAGTATATACTAGGGCGATTATGCCACTTACAATAAAGGCTATATGGGAACCAAATCTTTGAGATATAGTACCTGCGTACATTGAACCTATGGGAGTTACACCACTAAAAACTAAAGAGTAAACGCTCATTACTCTTCCTCTGAATTCATCTGCGGAATTAATCTGTATGGTAGTATTGGCAGAAGAACTAAAAGTTATCATAAACCAGCCTGATAAAGCGAGAAGCAGAGCAGTTAAAAAATAATTACTTTGTATTCCTATGAGGATTTGAACAACTCCAAGACCTATACCTCCTCCAAATAGATAGATAGGCTTTACTCCTCTTCCGCTTATTGAGGCTAATGTCAATGCACCAATTAATGCTCCTGTTCCCATTGCAGACATGAGCATGCCATAATCGGTTGCTTCTCTGTGAAGCACATTTTTTGTAAAGACGGGGACTAATATATTAAAATTCATTGAAAAAGTGCTTAAAATGGCTATCATAAGTATTGTATTTAGTATAATAGGAGTATTTTTGATGTATATTAAACCGTCTCTTAAGTCGTCAAGGACTTTTGCTTTTACATCGTTAATTTTTGGGGTTATTCCTTCCACATTAATTAATATAAGACCTATTATTACAGCTATAAAGCTGGCAGAATTTAAATAAAAGCATATTGCATATCCCAATTTGCCAATTAGTATTCCTGCAACTGCAGGGCCTACTATTCTCGCAGCATTAAATACTGCTGAGTTTAATGCTATCGCGTTCATTAAGTCTTTCTTTCCGACTAAATCAATTATAAAAGATTGTCTTGCCGGGGTATCAATTGTATTTAAAAAACCGTTAAATAATGCTAAAGCCAATATTTGCCAATAATTTATTATTTTTAAGGCGGTCAAAGTTGCCAAAATAAAGGCAGAGATTGCAAAACTGGTCTGAGTAAATAAGATCAATTTTCTTTTTGGAAACCTGTCTATTATAACTCCAGCAAATAAGGAAAATAGCATTACAGGCAAAAATTGTACAGCACTAACTAGACCTAATAAAAAAGAAGAATTTGTTAGTTTAAGAACTAACCAACCTTGGCCTATGTTTTGCATCCATGTACCTATAAGGGAAACCATTTGTCCTAACCAGAAGAGCCTGAAATTCCTATGGGTGAGAGAGGGAAAAGAATATTCTAACCTTTCTGCGATATTCATCTTGTTTTACCTCATGCGTAGTTTTCATACAGTAGTTCTATAGATTGGTTAAAATATTTTTTCGCTTCTTCTGGATTTTTTAGAGCAATGTAGAGATTTCCTAGCCCCTTATAGGCTTCAGACAAATCCTTTTTAAGCCCTAGTTTTTTGAGTATTTCTACAGATTTTAGCAATTCTTTTTCACTTAATTCAAATTCTTCTTGTTTTAAGTGCAAATTGCCAAGGATGGTGTAAATTCTGCCCATTTCTTCTTCTTCTCCTATTTCTTTCACGATTTCTAGAGATTCATTTAAATATTTCAAGGCTTTATTATAATCTTCTCTTAGGTAATAAATTTTGCCTATTTCTGTTAGATTATATGCCATTCCCCTTTTGTTTTGCAAATCTTTATACATTGAATAGCTTTTTAAAAAGTACTTTTCAGCTATATTGTATTTTCTTAGGTCAGTGTATACAAAACCCAAATAATTGTATTCGTTTGCAATGTCTTCTTTTAAATTCAATGTTTTACTTATCAGAATGGCTCTTCTTATGTATTTCAAAGCATCTTTATATTGCTTAAGTTCATGATTTACAAGTCCTAGTCCATTATTTGAGAGAGCGATAAAGTCTACAGCTTTAATCTGAGTGGAGTATTCTAAACATTTTATATAATAGTCTCTTGCTTTTATAAATTCTCCCATTTTGCTATATAAGTTTGCTATACTAAATAATATGCGGGACTTTAATTCTGCATTTTTCAAATAATATTTTTCAAAACCAGCTAGGGCTTTTAAATAATTTTCTAGAGAAGATTGAAATTTTTGCAAATTGCCCAAGGATAAACCCTTCATGTAATGGATTTCTACCAGTATTTCATTGAAGAAGTTTTTTTCAAAGTAAGGATGTATTTTATCTAAAATTTCCAGTACTTTCATGTAATCTTTTATAGCAAAATATGATTTGGCTAAATAGAAATTTATTAAATAGGAGGAGTACTCATCTGTTGAATTAGCTAAAACATCGTGATATAATCTAATAGCTTCTTCATAATTTTTGCTATCAAAGGCCTGCTGAGCAGTTAAAAATTTTTCTAAAATATTTTTGTATTTGGCAAGTTCTTTTTTTAACTCTTCCTTTTCTATATAGTCTTCATCTAAAAAATATACAACTGGTTTATTTAGCTTTTGTGCTATAAAGTTTAAGGCTTTTAAGGAAGGACTTATTTTCCCTTTTTCAATAAGACTTATATAGCCTTTTGAAAATTCATCCCCTGATAAATCTCCTTGTTTTAAAAATTGTCTCTTTCGCTCTTCCCTAATTCTTCTCCCTAATTCTGCCATATCCATATACTACCACTCCTTATGAGGTATACTAGAATATATTATAATTTAATTTAATGGGTTTTTCAACGGGAAGGAAAGAATAAATTTAAATTATATAAAATTGAGAAAAGTGATATAATATTATCTGTACATTTTAATGTTAGAGGTGGTCTTTATGAATAAATTATTTATAGTAGGATTGGGACCAGGGCTTTCAGATAGTATTACAATAGGAACATTGACAAAACTAGAAGAGGCAGATAAACTTTTTTTAAGAACGGAAAAGCATCCCATTGTCTCATATCTTAAAGAGAAGGAAATTATTTTTGACACTTTTGACAAAATGTATGAAAAAAATACTGTTTTTGAAAAAGTCTATGAAGATATTGCCCGAGAAATAATAAATGCAGTAAAAAAATATCGAAATGTAGTATATGCTGTTCCAGGGCATCCCTATGTTGGAGAAAAATCTGTAGAGTACATATTAAACTTTTGTAAAGATTGTGCCGATATATCAATAGAAATTGTACCGGCTGTTTCTTCTGTTGATGCAATTATAGCTGATTTAAAAATTGATCCTATCTATGGACTGAAGATAATCGATGCCTTGTCTTTGGATACACAAAAGTTGGACAAACGATGCCACAATATAATTCTCCAAATATATGATAGGCTTGTTGCTTCAGAAATCAAATTAAAATTAGCAGAAATATATGGAGATAATTATGAAGTGACTTTAATAAAAAATGCAGGAATGAAAAAAAGGAAAATAATAAAAACAATGCCCATTTATAGTATTGATAGAATAAGCTGGATTGATTACCTAACTTCTTTGTACATACCTCCTATAGAAGGGCTTTTTCAAGAAAAATATGATATATATGACCTTTTAGAAATTATGAAAATTTTAAGAAGTGAAAAGGGATGTCCCTGGGATAAAGAACAAACCCATAAAAGTCTTGAAAAATATTTAATTGAAGAGAGTTATGAAGTAATTGATGCGATAGAAAAGGAATCGGATGATAAAATTGCTGAAGAATTAGGAGATGTTCTTTTACAAGTAGTTTTTCATTCTCAGATTGCCGCGGAAAGGGGAACATTCAATTTTGATGAGGTAGTAGACGGCATATGCAAGAAAATGATTGGGAGGCATCCTCATGTTTTTGGCAAAGAAGAAATAAAAACTTCTAAAGCTGTGCTGGAGAAATGGGATGAGTTAAAAAAAGAAGAGAAGGATTTAAATTCTTACACTGAAGTGTTAAAAGATGTGCCAAGGTATATGCCTGCTCTTATGAGAAGTTATAAAGTACAGGAAAAAGCAGCAAAGGTAGGTTTTGATTGGGATAGGGTTGAGGATGCATTTTCTAAAATTTATGAGGAATTAGAGGAATTAAAGGAGGTGTATAAAGGGAAAAATAAAGAAAAGGTAATTGAGGAAATAGGTGATTTGATTTTTGCTGTAGTTAATGTTGCTAGGTTTTTGGAAGTAGATCCAGAAGATGCTACTCATAAGACAGTAGAAAAGTTCATAAAGAGATTTTCCTATATTGAAAACAGTGCAATGAAAAATGGACAAAAATTAGAAGATATGACATTAAGTGACATGGATAAGCTGTGGAATGAAGCAAAAATGAATAATTTTGATAAAAAAAATGAAAAATAAGCTTAAATTAGCAGGATTTTTCGATTTTGTGAAGAATAAATAAGAGTAAAACATATTTAAAACTAAGGAGGTATTGTTGTGAATAAGGCAGATCTTGTTGCGAAAATTGCAGAGAAAAGTGAGTTAACAAAAAAGGATGCCGAAAAGGCATTGAATGCTTTCATTGAAGCAGTAGAAGAGGCATTGAAAAGCGGTGACAAAGTTCAATTAGTAGGTTTTGGAACATTTGAAGTTAGAGAAAGAGCAGAGAGAAAGGGCAGAAATCCTCAGACGAGAGAAGAAATAACAATTCCTGCTTCAAAAGCTCCTATTTTCAAAGCAGGAAAGGCATTGAAGGACTTAGTAAATTCTTAAAAGAAAATCAGGTCTTTACGACCTGATTTTCTCACTTTATTAGGAGGAGATAAGATGAGGGTAGATAAATTTTTAAAGGTTTCAAGGCTTATAAAAAGGCGTACAATTGCAAAAGAGGCTTGTGATAAAGGATTAGTTTTTATAAATGGCAAGGAAGCAAAGGCAAGTGATGAGGTAAAAGAAAAAGATGTAGTAGAAATAAACTTTGGCGATAGGACTATTAGAGTGGAAGTATTAGATGTAAAAGAACATGTTTTAAGAGATGAAGCTTATCAAATGTACAGATTGATAGAAAAATGAATGATTTATAAAAATCCCTCAAATACTATAAACAAAAGTATGGGAGGGATTTTAATTGTATAAAAACAAATTCAGGATAATTATGTTGCTGATAGCATTAATATTTGCAGTGACTTCCTGCAAGCCGCCTACAAAAAAACCAGAACCTATTAGGAAGCCACGAATGGAACTACCTAAAATACCCGCAAAAATAAATGTGGGTGAAAACAAAGAACCTGTTCTTAAAGTTTATGTTGTGCAAACAGGTAAAATTGAAAATATGCCTTTGGAGAAATATGTTGAAGGTACAGTGGCGGGAGAGATAAAAAATTATTGGCCAATTGAGGCTTTAAAAGCCCAGGCGATTTTAGCTAGGACATATGTTTTAAATTTTGTAAGTACTAAAAAGTCAAAATATCCTGGAGCCGACATATCAACAGATTTTGAGGAGGCTCAGGCCTGGAACCCTTCAAATATAAATTCTAAAATAAAAGAAGCCGTAAAAGATACGCGAGGTGTAGTTGCTGTCTATGACGGAAAATTTATAAATGCATGGTTTCACTCTCATGCAGCAGGACAAACTGCTTTGGCTAAAGAAGGTCTTAATTACAAAGGGCCAGAACCTCCTTATATTGTGAGTGTAAAGTCAAATGAAAGTCCTAGTGCACCGGCTAATGTAAAGCATTGGACAGTTACTTTTACAAAAAGTGAAGTGATTAATGCGTTAAAGAAAATGGGGCTTGGAATAAATGAGTTTAAAACTGTCAAGATAGGAACAAAAGGAGCTTCAGGCAGGACGATAAACCTTCTTTTTGATAAGATTTCTGTAAATGCTCCCGATTTTAGAATGGCAATTGGAAGTGAAAAACTAAAATCTACCATGATAGATGAGGTTTTCTATGATGGAACTAAATTAGTGATAAAAGGAAGAGGATTTGGGCATGGTGTAGGAATGTCTCAATGGGGAGCTTATCAAATGGCTAAAGAGGGGAAAAAGGCGAAAGACATACTAAACTATTACTTTAAAAGCATAAATATAGTCAAGATTTGGGATTGAAGTCCTCCTATTGGAGGATTTTTTTTGTTCTAGAAAAAGTACAAGATTCATAGATAATAATAGTCAATTAAAAAGAGAGGAGGTTTAAAATGGAAGATAAAAGGAACTTTTCAAGGGCGGGGAAACCTCATAATATTACAATTGAAAATAGAGAAAAAATCAGTATTTCTGGTGTAACAAATGTTGTAAGCTTTGACGAAGAAACCGTAATATTGGAGACGGATTTGGGAGTTTTGACAATAAGAGGTCAAGGACTTCACATTAATAAATTGAATCTTGATGACGGACAAGTGTCAATTGATGGAGAAATAGTAAATTTAAATTACAGTGACAAAATTGGCCTTATAGGAAAATCAGGGGGATTCATAAGTAGAATGTTTAGATAAGTTGCATGTCGCGGCTTATTTTATTTTTAAGCTACTCGATTTTAGTATTTTTAATTGCTATAATAAATTTGGATAAAGGAAAGTGATAAGAGGTGAAAAACAAATGAGAGAAGAGAAAAAAGATTGGTTTAAAAATATGACTGTAAGAGAAAAAGTAGAATATATATGGGACTATTATAAAGTTCATATTATCATAGGCATATTGGTGATTTATCTATTAGGCACTTTTACAAGCAGTGTCTTAAATAGAAAAGAATATGTATTGAATATTGCCTTTGTGGGGAAATATATGGATTTTGATAGGTTAAATGAATTTAGTAAAGAGGTTACGAAAGAATTGGTTGGTGATCCTTCAGGCAAAAAACAAGCTTCTATTGATTTTTATAGGCTTGTAAAAGGTCCAAATGGCAATTTTACTCTTGACCCTGCTTCAACTCAAAAATTAATGGCCAGAATGGGAGCGCAAGATATAGATGTCATTATTTTAGATAAAAATAATTTTGATATATTGGCAAGTCAAGGAGCTTTTTTACGATTGGATGAGGTAAAAGAGTTAAATTTATCAGGGTTAAATGTGGCAAAAGTAGAGGAACCCTCTAATGAGGTAAAACCAGGTGTTTACGGAATATACGTTGGATGGAATAATAAATATTTAAAAAATTTGGGATATGACTATAATGACAAAATTGTCGCAATCATCTCTAATAGTCTCCATAAAGAGTTAGCTATAAGATTTGTAAAATGGCTTTTGAATATAAAATAGAGGGAGGAAATTAATTGAAAAAAGTCCTTTTGGTAGATTTTGACGGTACTATCACTAAAATAGATACAGTAGATTTGATGGTGAGAAAGTTTGCAAAAGATGGTTGGCAGTATTATGAAGACTTGTGGGAAAAGGGAGAAATGGCTACTGAAGAATGTGCTGTTGAGATTATAAAACTGATGGAAATGAGTGAAAAAGAGCTTTTAGATTTACTTTATGAGGTTGAAATAGACGAATATTTTTTGGATTTTTTGAAAGTTTGCAAAGAAAAAGGATATGAGGTTGTAATAGTTAGTGATGGGTATGATTTTAATATAAAAGCCGTCATGGACAAACACAACTTTAATGTAGAGTTTTATAGCAATAAGCTTTGGTTTGAGAAGAGGGAAATAAAAGTGGATTTTCCTTATAAGAGCAAAGAATGTGATAAATGTGGCATGTGCAAACTGGAAGTATTGAAGGAATATAAAAAGAAAGGATATTATACTATATACATAGGAGATGGTTATTCAGATTTATGTGTTGCCAAATATGCTGATGAGGTTTTTGCAAAAGGGGTTTTGGAAAAATATTGCAAGGAAAATGGTATTCCCTGTATTTCTTTTAAAAATTTTGATGATATAATGGGAAAGTTAAAGCGATAAACTCATTGGGAGTTTATCGCTTTAATAATGAGTGGCAATACTTGTTTTTTTCTTGAGATGACATAAGGTAGATAAAAACTGTTGTTTTTTATTTGTACATTAAAAGCTCTTTCCAACAATTCTTTATTGTTTCCTACAAAAAGTATTTCGGACCCTTCGTTTATTATGTCTGTGAGCATAAGAAGTAAAATGTTATATCCTTTGTTCTTTTTTACTTTTTCCATAAAGCTTATCAATTCTTGCTTTAATTCTCCTGTATCTGTAAGGGTGTTTACCTGACCTATGCCAATTTTATAATTATTTATTGTAAATTCTTTGAAATCTGTGTAAAATATTTCTTCAACGGTCTTTCCTTCTAAAGAAGTACCTGCTTTAAACATTTCATTTCCAAATTCATTTATGTCTATATTAGCAATTTCGGCAAGTTTTTTGGCTGCTTTTACGTCTTCAGGAGTACAAGTTGGGGATTTGAACACAAGAGTGTCTGACAAAATAGCAGCACACATTATTCCTGCTATTTTGGGTTCTGGAATTAAGCCTTTTTCTTCAAAGATTCGATTTATAATGGTAGCTGTAGAGCCTACTGGATGGTTTCTAAAGAGTATTGGCTGGTCTGTTTCTATTGTTCCAAGTCTGTGATGGTCAATTATTTCGAGTATTCTGGCTTGTTCTATACCTTCTACTGCTTGAGAAAATTCGTTGTGGTCTACCATTATCACATTTTTCCTTTCATAGTCTAAAATATGTCTTCTTGCAAGCAATCCTACAACCTTTCCTTCGTCATCGATTATAGGGAAATTACGATATCTGTACTTTAACATTACTTCTTTTACATCGTCAATATAATCACTGATTCTAAAACTTACTAGGTCTTCCCTTTTTATTACATAAGTTAAAGGAAGACTTTGGTTCAATAGCTTCACAGTATCAAAGGCATCTGGTAAAACTTTAAGAACTGTTACTTTTTTTTGTTTTGCCAGTTCAAGAACTTCTTCAGTAGGATTATTATTTCCAGTGAGTATAAGGGCTTGTACTCCTTGTTGTATTGCAATAATTTGAATATCTTTTCTATCTCCTACGATTAAGATATTTCCCTCTTTTATCCTCTTTGAGGTACCTTCTTTAGACATTGCAGCTACTAATACATTGCCCTGCAAATAATCCGAATATTTTAAAATTATTTCTCCTTTTAGAGTCGCCAATAGATTTTCAAGAGGAATTTTATATTTTGAAAGTTGATAAGAAGAAGATAAATATGCTTTTGCTAAATCTCCTACTGTAGCGATGCCTATTAATTTATTTTCCTCATTTACAACTGTGATTGTTCGTATATTTTTTTCCATCATTGTATTCCATGCCTCAAACATAGAGGTCTTTTCTTTAAAGACAAGAGGTTTATCAAATTTAATATCTTGAACCTGCGTGTATACATTCTCAAGAAGAACAGGTTCTTCAACTCCAAAATAATCTAATACAAATTTTGTTTCGCGATTTATTGGTCCTAATCTGACAGGTATAGCATTTATGCCTTCAGATATTCGTTTCAAATAGGCATATGCAATGGCAGAAGATATAGAATCAGTATCAGGATTTTTGTGCCCTGTAACATAGACCGTAATCATACTTTATCGCTCCTATTTTATTTCATTCTTGACCGGATATATAAATATAATATAACATAAAGGGAGGGATGTAAATGGTAATGACTGTGCAAAGCCAAATTTACGCTTTTTTAGTTACAATATACGGGGGTTTTGTATTAGGGTTTATGTACGATATTTTTAAAGTAGCACAACGGGTATTTAAGCTTAAAAAGTCATTAATTAATATTGCTGATATTATATTTTGGATTTTAGGAACAATTATTATGCTTTATTTCATGTATCTAAGTAACTATGTGGAAGTAAGGTTTTATAGCTTTTTAGGGTTTGCAATAGGAGCATTGCTTTATTATTTATTGCTAAGTTATTTCATCCTTCAGGGCTTAATTGCATTTTATCATTTTATGGTAAAAATTTTTAGTAGAATAGCAAGAATTATAGAATATCCTTTTAGAGTTTTAATTGGTTTGTTTTATGTACCTTATAGATTTATAAGAAAAGTCTTGAGTCTTCCTAAAAAGATAATAGAAAAAAATTTAACATATTTTAAGATTTTTAGAAAGAAAAAATAGAGGATTTTTTAAATCTTTGTCGAATAAAAAATATATAGGTATCATGGGTAAAAGTAGGTGTTTATGATGAAAAAGTTAAAAAAAATCTTGTTTATTGGATTTATCATATATGTAGGTTTTACTTTTTTTCAACAACAGATAGCATTAGAGAAACTTAATAATAAATATAGGGATTTAAAAGAAAAAGAAGCAACAGTATTAAAAGAGAATAAATATTTAAATGAATTACTTAAGTATGTTAATAGTGACAATTTTATTGAAAATGAAGCAAGACAAAAATTGGGCTTAGTTAAAAAAGGGGAGATAATTTATGTAGATATTTCAAAGACTAAGTCACAAGATTCAAAAAAATAGTTGTAAAAAATGCATCTTGAAATATTTTGTATTTTACTATATAATAAGCTTATTAATAAAACTTTTAAAGGGAGGATCTTTATTTATATGCCATTTGAAGTTGGAGATGTTGTTGAGGGCACTGTGTTAAATATTACAGACTTTGGAGCATTTATTCAGCTACCAGAGGGGAAAACGGGGTTAGTGCATATTTCAGAAGTTGCTAATACCTACGTAAAAGACATTAGGGAACATTTAAAAGAAAATGACAAGGTAAAAGTAAAAATACTGTCTATGGATACCAATGGAAGAATAAGTTTGTCAATTAAAAAGGCTTTGCCTAAAAATAATAGAGAAAAGGAACCAAAAGATTTTGTATGGCAGAGCAATCGAAATCATAATACTAATAGCACTTTTGAAGAGCGCCTGCTTAAATTTTTAAAGGATTCAGATGAAAGGCAGCAACAGATTAGGAGAAATTTTGATTCTAAGAGAAGAAACACAGGCTATAGAAAAAGCAATGGATATTAACTTCGGGGTATACCCGAAGATTTTTCATAAGCGGAAGAAAAATTTTACAGGCTTTGCCTGTGGTAGTTGGGGGTTATTATGAAAGTTTGTGCGATTGATATAGGTACAAATTCAATACGTTACTTATTATGCGACGTAAACGATGGCAATATTCAAAAAATACAAAAAGAGGTTGAAATAACGCGTCTTGGAGAAGGAATATCTAAAACAGGAAAATTAAATAGTAATGCAGTACAAAGGAGCATTGAAGTAATTGAACGATTTGTAAGGAAGGCTCAAGAAGAGGGGGCAGAATTTATATATTCTTTTGCTACTTCTGCTATAAGGGATGCTAAAAATAAGGAAGTTTTTATTGATCACCTTTCTAGACTTGGTTTGGATTTAGATATCTTGGATGGAGAGACAGAAAGTTTTTTTGGGTATATTGGAGCTGTAAAGGGAGCAAATAAGGAAAATGTATTGGTTTTAGATATAGGAGGAGGAAGTACTGAACTGGCCTATAAAGGGCGGGAATTTGTCAAAGAAAGTTTTGATATAGGGGCAGTAAAACTCACTGAGCAATTTATTAAGGCTGATCCTCCTACACCTGAAGAATACGATGAAATTAGGTTGCATATAATAGATATATTGGTAAATTCAATAGAAAAGTATAAAGAAATCAAAAATGTAGTAGGGATAGGGGGTACAATAACTAGTCTTGCGGCTGTTTCGCAACAATTAGAGGTTTATTCGCAGGAAAAAGTTCATGGGTATGAGCTAAAAAAAGAAGAAATCAAAAGGATTTTAGACAAATTTATGTCTGTTACTTTAGAAGAACGTAAAAATATCCCTGGATTGCAGCCTCAAAGAGCAGATATAATAATTGCAGGAACTACAATTTTGTTGACTATACTAGAAATGTTAAACCAAAAAGAAATCACCGTCAGCGAGTGGGATAATTTAGAAGGATCAGTTTTATATAAGTTTGGAAATGTACACTTATAGAAGAGTCCCAAAGATTATAACTTTTGGGCAAAAAACTATTGACTTAAAATATCTTATGTAATATAATAAATACTGTCTCAGGAATGAGATGTGCCGGAGTGGCGGAACTGGCAGACGCACAGGACTTAAAATCCTGCGGGCCCTAAAAGCCCGTACCGGTTCGAGTCCGGTCTCCGGCACCAATGTCGCGGGGTGGAGCAGTCCGGTAGCTCGTCGGGCTCATAACCCGGAGGTCGTAGGTTCAAATCCTACCCCCGCAACCAAAAAGATGGCGGCGTAGCTCAGTTGGCCAGAGCATGCGGTTCATACCCGCAGTGTCGGTGGTTCGAATCCACTCGCCGCTACCAATTTCTTCCATAAAAACTATTGTTTTTTATATCCTATCAAAGTAATGTGTGGATATTTTTTTAATTAAAAATACTTGATTCAGTGAAAAAAGTATGTTATTATATATACAGGTGATGGCAAATGAAACTAAGGATAGGAAACAAGGAACTTATAAAAGATATTAATCGCTCTTTAGTAATAAAGGAAATAAGAATGAACGGACCTATTAGCCGTACTGATATTTCAAAAAATCTTAATTTAGGATTATCTACTGTTACAAACATTGTTGAAGAATTAGAAAACCAAAATCTCGTTCATGAAGTAGGAGAGGCTGATTCTACAGGTGGAAGAAAACCTATTCTTTTGGAATTTAATTATAATTACGGATATATTATAGGCATTAAAATTGAGGAGAATAACTTGATATTT
>DULG01000076.1 GCA_012840485.1 Clostridia bacterium | reverse complement strand
TTTGGTTTGGGAATTACTGCGTGTGTTAAATGTTTTAGATGCTTTTGGTGGTGCTTTATATTTAGTTATCCTAGCAATAATTATAATAGCAGTAAATATTTTAATATTTAAAACAGGATTTTATGATAATGTTTTAGCTTTTAAAAACTACTATCAGGAAAAAATAAAAAGATGAAAATGGGCTTTTGTATCGATATAACAATGTAAATTTGTGTATTAAGATAAGGGGATAGATTTTATGAAGAGAACAAAAGTTTTGGTTTTTATTATTGTATGTATTTGCACATGGGTATTTTTGTATTTTGAAAACAATTTCATAACTGTTACAAATATCACTGTTAAATCCCATAAATTGCCTGAAGCTTTTGATGGATACAAAATAGTTCATTTATCAGACTTACACAGTAAGGAGTTTGGTAAAAGACAGAAAAATCTTGTTAAGAAAATTGAAGATGCACAGCCAGACTTAATAGTATTTACAGGGGATTTGATTGACAGCAGTCATTTTGATGCGGAGGTCAGTTTGAAACTGATAAGACAGATTGTAAAAATTGCCCCGACCTATTTTGTGACAGGAAATCATGAATGGTGGTCAGGAAACTTTAATGTTCTGGAAAAAGTTCTAAAAGAGAATGGGGTTCATGTATTACGAAATACCTATGCCAGAATCGTTAAAGACAAAGATGAGATTTATATTATAGGAATAGATGACCCTGCGTCAACTCAAGAAATATATGAGGAAACAAAAATAGTTGAAAATGAAATTAAACAAGCGGTGAATGGAATAGAAGAAAACGAAGCATTTAAGATTCTTTTATCCCATAGACCCGAGATGTTTACATTATACAGTAAGTATGGATTTGATTTAGTTTTATCTGGACATGCTCATGGCGGACAGGTAAGGCTTCCATTTATAGGTGGATTGATTGCGCCGAACCAGGGGTTTTTCCCTAAATATACATCAGGAGAATGCAAAAAAGGGAGCTGTACTATGATTGTAAGCAGGGGGCTTGGAAACAGCATTATTCCCCAAAGGATTTTCAACCATCCAGAAATTGTTGTTTTGACACTGTCAAAAGAAAAGTAAACAGGCATTTGTTTAAGGGATATTAAAGGTTCACTACATTCACTATAACTTATGTTAAAACAAAGAATGTTTATATACCAATGACTGCCACATTTAATATGCAATCTTTTGGGAAATGCTATTATTCCCATAACAATTATGGCAGCTAAAACGTTAAAATACTAATCTTTTGAAACAATTTTTTTGCGAAAAGAAGGGAAAAATTTAATGAACAAAACAAAAGCAAAAGATTTCTTTTTAAGAGCAATATTGTTCATAGGTATTTTGGCAAGTGAATTCTTGGTTTGTTTTCTTGATGCATTTATTGATGGAAGAGATACCGCTAAAGATGTCAGAAGGGGTTCCTTAATTGACAGAATTTTACTTCGATGCAAAAGATTATGATAGAGTTTTTTTGAAAGGTAGTGTGGATGTATGTTTAAGGAGCAAATAGCTGCATACTGCAAGGCATTAAAGCTCAGTCACAATCTAGTAGAAAACTCCGATACCCAGTGAAATACCATCGCATACCAGTGTTTACTAAACGAAACAATCTGTTTTAAGTGCGGTGTTATATTCGTTATATTGTTGTAAATTGCTATAAGGCCGTTTTCCGGTCTATCTTGAATTCCCTTCCTATCTCACTGATATTTAATCGATATTTAATCCTTTAAAAATTAAAGAACAATGCTTTTCTGATATCATCTATTTGGGTTATTGTGAACATCCTCCTATCCTCCCTTGTAGTTAAGTTATCCCTAACTAGAAGAATAAGGGTTTTTAGGGGTGCCTGCAATGACCTTTGCAAGTTTGGGAATCTCTGGGTTGCTAAAGTAGGGCTTTTTTTAACTTTGTCTATTTTTATTTTACAACAAACACCATATGCAATCCTCTTAAGCACTTTAATTTTGTTATTGTAACCTTCTGTTACAGAATTATTATAAGGTTATATCGAATGCATTAGTTATTTCTTTAAACAAACGCTTAGATACCTGTATACATCTTATAAATTCGTCAATTTTGCTTTTTTTGGCTAGTTGAATCCACTTTCTTAATTTCTTATTTTTGCTTCTTATGAATAGACATTCAGAAAATATACATCCAACTATTAACAAAAAACCAAAAAAATCAAAGCAATAAAGACGACAGAAATAAAAGTAGAGAAAGCAGAGCTAAAACATGAGAATTTTATATTCTAATTTTTACCAAAGATTTTTGGCAAATTTGTAAAAGATTTCTTATACTTTCCTTACTATCCAAATCTGATATGCTTTTAGTGGTATTATTCTGGTATTTTTAGTTTATTTTAAGTTATTTAACTTATTTTGTAATTCATTTTTGATTGTTTCAAAATCTAGATTATTTTCTAAACAGTAATCTTTAAGTTTCAAAGTAGTATTTGAAATTTTTCTACCTAATATAGTTTCAATTTCTTCTTTTGATATACCCCAATCTATTATCTCTTTAAAAGTTGTGTTTCCTTTAATAGTTCCATGCAATGAGCTTTGCGTGATATTACCTTCTGTTTTTACATTTTCTAGTTGGTTTTGAATATCCACAGTATGGTTTTCTAAATATTTAATTTGTTCCTCGGTTAGATTGCCTTTAGATTTTAAAATTTCTACTGCAGTTTGTGGTAAATATATGTCTTCACTCATGTCATATGGCAAGCCATTGTAAAGTGCTACAAATAACCTTACAGATGAGACTCCTATTTCTGTACCATTATCTTTTAGATATTGGTAAATAGTTTCAAGCTGGTTTATTTTAAAAGATGCTTTATCACTTGTATTTATTCCAAATGCCTGTGCTAATTCATCAATAGGGATTTTAAAGAATTTATTTATGTCAGCGAAAGTATAAGAACCTCTTATATCTGCTGGGTTATATTCTCCAGCAAATTCGCCGTCTTTATAAGTTGCTGGTACTTTTGAAGATTCTGTTTTCCAATAATTTGTTGCTTTTGCGATGCCAATTCCGCCAAATAACAATAAAAGCAATATAATACCTATACTTTTAGAATTAAGCTTCATATTTATCTTCCTCCTTGTTATTAGCTTTTATAGGAATAATTGATTCAATTGTTACAGTATTATTAATAGGGCACGAATACTCAGATGTACATTTAAGGCATGATATACACTGGTGGTCTCTGATTATAGTTTTTTCTGAAACTTTTATATTCATTGGGCAATTACGATCGCACATTTTACAATTTATGCATGTTTTGTTATTTCGCTTGATTGGGAATATCCTAAATAAATTAAAAATGCCAAGTACTGCCCCATAAGGGCATAAATATTTGCACCATGGTCGCTCTATAAAAAGTGATAAAATAATTGTAATAAATAGTATCACAATACTTCCAACTGCAATTTCACCATTCCAAAAATTAAATAATGCATAATAGGGATCAACGTCCTGGAATATGAGTTTTCCTGCTACTATTGTCGCGTATAAAACCCAAGCAAAGACAAAATAGCGTAGATATCTTAAATATTTATCGTATTTGTAGGGGACGAAATTATTAAATCGTTTTTTAAAAATTTTCTTGCCCAGTTTTCCTATAAATTCTTGAAAAGTTCCAAAAGGACAAATCCAACCACAAAATAAAGGACCAAATAATATAGCTATGATAAATCCTATTATCATTAGAACGAATGAAGATTCATGTATTTTCTGGATAAAAGTTCCTGTTGTTAGATATTGATAAATTGTTACAACTCCACCAAAAGGACATAAAGCGTGAAGGGATGCAGTTGGAATATATGGTATAGATATGCCCTTTTCAGATAGAGTTTTATTTATTGAGATTAAAAGAATCAAAATAAAGAAAAATATTTGTATCAAGGTTCTAATATGGATTTTCTTTTTATGCATTCTTATCTCTCCTTTATATTTTATTTCCACAATATCACTATAAAGATAAGGGATGATAAAAAATTGATATAAAATTGATGTTTTTATGAAATTTAGTCGGTCAAATCCAGATTTTTCTATGTGCGCTGCTTTACTCTTTGGTGTCAAGGATAAACTGTGGCCTGGTTTCCACATCTCCCTGATACCAAGATTTTTCTGTAGTTATTAAAGATTAGCCAGGATGGTAAAGGTACTTTTATGTGAATATTCTTCATAAAATGAATCTAATACCTTTGCCAGGTAGCTCCATGGAACTGTTTACGAATAGCCTGTACAAGACCACTGCGATGGTCGGAAACTGCTAGATCAACTCCATGTAATTTTCTTTATTTGAGCCGTGAAAAGAATTTATAGAAGCTTTTTCTGATTCACTGTCACCCAGCATAAGACCTAATACTTTCCTATAACACAAAAAAGGTAATCCAAAATTTTGGAATCTATGTTAATATTGTACTAAGCCATTTCTCATTCCTGCAGTTAGATTTTTGCCTTGCTTCTATTCTTATTTTAACTAGAAGATGGAAAGTTTCTTAACCCCTTTTTAGACAAATAAGACTTAGCTTATTCTAAATGGAGCGTATATTCGAAAAAATACCCATTCCAACTCTTGACGAAAATCCTTATTTGTAAGCAGAGAATAATTATTATCTATTTATACATAGTGTAAAATTATCGTAGGATTTTTTAAGTGGTAAAAAACAAGAGACAACCCCTGTGATAAAATAGATTATGGAAAACAAAACAACACAGAAAGGGGTGTCTCTTGTGAAAAAAAATATCTTT
>DULG01000075.1 GCA_012840485.1 Clostridia bacterium | reverse complement strand
ATGAAATAATGAGACAATTCGGATATTACGTAACAGAATCCAGCGAACACAATGCTGAATATGTGCCATGGTTTATAAAAAAAAGCCATCCTGAACTTATAGAAAAATACAATATTCCATTAGATGAATATCCAAGAAGATGTGAGAATCAAATAAAAGGCTGGAATGAAATGAGAAAACAACTGGTAGAGAATAAAGATATAGAGCATAAGAAAACTAATGAATTTGCATCGTATATTATTGAAGCAGTGGAGACAGATAAGCCTTATAGAATACATGGAAATGTATTAAACACAGGACTCATAACTAATTTACCTAATGAAGCAGTAGTAGAAGTACCCTGTATGGTGGATAGAAATGGAATAAATCCGTGTTATGTAGGAGATTTACCTCAGCAATTGGCAGCAATAAACAGGATGAGTATAAATGTTCATTTGCTTACTTTAGAAGCAGCCTTTACTTTAAAAAAAGATTATATATATATGGCAGCGATGCTGGATCCTCATACTGGATCAGAACTTACAATAGATGAGATAAGAGCAATGGTTGACGACTTGATAGAAGCCCATGGAGATTGGTTGCCCAAGTTTAAATAAAAAACTTTAATAAAGGAAGGTTACGAAGATGGAAAAAATGAATATAAAGCGTCTTTTGTCTTTGGCAGTATTGATAGTATTTTTAATTACAATGGTACCTATAGAAGGTTTTGCAAAAAAAGACAAACGAAATGAAGGAGAGGAAATTATCAATTTGGCTTTAGGTAAGAATTATCAAGTGAATACTTTATACCCTCCAGATGAATATTATACAAAAGTCCATGAAGTAAATTATCCTGACAATGGAAATAAACTTACTGACGGACAATATGGAAGTTTAGATTTTACTGACAAAGCTTATGTAGGTTATTTGTTTCAAGGTTTTAGAGATATTACTATCGACCTAGAAGCTCCTGCGACTGTAGAGGAAATTGCTTTAAGTGTTCTTCAAGATGTACCAGTTGGAATTTATTTTCCGCAAGAAGTGGAATTTTATCTTTCTATGGACGGTCAAAAATGGGAATTTTTAGGAAGGGCTTACAGTGAAGTGCCGACATCTGAAAAAGGACCGATTAAACAGAAAATTTCTAAAATGGATATTAATAAAATTGCACGTTATGTAAAAATTATAGTACCAGTTGAAGGCTGGTTATTTGTTGATGAAGTAGAAGTATGGGGGACAAATTCTCTAAGTGGTAATAAATTAAAAGCAAATATAAAAGAAATTTTACCTTTTAGTGATAAAAAGTTAAAAGGCTATCCCAAACCTAAAGATGTAGGTGGCATTGAAAATGAGGTTTTAATTTATACAGGAGATTGGGAATATGACAAACCGGGAGAAAATTGGATTTCTTTTACAAAAGAAGATTTTAAACCATATGTAGCTTATTTAGACAAAGACTTGAAACCAAAGGATATAATGTTTGATACATTCCTCTTTGTGCCATATTCAAAATTACCAGATGGCGCTACATTTAATCCGACTGGTGGCAAGCCGACTAATAAAACTCATTTTGAATATTTTTTGAATAGGCTTTTTAGAGCAGAGTACGAATTAGGTGCTTTAAATGAAGCAGTAAAAGAATTTAAGAAAGAGTTGAATAGTCCGAAATATAAAGAATATAGAGCAAAAGTTGTTATAACTATTCCGTTCCCTCGAACTGACCAAAGTGATTTTGGTGACATAGATGGCAGTGGAATAAGTTTAAATTTGAATGTATCAGAAGTCGGGGAAGAAGAAGCTCTTATTAATAGAGAAAAAGTAGTTAAATGGTTTATTGATGAGGTATACAAAAGATGGGAAACTGCAGGATACGATGAATTGGAACTTGCAGGTTTTTATTGGGATGTTGAATATGTTCCATATCATTTGAGTTCATTAGAGGGAAAATTAATTAAAAGTACAGCTGAGTATATTCATTCTAAAGGCGGAACATTTCAATGGATACCCTATTATTTTGCCCGTGGGTGGTATAAATGGAATCAATTGGGATTTGATGGTGCTTTAATGCAACCCAATTACATGTGGGTAGAAACGGGAAAAGATCGCTTAGATACCATTCTAAAAGCTACCTATGATTATGGATTAGGAATTGAGATGGAAATGAGTGATGCAGTATTGACAGATTCAAAGATGAGGGAGAAATACTATACTTATATAGATAAAGCCTTTGAATATAAATACGCAGGAAAAGCTTATACAGCTTTTTATCAACAAGTAAAAACATTGCTTAAAGCTGCTAAGTCTTCTGACCCTGGAGCTCGAGAAGTATATGACAGAACTTACAATTTTATAAAAGGAATTAAGCCAGAAAAAGAATTAAGACTTCTTTCGTTAGGAAAACATTACACGGTTAAAACTCCATATCCTCCAGATAAACGTATTACAGAACGGGATGAACCTAACTATCCAGATGATGGAGTTAAATTAACAGATGGTAAATATGCTTCTACGGATTTTAAAGATAAAGGATTTGCAGGTTTCCTATTTCAAGGATTTAGAATTATTACAGTTGATTTAGAAGAAGAGGCTACAGTTGAAAGGATAGGGCTTAGTGTACTACAGGATACTCCTTTAGGCATAATGTTTCCTCAAGAAGTATGGTTTTTCCTTTCAAATGACGGAACTAATTGGGAAAAAGTTGGGAGAAGTACAAGTAAAGTTTCCACATCAGATAAAGGACCTGTTAAACAAATTATATCTCTAGATAAAATTAACAAAAAAGCAAGATATGTTGCCGTTACTGTTCCTACTGAAGGATGGCTGTTTATTGATGAAATAGAAGTTTGGGGAAGAATAGATAAATCAGGTAAACCATTAAAACCTGATACCCAGTGGTTACTCCCTAGCAAAGATAAAGGTTTTCCAACTTTTGAAATGGCAGGTAATGTTAAAGCAAGTGTTTTGATTCATACTGGAGAATGGGAATACGACAAACCTGGGGAAGAATGGATTACTTTTACTAAGGAAGATTTCAAACCTTATGTAACATACGTAGATAAAAATCTTCAACCGGTAGACTGGATGTTTGATGGATATCTTTTTGTACCTTATCAAAAGGTCCCACCTTTTGATGAAGGTGTAAACTTTGGTCCAAAAGGTAAGCCAGCAAATAAAACCCATTATGAATATTATTTAAATCGTTTATTCCGTGAAGGACATGAGTTATATGCTTTAGAAGAGGCTGTAAAAGAAGCTAAAGAAGCGCTAAATGATCCTAATTATAAAGTAAAGGCTATCATAGCTGTTCCCAATCCACGATCTGACCAAAGCAATTTTGGGGTTATCGATGAAAGTGGTCAAAGTTTAAATTTAAACATATCTGAAGTGGGTGAAGAAAAATCTTTAGAAAATCGTGTGAAAGTGATTAAATGGTTTATTGATGAGGTGCTTAAAAAATGGGAAGTAGCTAAGTTTGAAAACATTGAATTAGCAGGATTTTATTTAGAGTCTGAAAAAGTATATTGGGAGGTAAATTCTCTAGAGCATGAATTATTCCAGCAAATGGCGGAATACCTCCATTCTAAGGGACTGAAGTTTTACTGGATTCCTTATTATTCTGCCCGTGGATGGTATAGATGGCAAGAACTTGGTTACGATGTGGCATTAATGCAGCCCAATTATATGTTTGATGCTTTTACAGATGAAAAGCGAATAGATGCTACACTTCAGATGGCTTATGATTTTGGTTTGGGTTTAGAGATGGAGATGAGTGATGCAGCACTAAATAATGAAGTTATGAGAAATAAATATTATGCTTATATAAATAAAGCATTTGAATATGGTTATGCTGGGAAAGCACCTACCGCTTTTTATCAACAGGTAAAAACTCTTTTACAGGCTGCAAAATCTTCTAACCCTGCAACTCGTGAGGTATATGACAGAACTTATAATTTCCTTAAAGGTAGACAATAAAAAACAATTGCAATGTACTTGCTAGTTAATGATTGTTTTTTGATTTACTGCTAAAAATTATGCCTCTCGGCGGTTTAAGGCCGGGAGGATTTCTCTACTATTTTATCATTATAAAAAGTTAGAAAGGAGATTAAGAATGCGCACAGTTGAAGAATTAGAAGCCAAACTATCAGAACCTTCACAGGCTTTAATTTCTGAAATAGCTCAATTAGAAGGAGATATAATGATTTTGGGCGTTGGAGGGAAAATGGGGCCAAGTTTGGCTAAACTGGCTAAAAATGCAATTGACAAAGCAAAAGTTGACAAGAAAGTAATTGGTGTTTCCAGATTTTCAAATAAAGAACTCCAACGAGAGCTGGAGGATTATGGAATACAAACCATTAACGCAGATTTACTGGAGGATGACCAGCTTCAAAGTTTACCGGAAGTTAAAAATGTCATATTTATGGCAGGACATAAATTTGGGACAACAGGGAATGAACATTTTACGTGGGCAATGAATGCCTATCTGCCAGGACAGGTTGCAAAAAAATTTAAAAATTCCCGCATTGTAGTATTTTCAAGTGGCAATGTATATCCATTGACACCAGTTTTTATGGGAGGAGCTTCAGAAGAATATCCAACAGGCCCAGTAGGAGAATATGCTCAATCAGTTTTAGGTAGAGAAAGAGTCTTTGAACATTTTTCACGTAAATACAATATTCCAATGCTCATTATGAGATTAAATTATGCAATTGACTTAAGATATGGAGTTTTACACGAAATTGCAACATTTGTAAAAGAACAAAAGCCAATTGATTTAAGAATGGGGCATGTAAATGTCATCTGGCAGGGGGATGCCAATGAAATTGCCCTGAGAAGTCTGAGATTTTGTGAGGTGCCTCCTAAAATACTAAATGTCACAGGACCTGAAACCATTTCTGTAAGATGGCTTGCTGAAAGGTTTGGAGAGAAATTTGGCATACGACCTATCTTTGTAAATGAAGAAGAAGACACAGCTCTTTTGAGTAACGCTTCAAAGGCCCATTATTTATTTGGTTATCCTCGCGTTTCTTTAAGGCAGATGATAGAGTGGACAGCTGAATGGATTAAAAGTGGCGGAGTGTCATTGGGGAAGCCAACCCATTTCCAGGAGAGGGAGGGGAAGTTTTAAAAAATGGATAACAGAATGCTTCTTCCACCTGAAATTTATAAATTGCTACAAGAAGGCACAGTAATTCCTGCTCATCCTTTGGCTCTTACAGAAGAGAGAAAATTAGATGAAAAAAGACAGAGAGCCTTAACCAGATATTATATAGCAGCTGGAGCTGGGGGTATTGCAGTAGGCGTTCACACTACCCAGTTTGAAATTAGACAGCATAATCTATATGAGAAAGTATTAGAAATTGCAGCAGAAGAAGTAGAAAAAGCAAATCTTAAAAGACCCTTCATTAAAGTAGCTGGCATTATAGGGCCAACTGAACAAGCTTTAAAAGAAGCAGAGATTGCGGTAAAATATGGATATCACTTGGGGCTTTTAAGCATGGGAGGTTTGGACGATTGGAATGAAGAAGACCTAATCAAAAGAACAGAAGAGGTGGGGAAAGTAATACCTGTATTTGGTTTTTATTTGCAACCGGCTGCAGGTGGCAGAAAATTTAGCTATAACTTTTGGAGGTGGTTTGTAGACATCCCTTATGTAATGGCCATAAAGATTGCTCCTTTTAATCGATATTACACCCTGGATGTTGTAAGGGCAGTGTGTGAATCGGATAGAAGAGACGAAATAGCACTATATACTGGAAATGATGACAATATTGTAATTGATCTACTTACAAAATATCGCTTTAATATCAACGGAAAGATTGTTGAAAAAAGAATTGCAGGTGGACTGTTGGGTCATTGGGCTGTATGGACAAAAAAGGCAGTAGAATTATTTGAAGAAATTAAAAAAGTTAGAGAAAAAGATACAATTCCTTCAGAATTACTTACTAAAGCTATAGAAATAACTGATTGCAATGCAGCCTTTTTCGACGCTTCAAACAATTTTCATGGGGTTATAGCAGGAATCCATGAAGTCTTGAGAAGACAGGGCCTCATGCAGGGTACATGGTGTTTAAATCCAGAAGAAGATTTATCTCCGGGTCAAAAAGAGGAGATTGATAGAGTTTACAAAGCCTATCCTCATTTAAATGACGATGACTTTGTGAGAGAACATATAGAGGAATGGCTGTCTTAATGAAAGAGGTGGCGTTATTGTACGATGCAGATTATTTTTTAGGAAGAAGCCAAAATTTATATAATTACTTAACTTCCATCTACAGAGATTTACATCAATTTCCTGAACTTTCCTTTCAGGAAAAGAGGACCTCTTCAAAGGTTGCAGAAGAATTAAAGAAAATGGGAATAGAGGTAAAAGAAAAAATAGGAGGGTATGGAGTAATTGGCAACTTAAAAGGGGCTAAAGAAAAGCCTCTCATTGCTTTGAGAGCTGATATGGACGCTCTGCCAATTCATGAAGAAACAAATCTTCCTTTTTCTTCACAACATAGGGGGATTATGCATGCCTGCGGTCATGATGCCCATACAGCTATTTTACTTGGTACAGCACAAATTTTATCAGAAATAAAAGACCAACTTTCAAGTTCTGTAAGGTTTATATTTCAACCGGCTGAAGAAGTAAATGAAGGAGCAAAAGCCATGATATCAGAAGGAGTTGTTGATGAAGTTGATGAAATCTATGGACTGCATAATTTACCCATTTTAGAGACAGGAAAAGTTGCAGTAAAGTCTGGTGCTATGATGGGCTCTGTTGACAAAATTGAGATTTCTGTAATAGGAAATGGTGGTCATGGCGCCATTCCAGACATGAGTATCGATCCAATAGTTGCCTCTTCTGCAATCATTCAGGGGATACAAAGTATTGTGAGCAGAGAAATATCTCCCTTTGAACCTGTTGTAATAACAATTGGAAGCATACATGGAGGATCTTCTTACAATGTCATTCCTAATGAAGTAAAAATAGAGGGAACTGTCCGCACTTTAAACCTGCAAACCCAACGGAAAATAGAAGGGCGGTTAAGAGAACTTATAGAAAACGTAGCAAAAAGTTATCGCTGTTCTGTGAAGATAAAACACATAAATATGGTGCCACCCCTTGTAAATTGGGAAGATAATGTAGATTGTGTAAAAAAAGCTGCTTCACAAATAGTCGGTGAGAATAATTGTATGGAGGCCCAACCTGTCCTGGCAGGAGAGGACTTTTCACTATATTTACAAAGAAAGCCTGGGGCTTTCTTCTGGTTAGGATGTAAGCCAAAAAAAGAGGAGGAAGTTTTTGGGCTACATCATCCTAAATACAGGATAGATGAATCCTGTATACCTTTAGGCTCAGCGATTTTAGCAATGTTAGTGTATATGAGGATTAGCGAAATATTATAAAGTATCTATTAAACTGAGGAAGTGGTATAATGCTGAAAATTGGTATAATAGGTCTTGATAGTTCTCATGCAGTAGAATTCACTGAGTTATTAAATAATGACCATAATCCGTATTATGTAAAGGGCGGTAAGGTAGTTATTGCGTATCCAGGAGGTTCTAAAGATTTTGAGTTAAGTATCAGTCGTGTAGGGGAGTATACGAAAATATTAAAAGAAAAATATGGCGTACAAATAGTAGATTCACCAGAAGAAGTGGCTGAAAACAGCGATGGCATTTTAATTGAATCTGCAGACGGACGGGTGCATTTTGAACAATTTTCTAAAATTGTATCCTATAAAAAACCGGTATTTATAGATAAACCGATGTCTTTATCATTTGAAGAAACTTCAAAAATGTTTGAAATAGCCGAAAAATATGGTATACCATTGATGAGTTCGTCGGCTCTTAGGTATGCAGAAGGCCTTTGTAAAACTTTGTCCTCCATCAATAAAGAAGATATAATCGGGGTAGACGTATATGGACCAATGCCTTTTCAGCCCACTCAGCCGGGTCTATTCTGGTATGGCATTCACATGGTGGAGATTTTGTTTACAATACTTGGAAGAAACTTCAAATGCGTTAAAGCAATAAATAATGAAGACCATGATTTAGTGATAGGGGTTTGGGAGGACGGTAGGATAGGGACAATACGTGGAAACCGCAAAGGGAATAACAATTTTGGTGCATTAATTCACTTACAAAAATATACAAAGTTTGTTGACATTAATGCCTTTCCTAAGCCATATTATGCTAGCATATTGGAAGAAATAATGAAGATGTTTATAAGAGGCATAGCTCCAATAGAGCCAGATGAAACAAAGCAAATAATTCGGTTTATTGAAATAGCAAATCAGTATAGGCAATGAAAAAATAACAAAAGAAAGGAGAGTAAAAGCATGCAAGAACAAAGTAATGTAATTTTGAAAATAAGAAGCATATATAATTCCCTTACCAATGCAGAGAAAAAGGTAGCAGATTATGTTTTAGAAAATGCTGAAAATGTAATATACCTTTCAATTACGGAACTTGCTGAAAAATGTGGTACTGGTGAGACTACAATTGTAAGATTTTGTAGGCGTATAGGATTATCCGGATTTCAGGAATTCAAGCTTAACATTGCAAAAGAAATTGCAGAACCTGAAACAAGTATACACGAAAACATCTCTTTTAATGATACATTAGATGCTCTTGTGCAAAAAATTACAACAGAAAACACCATGGCAATATCTAATACTGTCAAGTTACTTTCCATAAATGAATTAGAAAAGGCTGTTGATGCAATAATAAATGCTCAAAAAATCCAGTTTTATGGAGTAGGGGCATCTGGATACACAGCACTAGATGCAAAATATAAGTTTATGCGTTTGGGGCTTAATGTTGATGCAAATTTAGATTCACATATCCAGGCTATATCTGCTGTAAGCCTTACAAATGAGGATGTAGCAGTGGGAATATCCTTTTCTGGGAGCACAAAAGACACGGTGGAGACATGTAGACTGGCAAAAGAAGCTGGTGCAAAAGTGATTTGCATAACCAACTATGCAAGGTCTCCTATTACATCTGTAGCAGATATTGTATTACTTACCTCTGCCAAAGAGACTCCTTTGAGAAGTGGTGCCTTAACATCGAAAATAGCACAACTCCACATCTTGGATATTTTGTATACTGCTGTTGCTGTAAGGCTTAGAGATAAAGCATTACAAGAGCTTAATAAGACAGCAAAAGCAGTTCTTGAAAAATTGTATTAGGTGATGTTATATGAAAGTAATAGGTGTTGATATAGGAGGCACGAAAATACTTGGAGGCATTATGGATAACGACGGCAACCTAAAAAAACTTAAAGAAACTCCTACGCAAGCAAAATTAGGTAGAGAAGTAATATTGAAAAATTTGTTTAGTGTCATTGATGAGTTAATTGATGAAGATACAAAAGGGATAGGTATAGGCTCTGCAGGTAGAATTAATTTTGATACAGGTGTTGTAGAGTATGCGACTGATAATTTGCCTGGTTGGACAGGTTGCAATTTAAAGGAGGTATTGGAGCAAAGGTATAAAATTCCTGTAGTGGTTGATAATGACGTTAATGCTGCAGCAATTGGTGAGATGTGGCTTGGCTCAGGCAAAGGATATAAAAGCATGCTTGTGATGACTATAGGTACAGGTGTGGGAGGGGCGATTATATATAACGGCCAATTAATAAGAGGGTCAAGCTGGAGTGCTGGAGAAATAGGACATATGATTTTGTATCCGGAGGGCAGACAATGCAATTGCGGTCAAAGAGGATGCTTGGAGCAGTATGCTTCAGGCACAGCGATATACAAGGAGTACAATGAATTATTGGGGGAAGAGAAAGTTTCAAGCGCTAAAGAAGTTTTTGAACTGTATAAAAGAAATGACGCTATTGCAATGAAAGTAGTTAACAGTTTTGTAAAATCGCTATCCCTGTCAATTATGAGTTTGAAAAATATAATTGACCCTGAAGTTTTTATAATAGGTGGAGGGGTTATAGATTCAAAGGATTTATGGTGGGATAAGTTAAAAACAATTTTAGGCAGGGATGTAAATGTTGTACCTGCTAGTCTTGGCGGAAAAGCTACTATATTTGGTGCCGCTAAATTAATCCTTGATGCTATTTATTAACTTTTAAAGAGGAGAAGTGGAAAATGAAAAAGGGAATTAATATTTGGTCATTTAAAAGGGGCATGCGAATTGAAGATTGTATAAAAATTGCTAAGGATGCGGGATACGATGGAATTGAACTAAGGCTGGATGAAGAGGCAGAAATCAATTTAAATAGTGATGAAAATGATATTTTAAGAATAAAAAAAATAGCAGAAGATGAAGGAATTGAAATACCAAGTATATCCAGTAGTCTTTATTGGATTTATCCTTTTACTAGTTCAGATTCCAATATTAGGCAAAAGGCCAAAGATATTGTAAAAAAGCAGTTGGAAATAGCAAAACTTTTAGGGGCAGATACAGTTTTAGTAGTACCGGGTGTAGTCCATGCAGATTTTATACCGGGGTGTGAAATTGTGGACTACGATGTAGCTTATGAACGTGCATTAGAGGCGTTTTCTGAACTTAAAGAATATGCTGAGGAACTGAAAATTCATATAGGTCTTGAAAATGTTTGGAATAAATTTCTGTTATCTCCTTTAGAGTTTAGAGATTTTATTGATAAAATCAATAGCCCTTATGTGGGAGTATATTTGGATGTCGGCAATGTAGTATATATTGGCTATCCCGAACAATGGATAAAGATTCTTGGCAATCGAATAAATAAAGTCCACTTTAAGGACTTTAAAAGAGCTGTGGGTACAGTAAATGGATTTGTTGACCTCTTGGCAGGAGATGTAAATTTTCCAGCAGTAATGGAAGCGTTTAAATCAATAGGTTATGAGGATTATGCTATTGCTGAAATGGCACCATATACCTATTATGAAAATCAGGTAATATACAATGCTTCAAAAGCAATGGATCAAATTTTAGGACGGTAAAAAAATAAAAAGGAGTGAGTGTTATTATGTTAAAAGTGGGATTAATTGGTTTGGGATTTATGGGAAGAGGCCACTTGGATAATTATATAAGACTGGAGTCCGAGGGTTTTCCGGTTAAACTGGTAGCCATTTGTGACATAGATTCGGATAAATTCCAAAACAAATTTTTGCCCGGCAATATTGATGTGGGAAATGTAAAATATGACTTTTCAAAATACAGGCTTTATACTGATATTGACGAAATGTTGGAAAAAGAAGAGCTGGATTATGTGGATATAACATTGCCTACGTATTTACATGCAGAAGTAACTGTAAAAGTTCTAAACAAAGGTATGCATGTACTTTGTGAAAAGCCAATGGCTTTAACAGTAGGAGAATGTCAAGCTATGATAGATGCTGCTGAAAAAAACAATAAAAAACTTATGATAGCGCAGTGTTTGCGATTTTGGCCGGAGTATGAATATCTTAAAGAATGCGTGGAGGACAAAAGATTTGGAGAAGTTTTGAGTGGTTACTTCTTTAGAGGTGGAAATACGCCTTTGTGGTCATATAATAACTGGCTGCTTCAAAAAGATAAGAGCGGTGGTGTGTTACTTGATCAGCATATTCACGATGTTGATACTATAAATTGGTTGTTTGGTACACCTAAAAGTGTTTCTACAGTTGGGAGAAACGTTATTGAGGGCAGTGGTTATGATATTGTATCTACTCACTATTTTTACGAAGATGGTAAAGTAATAACTGCTGAAGATGACTGGATATTAAATGGAGACTATGGTTTTGAAATGAGGTTTAGAGTGAATTTTGAAAAAGGGAATATAGTTTATGAAAAAGGTGTTTTAAAAGTAAATCCTAATGACGGTAAATCTTTTACACCTGAATTACCCAAGGACAACGGGTATTACAGGGAAATAAAATATTTTGTAAATGCATTGCTGAAGGACACTCTCATTGAAGTTGCCCCTCCACATAGTACTATGGAAACGATAAGAATAGCGCTGGCTGAAATGAAATCTGCTGACAATAAGGGAGCAATAATAGAGCTTTAAACTTGAAAAGGCAACAGAGGGAGGTATATAAAAGAATGCAAAAAAATTATTTGACTAATTGGGAAAGGCTTCAAGTGGAAATAAGGCAAGCTCAAGAAGAAGGAAAAGAGATAAAAAATTATTTTTTAGATAAAATAAAGGCAATTGAAGATGAAGAAGATAGTGTAAGAGAAAGATATGCAGGTGTATTGCTTGACGAATTAATAAGTTTGCCAATTAAAAAAGATTATCCCTATGTTGAACCTAATTCTTTAGAGGAAATTAAAAGAAATAGAACAGAAGGGTTAAGGAGAGTTGACGTCAATATTAACGAGGAAGAATTGTATAATAAGATTTACGGTGCATGGCTTGGAAGAATTGCGGGGATGTGGTTGGGCCAGCCTTTTGAAGGGTTTGGCATGTCAAAAGGCAAAGATGGAATTAAAGACTTTTTAAAACATATAGAGAAATGGCCTTTAGAAGAATATATTGATTTTACTGTAGTTGATGAGGAAATCTTTGAAAAATATGGTTTTGACAAAAGATTTAAAAATTATAGTTATGACACAGGGCATGCTCTGGAAGACGATGATATTAATTATACAGTGCTTAATCTTGAGATATTAAAAACTTATGGACCAAATTTTACTTCCGAAGATGTTGCGGAAGGGTGGCTTAAAAATCTTCCGATTTTTCGCACATATACCGCGGAGCGTGTAGCTTATTCAAATCTTTGTCAGTTAATCATGCCGCCACAATCAGCAATCTACAGAAATCCCTATAGGGAGTGGATAGGTGCACAAATACGAGCTGATTTGTGGGGATATGTAAATCCCGGTAATATGGAAAAAGCGGCGGAATACGCTCTTAGAGATGCTTCAATTTCACATACAAAAAATGGTATTTACGGAGAAATGTTTGTAGCCGCTATGGTAGCAGCTTCTTTTGTAATGGAGGACCCGGTAAAAATAATAGAGGCTGGTTTGAGGGAAATACCTGACAATTGTCGTTTGTATCATGCGATTCAAGATGTTTTGAAATGGAGCAGAGAAGAAAAAGATTGGGAGAGTTGCTTGAACTTGATATATAAAAATTATGGACACTACAATGCTGTTCATACGATTAATAATGCCTGCATAGTTGCTTTAGCTTTGTTATATGGAGAAGGTGATTTTGGCAAATCGATTGATATTGCTGTCATGGGTGGCTGGGATACTGATTGCAATGCTGCAACAGTTGGGTCAATAATGGGAGCAATGTTAGGAGAAAAAAGAATTCCTGAAAAATGGAAAAAGCCTGTACGCGATACTGTTGAAACAGGGATAATAGGCTATGGTAAAGTCAAAGTTTCAGACCTTGCAAAGCTGACATTAGGACTGAGTAAAAATTAAAAAGGAGAGATACCATGTCTTCGTATATTGTCACAAGAGATTATCCCCGACGAGAAGAATATGATGTTATTGTTGTAGGAGGAGGCACAGCAGGAAGCATTGCGGCTATAGCAGCTGCAAGAGAAGGTGCAAAGATACTGCTTATAGAAAAATATGGTTTTCTTGGTGGAACGGCTACTGCTTCACAGGTCACTCCTATGATGAATGTTAAAATTGAAGGCAATCCTGCTTCTTCTATAGATAGAAAGATAAGAAAGCGCATGATAGAATTGGGATTTGGAGCAAAAAGTCCAGGTGGAAACGATGGATGGTTTAATCCTGAAATGCTTAAGTTTATTCTTGAAGAGATGGTTTTGGAACAGGGAGGAGAAATTCTATATGATACTCAATTTGTGGATGCAATAGTTTTAGAGAATGAGATAAGGGGGATAATTGTACACAACAGGGAGGGTACAAAAGTTATTGAAGGGAAAATTTTTATAGATGCTACAGGAGATGCAGAAGTTGCTCATAGCGCGGGTGCTCCCTGTTTTGTAGGAAGTGAAAAATCGGGGAAAAATCAGGCTGTTTCATTGAGATTTATGGTAGGGAATGTTGATTTAAAAAGATTACAAACATTTTTAAAAGAATTAGGACAGGAATGGGGTTTAAATTATCCGTTAATTGAGATGGCCATGATATGGGACAAAGGTTTTGCCCTAGAAAAAGTATTTAAAAAAGCTTTGGAAGAAGGAGCTATAGAATATGATGATGGTAGATATTTTCAAGCATTTTCTGTTCCTGGCATGCCCGGTGTGATGTCTTTTAATTGTCCAGAAATCCCAGATGTGTATAATTCCCTTGATGGAGCTAAAATTACATATTCTTACATTAAAGGAAGAAAAATGATTAAAAGGCTTCACAATTTTTTAAGGAAATATGTGGCTGGGTTTGAAGATAGTTTTATACTTTCAGTTGCGCCAATGATTGGAATAAGGGAATCTAGAAGGATAAAAGGAGAATACGTCTTGACAATAGAGGATTATAACAATAGGTCAAAATTTGATGATGAGATTGCTAAAACTGCTTATCCCGTGGACATTCACGGAGAGGAAGAAGGAGAGGAAGTTATCCCGCTAAGACCTGGAGAATATTTTGAAATACCATTTAGAGCTTTAATTCCTCAAAATATCCATAATCTTTTGGTTGTGGGGAGAGCTATTTCTTCAACTTTTACAATGCAATCGTCTATAAGGATACAGCCTACTTGTAGGGCAACAGGGGAGGCGGCAGGGATTGCAGCAGCATACGCTGTAAAAAATAATATAGGTGTTAGAGATGTCGATGGAAAGATAATACGAGAAATTATGAGAAATTATGGAGCAGATTTGTAAAATTGAGGTGAGCAAAAATGGAAAAAGGGAGGATAATGTATATACCTTTAGATGAAAGGCCTTGTAATTATGAGTTTCCAAGGATGATAATAGATATAAGCGATATTGATATGATACGGCCGCCTAAAGAGATTCTGGGTTGTAAAAAGAAGCCTGCTGATGTTGATATACTGTGGGAGTGGATGAGACAAAATATAGAGGGAATAACTCATCTTGTAGTTTCAATTGACATGCTGGTGTACGGAGGCATTGTTCCATCAAGGATACACCAAAAACAAGTTGAAGAATGTTTAAGGAGGCTTTTAAGGTTAAGAGAATTAAAGAAAGCTAATAATAATCTTAAAATTTTTGCCTTCAACCTTATAATGAGAACGCCATCATACAATAGCTCTGAAGAAGAGCCAGACTACTATGAAGAGTTTGGGGAGAGAATATTCCACTATGGTGTGTTATCGGATAAGATAGAACAGAATATTGCTTTAGAAGAAGAATTTAAGAAATTTAATACAATAAAAGAGCACATCCCTCAAAAAATCCTTGAAGATTATTTGGCAAGAAGAGAGATCAATCACAAGGTCAATTTGCATACGGTGAATCTTGTCAAAGAAGGTATAATTGATTTTCTCATTATACCGATGGATGACTGCTCAAAATACGGTTTTTCTGCAAGAGAACGGCGCAAAATTATGAAGTATATAGATGAGTTGGATTTGACAGACAGAATATACTCTTACCCTGGGGCTGATGAAGTAGGTTGTACGCTTACTGCAAGGGCTTTTAACGATATTAAAGGGACAAAACCTGCTGTTTTTACAAGATATTCTTCTGAGAGTGGAAAAACAATAATTCCCTTGTTGGAAGACAGAAGTTTAAGTGAAACTGTAAAATATCAAATTATAGCAGCAGGGGGAATTACGGTATATAATAGCGCAGAGAGTGATTTTGTTCTAATGGTAAATCCACCTTCTGAAATAACACAAAAAATATCAGACAGTTGGAATTCCTATTTAAACAGAGGAGATATAGGTGACCCAGAGAGAAATTTAAATGAATTTGTAGAAGCACTCAATTGTTACATTAATAAAGGGAAAAATTGTGCAGTTGCAGATGTGGCGTTTTTAAATGGCGCGGATAATTCCCTTATGAAGCTTATTAGAAAATATGGACTTTTGAAAAAACTTTTATCTTATGGAGGGTGGAACACTTCTTCAAATACTCTGGGAACAGTAATAGCCCACAGTATGATTGTTTCATTTTATATAAACAGAAATACTTTAACTGAAGAACAAAAAGAAAAATCGAATATGTTTTTGTTTTTAAGGTATCTTGAAGATTGGGGATACCAATATTCAGTTAGAACAAAAGTGACACAGCAATTAGATAAATATGAAGTTAGTTATTACAATTTAGCTGATAAGGAAGAGGCTATTTCAGAAGTTGTAAAAACTGAGCTGGAGAAATTTAAAAAAGAAAATCTTGGTGAATTTAATTATAACATTGAGGTATACATGCCGTGGAATAGAATGTTTGAAGTGGGTATAAGGCTAAAAGAAAGTAATTTATAAAAGAGGGGGGAAGTTCCCCCTTTTTTATGCTTTGTGAACGGCTTCTTTTGAGGTTGAAGTTTTTTCCGTCTTTTTTGCTTTTGCTAAGTTGATTTTGGGCAAGACAAGGTTTAGAAGTATTCCTGCTAAGGTGGCAGGACCTATGCCTTCAAAGACGAAGTTTCCGAAGGCTATTTTTATACCGCCTACACCCAAAGTCAGTATTACAGAAGCTATTATGAGATTTCTGCTGTCAGAAAAATCAACTTTATTTTCAACAAGTGTTCTCATACCTGCTGCCGCAATCATTCCAAAGAGTATTATTGTCACTCCGCCCATAACAGGTTGCGGAATTACTTCTATCAAAGCGCCTATTTTTTGTATAAAGCTTAAAAGTATTGCTATTATAGCGGCGCCTTGAATTACTCTTGAGCTGTATACTTTTGTTATTGCAAGGACTCCAATGTTTTCACCATAAGTTGTGCTGGGTGGTCCGCCAAAGAGCGCTGCGATTGAAGTTGCAAGGCCATTACCTAGCATTACCCTGTTAAATCCAGGGTCTTTTATTAAATCTTTTTCAACGATATTTCCTATTACGAGGACGTGCCCTAAGTCTTCAATTATAGCGACTAAGGCCAGCGGCGCAACCAAAGAGACAGCACCCCATGCCAGTTCCGGAGTATGTCCTGTTAAGAAGGAGAATTTGGGAATTGCAATCCATGAGGCTTTTGTAACAGGTCCGAAGTCTACAAGGCCTCTTGTTATCGCGAATATATATCCGCCAATTGTTCCTAAAAGTATGGGTATGACTTTTATAAATCCTTTGCCAAACATGCTGAATATGATTATTAATGCCGCTGTAAACAGAGCTGTAGCTAAATCTTTTTGCGCTTGAGCTATTGCTACAGGAGCAAGGCTTAGGCCTATTATCATAACTACAGGGCCTACTACAACGGGGGGAAGCAATTTTTCTAACCAATCGATGCCTGTCAAGCTTATGATTATGAATACCACTATATATACAAGGCCTGCTGCTATCATACCAGTAAAAGCACCTCTTACACCAAATTGCTTAGTTGCAGCTATTATAGGTGCTATAAAGGCGAAGGAAGAACCTAGATACGCAGGTACTTTTCCTTTTGTCATCAAGTGGAATATTAAAGTTCCAAGCCCTGATGTGAAGAGGGTAACAGCTGGGTCAAGACCTGTTAAAAGAGGTACTAAAATTGTTGCACCAAACATGGCAAATACGTGCTGAAAAGATAGTGGAATTGCTTGTTTTATAGGGGGGGTTTCTTCGATTCCGTATATTTTGTTTGACATAAAAAAACCTCCTTTGAGTTTTTTGTTTACAAAAAAACCCTCTAAAGGAGGATGCAAATATAGATATTTTATTTTCCTCCTTTTTAGCCTCGCTGGGCTAAATTAAAGGGTTTTTTCACTTTTTCTTTACAATTATAGCATACAAAATATTATTTGTCTACAACAAAAAGCCCCTTTAAGAGACCTTTTAAAAAGCAAAGAGAAGATAAAATTTAACTATTTTAGCTCCACCTTTCTTTTCTGTAACGTTCCAATACATTCAGTACATAATTTATATCAAAAGTTGTATGGTCAGCGTTAATTTGAAACCGGATACTTTCACTACCTCTTGGTACCACTGGATAGTTTATGGCTGTTGCAAGAATACCGTTATCTATGAGGTAATTTACTAAATCTATTGTTTTTGTTGCATCTCTAACTAAAAGTGGTACTATTGGATGCTCGCTTACTACAGTTTCATATCCTAATTTTACAATTCCTTCTCTAAAAAGTTTTGCTAATTCTTTGAGGTGTGAAAGTCTTTTTTGACCTTCTTTGCTATCAAGTATTTCAAGGACTTTTAAAACACAAGCAGCTTCTGATGGTGTTACTGGATTTGAGTAAATGTAAGTTATGGTTTTTTCTCTCAAGTAAGTTGTTATAACCTCGTTTGATACTACATAACCTCCGTTTACGCCATATGCTTTTCCCATAGTACCGATGAGAAGGTCTGCTTTTCCACCTGTTATTTCTTCTGTGCCTCTTCCAGTTGGGCCAAAAGCGCCAACACCGTGAGAATCGTCAACTATAGTTATTATATTTTCTTCAAAATCTTTGTCATATCTGTCTGCAATCTCCTGAATTTTCTTTAAATCTGCGTAATCTCCTCTCATACTGAATACGCCGTCAGTGACTACAATAGCGCGTTTAGCTTTACCAATAAAACTCTTTATTCCATTTTCTAAATCTTTATAGTCTAGGTGTTTATATATATATCTTTCTTTGGGTCTTGAAAGTCTTATAGCGTTTATAATACAGTTGTGATTTAGTTCATCACTTATTATTACTGTTTCAGGAGTCACTAAAGAGGAGATGATACCTACTACAGTCATGTATGCAGAGCTAAAAATCATTGCATCTTCTCTGCCGTGGAATTGAGCAAGCTTTTTCTCAAGGTCTCTATGTGTTATATAGGTTCCGCTTATAAACCTCACTGCTCCAGGTCCAATGCCAAACTTTCTTGCAGTCTCCTCTTCTACTTTTATTACTTCCTCATTAAATTGCATTCCGAGGTAAGAGTTAGAGTTCATCCTTATAAATTCTTTGTCTCCAAAGCCTTTTAAAAAGAAGCGTGGACCTTTTTCACCCTCTGGTTTTTTTACATCGACTATGATAAGTTCTTTTCCTTTAGCACGACCTTCAGTCTTTAACTCATCGAGTTCTTTTTGTAAAATTTCATTTAATCTTGTAAGTGGCATCTTTTTTACCTCCTTTTGTTTATGGATATAATACAACTTTGCCACATTGGCCTTTTATCATTAGTTCCATGCCCTTTTCATATTCAGAAAGAGGGAAGGTATGAGTAATTATTGGCTTTAATGCTTCTTTAAGGCCAGAGCGCAATAAACCCTTTACTTTGTACCAGGTATCGTACATTCGCCTTCCTGTGATGCCGTTTATTGTTATGCCTTTAAAAACGACGTCATTTGTTATGTCTATAGGAACTTCATTGTCAGGAAGACCCAAAATAGACATTCTTCCGCCTTTTGCGATATATTTAAGGCCTTGTCTTATTGCAGTGGGGCTTCCAGAGACGTCCAATACTACATCCACGCCGTAGCCTTCTGTTTCGCTTTTTATTATACTGACGACGTCTTCTTTAAGAGGGTTTATAACGCGTGTTGCACCTAATTTATGAGCAAGTTCCATTCTGTATTCGACAGGTTCTATTGCAAATATAGCTGAAGCACCAGTTGTTTTAAGAAGTGGTATTGCCATCATACCTATAGGACCGCAACCTACTACAGCGACAGTTTTTCCTACTATCTCTCCAGAAAATACTGTGTGAACGGCGTTTCCAAGGGGTTCTTGTATGGAGAGAAGTTCTAAGGGTATGTCTTTATCGTTTAGCCATACATTGCTTTCAGGGACTTTAATGTATTCTGCAAAAGCACCGTCTGTGTCAACACCGAGTATTAGCGTATTTTCGCAAATATGGGCATTTCCTGTTCTACAAGCTTTACATTTTCCGCATACTATGTGAGTCTCCGCACTTACTAAATCTCCAACCTTTACTGAGGTTACATTTTCTCCTATTTCTACAACTTCTCCTACAAATTCATGTCCCATTATCTTAGGCGGTTTTATCCGGCTTTTTGCCCATTCATTCCAAACGTAAATGTGAACGTCTGTGCCGCAAATAGATGTGGCTTTGACTTTTATTAGTACCTCATCAGGTCCTATTTTTGGTATTTCTTTTTTTATTATATCTGCACCTTCTTTGGGATGTTGTTTAACAACAGCGGTCATATATCCTTCCATAATGGACATCTCCTTTACTTGTACACTCATCTTAATACATAATATATTCTATATATCTGTACAAATTCCTTCTTGCATTACAAAAAAATTTTGATGGATTATATTTTTTTATAAAGACAAAAAGAAACCAGTGCTATCATTAAAACTCTGAAGACAAATATTTAAAATTGTCTTCAATGCCTAAATGTATGATTATTCTTTTTTAATGAAATAATATATCTGGATAGAAAAACCATGTTAAGGGTTAAGGAGGATTATTTTATGCGAAAAATGGCTACAATGGACGGAAATACAGCTGCTGCTTATGCCTCTTATGCTTTTACGGAGGTTGCAGCAATTTACCCTATTACGCCTTCTTCTCCAATGGCTGAAAATGTTGATGAATGGTCTGCCCATGGCAAGAAGAATATATTTGGTCAACCCGTGAAGGTTGTTGAAATGCAGTCAGAAGCAGGTGCTGCAGGTGCTGTCCATGGTTCTTTAACTGCAGGCGCTTTGACAACCACATATACCGCATCACAGGGGCTTCTTTTAATGATACCAAACATGTATAAAATTGCAGGAGAGCTTTTGCCAGGGGTGTTTCATGTAAGTGCCCGCGCAATTTCTGCCCATGCACTTTCTATATTTGGCGACCATCAGGATGTAATGGCAGTAAGACAAACAGGTTTTGCACTTCTTTGTTCTGCCAATGTACAGGAAGCCATGGATATGGCATTTATAGCCCATCTTTCTGCTATAAAATCTAGGGTACCATTTTTGCATTTTTTTGATGGTTTTAGGACTTCTCACGAGATGCAAAAAATAGAAGTGGTGGAATATGAGGAAATTGCGAAACTTTTAGATTTAAGGGCAGCAAAAGAGTTTAGGGACAGAGCGTTAAATCCTGAACATCCTGTTGTAAGAGGTACTGCACAAAATCCTGATATTTATTTTCAAGGAAGAGAAGCTGCTAATAAATTTTATGAAAAGGTTCCTGACATAGTAGAAGATTACATGAAGAGGTACAAAGAGCTGACTGGAAGAGAATATCACCTTTTTGACTATTACGGTTCAAAGGACGCAGAGTATATAATTGTAGCTATGGGTTCTGTTTGTGACACGATAGAAGAGACGATTGATTATTTAACAAAAAAAGGAGAAAAAGTGGGTTTAATTAAAGTACATCTCTACAGGCCATTTTCTGAAAAACACTTTTTTGAGGTTTTACCTGATACAGTTAAAAAGATTGCCGTATTAGACAGGACAAAAGAGCCGGGTTCAATAGGAGAGCCTTTGTACCTTGATGTGGCTAAATTATTTTATAATAAAGATAAAAAGCCCGGCATAGTAGGAGGTAGATATGGTCTGGGCTCAAAAGATACAACTCCTTCTCAGATTATTGCAGTCTATGACAATTTAAAAAAGGACTCCCCCAAAGACCGTTTTACCATAGGAATTTTAGACGATGTGACTTACACATCATTAGAAGAAGGTGAATTTGTAGAGACTACACCTTTTGGCACTGTAAGCTGCAAGTTTTGGGGATTAGGCTCTGATGGAACGGTTGGGGCGAATAAATCGGCTATTAAAATAATTGGGGACAACACAGACTTGTATGTGCAGGCATATTTTCAGTATGACAGCAAAAAATCAGGAGGCACCACTATTTCACATTTGAGGTTTGGTAAAAAGCCGATTAAATCTTCTTATTTGGTAAATCATGCTGATTATATTGCCTGTCACAATAAGTCTTTTATTTACAATTATGATGTTTTAAAAGGACTTAAACATGGTGGGACTTTTGTATTAAATTGTCCTTGGAGTAAAGAGGAGCTGGAGGAGAAGTTACCTGCTTCAATGAAAAGATATATAGCTAAAAACAATATCAATTTTTATACAATAGATGCCATATCAATTGCCCAAGAAGCAGGTTTGGGTGGCAGAATAAACATGATAATGCAGACAGTGTTTTTTAAACTTATAAATATAATACCTTTTGAAGAAGCAGTTGAGTATTTAAAAGATTCTATACAGAAGGCCTATGGCAAAAAGGGTCAGGATATAGTGGATATGAACTTAAAGGCTGTTGACAGAAGCGTAGAAGCTCTTGTAAAAGTAGAAGTGCCTGAGGAGTGGAAAAACGCAAAAGAAGGGCAAAAAATTGTAAAGCCAGAGCCTGATTTTGTTAAAAATATACAAAGGCCTATGGAAAGAAATGAAGGAGACCTGCTTCCTGTAAGTGCTTTTGTAGGAATGGAAGATGGAACATTTCCTACTGGTACGACTGCCTATGAAAAGAGAGGAATTGCAGTATTGATACCCGAATGGCAGATAGACAATTGCATACAGTGTAACCAGTGCTCTTATGTTTGCCCTCATGCAGTAATACGGCCATTTTTGTTAACGGAGGAAGAAATGAAAAAAGCGCCTCCAACTTTTAAACTGAAAAAAGCAATAGGAAGAGGATTAGAAGGGCTTTGGTATAGAATACAGGTAAGTCCTTTAGACTGTACAGGATGCGGCAATTGTGCAGATGTTTGTCCAGCACCTACAAAAGCTCTTATAATGAAACCCGCTGAAGAACAAATAGAAAAAGAAGCGAGAAATTGGAAGTATGCTGTAACTCTTGATGTCAAAGATAATTTAGTGGATAAGACAACTTTAAAAGGTAGTCAATTTGCAAAGCCTCTGTTTGAATTCAGTGGCGCATGCCCCGGCTGTGGTGAGACTCCTTACATAAAGCTTTTAACACAGCTTTTTGGAGATAGGATGATGATAGCAAATGCCACAGGCTGCTCATCTATTTATGGGGCAAGTGCACCCTCTATTCCTTATACTACTAATAAAGAGGGAAAAGGGCCTGCGTGGGCTAACTCACTTTTTGAAGACAATGCCGAATTTGGCTACGGCATGTTTTTAGCAAATAAGCAGATAAGGGAAAGGCTTAGAGATTTGATGAAAGAAGCTATAAATATCCCTATTGACGATGAATTAAAAGCCGCATTCCAAGAGTGGATTGATGGGATGGAGGATGGAGATAAATCTAAAATTGCTTCTAAAAAGATTTTGGATATTATAAATAGAGGCGGGTATACAGAGAATGAGATAATAAAAGAGATACTTGACAAAAAAGATTTTCTTGTAAAAAAATCTCAGTGGATAATAGGGGGAGATGGATGGGCGTATGACATTGGCTTTGGAGGGCTTGACCATGTTATAGCATCAGGAGAAGATGTAAATATACTGGTGCTTGACACAGAGGTGTATTCCAATACGGGAGGGCAATCCTCAAAATCTACGCCATTAGGGGCAGTTGCAAAATTTGCGGCAGCAGGTAAGAGGACAAGCAAGAAAGATTTAGGTTTGATGGCTATGAGCTATGGATACGTGTATGTGGCGCAAGTTGCAATGGGAGCAAATATGAACCAGACGATAAAGGCTTTTGTGGAGGCAGAAAAATACAAAGGGCCTTCACTTATAATAGCATACGCTCCTTGTATAAACCATGGCATAAAGTCAGGCATGGGGACAAGTATAATGGAGGAGAAAAAAGCAGTGGAGTCTGGTTACTGGCACCTTTATAGATTTAATCCAGAGCTTAAAAAAGAAGGCAAAAATCCATTTGTACTTGATTCTAAAGAGCCGACAAAGTCTTTCAGAGAATTTATTGAGGGGGAGATACGATATTCCTCACTTAAAAACGTATTTCCTCACATTGCGGAAAAACTTTATCAGAAGGCAGAAGATACTGCAAAAGAGAGATACGAAAGATATAGGAAGCTGGCAGAATAACGATTCCGGGCGTATGCCCGGAATTGTTATTTTTTGTTTTCTTCTACCCATTCTTTTGCGTTTATTACCTCATTTTTACTTGGGATAGGCACATTTGATTGTTCTTTTACATTTTGTATATTTGCCCAGGAAGCAGTCTTATGATTTTCTATTGGCACTTTGTGAGGTTTTTTTGGTTTTTTAGTCATACAATCACTCCTTTAAATGTATTATTTTCGATAATTGAAGAAATTATGACTATTATTGTGATAAACTGAGGGATGTAAATTTCTTTTCTTTCTTAGGTTACAGTTCAAATTAGCAGTATAATTATTGTTGTAATCCTGGAATGAGGAGAGATTGAAATGGAGATAAGAGGACATCATTTTTTATGTATATTAGGTTTTAGAGGGCTTGGTTATGATGAAAAATTTGTTAAAAATATGGATGAAATTATTAGAAAATTGAATAATGAACATGATATGTTGATAAAAGCTGTGGATAGTGTGGATAACATTTGCAGCATGTGTCCAAACAATGTAAATGGAGAATGTACAGAGGAAGAGTATCCAGGAAGTGTAAAAGGAAAAGATAGGGCTATTTTAAAGATTTTGGGTATAGAAGTAGGAGAGGTAGTAAGGTATAAGGATGTTGTGGATAAAATTAAAGAAAATATGACAGAAGAAAAGATGATGAATATATGTAAAGATTGTGAATGGTTTAACCTTGGGTATTGTTTAGAAGGGATTAGAAAGTTAAAAGGTTGATAGTTTATGGAATTTGAGATACAATGAAAGTAAGAAAAATCTTATTTTCAATGCATAAAGGAGGGATAATATGGAATTAGCAAAAGTGACAACAAGAGGTCAAATTACAATTCCTAAAGAAATACGTAAGAAATTGAACCTTAAAGAGGGGGATAAAGTAGTTTTTATTGAAGAAAACGGGAAAATTGTTATAGAAAACTCGGCAATGTTTGCTCTTCGCCAGATACAAAATGAATTTAAAGGGGAAGCAGAAAAAGCTGGTTTGAAAAATGAACAGGAGGTAGTGGACTTGGTTAAAGAGATCAGAAAAGAAATGTGGGAAGAACGCCATGCGAATAATGGTTGATACAAATGTTTTAATTTCTGTTATATTGTTTCCTAATGCACGTATGGATGAAATGATGAAAATTATAATAGAAAAACATAGGCTAGTATTGTCTACACTTATAATTGAAGAACTTATGGAAGTGGTAAAAAGAAAATTTAAAGATAAAGAAGCAGCCATGGATAGGTTTTTAAGTATTTTTCCATATGAATTAGTATATACGCCCAAAGAGGTACAGAAGGGTTTGTTTGATATTCGAGATGAAAAGGATTATCCACTTTTATATGTAGCTATTATCGAAGATGTTGATATTCTTATTACAGGGGATAAAGATTTTCTTGATGTCAAAATTGAAAAACCATTAATTTTGACACCGGCGCAGTTTTTAGAAAAGTTTAGCTAATTGGATATGGATAAAGGATAAAGAAAATTTAAAAAGTTAAAAGGCGGCTGAAGCCGCCTTTATAAGTCTCTTTGTGAAAAGCGCTTTGCACCGTAATAGAGGAGAAATACCATGTAGAAAAAGATGTATATGAACATGTAAATACTGGGTTGAGACATGCCCCCAAAGAGTCCTTGTGTCATAAAACTTATCCCACTACTTTGTGTCAAAAGCTCTGCTGTCATTTTTCTGTATATTACATCTGTAGGTAGGATAAGACTTGTAATTATCCCTGCATTTATAAGACTTTCTCCGCTTTTTAAACCAAAGGCACCGACTTGACTTTGTTGCATTGCTGTGCCAATTTGTTCAAGCACACCTCCGACGAGGGCAATTCCATAAGCCATAATGGCGATTATTCCTGTGTTTATAGTAGAAAAGATTGAACTTGAAGCGATTATAAGAGCTAAAAATACAATTGGACCTAAATCAAAGAAAAAGAGACCTTTTAAAATGTTGTCCCACCCGAAGCTTATTTTAGAGCCAAACCAGATGTTCAAACCTACAACAGATAAAAACATTATAGAGCTGTATAAAACAATCATAATGCTTAATCCTATAAATTTTCCCAATACCAGTTCATATCTTTTTATAGGTTTAGACAAAATAGAATATATAGTGCCACTTTCTATTTCTCCCGATATGGAATTTACAGACGTCAAAACCACGAGAAAAGCTACTATAAAGTTTGCAAAGAAAAGACCAGCAGATAAAATTTCTGATTGAAAGATAATGTCATATATAGAATTGCTGGGACGCTCAAATATTTTACTTAAGCCAAAAGCATATATGGAAAGGTAGAGGAGGGATAAAATAGAGACTAATAGAAAAGCCCGTTTTTTTAGCATCTCTTTAAATGTGTATTTTATTATAGTTATCACGAAACCTCATCCTTTCCAATCAAGTTTATGAATAAGTCTTCCAGTGAAGAAGTTTGGGTATTTAATTGATATAGCTTGGCATCGGCTTCTATTACCATTTTAGCTATAATTGGTATTTTTTCTCTGTCTTCTACTTTAAAAGAGAGCTTACCTTCTTTAAATTGAAATTCTTTCGATAAGCGAGAAATTTTTTCAATCAACTCTGAAGTATAGTCTGATACAATCATTTCTACATGGGTGTGTTCTTTTAATAGCTCTTCCAGTTTTCCCTGTGCTATTATTCTACCGTGATTTATTACAGCCACTTCATCACATACCATTTCTACTTCACTTAATAGGTGGCTGTTTAGAAAAACAGTTTTGCCTTGTGATTTTAATTCTTTTATGATTTCTCTTACTTCAATTCGCCCTACAGGGTCAAGGGCTGAAGTAGGTTCATCTAAAAACACTATTTCGGGGTCATTTAAAAGGGCTATTGCAATGCCAATTCTTTGCTGCATTCCCTTGCTGTAATTTTTTATAAGTTTACTTTCATGACCTTTCAATTTTACCAATTCTAAAAGTTCATCAATTTTTTTGCCTGGATTTTTTATTTTATAAAGCTCAGCATGGAAGGTCAAAAGCTCTTTTCCTGTCATCCAGTCGTGATATCTAAAATTTTCAGGTAAAAATCCTACTTTTTCTCTGGACTCTACAGTGCCTATGGGTTTCCCTAAAATCCATGCAAAACCAGAGGTGGGGTGTAAAAGCCCCACCATGGTCTTTACAAAAGTACTTTTTCCTGCACCATTTGGACCTAAGAATCCAAAGACCTGACCTTTTTCTACAGAGAGAGTGACTTCTTTAAAACCGCCTTTTCCGTTAAACTGCTTTGTGAGATTTTGTGTCTCTAAAACCATTTGATCACCTCATTGAATTTGCAATTTGAATTAATGTATTTATTGCCTCTTCTTTTGCAACGAAATCCTGTTTGTCTCCTGCTGGGTTGGGCCAGAGTGTAAGGTTGTACAGTACTCCATTTTCAGTCCATCCTAAAGCTACAAAATGAGGCCCAGATTTTTCAACAAAGAGAATGCCTTTATTTCCTCGAATGGTTATTTCTTTAATTTCAGTGTTGTCACTCGTACCCATCGGTATGGGCAATGTCTCTTTCCAGTCAGTCACACCAGCGATTTGCCTTTTTATATTTTCAGGTAAAAATGGGAGGTTTACTAAAGCGTCAATTACTTTATCTACATCTACCCCTTCTGGCACTACTATTTCTGGAGTTTTTACTATGTTAAGTGCAACTGTATCTTTTTCACTGCCTTTTCTCTGTAAATCCATATCAATTGCCCTGCCAAAATTTATAATAATGGGTTTTCTATCAAGTTCTGTTGGGAAAAAGTGTGTACCGCCAAATGTTTTAATGAGTTCATTTATTTTGTCAACTTTTAATATAAATTCTAAGCCTTCATTTTTTGAGATGTATGCATGCTTTATTTCAAAATTTTCATCTGCTGGAAGTTTTATTTTATATCCAAGTTCAGATTCTACTTTGTCAAGCTCATCAGGGGAAATTTGCTGTCCTTCCTGAGAACCGTCTTTTATAATCTCTCCGTAATCTTTAAGGCTTATATTTTTTATACCTTTGTTGTAGAACTGATTTTGAATTTGCGTCATATCCTCTGGTGTTATTGTTATAACCTGCATCTTGTTAAGCCTTAGAAGGTTTAAAAGTTTAGCTTCTGCATTTTTAAGTGGGGGGAAAAAGGCTGAGGCAGCTATAAATGCCACTATCAAAGCAGCGGCAACAGCTTTTTTGTACTTTGTAAACATTGCAAACATTCCTCCTTTATTATTATTTTTGCTCAATTTTTCATTTAGAGTAGCCCAAGCTTCATTTAAATCTATATTGTTTGCTTTTAAAGCTTTTGAAGTGAATTCATTTATGGATTTTAGTTGTTCAAGTTTTTCTCTACATACATCGCAAGTTTTTAAATGTTCTTCTACATTTTTTGCAGTGATTTCATCCAGTTCACTGTCTAGATATGCTTGAAGAGTTCCTTCATCGTAGCACATACTTACACCTCCTTTTCATATAATTCTTTAAACTTTTTTTGTGCTCTTGCTATGGTTGTGCCGACGGAGGTTTTCTTAATTCCCAATGATATTGCTATTTCTTCGTAACTATATCCTGAATGTTTAAGTATTAGACACATCATATCTCTTTTACTCATTTTTAGGAGGACTTCTTTCACTTTAGCTCTTTCAAACCTTTTAATTGCTATTTCTTCAGGGTCTTCAAAAAATTCCTCTTGCGTGTTTTTAAAAACTTCCAGTTCTCTTGTTTTTGTGTTTTTTTCACTGCGGATATAATTTAAGGCATGATTTATTGCCACTTTGGATAACCAACCTCCTATATTTTCATTGTGACGGGGAGGATTTTTAAAATACTTTATAAAAACTTCTTGAGTAATGTCTTCCGCTTTGAATTCGTCTTTTATCATCCAAGAAATTTGATTTAAAACTTTTGGATAATATTTTTCAAAGATATCTTTGAAACTTTCCTCTATTTTGAACACCTCCCCTATGTCTTTTCACTAATAATAACACATCTAAAACCAATTTTGTGACAAAAACTTTTCAGACGAAGGGGACGGTTCCTTTCATCTGAAAATTCAGACAAGAGGAACCGTCCCCTTCGTCTGGATTTTATTTTTCGTGGGAAGTGTTATATAATTATATCAGTGTTTATGACAATTATGGAGGTGTTAAGTTGAAAAATATAAAAACATATTATCCCTATTTAGCTGGGGTGGGAATGGCATCAATTTTTGGATTTTCTTTTATGTTTACCTCCATGGGGCTTGATGTAGCTTCTCCTTTGGAGCTTATATCTTATAGATTTTTATTAGCAGCTTCTTTAATAACTCTTTTGTGGCTTTTTGGAATTATTAAGATTAATTATAAAGGGAAAAACATAGGGCCTTTGCTTTTATTGTCTTTGGCTGAGCCTGTTATATACTTTATATTTGAGACTTATGGAGTAAAATACACTTCTTCCTCTTTATCAGGCTTAATGATTGCTTTAATTCCTGTTGCTGTAACTGTATTAGCGGTTGTATTTTTAAAAGAAAGGCCCTCTTTATACCAGCTTTTATTTATTCTTTTATCTGTCACAGGCGTTGTTTTTATAATCTTTATGACAGGAATAGAAAGCCGTAATACTTCAATCATGGGATTTTTATTCCTATTGGGAGCAGTGTTATCTGCTGCTTTTTACAGCATTTTGGCAAGAAAGTCTTCTTTAGAATTTTCGCCCATTGAAATAACTTTTGTGATGATGTGGCTTGGAGCAATAGCTTTTAATATTTTAAATTTGACTGAGAAAATAATAAAAGGATATTCTATTACTCAGTATTTTCACAATTTGACTAATTATAAAGTGCTTATTCCTGTTTTATATTTGGGGATTTTATCTTCTATAGTTGCATATTTTTTAAACAATTACGCTCTTTCAAAATTGCCTGCATCTCAAGCTTCAGTTTTTGCAAATTTGACCACAGTAATTTCGGTAATAGCGGGGATCACCATAAGACGTGAAGCTTTTTATTGGTATCATATAATAGGAGCTATTATGATATTGATAGGAGTATGGGGGACAAATTATTTTGGAAAAGTGTCTGAGATGGTTATGTCTTCAGAGGAAATTCATTAAATTGAGTATTTACAATAGAAAACAGATGTGATATACTTCTAATGTAGCCCTATACCATACGGGGGCATAGATAGACCCAAAAAGGATGCGGTATTTTTATACCGCATTTATTTATGGAGAAGTGATTTTATTAGTACTTTATTAGTATATCATGTTTTTGTTTTTTATTAAAGAGAGAGATAATAATATTAAGCAAATTAAATTCATTTTTGAGGTGAGAGTATGGAAAGAGATATTAAAGAGGCATTAGAGATTTTAGGAAGAGGAGAGGGGAAGGCATTAGATATTGGGACAGGCAGAGGACGATTAGCAACTGCTTTAGCGGAGTATGGTTATCAGGTTGTGTCAATTGATGAAAATAAAGAAGCGTTAATAAGGACAAGAGGACTTCTAGAAGAAGAGGGAATTTTAAATGATATTTTGCTGATACACGGAGATGCTCACAATCTTCCATTTTTAGATGAAACTTTTGAGGTTGTGGCTACATACAATGCCATGCATCACATGAGGGATTATAAAAAGGTACTGGATGAGATGGTGAGGGTCTGTAAAAAAGGCGGTAGTATTCTTATATCCGAATTAAACGAATATGGGAAGAAAGTTGTCGCTGAAAGGCATAAAGAAAGAGGAAGCCATCATGAAGCAAATATAAGCATTGAAGATATTGCAAAGTATCTAAAAGTCGAATATGCTTTAATAGGAGAAATAAAACAAAGGGAGAGGACAGATATTTTTATATCCAAAAAGTGACAATTATTAAGGAAAAATTTATCGTTGACAAGACATGAAAATATGATAAAATAAGAAATGTCTTTTATGGCCCCGTGGTCAAGAGGTTAAGACACCGCCCTTTCACGGCGGCAACATGGGTTCGAATCCCGTCGGGGTCACCATTATAGTTATTGCATAAAATGTCGCAGCAAACTGCGGCATTTATTTTTTGTGTCGAAAGAAAATTTAGTAATATAGCAAAAAATAACAAATTAAACCACCTCCATGGTGGTATAATTTAGAAAAAAATGGAGGTGGAATATTTTATGCAAAATATAAATATATTACCATATAAAAGAATTATAAAAGAGCAATTGGAAGATAAAAACCAAAAAAATTTATATAAAAACCTGGAGCAAATAATATTTTTATCAATTTTAGGGTTTTTTATTGGACGAGCTATCATTTTTAATACTCTTTTGCCCTTTGGAATTGCCTTTTTTGCAACTCTTTTGAGGTACAAAAAACGATATTTCTTAATAGGATTACCAGTGTGGTTAGGCATATTGACTTTACACAATGTAAATAGTTTTAAATACCTTTTAGCAATAATTTTTATCTTTTTGTTAGAAGGATTTTTAAAAGTAAAACCTTCCAATGTCATTAAAGTTTCCCTCATCACATTTTTTTCACTTTTTGTTTCTGGAGTTATCTTTAGCTATAGTTATGGATTTTTACTTTTTGATATTATGATGAGTTTGTATGAATCTCTTACAGCAATGTTGATGGTGTTTATTTTTAATCATTCAATTTCTTTTGTTATAAATATAAATAGAAAAATAATTTCCAATGAGGAATTGATATCTTTGAGCATACTTCTAGGGCTATTTGTGCTTGGCTTAAATCATTTAGTAGTGTGGAAATTTACTTTTAGTGGGGTATTAGGAATATTTATAATACTTTTGGCTGCTTATATAGGAGGAGCTGGTGTAGGTTCGGGTATAGGAACGACTATAGGTGTTTTAAGTAGCTTATCTTTAGTACAGATGCCTACTTCAATAGGGCTTTTTGGATTTGCAGGGCTGTTATCTGGCAGTTTAAAGAAGCTGAATAGATTTGGAGTTATAGCTGGATTTTTAGTAGCCATTTTTATAATTGCTTTTTACGTAACTTTAAATGTGGAAATGCTTATAAATCCCTATGACATTGTTTTGGCTTCTTTGATGTTTGCAGCAATTCCCAAAAAGTATATAGGGAAGGCAGAAGAATTGCTTAATAAGAATAAGAATTTAAATAATAGGAATTATAACGAGAAGTTAAAAGAAGTAGTAACGGGGAAACTTAAAGAATATTCACAGGTATTTGAAGAACTTTCTAAAAGTTTTAAGCAGGTAAATGAAAAGGTATTAGACCACAAAGATATTTCTTATTTGTTTGAGGAAATTGCCAATAAGACCTGTACTGAATGTGTCATGTATAAAACTTGTTGGGACAAGGAGTTTTACAATACTTATAAAAGCATGTTTGAATTGATAGAACATCTTGAAAAAAATAGTAGTATTGAGGACAATAAACTGTATAGAAAATGTATAAGATTTTCTGAACTTATGAGTATAACTAAATATTACTTAGGGATTTACAAAATAAGCATGCAGTGGAGAGAAAGGTTGAAAGATGCAAAAGGGCTGATTGCTGCTCAGTTAAAAGGAGTAGCTGATGCAATATCTAATATGGCTAGTGATATTAGCATGAATGTTACTTTCAAGGACGAATTAGAACAAGTAATGATGGTAGAATTAGATAAAAAGGGCATACCTGTAGAGGATGTTTTAATTTATGACATAGGAGATGGGAATATCAATGTAAAAATATATAAGAAGGCTTGTTATTCGGCAAAAGAATGTGACAAAAAGATTATTCCAATTGTATCTGAAATTATGGGAGAAAGGTATGAGAGGAAAAATAGGCTGTGTTCTATAGATTATAATGGAAGATGTGTTATAACTCTTACAAAAGCAGAAAGCTTGCAGGTATCAACTGGCATAAGTAGAATTAGTAAATCAAAAACCAAAATTTCCGGAGATACTTATTCTTTTATGGATTTAGAAGGCGGGAAATACATGGCAGCTTTAAGCGATGGGATGGGATTTGGATATAAAGCAGCTGAAGAGAGTGGAGTCACTATTTCCTTGCTGGAAAAATTTATAGAGGCTGGTTTTGACAAACACCTTGTTATTCAAACTTTAAATTCTATTTTGGCATTACGTTCAGCAGAAGAAATGTTTTCTACTGTAGATATAATGTTTTTAGATAAGTATACAGGTGAAGCAGAGTTTATAAAAATAGGCTCTTGTGCTACTTTCCTAAAGAGAGGAAATGAAGTTGAAATTATACAGTCCAGTTCTCTGCCTATTGGGATTTTAGAAGATATAGAGGCAGATATTCACGAAAGGAAATTAAAAGATGGTGACTTTGTAATTTTAGTTACTGATGGGGTATTAGAGTGTTTTGAGAAAGATAAAGAAATAAACTTTTCTAGAATTATTAAAGAAGTTAACACTCGAAGTCCTCAAGATATGTCAGAGATGCTGATGAAAAAATGCTTAGAATTTTGCGATAATACTCCTAAAGACGACATGACAATCTTGGTATCAAAAATATGGAGAAAAATATAAATTGGAATAACCCTTCCATAAAGTGGAGACAATATAGGGAGGCGAAAAAACACTTTTATGGAGGGGTTTTTGTGTTAATGGCTTTAAAAGAAATGTTTATTATTACCGAAGAAGTCAATTTTGAGGAATTTAAAAAATGGGAAAAAATTATGGCAATTGCAAAAGAAAAGGAAGTTATAGTAAGTATAATAAATTTATCAGAAAGAGGTTCTAAGAAGGAAAAGAGTTATATAGAGGATAAATTTGGTGTAGAAGTACATTATACTTCTTTCCACTTTTTACAGGAAACGCTTTTAAAAGCAGTAGAAGAGTCGGTTAAATCAGTATTAACAAATATTGTTGAAGAAAGTATAAAATATATTACAAATAAAAACTTTAGAAGGTTACATCCTTATATTAGAAAACAGATTATTGAGTATATTGAAAAATTGAGTCGAAATATAAATTTGAAACTGGTTATTTTATTAGACATAAAAGAGGCCGATAAGAAGTATATAAACGGAAAAATTATCCATAAGCGTTTAACAAAAAAAGGTAAAAAGATAGATTTGTATATTACTTACAAAATGCCATTAGAAGACTTGCAATTTGAAGAAATTGATTCTTTTTTTGAGGCACAAGGTAACAGTATCAAAAATATGATAGGAGTGTAACATAGTGTAAAATTATCGTAGGATTTTTTAAGTGGTAAAAAACAAGAGACAACCCCTGTGATAAAATAGATTATGGAAAACAAAACAACACAGAAAGGGGTGTCTCTTGTGAAAAAAAATATCTTT
>DULG01000011.1 GCA_012840485.1 Clostridia bacterium | reverse complement strand
TTTTAGGAGAGACGAAAAAAAGTTAGTTTTCACTACAACTTTGAGACAAAATTAAAATGCCCTAAACCCTTTATTTTAAAGGAGTTAAGGGCATTTTTTATCCTTTTTTGCTGCAAAAGTCAGGATACTATTATTAGCTGTCAATCACAATTACCTTTTTATATCTTTATCGCAAATTTCCTATTGACGTACATTTCCCTTGGAAAAAGAGGCATTGTTCTGCAATGTCTTTTTTTATATTTTCCTAATATTTCCTACAACTATTGACAAAACAATTTCGAAGAGTTAATATTTTTATATACAAAATATTTTATATTGAAAATTTTTGAGGTGAAACTTTATGAACAAAGTTTGTGATAGTAAGCTTTTGTATGATCTATTGCGCACAATAAGACAAAAACTAAATAACCAACTAAGAACAAACAACCTCTCTGAATTTCAAAAAGACCTCACAATTGGAGAACAACAAGTAATAATGGTTTTAAGTGAGAATAAAAATACTCCAATGTACATGAAAGACATCGCTTCAGAACTAGACATTTCCCCCAGTACCCTTACAAGTATAGTAGATAAACTTGTAGAAAAAGGATTAGTAGAAAGAGACCTTGACGTAGAAGACAGAAGAAAAATACAAATTTCTTTAACAAAAAAAGGAGAAGATATATATAAGCATTTAGTAGATTTTCGAATGAAAGTCCTGCAGCCAATTTTTGGAAAACTTACTTCTGAAGAAATAAAAACGTTGAAGAGCATATTGCAAAAAATCAAAGAAGGATTATAAAATGGAGGGCGGTGTTTTTATGAAAAATACTGTAAAAACAGTTGTAATAATAATAGTAATTTTAGCAATTGTAGTTTCTGCCATTTATGCATTTTCTCTAAAAAGCAAAAAAGCTGCTTCCGGTATAGAGGTAAATGTTGCTAAAGTTGGAAAAGGAGATATAGTTTCTCTATTTTACACTACCGGCATAGTAGAGTCAAAGTCCAAACAAGAATATTACATATTGTCTCCTATAAAAATCTTAAAAGTATATGTATCTGTAGGAGAGGATATAAAAAAAGGAGATAAACTTCTAGAATTAGAAACACAAGATTTATCAATACAACACCAAATTGCACAGAAACAACTGGAAATGGCACAAATGCAACTAGAAGCATTAAAAAAATTAAAAGAAAAACAGTCTGAGCAAAATCAAGTATCAAATCCTCCTTCACCACAGCAACCTTCTTCTTTTGAACAGACGATGCCGCATCAGCCACAAACTTCACAGCCGCAAACTTCTTCCCTTAGCCTTGATGACCAAATAAAACTACAAGAAAAACAAGTAGAAATTGCAGAATTAAACCTCAAAAGCATAAAACAAAATATGGATAAACAGCAAAAATACGTTACTGCTGAATTTGACGGTACAGTGACTGTAGTAAATGCCAAAGAAAATAGCTATTTTACTTCCTCTCAATTTCCTGCAATCGCAGTAGAAGATTTAAACAATCTGCAAATTGTACTAGATGTAAACCCTTATGATGCAGTAAATATAAAAGAAGGGCAAAAAGCATATATACGTTTTTCTGATAAAACTTTTGAAGGAGTAGTGAATAAAGTGAGCCCTATCGCCTCAAAAGCAGTTACCCAACCAGGAGGAGATTACGTTGTAAAAGTGTACGTAGACCTTTTAGAAAATGATGGTACGATAAAACCTGGTTTTAATGTGGATGTGGATATAAAAATTGGTGAAAAGAAAAATGTAATAAAGATTTCGTCGGAAGCAATTATAAGGACTAAAAATGGAGAGGAATTTGTCTATGTTGTAGAAGATGGCACAGCAAAACAAAAGAAAATAAAAACTGGCCTTTCTTCTGATTTGGAAACAGAAATCATAAGTGGAATAAATATAGGAGAAAAAGTTATATTGAATCCCCCAACTTCTGTTCACAATGGCACACAAGTCATCATAAAAGGCGGGAAAGAATGATGATTGAACTTAATAATATAAGAAAAATATACAGCCTTGGAAAAATTCAAGTTGAAGCATTAAAAGGAATATCTCTAAAAATAAATAAAGGTGAATATGTAGCAATTGTAGGCCCTTCTGGTTCTGGCAAATCCACTTTAATGAACATTATAGGCCTTTTAGATAAACCTACATCTGGAAGTTACAAACTAAATGACATAGAAGTCTCTACATTAAATGACAATCAATTAGCCTATTTAAGAAATCGTCAAATAGGATTTGTATTTCAGTCCTTTAACCTTTTGAGCAAATTGAACGCACTGGCAAATGTAGAACTGCCAATGTTGTACGCCAAAATACCATCAAAAGAACGAAGGCAAAGAGCCCTAAGAGCTTTAGAAATAGTGGGATTAAGTGAAAGAATACATCACAAACCTAATGAGCTATCAGGAGGGCAGCAGCAAAGAGTTGCTATTGCCCGTGCTATTGTGATGAATCCTTCTTTTTTGCTAGCAGACGAACCAACAGGAAATCTTGACACAGCTTCTAGCATTGAAATAATGAAAATCTTTTATCAACTCAATGAATCGGGTACTACAATAGTAATGGTTACACATGAGCAAGATATTGCAAATCATACAAAAAGGATAGTCCGCTTAAGAGATGGAAATATTATAGAAGATACCATTGTTCCAAACAGAATAATTTATTAGCAGGTGATAAATATGCATATTTTAGAAGCAATAAAACTAGCGATTGACAGCATATTGAGCAATAAATTGCGGGCTTTTTTAACAATGTTGGGAATTATAATAGGCATTGCTTCAGTTATAACAATTGTCTCTTTAGGAACAGGTGGCCAAAAGGCTATATTAGGTGAATTTGAAAAAATCGGTGTAAATGTGTTTTCTATTAAAACAAGAAATGACGTAGAAATTAGAGATAGCGATAGATTAGCTATTAGAGATGTAGAAATGATTAGAAAAAGATTGTCTTCTGTAAAATACGCTGCGCCAATTGCTGAAAAAATGGGACTTGCCAAAACAGACAAATACACTAAAAGAGCTCTTTTTATAGCAACAGACTTTGATTATGGAAATGTTTCTAATCTAAAAGTAATCTATGGCCGATTTTTAAATGAAAAAGATATCCTCATTGGGAGAAATGTAGTACTTATTGACAAGGACTCTGCTAAAGAACTTTTTGGTTATGAGGATTGCGTAGGAAAAACTATTAAAATAGGCAGCTATTCCTCCTTTGACACGGCTGAAATAATCGGAGTAATTGACAGTGGAAATTTAAAAAGCTTAGGCGGGTCAATAGCTGATCAAATACCTGTAATAGCTGCAATTCCAATAACTTACGCACAAAAAATTTTTCCAGACGTTAATATCTCGCAAATTTACGTAATGACCTATGACCAAAACCAATTAGATGAAACATCCTCCCAAGCCTTACGTTTGATAGAATCATTACATCACAACAAAGACAAATACAAGACAGAAAACCTCATAAGATTTTTGGAAGAATTTAATAGAATATTAGGAATATTTACAGCTGTCATAGGTGCCATTGCGGGTATTTCTCTTTTAGTCGGTGGAATAGGGATTATGAATATAATGCTTGTATCTGTAACAGAGCGCACAAGAGAAATAGGAATAAGAAAAGCAATAGGAGCAAGACAAAGAGATATATTAACACAATTTTTAATTGAAGCAGTTACAATTTCTCTTATAGGTGGAGCAATAGGTATTTTCTTAGGATATATTTTAGCAAATATAGTCGGGCCCTTTATAGATATAACTCCAGTCTTTTCAATAAATACAATATTAATCGCTTTTCTCTTCTCAACAGCAGTAGGGATATTCTTTGGAATCTATCCCGCACAAAAAGCCGCCAAATTAGACCCAATTGTAGCATTACGATATGAATAAAAGCAAGAGGAATAACCTCCTCTTGCTTTTTCACTTCATCAAATCTCTCAAAAACATATTAAGCCTCTTTTCCTTGCCAATGGTTGAAGAGTCTCCATGGCCGGGGTATATTGTAATGTCATCTTTTAAAACTAAAAGTTTGTTCTTTATAGAGTCCATTAAAGTAGAAAAATCTCCACCTGGAAAATCATATCTTCCTATAGACCCTCTAAATAGCGTATCACCTGTAAAGCAAACTTTATCAATTTTAAAACACACACCGCCTTTTGTATGCCCTGGTGTGTGTATAACTTCTACACTGTGTTTTCCAAAAGTCAAAGTATCGCCATCTTTTAATAAAATATCTGCAGGACTACATACCACTTTCTTATAAACCATTTCAGATAAGTTTAAAGCAGGATTTAAAAGCATGGGGGCATCTTCTTTTGAAATAGCCACTTTTGTTTGAGTTAGTTTTCTTAATTCTTCTACCCCTGCAATGTGGTCAAAGTGTCCATGGGTGAGTAAAATATATTTCACTTTCAAATTGTTGTTATCGATATAATTTTCTATTTCATCAGTTGCTTCTCCTAGATCTATAATGATTGCTTCATTGCTTTCTTCATCAGAGACAATATAACAATTGGCTCCATAAAGTCCTACTATATACCTTTGTATTTTCATAGACTCACTCCATTAAAATAATTTTTTAGAATCAATAAGAATGGTAACAGGCCCATCATTTTCAATCAATACCTTCATCATCGCTTGAAATTTGCCTGTCTTTACACTTACACCTCGTTTTTTGACTTCCTCCACTAACAAATTAAAATATTTTAAAGCTTCTTCAGGCTTTTGGGCCATTGTAAAGCTTGGCCTTCTTCCTTTTCTGGCATCTCCCATCAAAGTAAATTGAGAGACCAAAAGCATCTCTCCACCCACATCCAATAAAGATAAATTCATCTTTTCTTCTTCGTCTTCAAAAACGCGCAAATTTACTAATTTATCCGCCATATAAACTACGTCTTCTTCTGTGTCATCAACAGAAATACCAACTAAGACTACAAATCCCTTTCCTATAGATCCCACAACTTCTCCATCTACAATAACCTCGCCCCGCGTCACCCTTTGAACAACCGCTCTCAATAAACTCACCCCTATGCGCTTAATCTGTAAACATCCATTACTCCCTCTAAAGCTTTTAACTTGTTCATAACTTTTTCTAATTGCTCTTTTGAAGTGATCTCCAATGTCAAATTTATAATCGCTATATTATCCCTTGTAGTCCTTGCATTTACAGCTTTAACATTAATTTTTGTATCAGAAAGAACACTTGTAACTTCTGTTAAAAGGCCGAATTTATCATTTGCCATAATCTGTATGTCTGCTTGGTAAGAAATGTTTTTCCCTTGATCCCACTCAACTTCTACAATCTTATTCTTATCAAAAAGGAAGTCCCTCACATTTTGACAATCCTTTCTGTGAATTGAAATACCTCTACCTTTAGTAACATAACCTATTATTTCGTCCCCTGGAACGGGAGAACAACATTTTGCAAACCTAACCATTACATTGTCTACACCTTTTACAATTACCCCCATGTTATTTGTTTTAGCTTTTTTCTTCTCAACTCTATCAGGTGTAGTAGGTTTCAATCCTATTTCTTTTTGTGATTTTTTTATTTCTTCTTTAATTCTCGGTATTACTTGATTTAATGTTAATCCCCCGTATCCAATGGTTGCATATAAATCCTCCATTGTGTGAATGTTAAGTTTTTTAAGAACTTCCTCCCATATTTCATTCTTTATCATTACAGGTTGTATACCATGGCGTCTTAGCTCTTTCTCTAATATCTCTTCGCCACGAGCAATATTTTCTTCTCTCTTTTCTTTTTTAAACCATTGTCTAATTTTGTTTCTCGCTTGTGAACTCTTTACAATCTGCAGCCAATCTCTACTTGGACCCCTATCTTTATTAGGACTGACTAATATTTCTACAATATCGCCGTTTTTCAATTGATAATTTATAGGGACTATTTTACCGTTTACTTTAGCTCCATTTAACCTATGACCTATTTCAGTGTGTATGCTGTACGCAAAGTCAATAGGGGTAGATCCAGCAGGTAAGTTTATTACATCCCCTTTAGGGGTAAAGACGAAGACTTCATCTGTAAATAAATCAATTTTTAACGTTTCCATAAACTCTTTTGCATCTTTTAATTCTTTTTGCCATTCTAGAAGCTGTCTTAGCCATGCTAATTTTTGGTCAAATTCATCCTGTGTAGTCTTTCCTTCTTTGTATTTCCAATGGGCAGCAATACCATATTCTGCAGTTTTGTGCATTTCCCATGTCCTTATTTGTATCTCAAATGTTTCACCCTTAGGTCCTATCACTGTAGTATGCAAAGATTGGTACATATTAGGTTTAGGCATTGCGATGTAATCTTTAAACCTTCCGGGAATTGGCTTCCATAAAGTGTGCACAATCCCCAAGACAGCATAGCAATCCTTTACTGTATTGACAATTATCCTTACTGCTAATAAATCATATATTTCGTCAAAAGTTTTATTTTGTGTCTTCATCTTTTTATATATGCTGTAAAAATGTTTAGGCCTGCCATCTACCTCGGCTTGTATACCCATTTCATTTAATTTTTCTTTAATAGTAGCTATAATATTTTGTATGAATTCTTCTCTTTCTTTTCTTTTAGCAGCAACTTTTTCCACAAGGTCGTAATATTCATCTGGATGTAGATATCTCAGACATAAATCTTCCAATTCCCACTTTATTTTAGAAATTCCAAGCCGATGAGCAATAGGGGCATAAATTTCTAAAGTTTCTTCTGCTTTTTCTTTTTGCTTATCAGGTGGCAAATACTTTAGCGTCCTCATGTTGTGAAGTCTATCAGCTAATTTTATAAGTATTACTCTAATGTCTTTTGCCATTGCTATAAGCATTTTTCTCATATTTTCTGCCTGTTGCTCTACTTTGCTCTTGTATTCTATTTTACCAAGTTTTGTAACTCCATCAACCAAATCAGCAATTTCTTTTCCAAAATTTTCCATTAATTGGTCATAAGTTACATCTGTGTCTTCTATTACATCATGTAAAAGGCCTGCTGCAATAGTGGTAATATCTAATTCCAGGTCAGCCAAAATATATGCAACTTCTATGGGATGAACAATATATGGCTCTCCTGAGTTTCTCATTTGGCCCTCATGGGCATTTACAGCAAAGTCATAAGCTTTGTATATTAACTCTAAATTTGCATCATCACCCATGTATTTTTTTATCCTATTTATCACTTTGTCCAACATAGTTATCACACCTTATAATTAAAGTGGCTCAAAGCCACTTTTGATTAAAACTTTATTAATGAAATTATATCATATCCGTCAAGCTTTTTTCTACCATCTAAAAAAGTTAATTCAGTCAAGAAAATAATAGAATCTACAATTCCCCCTAAGCTTTCCACCAATTTTGCAGAAGCGTAAATTGTGCCTCCTGTCGCCAACAAATCGTCGACTATCACTACTCTTTGTCCCTCTAAAACAGCATCTTTGTGTATTTCAAGAGAATCTGTCCCATATTCCAGTTCATATTCATAGCTTAAAGTCTCTGCCGGCAATTTACCCGGTTTTCTTACAGGAACAAATCCTACTCCTAATCTGTAAGCCAGTGGCGCTCCAAACAAAAAGCCTCTTGCTTCCGGAGCAGCAATGAGATCAAATTTTCTCCCTTCCAATGCCTTAGCCAGCATTTCTATAGAATAATTAAAAGCTTTCGCATCTTTTAAAACAGGTGTAATATCTTTAAATTTTATTCCTTTTTTAGGAAAATCAGGTATTTCTCTAATCATCATTTTAATTTCTTCCAGCGTCATTACAAAAACCTCCTTAAATTTTCTGGCTGACAATGAACTTGGCAAATTCAATAAACTCTTTTTTAGCTGAAAATATCTGTTGCATTATTTGAGTTTGTTCAATATTAACCTTTTGTGACACAGAATTTTTACTTAACATAAAAATATTATCACGTTCTTTTACATTTATCAATCCTATTTCTTTCATTGCTTTTATGCAAAATGAAAATTTTATTGGATTTAAATTCAGTTGTGGATGCAAATGATCTTTAAATAAAATGTTGTTTCCTTCTTCTATAAATTTGTAAAGTTTAATAAAGTCCTTTCTTTGAGGAAAAATTTCGTCAAAGGATTTTAAGTTATAATATATATCTGCTTCTTTAAAAACTAAATGAATCCTCTTTCCTTGTGAATGAGAAAGGATGCGGTAAAAGATTTCTTTTTTAAATGGTATATCGTAAATAATTATATCATCATAGTACTTCAATGGTTTTAAAGAATTTGGGAAAAATAGTATACCATTTTCCTTTTCACAATCTCCATTACATAATGAAAAATCCAAAAACTTTTCTTTTCTGAGATATCTAAGTAATGACTTAAGTTCTACAACTGTATTTACTATGACAACCGTTTTGCTTTCTCCTTTAAAAAGTTTCAGCACATATTCCCACTTGTTATTAATTCCTCTTTGGTCAATTATATAATCAACTTTTTTGTCTATCTCTTTTTTCTCGGGCTGATACTCTACCATGATTTTGCTCAAGTTTTTATAATAGGAAAACAAAGGTAACTTAATTCTTAAATCTTTTACATTTATCATTACTGACTCTATACCATTCCAGCTGTTTATTTCAATGCTTCCCACAACATCTATTATATCTCCTATTTTTACATCGTTTCCCTGGTCTGATACATCAAATAACATAAGCTCATACCCAAACTTGTCTTTTTGTGCGATGATTTTTTTGTATTTTCCACCATTTAAGTCAAATACTTTTGTAACTGTCAAACCCTCAAATAAAAAATTAGGTTTAGGGTTATTGATGCCAAAAGGTTTTAACTCTTGCACCTGTTTAGCTATCTCCATATCTACTCTTTCATTTTTAATTATTCCATCTATTCTTAAACTTGGAATTAAATCAAGTTCACTAAGCACCGTATCAGCGTATTCATTTATCTTAGTTTTAAAAATCTCCAAATTGTTTTTTTCAATATTTATTCCAGCAGCCATTTCATGACCGCCATATTTTATCAAATAATCTTTACAGTATTCTAATGCTTTATACAAATTAAAGCCTTCTATGCTTCGCCCTGAACCTTTTCCTTCCCCTTCTCCTAAACTTATAAGTATAGAAGGTCTATGAAACCTTTCTGTTATCCGGGATGCCACAATTCCAATAACACCTGGATGCCAATTTTTATCCCACAGTACAATTACTTTTTCCTTATTTAAATCAACCGTCTCTTTTATTTTTTTGATTGCTTCCTGAAGTATTTGATTTTCTATTTGTTGCCTATTTAAATTTTCTTGATTTAAATATTCTGCTATCTCTTCTACTTCTTTTTCATCTTGGCTTATCAATAACCTCACAGCCGCTTCTGCACTTCTTAATCGCCCTGCAGCATTGAGGCGAGGAGCTAATATAAATCCCACATGATATTCATCAATTTCAATATTTTGCAATCCAGAAGCTTTTATGAGGGCTTTTAAACCTATATTTCGTGTTTCATTTAGTCTTTTTAGTCCTTCTTTTACAATTATTCTATTTTCTCCTAATAAAGGGACAATATCTGCAATAGTTCCTATTGAAACAATATCCAAAAGTTCATAAGCTTCTTCTCCAATAAGAGCTTGTGACAGTTTAAAAGCAACCCCCACCCCTGCCAGGTCACAAAAAGGATATTCAATATCAGGCAAATGGGGATTTATCACCACATCTGCTTGTGGTATCTCCTTAGGGATACTGTGGTGGTCAGTTATTATCACGTCTATTCCTAAAAATTGGGCTTTTTCCACTTCCTTAACAGAGGTTATACCGCAATCTACACTAATTATAAGTTTTGTTCCTCTCTGTGCAATTTTGTCTATTGCTTCTTCATTTATACCATATCCTTCAACTAATCTTTCCGGTATATAATAATCCACTTTTGCTCCTAATTTTTTTAAGGTTAAATATAAAACAGAGGTGGCAGTAATTCCATCTACATCGTAATCACCGTAAATGGTGATTAGATCCTTCAAGGCGATATGTTGTTGTATCAATTCTTTTGCCTCTTTTATTCCCCTTAAAAGATAAGGAGAGTACAAATCTTTCAAATCAGAATTTAAAAAACTCTTAACTTCTTGGAGGTTTAATCTTGATGAAAGTATATCAGCAATTATTTTGGGTAGTCCATAAGTTTTTTGTACTTCCTCAGATAATCGAGAATCTTTATTCTCCTTCAAAATCCACCTGCAAATTCTAGACATCAAATCACCCACAAATTCTTCTATTTTTTTCTCCTCTCAATTATAAAGATTCGATAAAAGACCCACAAACATAGAAATAAAGCAACTACATAACCAAAAAGCCCCAATGCATTGTAGCCAAAAACTTTATATCCCCCTTGAAATGTCAAAACCAATGAAGAAGCTACAATTAAAGCTGATGCTATGATACTTACAATAACTTTATTTATCATAATATTTAAATCGTAACGCAGGCTTTCACTTTCATCAAGGTTTATTCTAACTTTTATATCGTCTTTTATAAGCTTTGTCATTATACTTTGGATTTTAGAAGGAAGCTTTCTCAATACTATTATTGCCTTGTGTAAATCCTTCGAGTTTTCTTTTAATATTTTAGTTAAACTGATGTTTCTCAAATATACCTCTTTTATAAAATCTTTTGCCACACTAGAAATACTAAAATCGGGATCTAAGCTTCTGCCTACACCTTCTACTGTAGCTAAAGACTTAAGAAGTAAAGTAAACTCTGGAGGTAAAATCAACTTATGCTTATAAACGGTTGACGTTATTTTTCTCATTGAATCATTAACACTGATATTTTTTAGAGGGGTATTGTAAAAATAATTTATTATATGGTTTAAATCAGATTTAAGTGTTCTAATGTTAGTATCAGGCCTTATGGCACCCATGTCTGATAAAACTTCTATTACTTCCTCAATATCATTTTCAGCAAAAGCTTTAAAAAGGTCAATTATCATTTCCCTTGAGGATTTATCAAGGTAACCTACAATTCCAAAATCTATATATGAAATTTTGCCATCATTTGTAATTAAAATATTGCCAGGATGGGGATCGCCGTGGAAAAGGCCAAATTCATAAACTTGTAAAAATATAGCCCATGCTCCCTCTCTTGCAATTTTCTTTAAATCAAAGCCTTTTTTAACAAGTAAATCTCTATTTTTTACACTTATACCTTCTACGTACTCCATTGTAAGAACGCGCTTTGTAGTGTATTCCCAATATACTTTAGGTATGTAGATATAACTTTCCTTTTCAAAATTTTCTCTAAAGCGTTCGGCATTATTCCCTTCTTGTGTGTAATCTAATTCATTGAGAAGAGATTCGGCTAATTCATCAACAATTTCTACAAAGTCCAAAGGAGCATCAACTATACGCTCATTTAAAATTTTAGCAATATTCTTTAGAATTATTATATCAGCATTTATCTTTTGGGATACTTCTGGACGCTGTACTTTAACAACGACATCTTTTCCTTCTTTAATTTTTGCCCTATAAACTTGTCCAATAGAAGCTGAAGCAATAGGAGTTTCATCAAAATAAATGAAAAAATCCGATATTTTGCCTTTTAACTCACTCTCTAAAATATTCTTTATCGCTACAAAGTCTTCTGGTTCTACATTATCTTGAAGTTTAGCAAGTTCCAATAAAATATCATGAGGAATAAGGTCCCCTCTTGTACTTAAAAGCTGCCCCAGTTTAATAAATGTAGGACCTAATTCCTCTAATGTTTTCCTAATCCTCTCTCCAACTTCCATGTAATCAGGAGTTTTTAGTATATGAAAAGGTATGTGTCCACCTTTTAACAAAATATCAGAAATAAAACCAAAACCATTCTTTGTTAAAACCTTCAATATTTCTCTATACCTTTTGGCAATTTTTTTGTTTCTAAAAATAAAAGGCAAATTCATCGTTTCACCTCAATAAAAATATAGTAGCATTATCTCTCAAAAAAGAGATATTATGCCACTATATTTTTTATATTATTTAAACTTAAGCTTTTGCAGGTTTATTAGAGGTTTTTCTTCTCTTTTCTCTATTTTTAATCAATACCCATAAAGGAGTAGAAATAAATATTGAGGAATACGCTCCCCAAGTTATACCAATAAGTAAAGGCAATGCAAAATCTTTTAAAGCTTTCGGCCCTAAGAAATACATTAAGACAAGCATGATCAATACTGTCAAAACTACGTTTATCGATCGTGTAAGAGTTTGGTTTATGCTCACATTTGCAATCTCTATATAATCAGATCTTCTCATACTTTTTAGATTATCTCTTATTCTGTCAAAAATTACAATAGTATCGTGAAGGGAATAACTAAATACCGTTAAAACCGCTGCTATAAAAGGAGAGTCAACAGTTATCTTAAAAATAGCATATATGGAAATTAATATTATTACATTGTGAAGTAAACCAACAACCGCTGCCAAGCTCATTTCAAAATTAAATCTAAAGCCTAAATAAGCAAGCATTACAGCAGAAGCAACTAATAAGGCTAGCACCATGCCAAATTTTATTTCTGCTCCTAAAGATGGGCCAACTTGTTGAGACATTATTAGGTCGTTCTCTGTTAAGCCAAATTTGTTTTCAATGTCTTTTATTATTGCAAGCCTCGTCTCATTAGAAATAGGGCTTGTCTTAATTGAAACATGGTCCCCTTTTGTTCCTATTTTTTGTATTTGGAAGTCTTTTATTTTATACTGGTTTAAAATTTTTATTATTTCGCTCGTCTCAAAAGGTTTCTCAATTTTAAATTCCATTATTGTACCACCAGTAAAATCTATACCCCAATTAAATCCGTTTACGAACATTGCTATTATGCCTATTAAAATCATAACCCCCGATATCGCAAACCAAATTTTCGTTTTACTAATTACATCTATATGAAATCTATGCTGATTCACACAATTCCCTCCTATGCTCCATAAAGTTTTATATTCTTTGTCAAGTCCATATCAAGAAGCGCATGCAGTAAAAATCTTGTTACAGTTATAGCTGTAAACAAACTTGATAATACACCTATCAAAAGAGTTAAAGCAAATCCTTTAACATTTCCTGAACCCATATAAAAAAGTATAATTGCTCCAATTATAGTCGTTATATTAGCATCAAATACTGCCCTAAAAGCCTTCGCAAATCCAGCATCCAAAGCAGGCCTTATGCTTTTACCAGCCCACAATTCCTCTTTAAATCTTTCAAAAATTAAAATATTAGTATCGACAGCCATACCAATTGACAACAAGAAACCTGCAATACCCGGCAAATCTAATGTTATACTAAACAAAGCATAAACAATAAAGTTTATCAATATATATATTAATAAGGCTAAGTCTGCTATAAAACCAGGTAATCTATAAAAAGCTATCATAAAAAGCATAACAAGAATAGTCCCATATATTCCTGCTTCCATACTTGCCTTTAACGCACTGGGACCTAATGTAGCACCAACAGAGCTATAAGCTATAGGCTTTAATGTAACAGGTAAAGAGCCAGCTCTTATCAGTGTCGCTAATTCTGAAGCTTCTTTAAAATCTTTTAATCCAGTAATAGCTGCAACTCCATTCGTTATAACACTTCTTACTGTTGGAGCAGAAATTACTTTATCATCTAAAACTATTGCAATAGGCTGATTTAAATATTTCTGTGTAGCATCAGCAAATTTTTTTGTACCTTCTGAATCAAAACTTAGTGAAACTTCAGGTTGTTGAATTCCAGTTTCTGTTGTACCATATACAGCTTTAGCATCTTTTACATTTGCCCCTGTTAAAATTACTTCGCCATCTGGCCCAACAAATTTTAATTGAGCAGTTTTTCCAATAGTTTCTATAGCCTTATCAGGGTCATTCATACCAGGAAGTTCTACACGTATTCTGTTTGAACCTTGTTGTGTTATCACAGGTTGTGTTACTCCAAGAGCATCTACCCTGTTTCTTATAACAGCAATAGCTTTATTTATAGCATCTTGTGTCACATTGCCTTGTGCTTCTTCTAATACATAAACGCCTCCTCTTAAGTCAAGTCCTAACCTTATGTGGTCTTGGACAGGAGTTATAGAATAATTACCAGCCTTGATTCCAACAAAAGCTATATATGCAACTACCGCAGCAATAAGAATGACAGAAAAAAATCTGATAAAACCTCTGCTTCTCATCTAAATCCTCCTTCGTAGTTTAACTATTTTCTATTATATTACTTTTATTGTAAACGGTCAATTGCCCAAACTTAGAAAAATGTAATTTTGCTAAGTCTACATAATGCTTATATGAAGTATGAATACTATCAATTTCCTCTTGTGATAATTTCCTTATAACTTTTGCAGGATTCCCAAAGGCAAGACTTCCTTCAGGTATTTTCTTTCCTCCTGTCACTAATGACCCTGCTCCAATTATGCAATTATCTCCTATTTCTGCATCATCTAATATAATAGCACCCATGCCAATTAGCACATTATTGTCTATTTTGCAAGCATGAATTATTGCACCATGTCCAATTGTGCAGTAATCCCCTATATAACAAGAATGCCCTTCTGTTACATGAACTATACAATTATCTTGTATATTTGTTCCTTCTCCTATAACTATTTTATCCACATCTCCTCTTATAACAGCACCATACCATATATTGGCTTCTTTTTTTATTTCTACTTGTCCAATAATTTCCGCTGTCTCAGCTATATAAGCCCCTTTGTCTATATTGGGAGTTATCCCCTTATACTGCTTTATTACCATTTAAATCACCCTTCAACATTAAATATGCTTTTATTGCAATTGCATTTTCAAATCGTCTCTTTTGCATTTCGCAAGCTAATTCATAAGGTTTATTTATATCACCATTTATGTTATAGTTGTTAGCAAAACATCCTCCACTGCAATAAAACCTCGCCCAGCACTTGGTACATTCTTCTCTTTTGTAAATATCACTTTCCATAAATTTTTGTTGCAATTCTTTATTAGTTATACCCTCATCTAAAGTTCCCAATTTGAATTCGTCAATACCAACAAATTGGTGACATGGATAAATCTCTCCATCTGGTGTAACAGCGATATATTCAAATCCTGCTCCACATCCCTGAAGCCTTTTTTTAATACAAGGTCCTTCATTTAGATCTATTTTAAAATGATAAAAAGCAAAAGGTCTTCCCTCTTCATATCTTTTTATATACTCCTCCGCCAATCTATCGTACTCTTCAAAAATTCTCTCTAAATGTTCTTCTTTTAATGTGTAATCTCTGTCTTCTTTTTCTACCACTGGTTCTACAGATATTTCATATACTCCTAAATCAGCAATGTGAAGTACATCATTGACAAAGTCTAAATTTTTTGCAGTAAAAGTCCCTCTAACATAGTATTCCTTTTCCCCTCTTGATTCAACAAATTTTTTTATTTTAGGAGCTATTATATCATAGGTGCCACTACCATCTATGCGGACCCTCATCTGATCATTTACTTCTTTCCTTCCATCTAAACTGAGCACCACATTAGAAAAGTTTTTGTTAAAATATTTTATCTTCACATCGTCTAATAACACAGCATTGGTTGTTATAGTAAATTTAATATTCTTTTTATTTTCCTTCGCCTTTTCTTTTCCATACTCTACTAACTGTTGAACTACTTTAAAATTTAAAAGAGGTTCACCACCAAAAAAATCAATCTCTATATTTCTCCTTTTTCCAGAGCTTTTTATCAGAAAATCAATTGCCTTTTTCCCTGTCTCAAAATCCATTAATTTTCTTCCACCTTTGAAATCGCCTGTAGAAGCAAAGCAATACTTACACCTTAGATTACAATCGTGGGCCATATTTAAACACATTGCTTTTATAACAGAATCGCTTCTCGATATTGCAATATCTTTGTAAATGTCTTCTGAGAACAACAGACCCTGATCTTTTAATTCCTCAATTTCAGCTATAGCATCTAATATATCTTCTTTTGCATACTTATTTTGAAGTAAGTTTACAATTTCCTCTTTTGAATGGGTTTCATAAAAATCTAATACATCATAAACAATATCATCTACTACATGAATAGAGCCACTTACCGGATCTATTACAATATTCATTCCCAGTCTTTTAAATTTATGCATTAGCTCTGACATTTTTTAACCTCCATTGCAAGTTTAAATGGCAGTAATTACACTTTACTGCCATTTGAGTAATATGTATTAATATTGACACTCTTGGTTTGCTACAGTGCAAGAGGTTTTACAAGCAGACTGACAGGATGCCTGGCATTCGCCACAACCAGGCTTTTTTAAAGTATTTTTTAATGTCGCCTTATTAATTGTTATAATATGTTTCATTCTTCTTCCCTCCTCTTCCTGCTTTATTATAACATATAAAGAAAAGGAATTAAAGCTATAAATTAATCCCTATCATCCCACCTAAGGCCCCTAAAATAGCGCCCCACATGTATTTTACTAACCAGAAAGAAGTAGCACCTAATTCTTTTATAAAAAATGCACCTAAAACTAACATGATAGTGATGTACAGAATACCAGCAATTCCTCCATTTAACCACCCTTTGCTGGTAGTATGCCTTGCAGATAACGCTCCTGATAAAACTATGCCTATTATGGTTATCAATAAAGTAAGTGTTGGCAACGTCAACTCAGACAAAGGAGTAAAAGTCAAAAGTATAGCATAAATTATAAAAAAGCTTAATGTGATGATATAAGCTATTAAAACACCTGTCAAAATGCCAGTAATATTTATGCCATTTTTCTTTTCTACAGTAAACCTTCCTTTCAAGTTCTCACCCCCATAATTTTCTTAGTTAATATGTATGCTTTTTTCTTTAAACATAGTACAATAAAAAAGATGCGGCAAACCGCATCTTTTACTTTTGATCATTTTCAATTTTGTCACTGGCTGAACTTATAATTCCTCCAACTGCCCATTTTGCAATCTTTAACCTAACTTTGTCCGCACCCATCTCTAAGGTTATCACATCGTCTTTAATGTTTAAAATTTTGCCATAAAATCCGCTTTTTGTAATGATTTCATCTCCCGGCTTCAAAGAATCAAGCATTTGCTGCTCTTTCTTTTGCCGCCTTTGTTGGGGCAAAATCAGCAAAAAATAAAAGATTGCAATTAAAATAGCAAATTGAAAAAGCACATACATGGTTTGTTGATTCATCAATACTCCTCCTTATTCCCATAATATTTTTTAAAAAACTCTTTTTTAAATTCAAGCAGCCGGTCTTGCTTTATAGCCTCCCTTATTTTTTCCATCAACTTAATTAGAAAATAAAGATTATGTAAAGTAGCAAGCCTTGCTGCTAAAATTTCGTTAGCCTTAAATAAATGTCTTATATAGGCTTTTGAATAATTTCTACAAGTATAACAATCACATTCTTCGTCTAAAGGAGAAAAGTCCTCCGCATAAGGAGCATCTCTTACTATTAATTTGCCCTTGCTGGTAAAAACTGTCCCATTTCTAGCAATTCGCGTCGGAAGCACGCAGTCAAACATATCAACTCCTCGTATTACTCCCTCTATAAGGTCATCAGGACTTCCCACCCCCATAAGATATCTCGGTTTGTCTTCAGGTAAATATTCTGTAGTTAAATCTACAATGTCGTACATTACATTCTTTGGTTCTCCTACGCTTAATCCACCTATAGAGTATCCAGGAAAATCCATATCTACCAATCTTTGAGTACACTCTTTTCTTAAGTCTTCATAAGTACCTCCTTGGACAATTCCAAAAAGAGCCTGTTTTTCAGTATTTTTATGAGCTCTTTTCCCTCTTTCTGCCCATTTAATAGTAAGTTCCATAGATTTTTTTACATAATCGTAATCTGCAGGATAAGGTGCACATTCGTCAAAGGACATAATTATATCTGAGCCTAAAGAATTTTGTATTTCTATAACCCTTTCCGGAGCAAAAAAATGCTTAGAGCCATCTATATGAGACCTAAATTCTACTCCTTCCTCTGTAATTTTTCTCAAAGAACTCAAACTAAAAACCTGAAAACCTCCACTGTCTGTTAAAATAGACCTATCCCAATTCATAAATTTATGCAAGCCTCCGGCTTTTTCTATAATTTTATGGCCGGGTCTTAAATAAAGATGATAAGTGTTGCTTAAAATTATTGTAGCTCTAATTTCTTTTAACTCTTCAGGAGTCATTGCTTTTACAGCTGCCTGTGTTCCAACTGGCATAAACACAGGAGTTTCTATAACCCCATGAGGTGTCTCTAAAATTCCAAGCCGCGCCTTAGTTCTACTATCTTTCTTTATGAGGTGATATTTAATCGCTACCATCATATCCTCCTCTTTTACCTGATAATTGCACAATCAAATGCTCAAATTATAAGCATAGCATCTCCAAAACTAAAGAACCTATATTTACTTTCAATAGCTATTTTGTAAGCCTTCATTATGTTTTCCTTTCCTGCAAATGCAGACACCATCATAATTAAAGTGGACTCGGGTAAATGAAAATTTGTTACCATACCGTCAATAGCTTTAAATTTATATCCGGGATATATAAAAATATCGGTCCATCCGCTTTTTTCTCTTATATAACCATTTTCATCAGCAACTGTCTCAAGAGTACGTGTAGTCGTAGTACCAACAGCTATAATTCTTCCTCCTCTTTCTCGCGCAGTATTTATCTCTTCAGCTGCTGCTTTTGTGACAATATAAAATTCTTCGTGCATCTTGTGATTTTCAATTATTTCTTCTTTTACAGGTCTAAAAGTACCTAAACCTACGTGGAGAGTAATAAAAACAGTTTTTACTCCCATTTGTTGTATTTTTTCTAATAGTTCTTCTGTAAAATGAAGACCTGCCGTAGGAGCAGCTGCGGAACCTTCATATTTTGCATAAACAGTTTGATATCTATCTTTATCTTTGAGCTTTTTCTTTATATATGGTGGAACAGGCATTTCTCCCAGCTTATCTAATACTTCTTCAAATACTCCTTCATAATGAAATCTTACTAAACGTCCTCCTACCTCTGTATTGTCTAAAATTTCTCCAATCAATTCACCATTTCCAAAAACTACTCTTTTCCCTATTTTGGCTCTTTTACCTGGTTTTACTAATATTTCCCATTCATTCGTTGACAACCTTTTTAAAAGTACAAATTCCATTTTTCCACCTGAGTCCTCTCTTCTCCCGATGAGACGTGCAGGGATAACTTTTGTATTATTTAAAACCAGGCAATCGCCAGCTTCCAAATATTTTGTTATGTTTTTAAAAATATCATGTTGAACCTCACCAGTTTTTTTATTCAAAACCATCAAACGAGAGCTAGACCTATCTTCTAAAGGTTCCTGTGCTATCAATTCTTCTGGCAACTCAAAATAGAATTCACTTCGCTTCATATCTTATTCTGTCCCTCTAATATTAATTTTTTAACAGTATAATTTGTCCATATGATATACAAATATGTTACTCATTATACTTGTAAATCGAATTTTTTTCAATAGGCAAAAAATTATCTTCTAAAAAGCCAAAAAATTAATGTTAAAAACAGACTTAATAAAAGGCTTGTCATAATAGGAAAATAAAAAGTGAAATTTCCTTTTTGATAAACTATATCTCCCGGCAAACGTCCTAAACCAATTTTTGAACCTACAGAAAAAAGCACCCCTATTAAAATTAATATAGCTCCCATAAATATCAACATTTTGCCAAAACTATCAAACACCTTCTATCCTCCCCTGTTCTATATAAGGATATTTAAGGTAATCATAAGCTAATTTTGTAACAACTCTTCCTCGCGGAGTCCTGTTTAAAAAACCTATTTGTAAAAGATAAGGTTCATAAACATCCTCTATTGTATCCCCATCTTCTCCTATTGATGCAGCAATAGCATCGATTCCTACAGGACCACCCCCAAACTTTTCTATAATAGAAACCACAATCTTTCTATCAATGTATTCTAATCCCATCTCATCTACACCTAATACGTCTAAAGCTTCTTTGGAAGTTTTAAAATCAATGTATCCATTTCCTCTTACTTGGGCAAAATCTCTCACCCGTTTTAGAAGTCTATTGGCAATTCTGGGAGTCCCTCGTGACCTTTTAGCAATCTCCAAAGCTGCATCTTCATCAATTCCAATGTTTAAAATATTCGCTGACCTTTTAATTATTTCTTTTAATTCCTCCACTGAATAGTAATCCAAGCGGTTTATAACCCCGAATCTGTCTCTCAAAGGCGAAGTCATAAGCGCAGCCCTTGTGGTAGCCCCAATCAAAGTAAAACGCGGAAGGCTAAGCCTTATAGACCTGGCACTTGGACCTTTTCCTATTACTATATCCAATTCAAAGTCTTCCATTGCAGGATATAGAATCTCTTCTACACTTCTATTAAGCCTGTGAATTTCATCTATAAAAAGTATGTCATTTTCCTGTAAATTAGTCAAAATTGCTGCCAAATCTCCCGACTTTTCTATAGCAGGACCTGAGGTTATTTTTATTCCTACTCCCATTTCATTAGATATTACTGTGGCTAAAGTCGTTTTCCCAAGGCCAGGAGGACCATATAATAGGACATGGTCAAGGGGCTCTTTCCTCATCTTAGCAGCTTCTATGTAAATTTTTAATTCCTCTTTTATCTTTTGCTGACCTATATACTCAGAAAGCCACCTAGGACGCAAACTGTATTCGGAGGCATCTTCCTGTGTAAAATTTTGAGTTAGTATTCTTTCCTCCATTTAATTCACCCTATTTCATTAATTTTTTCAAAGCTTGCTTTACAGCATCTTCTACGCTATCACAGGTGATATCTGCCAATGCAAAAATAGCTTCACTCTTGGTGTAACCCAACGCTAATAAAGCTTCTAAAGCCTCATTTGAAAAATTATTATCACCTTCAAAAACTATTTCTTTTGGAAGCTTATCTTTTAATTCCAAAATAATTCTCTCAGCAGTCTTTTTGCCTATTCCCGGAGCTACTGTAAGAGCTTTATAATCGCCTGCGTTAACTGCTTTTACAAAATTGTCAATAGAAACCACGGACAAAATAGATAAAGCCCCTTTAGGCCCTACACCACTAACAGACAATAACTTTTCAAACAAATCTAGCTCTTCTTTTGTTTTAAAGCCAAAAATTTGAAAACCATCTTCTCTCACCTGTAAATATGTATAAAGCTTGGTTATATTCCCTTTAGAAGGTAAAACTTTTAAAGTAGAAAAGGGAACAAAAACCTTTATACCTATACCCATAAAGTCAATCACTACATAATCTTGTCCAATATCTTCAATCATCCCTCTAATATACTCAATCATCTTGAATACCCCAGCTTTTCAATCATATTGTTACTGTGACAATGGCATATAGCAACTGCCAAGGCATCAGCTACATCGTCAGGTTTAGGAATTTCCTCAAGATTTAATAAAACCTTTACCATTTGTTGGACTTGATATTTATCTGCTCTTCCGTACCCTACCACTGCTTGTTTAACTTGCAAAGGAGTATATTCAAAAACCTTTATTCCCGAATTGACAGCAGCTAAAATAGAAACTCCTCTGGACTCCCCAATAGTTATGACAGTCTTTGCGTTTTTATTATAAAAAAGCTCTTCTATAGCCACTACATCAGGACTGTAAGATTTTATAAGTGATATAATTCCATTATATATATCGTGTAGGCGCAAAGCCTTATCAATACCAGCTTTTGTAGTAACTGCACCGTAGTCTATAACAGTAAACTTATTGGATTTGTAATCTATTATACCATAGCCCATTATGGCAATTCCAGGATCTATCCCTAATACCCTCATTATATCCCCTCTCCTTTTATTTATTTTAACATCAATGGACTTTATAAACAAGAAAAAGTTCTCCCAAAAACATAGGAGAACTTAAGAGCTCAAATTTGCTAATATTTGGTATGCTTCATCTTTGTCTTTTGTAATTATATTTTCCATCACTCTTTCTCTGTCAAAAGGTGTTAAACTATCCAGTGGTATGTCGGTTTTCTCTACAATTTCCTTATTGCCATTTCCGTCACTTTTTAATAAAACCACATATCCATTTATACTGGAAATTATATAATAATCTGCAGGCAACCCTTCTTTTTCCCTATAGAGAACTATTTCGTCTTCATCAAAACTTTTAACTTCCCAATCACTATATATCCTCGCAATTTCTTCCTTGCTTTTTCCATAAAGAGAAGGGGTTAAATTTTGAACTTCACGCACTATTTCTCCATTTTCAAGATATTTAGTTTCAAATATGAGTTTACTTTGGGAAATTAATTTTTTAGCAAGAGCTTCTTGTTGAGAAGAAATCCTCTGTTCATAAGTTATATTTTTTTCTGTTCTTTGCTTTTCATTATCTTTAACATTAATTAAATATCCAATCATCACTCCTATAAATATAGCTAACAAATATATGGTAACCATTTTATAGGAAATTAGCTTTTTCATAACATCTCCTCCTGTTTTATGTAATTATAACCAATTTTAAAAAATTTATTCTCTTTGCAGGATTTTGTCAAAAAATATCGAATAATATCTATAAGGGAGGAGATGGTAAAGTGGCAAATCAAATTGTAGTTTTTAAATTAAACAAGGAAGACTTTTGCGTAGACATTAATCAGGTAATAGAAATTATACGGCTTCAAACGATTATTAAAGTACCTGATGCCCCCTCTTTTGTAGAAGGTATAACTAACCTAAGAGGAACAGTTATTCCTATTGTAGATTTAAAAAAGCGCTTCAATTTGCCTGTATCAGAAAAAAATGACAATAATCGGATCATCGTAGTAAATGTCACTAACAGACCAGTAGGTTTTATCGTAGACTCAGTAACAGAAGTTTTACATGTAGACGATAGTTCCATACAAGAAGCCCCAGACATAATAAAAGGAATTGGGAAAGAGTACATAACATCTATTATCAATTTAAACGACAGATTAATCATCAACTTAGACTTACATAAAGTTTTAACAGAAAAAGAAAAGAAAGAGATAGAAGAAATTTAGCCTCTTCTATCTCTTTCTTTTATTCCTCATCTTCGTCTTCTATTTCCACATTGTGATAAACGTTTTGTACATCGTCATTTTCTTCTAGTTTGTCAATTAACTTTTCAAATTTTTCGTAGTCTTCAGGACTTAGTTGTATAGTATTTTTAGGAAGCATAGTAACTTCTGCTTCAGAAATTTTATAGCCTGCTTTTTCAATTGCTTCTTTTACTTCTTGAAAATTTGCAGGCTCAGTGATTATTTCGAATTCTTCATCTTCTGCAGAAAAGTCTTGCGCACCTGCATCTATTGCAACCATCGCTAATCCGTCTTCATCAATAGAATCATTTTTTTCAACAATTATAATTCCGACTTTGTCAAACATCCATGTAACAGAACCAGCTGCTCCTAAACTACCACCATGCCTATCAAAAATATGCCTTATTTCACCAGCAGTTCTGTTTTTATTGTCAGTCAAAGCTTCAACAATTATAGCTGTACCAGCAGGCCCATATCCTTCATATATGACTTCTTCTAATTTGGCACCCCCCAGTTCACCGGTACCTTTTTTTATAGCTCTTTGTATATTTTCATTTGGTAAATTGTTAGCTTTTGCCTTCTCTATAGCATCTCTCAATTTACTATTGGCATTAGGATCTCCGCCACCTTCTTTAGCTGCCTTTATAATGTCTTTAGTAAGTTTTGTAAAAATTTTTCCCTTTTTAGCGTCCATCTTTTCTTTTTTATGTTTTATATTAGCCCATTTTGAATGCCCTGACATAAAAAAACCTCCTTTACTGTGTCTAAAATATTTTAACACAATAATCTAGGGCTTGTAAATCTAATCTTCTCTAAAAAGTTGTGTACTTAAATACCTCTCTCCACTGTCAGGAGCTATTGCTAAAACCTTTTTACCTTTGCCTAACTTCTTAGCAACTTCAATTGCTGCCCATAAGGAAGCACCTGTAGAAATTCCTCCAAGTATGCCTTCTTTTTTTGCCAAAAGGCGAGTCACCTCAAAGGCATCTTCATCTTTTACAGCAATTACTTCATCTATAACGCTTTTATCTAAAACTTTCGGAATAAAACCTGCCCCAATCCCTTGAATTTTATGAGGCCCCGGCTCTTTCCCTGATAAAACTGCTGCTGAAAAAGGTTCCACTGCAATTATCTTTATATGAGAAAATTCATTTTTTAATTTCTTCCCTACTCCTGTGATAGTTCCTCCAGTACCTACTCCTGCTACAAAAACATCAAGTCCTTCCTTAAAATCTTCAATTATCTCTTTAGCAGTAGTCTCTTCATGGATTAAAGGATTTGCAAAATTTTCAAACTGTTGTGGCATAAAATAGTTTTTATTCTGCCTTACTAATTCTTCTGCTTTTTTTATAGCGCCTTCCATCCCCAATTTGCCAGGGGTAAGAACTACTTCTGCCCCATACGCCGCTAAAAGCATTCTTCTTTCCATGCTCATAGTATCAGGCATAACTATTATTACTTTATACCCTTTTGCTGCCCCTACCATCGCCAACCCTATACCTGTATTTCCGCTGGTAGGTTCAATAATTACACTTCCTTTTTTTAATTTTCCTTCTTTTTCTGCCTTTTCTATCATGGAAAAAGCTACCCTATCTTTAACGCTGCCTCCAGGATTAAAAAATTCTAATTTTAAATAAATTTCCGCCCATTCTTTCTCCACAATTTTATTTAACTTAACTACTGGCGTT
>DULG01000074.1 GCA_012840485.1 Clostridia bacterium | reverse complement strand
TTAGGAGAGACGAAAAAAAGTTAGTTTTCACTACAACTTTGAGACAAAATTAAAATGCCCTAAACCCTTTATTTTAAAGGAGTTAAGGGCATTTTTTATCCTTTTTTGCTGCAAAAGTCAGGTTATAATCATACCGATAGTGTTGAAAAGAAAGAGGAAGAGTTTATGGGGAATAATAATTTCGAAAGTAGAGCAAAAGACAGTTTTAAAGGTTTGATAGGCTTTTTTAAAAGCATAGGACTAATAATTTTCACTTTAGGTGTATGGTCGTGGATTATAGGAGCCTTTATCTGGGTTTTAGGGGCATTCGGCTGGTTTTTGCTTGCATATGTCTGGAGAAAAAATCTTTTTATACCGCAGGTTGTATATTCCACAGCCTTTGCTTTTCTTTTGTCTCTCGGATGGGCTATTATCATTTGTGCAATTATGTTTGTATGGACCAAATATCATTATTACAGGTATTACAGGAAAAATAAAAGAAAATTAAAAATGCCGGTTTTTGAGGCGCCAATATTAGCCTGGAAACAACTTTCTTTAGAAGCTCTAGATATAGCAAAAATTATGGAGGATAAGCAGATACCCCAGGAGACCAATAAAAGCCTGTTTGGAAATCTTACCTCTGTAAAAGAGAAAGATTATTTAGCTCCTTTTACTCCAATGATTATGAAAAAGAATTTTTGCAGTCCAAAAGGAAATATTATTGTTTCTGAAGGAGAAGAAATTACACCTGAAGTTATAAAAAGAATAGCAGAGGAAGGTCTGTACTGGGAGTTTATTCATGAAATTTCTGAATATATACCTGCAGAGGAGGAAAGTAAATGACAATATGGGAAATCATAGGATGGTATGTATTTGTTTATCCTCTTGCAATGAGCATAATCTGGACATCTGCAGGGATATATTTCTGGTGGAGGCGTGAGAAAAGTTATTCAAGAAAACCCAGTCAATGGCCGGAAGACTGGCCATCAGTTACTATTCTTGTGCCCTGCCACAATGAAGAGGTAAGTATTGCAGCAACATGCACGGCTTTACAATTTTTAAACTACCCGGATTACAGAGTAGTATTTATAGATGATGCATCCACCGATAACACAGCGAATATTATTAGAAGATTTGTTGGTTTAAATCCTAATTTTCATCTCCTGCGACTTTCTGAAAATCAGGGAAAGGCCAATGCTTTAAATATTGCCCTGTCGGTTGCGGTAACAACATCTATTACCGTGGTAATAGATGCTGATACAATTCTTTTACCAGATACACTGAAGTACCTGGTTTATCCCTTTTTAAAACAGCCAAGACTGGGAGCAGTCACTGGCAATCCTATATCTGTCAACAGGAAAAATCTTATTGAAAAGCTGCAGGCAGCTGAATTTTCCTCTATTATTGGACTTATAAAAAGATCTCAGAGAGTTTTGGGAAGGGTGCTGACTGTATCAGGATGTGTTGTAGCATTTTGGACAGAAGTTTTGAAGGAAGTTGGCGGTTTTTCACCATATACTGCGACTGAAGATATTGATATAACCTGGAAGATTCAAAAGCGTTTCTATGAAGTTTGGTTTGTGCCTCAGGCAGTAGCCCTAATACAGTCTCCAGCAACATTGAGGGAATACTGGAAACAGCGCAAGCGCTGGGCACTTGGAGGCTGGCATTTACTGCGAACTCATAAAGATATTTTTAAAAGCTGGCACTGGCGTTATTTATATCCTGTTTATTTTGACTTTGTACTGGGATACCTGTGGGCATTTTGTTTCGTCTTTGGCACTCTTTTATGGGCTATAAGCAGTATATTTTTCCATTATCCTCTGGGAATTAGTCCAATTCCAGCCTGGTATGGGGCGCTTCTTTCGGTTGCAGGGGTAGTGCAGATGTCGGTTGCTGCCTTTTTGAATTATGACTACGACAGGAATTTATGGAAAACACTTTTCTGGGTTCCCTGGTATTTTGTGTTTCTCTTTGCTTTTGGTGCGCTCACTGTAGTGTGGACGGCTCCAAAAGGACTTTTTGGAAGTTTAGCTGGAGCTGGCAAATGGAAGAGCCCAAAAAGAGTTAAAATGGAGAAACCGGATATTCGAGGATGAAAGTGGGATATATAAAAGGTGGCAGACTTTTTAACCGGGTGAAAATAAACACTATGACAGGAAAATTTTATTGCACTTTTCAAGTGAGAAGAGTACAATAGTACTTTGGAAAATAAAAATCATAAATAATTTTTCAAAGATACTTGCAAAAAGGTTGGAGGTACCAGATGATGAATGCTTTTTACCTGAAGAAGGTCCTCATTGTAGAAGATAGCAGGCTCAATGCGCAGATAACAGCGGATATTCTGACCAGGCATGGATACGAAACAGAGATAGTCACATCAGGCGAAGAGGCTGTTGAAAAAGCACTAAATAACATCAAAAGTCCGGACTTAATTCTTATGGACATAGAACTTAAAGGAGCAATCGATGGGATAGATGCAGCAAGAATAATTCAACAGCATAAAGATATCCCAATTCTATTTCTCACTGCCAATGCCAGTAAAGAAATAATGGAAAAAATAAAATCAGTTTCAGCTTATGGGTATGTTCTTAAGGGTGTAGATGAGTATGTACTCATATCTCAAATAGAAATGGCTTTTAAGCTCTATGAGGCTAAAATGCAGCTAAAAAAGAGAGAAGAGCTGTTCCGCAATATGTTTGAAAATC
>DULG01000073.1 GCA_012840485.1 Clostridia bacterium | reverse complement strand
GCTCAGTTAAATTAACAAGATTATTGAAGAAATTCTCCAAATCTTTGAGGAAAATGGATTTAAATCTAGAGAATTGAGAAGGATGAGGGACTCTTTTAAAGCCACAAAGCTCTCTTAATTCTTTAGATAGTTTAAGAACATGGACAAGGAGTTGAACAGTAGGGATAGAGAGAATTTTTTGGATAAACAAAGCAGTGAGCATAGATTCAAGAGAAAAATTTCTATGACGTCCAAAGTGGGAATAATAGTGGGCATAAAAAGAAGATGGAATAAGTTCAGATAAATCAACAAAAGATTCAAAGAGTTTAATAAACTTGGGTTTATCTTCTTCAAAGAAGGATTGAACATCATCGTAAATATCGGAGAGAGAAAGTTGTTTAGCTTTGATTTTCATAGGATTTCCTCCCTTTCTTTTCGTGATTTGGTCTTTTATATAAATTCGACGAAAGTGGAGGAATTCCTTTGAAAATATATAGCAGAATCCCTTAATCCATAAGGATTTTGGGATTCTGCAAAGACCTAATAATAGATTTAGAAAGGAGGACCTGTTGTGAAAGAAAAAGTGGAAGAGATATTAGATCTCATAAGACCTTCTCTTCAAGCAGATGGAGGAGATGTAGAACTTATTGACGTTACAGAAGATGGTATTGTAAAAGTGAAATTGACAGGAGCTTGCGGAGGTTGTCCTTTTGCCATTCTAACACTAAAAGAGGGCATTGAAAGAGCTATTAAAGAAGAAATTCCTGAAGTTAAGGAAGTTATAGCAGTTTAAAATCCGGTTTATCCGGATTTTTTTGCATTTTATCTAACAATTAACCGGGGTATTAAAGCTTTTTTACAGGATACTATAATTAACGAAAGAAAATTAAAGGCTTTTTTACAGGAGGGAGGAATAGAAATGGATAATGAGGTCTTAAAATTAGAAGCAGCTGAAGAATTAGGGCTTTTGGAAAAGGTAAAAAAGGTAGGATGGTCAAACTTATCTGCTCAAGAGACAGGCAAAATAGGCTATATTGTAAAAAAGAAAATGCAGCAAAAGATGAAGGAGAGAGATAAAATATGATATACTTATTTTAGAGGTGAGTTTTATGGAAAATAAAAATTTATTTAAAAAGGTGACTCATCTTATCAAAAATTCTAAAAAAGTTATGGTGCTGACAGGGGCAGGTATATCTACTGAGAGTGGCATACCTGATTTCAGGAGTCCTGGAAAAGGTTTGTGGGAAAATATGGACCCTATGGAGGCTTTATCTACAAGAGTGCTATTTAATTATCCTGAGAAATTTTACAGCGTAGGTTTTAAAATTTTGTCCTCCATGAGAAATGCCGAACCTAATGAAGCTCATTACATATTAAGTGAAATGGAAAAGGAAGGTATAATTTTTGGAGTAATTACACAAAATATAGATAATCTCCATCAAAAAGCTGGTTCTAAAAATGTGTATGAAGTTCATGGAAATACAAGAGTGGGAAGTTGCATAAATTGTGGCCGTAAAGTTTCTTTTGAAGTTTTAGAAGAGAAAGTAAACAAAAAACAAATTCCCCCCCGTTGCGATAAATGCGGTGGTCTACTGAGGCCTGATGTAGTACTTTTTGGAGATCCCATGCCATATGTTTTTGATTTGGCAGTGAAAGAAGTAAGGACCAGTGATTTATTAATAGTCATAGGTTCTTCACTAGTGGTTTCTCCAGTAAATTTTTTGCCTGACCTGGTGGACCATTTGATAATTATTAATGCGACAGAGACTCCTTATGATTATAAGGCTGATGTAGTCATGAGAGAAAGAGCAAGTTATGCACTGAGGGGAATATGGGAAATAATAAAATCTTAATAAAAAATTTGACATTTTGAAAGATAAGTGCTATGATTAAGTAGTAAATTATTTATTAAGTTTGGAGGAAGATATAAATGGTAAGAGGTAAAGTAAAATGGTTTAATGCCGAGAAAGGCTATGGTTTTATTGAAAGAGAGGATGGGACAGACGTATTTGTACATTACTCTGCAATTGAAGGCGATGGCTTTAAGACATTAGAGGAAGGGCAAAATGTTGAGTTTGAGGTAGTTGAAGCAGCAAAAGGGCCGCAGGCTTCTAAAGTAAGAAAGGTATAACTACCGAAATTTAAACCCTAACATGAAAAATGTTAGGGTTTTTTGATATAGGAGGTATTCGGATGAAGGATTATATCGTAAAAGCCACAGCTTATGAAGGTAAAGTATTAGCAATGGGAGTACTCTCAACCCAGACAGTTCAAAAAGCAAAAGAAATTCATAATCTCACTCCTACTACTTGTGCAGCTTTGGGAAGAAGTTTAACAGCGGTTGCTATGATGAGATCAATGATGAAAGGAGGAAAAGACAAAGTTACTTTAGTAATAAAAGGTGATGGACCTATAGGTAATATTATAGCAGTGTCAAATTATTTAGGAATTGTAAAAGGGTATGTAGGAAATCATACAGTAGATTTACCATTATCCAGAAAGGGTAAATTAGATGTAGGCAGAGCTGTTGGGAAAAAAGGATATTTAACTGTTATAAAAGATATAGGTTTAAAAGAACCTTATATTGGGACTGTAGAACTGCAGACAGGAGAAATTGGAGAAGATATCGCTTATTATTTTTATGCTTCTGAGCAAGTACCTTCTGCTGTAGGTTTGGGAGTATTGGTTGGAAAAGAGGGGAATGTTTTAGCTTCAGGAGGATTTATTATACAATTATTGCCTAATATTGAAGAAGAAGTTGTTTCAAAATTAGAAGAATCCCTCAAGAATATTTCTTCAGTGACAGAGTTGCTAAAGCAAGAATATTTACCAGAAGACATATTAAAACATATATTAGGAGAAAAAGAAGTTAATATTTTAGAAAAATTAGATTTAAAATATGAATGTGATTGTTCACAGGAAAGGTTTGAGACTGCTATAATTGCTCTTGGTAAAAAAGAAATAGAAAAACTTATTGCAGAAGGACAACCTGTTGAAGCAGTGTGCCATTTTTGTGGTAAAAAACATTTAATTAGTGAAGAAAGACTAAAAGAATTGTTGAGAATCGCGGAGAAATAAAGTGATTTTTAGAGAATAGATGAGGTTTTTTCCTTTTTATTAATGGTAACTAAGAAAAAACTCTCAAAATAGTGTTGACTAATAGCAGTTTTTTATGTATACTATTACTTGCACGGTAGTAAAATGGTCGTATAGCTCAGCTGGGAGAGCACCTGCCTTACAAGCAGGGGGTCATAGGTTCAAGTCCTATTGCGACCACCACGGCCCAATAGCTCAGTTGGTTAGAGCGCCAGCCTGTCACGCTGGAGGTCGAGGGTTCAAGTCCCTTTTGGGTCGCCATTATGTTATGCCTCGATAGCTCAGTAGGTAGAGCAAGGGACTGAAAATCCCTGTGTCAGTGGTTCGATTCCACTTCGAGGCACCATTTATGCGGACATAGCTCAGTTGGTAGAGCATCACCTTGCCAAGGTGAGGGTCGCGAGTTCGAGTCTCGTTGTCCGCTCCAGTATGGCGACATAGCCAAGTGGTAAGGCAGAGGTCTGCAAAACCTTTATTCCCCGGTTCGAATCCGGGTGTCGCCTCCATTAAAATTAAAATCTTTGCTAATTAAGTAATAAAAGCCCTAGAAGGGGCTTCAGACTGTAGACAAACTTTCGTAAATGAGATATTTTGCAATCGGTGCGACTTGTGACAAAGCGGCAACAAAACTTAGCAAGACCGAGGGTGGAGGCAGGGCCGTAGCCAAGGATGGCGGAGGCGGGCACTAAGACAGGAGGTCGAATGTGCCCGGTACCCTGCCGGAACCCGAAGGTCGAGCTTAGTTTTGTCGCTTTGGAACATCGGAGTGACGATGCAAAATATCTCATTTGAATATTTTTTAACTTTGTCAACAAACTGAAGCCCTAGAAGGGGCTTATATTTTTTGATTTTTGAAATTTAAGCTTATCACATAGATTGATTATAGGAGGGAAATTATGGATAAAATTACTAATTTAGAAGAAACAGAACAAATTATAGGAAATAATAGTATGGTATTTCTTTATTTTTCTACTCAAGATTGCGGAATATGTACTTCATTGCTTCCAAAATTAAATGAAATGTTAAAAAATTATCCTCAAATAAAGAGTTTTCACATTTCTATTGATGAATCTCCAATGGCTTCTGGAAAGTTTTCTGTTTTTACTGTTCCTACTATAATAGTGTATGTTGATGGGAGAGAAGCAATAAGAGAAGCTCGTTTTATAGCTATGGATGTATTAGAAGAGAAAGTTGCCAAATATTATTCACTTTTTTTTGAGGAGACTGCATGATTTAATTAAGTTTTAATCTATTAAAGTAGCATTTTTGCCAAAATTTTTATATAATAATATAGGGTTTTTAAATGCTTTTTATGGAGGAAGCATTGTGAAGGGGAAAAACATTCTTATTGTAGATGATAATAAACTCATAAGAAAGGTTTTAAAGGATATTTTAGAAAAAGAGGGCTATCAGATTTTAGAGGCTGAAAATGGGGAACAGGCTCTTAGTATATATAAGAATATGTTTCCTGATATGGTAATTTTAGATATTATAATGCCAGGTATGAATGGATTTGACCTTTTAAGGGTATTAAGAAAAGAAGAGGAAAATTTAATGCTTCCCATCATTCTCTTGACTTCTCACGATAATTTTGAAGAGAAGATTAAAGGGCTGGAATTAGGCGCAGATGATTATGTGGTAAAGCCTTTTAATGAAAAGGAATTATTGATAAAAGTGAATAATTTATTTCAAAGAATAGAGCACAATAGGATGGCTAACCCTCTAACAGGATTAAAAGGCAACATTGATATAAAAGAAGAGATAAAAAGGCGGATAAAAGCTAACAATCCTTATGCTATTTTATATGCTGATTTAGATAATTTTAAATCTTATAATGACTATTACGGATTTTTAAGAGGCGATGATGTAATTAAATTGACAGCAAAAATATTGGCTGATGCTATAGAGTTAATTGGTAATGAGAAAGATTTTTTAGGTCATATTGGTGGGGATGATTTTGTAATTATTACTACACCTGATAAGGCAGAAAATATTTGTAAATATATAGTTTCAAGGTTTGATGAAGAAATAAAATTTTTGTATGATGAAGAGGATAGAAAAAAGGGTTATATTGAAACAACTAATAGAAAAGGTGAAAAAAGAAACTATCCTTTCGTTTCTATTTCAATAGCAGTGATTACAAATGAATTTAAAGAATATAAAAATGATTTAGAAATTAGTGAAGTTGCAGCAGAATTAAAAAAGAAGCTGAAGTCCATTGAAGGAAGTTGTTATTTAAAAGATAGGAGAAAAAGCTAATGGCATACAATAAGTATGCCATACAGTTTGTTTGACAAAATTAAAAAATTTTCAAAGGAGATATTTTGCATCGTCGCTCCGATGTTCCAAAGCGACAAAACTAAAGCTCGACCTTCAGGTTCCGGCAGGGTACCGGGCACAATCGGCATCCATGCCTT
>DULG01000001.1 GCA_012840485.1 Clostridia bacterium | reverse complement strand
TTTTTTTTTTTTTTTTTTTTTTTTTTTTTTTTTTTTTTTTTTTTTTTTTTTTTTTTTTTTTTTTTTTTTTAATTTTTCAAGAAGGAATTATGCTTTTTTTGTCGAATGTATACTTTGATAGATAGTAATGTAAAAAACAAAACAGTTAACTACTTATATAATTTCTCAAAAAACGCAAATAATCATTCAAATATAATAAAATGATATTCTGAAAAAGGCAAACTTGCCGAAAGGTAGGGACGCAAAACCACAGGTCTAAGGCATTCAGATGCTATGACGGCTGGGTTGCCAATTTGTAGTTATAAAAGTAGGCAACCGAAGCAGTTGCCTACTTTTAGTATGGTGCGTCCGGAATCTGACACTGCCTGAACCCCATGCAGTAAATTGACTGCCTAATTGAAAATAGATATGTTGAATTATACATGCAGAGAAAGTCCGCTTTTGAATATGAAAGGATGATTTATGTGTTGAAGAGAAAGGAATTTAGAGATAAGAAGTATTATGATTATTTGACCCATCTTCCAAACAGATATTTTTTATATGAGTATTATAGCTCTAGCAATTGCCAATTTGTTGTTGCTCTCCTTGATTTTGATAATTTCACATACATTAACGATTCCTATGGGCATCATTTTGGGGATAAAGTGTTAGTTGAAATAAGCAAGATGCTGATTGAAATAGTAAAAGAAAAGGGAAGGATTTTTAGGCTTTGGGGTGATGAGTTCATTATTCTTTTTCACTGTAATTTGGATGAAGCAATAAGCGTTGTAGAAGATGTCATAAAAAAGTTTAATTATGTTTTCAAAGTTGAGGAAAAAGATATTTTAACAACAATAAGCGCAGGTATTTATGTATCAAAAATAGGCGAACATATGGATGATATTATAAGGAAAGCAGATGCAGCAATGTTTGAAGCTAAAAAGTTGGGCAAATCAAAATATGTCATTTTTGACAAAACTATAGAGGACAAGATAATCGAAAAAGCTGAAATGATGGTAGATATCAAGAAAGCGATGTTAAACAACGAGTTTTACCTTTTATTTCAGCCTATTTATGATTTAAGAGAGAATAGGATAAAGGAAGTTGAAGCCCTTGCAAGGTGGAAGAACGACAAATATGGCGACATCTCTCCTTCTCGATTCGTTCCAGTGCTTGAGGAAACTGGTCTTATCAAAGAATTTGGTATTTTTATTATTGAAAATGTTTTTAAACAAATAAGAGATTGGCGAAATAAGGGTATCGAGCTTAAGGTTAACATCAATGTTTCTCCCCTTCAGCTTAGGGACGATGAGTTTTTCTTTAAATTTGATGAGCTTATTAGTAAATTCAATATACCATCAAATCTCATCGGCATAGAATTTACCGAAACTCAAATATTAGATATTAAAGAGCAAAAAGTAAATAAAATAGACGAATTTTTAAGAAGGGGAATAAAGATTTCGCTAGATGATTTTGGAGTTGGATATTCTTCCTTGATAAACATGATAGAGTTTCCTATAAGTACTATTAAGATAGACAAAAGCCTTATTGACAGGATTGACGAAAACAAAGTAAAAACATTAATTAATGGAATTTTGTATATCTCAAAGGAAATTAACTATGAAGTCGTAGCGGAAGGGGTAGAAACAGAGGAACAGTTTAGTATGCTAAAGGAATGGCGTTGTGACAAAATACAAGGTTATTATATATCGAGACCTAAAACTCCAGAGGAGATAGAATTGATGTTCAATTATACTTATTAAGACTAGCTAAAAGCAAAAAACAACACTACTTAATAAAGCCCTACAAATGGGGTAAAACTGCAAGTTAATATTTAATTAAAATAAACATTTTTAAGCTAAAAGATTTTTTAAAGACAGCAGATGTTCAGAAATTAGGAATTTTAGATACAATGATAAGACCAAATATGTTGAGTTGTACAAGTATGCAAAAGACTTTCATGCCTCTTATATTGATTTTATAAACTCTGTATCGTTAAGAATTTCTTCCTCTCCTTTTTCCTGGTTAAATTTTAAATATTCTATAAAATTGATCACTTCTGCAAGTTCAGCATCTTGCAGATTGTCAATAATCTCTTTTACTTTATTCCTTAAAGAGTTATTCATCCTTATCACCTCTTATTTTCGTTCTACTTTTTTATTATAGCTCCTTTTTATAAAAGGGCATATAAGGATCAATTTGCTTTTTTACTTGTTTCCAACTATAATTTTGGAACAAGGTGAAAATCCAATGAACCCTTATTTTAAAAGTGTTGAATCTATTTTTATTATCTTATATTACAAAAAACTTAGTACATATGATAGCAAAACTATATCAAATAAAATAAAATTATAGAAAAATTTAGATATTATTACCATCAAAACATCTTTTAGTTTTTTCACAAGCCCCTGTATTTTGTTATAAAAACAGGGGCTTTATATGTCTTAGGTATTTTCATCATTATTATTAATTGTATATTAAAAATATATGACAATGTATAAAGGGAATCTTTATTAGTTTTCAGTATCTATCTTTCTTTCAGTAGATTTGCTCTTTAGTTAATCATATTTGAAATTAAAGTTGATTGCTTTTTCTGTTTTTTTGTTTTACATTTTTTATAATGGTTTTGATAATCCTAAACATTTTACTTTTATTATTCCTTCCTCAATCTCAGTTACAATAAATTGAATTTTATATAATATTCCATCAATATCAATTGTGGTATCAATGTAATCATTCATTTCTGGTCTATTCTAATTGCTGGTCTATTAACAATTGAAATATCTTATTTTTCCCTTCTTTTTTGCGCTTTAAAGCATATTCTTTTAAAGTCATAGCATTTTCAATAATTTCTGATACACTTATACAATTTACGTCTTTTCCATTTTCATTAGTTGCAAATATTACAGAAAAATCTTTACTATTTTTTGTTATTTTAGTTGATACTATAGTGTGTTTTCTAGGGTAAGGTGTAAATTCTTCATGCATTTTTTCTATTAAGTCTTCCTCTGTCAGTATTTTATTGTTTTTTAAAAACCTTTTTACATCTGGGTCAAGTAATAATTTCATAAAAATACACTCCTTTTTTGTGATTTTTTTGAAAGAGTGTAAAAAAAGTATAAAAAGACGCAAATAGGGTATACACTCTTTCAGACCAGTGTATACCCTATTAACCTATTTTTTCGTTTCTTTATAGTTATTTTATGATATATTATAAAATATGTCAATTGTTTTTGACCAGATTTGTTATTATTCTGTGATATTGTCATATTAAAAGTATTCTGCGATAATGTCAGTATGAGAAGGGAAGAAATTAATATGA
>DULG01000010.1 GCA_012840485.1 Clostridia bacterium | reverse complement strand
GAAGCATTTACTACATAAACGGGCACTTTAGGATTGTCTTCACTGAATTTCTTCATGACCTCTAAAGCTTCAAGACTCTTTTGTGAAGAATTAGAATAAAACATTAGCATAAAAAATTCTTCTTTATTTTTTACTTCTTCAAAGTGATGAGTATCCTTTATAAACTCTAACATCAAATCACCTCTTTAAATATTTATATTGCCCTAAATTTAAATTTTATATGCTTGATATGAACAATTCATTTGTAATTCCCTTATAAACTCTAGTACCCCCCATAAGTATGGGCCTGATTTATATTATAAGAAAAAGCATTTTAAAAATCAAGATATTTTTAACAATCCTAGTTTAAGGATTTGCATTGGGAAAACAATTATAGAAACAGTTGACCCTTATGAAAAAAACCTTACTGCCAATGGAGAAAAAGTGGTTGTTGATGATAAAAAGCAGGTAACATGCCTTTAGAAAAAGGTAACTGGAAATTAAATAAAAGCTCTCTGATTGTGTCTCCTATTTGCGGGATGGTACTTTTTAGGGGAGTTTGTTTAAAAGGTATACTTTCTCTTTTTCAATGTATTGGATTACTTCACAGTACACGAATTTTTCAAGTTCTTCCGCATTTTTATAAGTAAACACTTCATTCTTAACAATTGTATCATAACAAAATATAGGAGAGTATTCTTTTAGCCTTTCTATCCTTTTGGCTTGCTCCTTTATCATCCTAAAAGCGCCAATATTAATATCCCTTATGCCTTCTTTTGGTATGTTAGAAAAAATATATTTCACAAAGTCTTTATATACTTCCTCAAAATTCTCTATATACATAATAGGTTCAATAGATATTCTTATTTTCAAGTTTTTTAATATGGCTTTTTTTATACTCTCTATTCTTTTCGTAAGTGGGGGTGTCAATTTTTCATATTTTTCAATAACCGGTTGAGGCAATAATGTCCATGCGAAAATTACGTTATAAGGTATCTCCAAAGATTCTACAGAAGAAAAATTAGCACTTTTTGTTCTTATCTCTATTACAAGGTTTTTATTTCCCTTTGTGTATTCAATCCACTTTTTAGTAAATCCTGTTACATATTCTAAAGCCAATAAATCTGTTTCATAAGATATGCTCAAATAAGCATTTTTATGCTGTGTAAGTTTGTCAACTTCTTTAAAGTAATCCTCAATATTCACAAAAATAACAAGATGTCCAGAGGGATACATACCCTGCAAATAGCAATAATCACAGTCATAGATACAATTGAACACATTTGAGGTATGATAAAAATTAATGTGACCAAAGTCTTCACAAAGTTCAGATCCTTCGTAAATGAAATCATATCTTTTTTTCGCCAATATTAAATTTTGTTTCTTTTTTTGTACAATATAATTTTGATTGGACCTATTAAAAACTTCACTGTATCTATCAATAATAATCCTTTTACTATTGGGGAATTTTTCCAATATACCTTGGGTAATAGGGTTATCCAATACCTCTTTTTCAATGTAAATGTGTGAGAATTTTTTCAAAGGCTTTCTCCCTTTCTTTTTTGTTATTTATTTTTATAAAGAAAAACTTTTCTAAAAAATTGATGTTCTTCCCTTCTCTTATTTTATAATGTAGGCAGGCTTTGTAAAAAATTTGTCTCTGACTTGCCGTTAGTTTCAACTTTTCTGAGAGAATATCTATAATTTCTTTTTCATGAGGAGAAAATACATCTTCAGTTTTAAAGTTGGCCTTTAGTATTGCAAGAAATTCCCCTATTTCCTCAATCTTATTTTTTATTAACTCATAAATTTTATCTTTAGAGGCATTTTCAAGGTCTACCTTGTCAGACACAATTTTTAAAACATAAATTCTGTGACTCTCAAAAAACTTAGAAGCTGCTTGATAAAAGCCACTAGCTTCCATATCGCAAAGCCTTGCCATCATCGTCTCTTTATCTTTCACTATATAATTAAAAGTCTCTATGTCACTTTCCTCAAAAGGATGGTCTATCAAAATATCAGGTATATAACTTTTACGAGTTTCATTGTCTATAATTTTGTTAATAAGGTATATATTCCCTAATTTTTCATTCATACCTTTTGAACCACATACTCCAATGTTTATTATAAAGCTTTGTGGATCCCACAAATATCGAGTTGCCGCATGAGAAACAGCTATACTGCTATTTATTTTGCCCACTCCTGTTACTACCAACGTTATTTCTTCATTTTTAAAAACTTGAAAATATTGATTTTCTACGTCTTTTTTCAAACCAAAACATTCAATTAGAGGTTTTGCCTCAATATATAAAGCGGTTGCGATAAAGACCATCTTAGCACCTCTTTCAAGAACATATAAAATTTGTGTCAAGAGAACTCCCTTGACACAAATTTTTATAACCCCACTTTTTCTAATAAAAGCCTCACATCTGCTTCTCTTTCTAATATATGGTTATTTAAAGCCTCAAATTTCTTGTCAATGCGCTTAAATTGATAGTTTATCTCCGTAAGAGATTCCGTGTTTCTTGCCACTTGTTCAAAAGTACTTGTAACAATATTTTCAATTTTATCCACTTTTTGTTCGAGCCTATCTAACCTCTGTTCAAAAGTGTCCATCCTATGTTCAAAGTTATCCATTTTTTGCTCTAACTTATACATCCTTTGCTCAAAATTGTCCATTCTTTGTTCTAATTTGTCTATCCTTTTTTCAAACTCAGTAAATTTAACTTCTAACCTGTCAATACGGTTTTCTAAATTCTCAAGCCCTGTGTCAATACTGTTAAGTCTTTCTAATACAAGGTTTAATAATTCTTCACTTGACACAAAAAGCTCCCCCTTTATTCTTTAATGACAAGCCTGTAATACTCTTTTTTGCCCTTTCTTATTAAAATGCTATTATCTTTTATCATATCATCTTTTATATATTCATCAATGCTTTCAACTTTTTCATTGTTTATATACAGTCCACCTTGTTGAACGAGCCTTCTACCCTCACTCTTTGAAGGTATTATCTTTGCTTCAAAAAGCACATCTAAAATTTTTTTACCTAAAACATCAGAAGAGACAGTAACAAAAGGCACATTATCTAAATCTCCACCGCTTTCAAATAAAGCCTCTGCCGCCTTTTGGGCTTTTATAGCCTCTTCCTCCCCGTGTATGAGTTTTGTAACTTCAAAAGCCAATATCTTTTTTGCCTCATTTATCTCTTTATCCTTTAACGCTCCTAATCTTCTAACTTCCTCCATAGGTAAGAAAGTAAGAAGAGCTAAAGCCTTTTCTACATCTGCATCAGCTATGTTTCTCCAGTATTGATAAAATTCATAAGGAGAAGTCTTATTAGGGTCAAGCCATACTGCTCCTTTTTCAGTCTTACCCATTTTTTTACCTTCGCTGGTGGTAAGCAAAGTAAAAGTCATCCCATAAGCCTGTTTGCCTTCTTTTTTGCGTATTAGCTCTACTCCTGCGATGATATTAGACCATTGGTCATCTCCACCCATTTGCATTACACATCCATATCTTCTGTATAACTCCAAAAAGTCATATGCTTGCATGAGCATGTAGTTAAATTCCAAAAAGGAAAGTCCCTTCTCTAAACGGGATTTAAAGCATTCAGCTGCCAGCATTCTGTTTACTGAAAAATGCACCCCTATATCTCTTAAAAATTCTATATAATTTAAATTTAAAAGCCAATCGGCATTATTCGCCATTATGGCTTTGCCCTCAGAAAAATCAATAAGCCGTTGCATTTGCCTCTTAAAAGCTTCGGCATTTTTATTAATTTCTTCTCTGGTCAACATTTTTCGCATATCAGTCCTACCACTTGGGTCTCCTACCATAGCAGTACCTCCGCCTATTAACACAATAGGCCTGTGACCTGCTTTTTGCATGTGGGACATTACCATGATTTGAAGAAAATGGCCTACGTGCAGGCTATCAGCTGTAGGATCAAAACCTATGTAAAAAGTAATCTTTTCTTTCTCTAAAAGGTCTTTAATTTCTTCTTCGTGAGTCATTTGCTGAATATATCCTCTTTCTTTTAAGACATTAAGTACAGACACAATGATACCTCCATTGCTTTTATTTTTGTATTATTGTATCAAATGACAAGTATAATTTCAAACATTTTTGACAATATAATTTTATCACTTTATAATACTGTATATCAATAAAATTCAAGCAAGGTGTGAAAAATGAATTATAGAGTGTATGCAATCGGGGATAAAATCCATAAATTTTATTTTGAGGCAATAAAAGAATACCAAAAAAGGCTGAGTAAATTTTGCAATATCTCTTTTTTAAATCACAAAAATCTTCAAAAACTAACATCCCAAGAAATGGATAAATATTATAAAATAGTAATTTCATCTGCTGGTAAGCCTTTGTCTTCAGAAGAATTGGCGGAAAAAATAAAAAAATTTGAACTTACTGGAATAACAGATATATTAATAATCATAGGAAATGAAGACTTTCATTGGGATGAAATTATAAGTATAAGTCCCATGAAAATGAGTTTAGGTTTGACTTCCACTATTTTTTTTGAACAGCTATATAGGGCATATAAGATTTTAAACAATGAGCCTTATCACAAATAACGTTTTTCACCAAACACATAATAAAATTGTTCTAAAAGTATGAGTCTCATTAATTGATGAGGAAAAGTCATTTTTGAAAAAGAAAGATTTAAATGAGACTCCTTTTTTATCTTTTCCCACAACCCCAAAGAACTACCTATTATAAAAGTGACCTCCTCATATCCTGATTCAAAAGTCTTTTTTATAAATTGTGAAAAATTATTTGAATCCATTTCTTTTCCCTCTATAGCAAGAGATATAACATAACTTCCTTTTTTTATTTTAGAAAAAATTCTTTCCCCTTCTTTAGATAAAATTTCTTCTTTTTCTCTTTCACTCAAATTTTGAGGAGCCTTTTCTTCTTCTATTTCCGTTATATACACTTCACAGTAAGGTCTTAAACCTTTTAAGTAAAAATTTATTCCATTATTTATATATTTATCCTTTACTTTTCCAACGGCTATTACATGTATTCTCATCTTTTTCCCTCATTTTTTTAAACAACAAGGTATTTAGGCGGTTCATCACAAAAATCGCATTTGTGAGGCGCTAACCAATCAGTAAAAGAGACTTCATCTAATTTATAGATATCTGGCGGTTGTTCATACACTTCTACAAATTCTTCAATAGCATCCTCTAAATGCTTTTCACACACTACATACATTAAAACCTCTCCTATTCTTCGAGAGTTATAGTAGTTTGTCCTGTCTTACCTGTTAAAGTTTTATATTTTACTTGTATCCTATCTCCAAGATTTTTCTCATATATGATGCATTTTAAACTAGTCATAGTATTTACAGGCTTATTATCCACTTCCAAAATAATATAACTCTTTCTTATCCCCGCTTTATAAGCTGGTCCTTTAGGGTCGATATCTGCCACATAAATACCTTCGTAAATATACACATCTGCCGCAATATAACTAGCAATTTCTCTATCATAAGCCACTATTCCTAGATAAGGAGCTTTAAAAGTACCTGTTTCCATGACTTTTTTGAGTATAGGCTTTACAATATTTATTGGTATAGCAAAGCCTAAGCCTTCTCCTGTTGTCACTTTTGCAGTGTTTATCCCAATTGCATAGCCTTGAGAGTCAACCAAAGGTCCACCGCTATTACCTGGATTGATAGAAGCATCTGTCTGAATGAGGTCTTCCATTATTCGTGGTTTCCCATCTTCAGTTATAGGGAGACTTCTATTTAAAGCACTTATTATGCCAGAGGTAACAGTCCTTTGAAATCTAAGTCCCAAAGGATTCCCTATAGCTATTGCAGTCTGACCAACTGAAACCTTGTCAGAATCTCCTAAAGGTATAATTGGCAAATCCTTAGCATCAATTTTTAAAATAGAAAGGTCTAAAACCGGATCAGTCCATAAAACTTTCCCTAGCAATACACTTCCATTATTTAAATATACTCTTATATTTTTAGATTTTTCATTAGCTACATGATTGTTTGTAATTATATAACCATTTGGATCTACTATAAAACCCGAACCTATGCCTTCAACAGCTTTTTCTATAAAATAATACTCCCTTTGAAATTCCACAGTGGTTATTCCCACAACAGCAGGGGTATCCTTTTTTGCTACAGCTTCTGCTATTGTAGGAGGTTCTTTAGTAGGTATTATTATCTCTGTCTTTATTTCAGAAGGAGAAGGATATGGTATGGGAATAACTTTGCCCCACAAAAACCTAGGAGCAATATACACAAATATCAAAGAAGTAATGATTGACGCAATAATTGCAATTGAAAAAGATTTATTATCTCTATGCTGCATAATATCACCCCATTAAATAGGATTAGATATTATGCAGCACATTATACTTAAAAATACAACAGTTTTTACTCCTTTACCCTTATTATATCAGCTCCTAGCCCTTGAAGCTTTACTTCCATTGCTTCGTAACCTCTGTCTATGTGATAGACTTCTCTGACCTCCGTTATGCCTTCAGCAGCAAGGCCTGCTATGACCATCGCTGCTCCTGCCCTTAAATCTGTAGCATAGACAGGAGCACCTGTTAATTTTTCTACTCCTTCAATTATTGCGCTCCTTCCTTCTACTCTGACTTTAGCTCCCATTTTCTTTAATTCCTCTAAATATCTAAATCTATTCTCATAGATATTCTCAGTAATTACGCTTATACCCTCTGCTAAAGCCAAAAGCACTGCAAACGGCTGCTGCATATCCGTTGGAAACCCTGGATAAGGCAAAGTCTTTATATCCACACGCTTTAAAGGTCCTTCTCTCTTAACTCTTATAACATCATCATGTTCCTCTATAATTACACCCATTTCTATCAACTTTGCAACAATTGACTCCAGGTGGGTAGGAATTACTCCTTTTACATATACATCACCTTTTGTAGCAGCAGCTGCTACCATGTAGGTTCCCGCCTCTATCTGATCAGGAATAATAGTGTAATGGCATCCTTGAAGCTTGTCTACCCCTGTTATTTTAATAGTATCTGTCCCAGCTCCTTTTATATTTGCTCCCATAGCATTTAAAAAATTGGCTACATCAACTATATGAGGTTCTTTAGCACAATTTTCTAAAATAGTGACACCTTTAGCTTTAACTGATGCAAGCATCAAATTTATAGTAGCACCTACACTCACTACATCAAAATATATATGATTCCCTACCAGTTTATCGGCTTTAATCCGTATAAGTCCATGTTCTATAGTGGTTTTAGCTCCTAAAGCTTCAAAACCTTTTATATGCTGGTCAATAGGTCTTACTCCAATATTGCAGCCTCCCGGCATAGCAATTACAGCTTCATTAAACTTACTCAAAAGCGCACCTATGAGATAATAAGAGGCCCTCATGCGACTTGCTAAATCCCTAGGAGGATAAAAAGAGTTTAAACCTGCAGGGTCAATTTTTATCTCATGTTTACCTTTTTCTACTTTCCCTCCCAGATGTCTTATCATTTCAGCTAATAATTCAATATCTTTTATATCTGGTAAATTATCTATTACACTAGGAGTATCTGCCAGTAACGCCGCAGGAAGAATTGCAACAGCAGAATTTTTTGCTCCACTTATCTGCACACTTCCTTTGAGAGGCTTTCCTCCTTTTATTATAAACTTTTCCATTTTCATCTTCCCTTCAGATTAAAAAATAAGTTGAAAAAACAAACAATATTACATTATATACTTTAATACAATTTATAATATTTTACAAGCATTTAAGGAGAAAAAAGAAAAAAAGAAGGTGGTATTATTTACCTTCTTCAACATTTCCTGTGTATGCATTTATGTAATACTTAGTTCCTTCCTCCGTAACCACTCTCCATACAGGCACAGCTTCACCTTTTCTAGCATTAGCCCAATTAAAATAATAGCCCAAATTTATTTCTTTTATCACCATTGGTTGTGAATTAGTTTTGATCTCCACAAGTTTCAAAAGAGCATAAGTTACATCTATAATTTCTTTCTTCCCTTTTTCTGCAGTGACAAAATTAAACCACCTTTTAGAAAAAACAAAGCTTTCATCGGTCATTTTCCCTTCCATACATCCATCGTCTATAAAATAACCGCGATATGTCTGGTAGTATGTCATTTTGACTTCTTTGTCTCGAACACTTTTCTCTAAATAGGCATTTTTTTCTTCTAAATTGTAATCCCTTATGAAATTTTTTATGTACTCCTCTTTTTGAGAAGAAGACAGGTTTTTGAATTTATCGCTTTTTTCAAAATAATATAGGCTAAACTCATCAATTTTGATAGTTTTATCTCCAAAATTAAAAACAGAGTATTTTCCTTCTTTATATTCCTGATATTGCTGACCTTTTATAAAATTGTCTAATACAAAGCCTTTATTAAACACCTCCCTTTCCACCCTGATAAGGGGCAAAAATTCGCTTTTTGTGGGAATAGAGGTATTTAAAACTATATTGTTTTCTGATAAAACCCTTTCTAGAGAGGATATGTCCATAGGTGTTAAAACATGAAATTGTAGTTTATTCATTTTAACAATTGTCAAATACAATATCATATTTAAAATGGCAAAAGTGACAATCATTACTGTTTTGGCTTTAGACCAATTCATAGGCTATACCCCATTATCAATTAAATTCCCGTTAATTAAGTTTATAAAAAGTACCTGTTTATCATTTTCGACAATCCACACAGGAATAAATTGCCCATCTGAAAAAAAGTATCCTATTTTTAAGTCAGAAAAGAATTGTTGCCCTTTTAAGTCCTCCAATCCTTTTACAAGGTATTGTTGCAATTCCCCCTGGGAAAATACATAATTGCCATTACTTGCTAAATCTAAATACAAAACTCGAGCGTACTTAACACTTCCGTCAAAAATAGTAACTTCGATAGGGAAATCTTCCGAAGCTTTTGGCAAAATTCTCAAGGGATAATCAAATATATAATTGAAATAAAAAATATATTCATTTTTATATTCTTTAAGCCTTGTTAAGTAAATATTTTCAGATTTTACTCCAATGTTTTCTAGAAAAGAAGCTGCTTTTTTTAAAGCTAAAACTTTATCTGAAGGGGAAGATTCTGAAAGGGTATCGTAAAATTCTATATAATCATTTTGATAGATACGCAAGCTTTTTAAGCCATCTGTGTAGACAATACATCCGTTGTTTTCAGTCACCTTTCTCACTACAGAGATGTTAGTAAAAAATCTCTCTACAAAATGTCTATCTGATTCTAAGTCTATCTCTTTATTATAAATCCTTTTCACAGATAAAGAAGTAGATGGTATATACACATTTTTGGTAAAGGAAATATCTCCTTTTTTGTATACAGACTCATAAACTGTAAGAGAATCTTTTTTAGGCAAATTTTCAATCACATTTTTTAGATCCTTCATATCTGAATAAATAAGGCTGTAAATCTTTTTATTATCCTTATCTATCAAAATTATTTGATTTCTATCTATATTTACAGTAATTTCTTCTATATTTGCATCTCCATTTATCTTTCTATACCAGTTATCTTTATTTCCAAAAATATCTCTTAAAAGGTCCCCTTTTACACCTTTTCCCATTAAAAACCGTATAAAGTTACCCTCTTGTATTTTCTCAAAGTTATTTTCTTCAATTACATTTATTTTTTCTTCTTTTTGTGAAACAATAAAATTCGCTGTTTTTTCCCATAAGGAAAGGGAAAGGTCTCCCTCCGATACTAAATAAACCTCATTTTTTAAACCAATGAAGGTATATTCAGGCCTTATTATACGAAAAATGTCCACTTTTAGATTTGTGGACTTTTTACTACTAAATAATAAGTCATTTTGAGGAAAGGATACCCACAAAGTATAGGTTAAATGCACACTGGTCAGGACAAGAAAAACCAATAGCAGTGATTTAATCTTCTCCTTCATCGTACTAGCCCTCTATTTTAAGAAAGCTTTTAACAATTCTTCGATAGCAGTAATTGTCATTTGTATAAAGCCGTCCTTTTTTGTAAGTATGAGATGACCTTTTATTATCTGCACTTGATCCCCTTTATAAGCTTTAACTATTACATAATTATCTCCATATTTTAAAGTTAACAACTTGGCAAAAAGACCAGAATCATCAATTACCCATTTATAGTTTGAGTCATCATTTAAGATAAGTTCTACAGTTGTATCAGGTTGTCCACTGCCAGAAATTACAAAATATTTATTTTCCGTTTTTACATCATCTATATCAGTTTTTATAATAATAAGGTCTGCTGCATATCCAGAAGATACAAAAATTCCTGTGAAAAGTATCACTGCTACGACCAGAGCAATCAATTTTTTCAAAGATATCCCTCCTCTTCCTCTATAGGTATATTATATAGCATTAATATTACAACAATATTACAGTAATATTAAATTAATATTACGAATTTATTGATATGGGAGTCTAACTCTCACTGTCGTACCTTTCCCTACTTCACTTTCTATACTTACTTCTCCTTTGTGAAGTTTTACAATTTGTTTTACAATAGAAAGACCTAATCCTGTTCCTCCCAGCTCCCTTGACCGCGCTTTATCTACCCTATAAAACCTCTCAAAAATTCGCGGTAGATCCTCTTTTGGAATCCCTATGCCGTTATCTTCTACTGTAAAAACTACTCCCATCTCATCGTAATCTGTCATAATCTTTATGACTCCATTTTCAGGAGTATATTTTATTGCGTTATTTATTATATTCACTACAACCTGTTCCATTTTATCCCTGTCAATATAGACTTCTTTATCAGATTCTTTAAGGTCTATTACAATCTTTTGATTCTTTTTATAAGCTTCTATTGACAATCTATTTATTATATCGCTAATTATTTCATTAAAATTCTTAGGTTCTAAGTTTAAACTGTTTTCTTCGGAATCCATCCTAGATAAAAGCAGCAAATCTTTAACAAGGCGTGTCATTCTATCTGCCTCTGATTCTATTATTTTTAAAAACTTTTTGGAATATTCAGTGTCCACATCGCTGTAAAGAAGAGTTTCAGCATAGCTCTTTATAGTAGCAAGAGGAGTTCTAAGTTCATGGGAAACATTTGCCACAAATTCTTTTCTCATCATATCCAATTTGTGCTGTTCTGTAACATCATGAAATAAATAAACATATCCTTCTATCTGCTGATTGTTCTTTAACGGGGCGATGTTAACCGTTAAAACCTTATTTCCACAATTCATCGTCGCAATGGCATCTTCCTTTTCTAAATTTAGTATGCCTTCTATCGATAATCCTAATTCCAATTTAGTATTTAGCATCTTTTCGGCAGCTTCATTGTAATGTATTATATAGCCTTTTGCATCTGTTGCCACAACACCATCTGTCATGAATTTTATAATTGCCTCTATTTTATTTTTTTCGCCTTGAATATCATTTAAGGTTTGCCTCAATCTAGCAGATAAAAAATTAAACATCTCTCCTAATTTTCCTATTTCGTCATTGGACTTTACTTTTATCTTTACGTCAAAATCCCCTTCTGCCATTTTTTGAGCATACTTTGTGACTTCTTTTATGGGGTCAGTGATAGTTTTTGCCAAGATATAGCCTAAAACCATTGTAATTACTAAAGCAAAAAGAGTAGCACTTAAAAGTATCAAATTTACATCTGACAGGGTTTCGTATATATTTTTTAAAGAGCCACTAATGTAAGCAACTCCAGTTATTTTGCCTTTGCTATTGTAGATTGGCATAGCAAAGCTTTTAATATTAGTATTTGAATTATAATCTTTCGTCAATTCACTGGCAATCTCTCCTGACAAAGCCTTTGCAATGGCAGGAGTCATCATTTTCCCTACATCCCCTGTAGAACTGGCCAAAATGTTCCCTTTATTGTCTAAAATGTAAACATATTTAATATTCGAATTGGGGCCCATGTACATGTTTATGACACTTCGAAGGCTCTTTGCGTCCATATTGTCTTTAAGGGTAAAAGAAATACCTCTAGCTTGAGCTTCAAGGTAATTGTCAAAATTATTAATATGATAATTTTCAAGGGATTTAAAAAGATACACCCAAATAATTTCCATTGCCACTAAAATTAATAAGCTATAAATTAAAATTATTTTCCATTGAATGCTTTTAAATCTGTTTTTCATCGCTAAAATAGTAACCAACCCCTCTTTTGGTATGGATAAATCTAGGATTGCTGGGGTCATCCTCTATTTTTTCTCTCAATCTCCTGACAGTGACATCTACAGTCCTGATATCTCCAAAATATCCATAACCCCACACTTTTTCCAATAAAGTCTCCCGTGAAAAAACCAATCCTTTATTCAAGATGAGAAACCTCAAAAGTTCAAATTCTCTTGAGGTCAATTCTATCTCTTTATTATTTTTCTCTACTTTATACTTTGACATATCAATTTTCAAATTTTTTATGTAAATTATATTCCCCTGTTCATTTCCATTTAAGCTAAGTCTCCTTAAATTAGCCTTTACCCTCGCTATTAGTTCTCTCATAGAAAAAGGCTTCGTTATGTAGTCATCAGCTCCTAATTCCAATCCCAGCACTTTATCCACTTCTTCCTCTTTAGCTGTCAACATCAAAATAGGTATTGTCATGGATTGCCTTAAGGTCTTTAAAACAGAAAAACCATCTAATTTAGGCAACATCACGTCGAGAAGTATCAAATCAGGGTTTTGTTCCTTTGCTACCTTTAAAGCTTCTTCTCCATCAAAAGCTTCATATATTATGTATCCTTCTTTTTGAAGGTTGTACTTAATTATGTCAACTAAGGGTTTTTCATCATCCACAATCAATATCCTGTGAGTCATCTATCTCTCCCCCTTGTCTATAGAGTTAAAGCAAGAAGAGAATCCTCTCCTTGCTTTTATTTCAATGATTCTACAAAATCTGTTAATCTTTCTCCCGTCACTTTATAAAAACTATCTTCGATGTTGAATCCACTACCTAAAAATTTTAAAATTTCTCTTATAGCTCCCATTCCGTATTTCTCAGAAATGGCTTTTACTATTTCAAAGGACTTCTTATAAGCCATCACTTCATCTAGTTTGTTAAAATTATAAGTCAGTTGCTGCAAAGAATAATTTTCATTATCTACAATCCCCTCTCCCCACACAAAGCCATTTTCCCTATACTCTTCTAAAAGTGCTATTCCCTCTGTAAACCAAACAGGGTAATTTCCTTTTGCCGCATCATCTACAATAAGATGGGCAAACTCATGAACAACAGGGCCTTCTTTTTCAAAGACTTTTTCTAAATCTTGGCCGGGAGCAATCCACAATTCAGGGGATTGGATGCTTATCACGCCATTTAAATAAAGTCCTATTGCGATTTCTCCCTTGGCAAGGGAGAAATCCCTATTCATTTTTTCAGGGTCATGGTACATTATAATAAGGCTTTTCTTTTCGGGTTCATAACCCAAATCCTCTGTAACAGCTTTATAGTGCTTTTCTGCAATCTTTAAAACAAGAGAAACATATTTTTCATCTTCTGGCGTATATTTTAAGATGAAATGTTCACTTTCTGCAGTCTTGTAATCTTTTACAGCCTTTGATACATTTATCTTTTCTATTTGCTTTATATAAGGGTAAGAAGTTACTTCAACTTTGTTGATGAAATAGATAGAAATAAAAATTATGAGTACTATAGACAAAATAAATATTTTCTTCTTCATACTGTATCACCTCATAACAAAATTAAGTTGTATGTAATTTATATGTTGTGTTTTTTATATGTATGAAGTGATACAGCAATTTTCTCAAAATAACTTACAACTGTATTATAACATTACTAATTTTTTGGGGCAACCCTAAAATATATAAAAAAAGCCCTTTTCAGAGCTTTTTATCAATCTCTATCTTAAAAATGGCATGGGATCAATGGGTACACCATTTTTTCTCACCTCAAAATGTACATGGGGACCTGTCGCATGACCAGTAGAACCCACTAAAGCAATTTTTTGACCTTTCTCTATTTTATCTCCCTCTTTTACAAGAAGTTTGCTGGCATGTCCATAATATGTAACATAACCATTGTGATGGTCAATTTTAACTAAATAGCCGTATCCACCTTCCCACCCGGAAAATATAACTGTTCCTCCATCTGCTGCATATATTGGAGTCCCTTCCGGAGCTGCTATGTCAACCCCTGTATGAAAACCGCCCCATCTAGAGCCAAATCGGGAAGTTATGGTTCCTCTTGCGGGATAACTAAAAGAACCAGTTGCAACGTAAGAGATTCTCTTTGAACCTACTGCTACTATTTTGTCTACAGGTTTTTCAATTATTTCTTCCTTTTTTATATCCTTTGAAACTTCTATTCCATTATAGCTCACAACAACAGCTGCCACTTCTTTTAATCCTTTTTTACCTTCCCTCAAAACTTTTGACTGGTTGGTGTATAATTTATCATCTTTTGTAAACTTTGTTTCATAAGGGATCTCTTCTTTATAAGTTATCTCCCTTTCTGTCACTACAGTCACAAGAGGAATATCTGCAGCTAAATATATAACTTGTCCTGGTTTTAAATTTTCTGTAAGACCAGGATTCAATTTTAAAATATCTTGTATGTACATGTCATGGTCTCTTGCAATAGACCACAGACTATCGTTTTCTTTGACACTATATGTAATAGCCTTTTCCACGGGTTGCTGCAACAACCCTATGGCTTCTTCAATAGTAACTAACTTCGACGGAGATATGTACTTGTCTTTAATTTCTATATTTTCTTTAAAATATATCTTTTCTCCCTCTTTTGCGTATTTGCCTTTTAGGCTTTCTAATGCCCGTTGAGCCTCTTCTTTATTTTTTAAGGCAGCGACAAAATTGCCATTTACCATTATCACTCCAGCTTTACAGGTAAAACTTAAAGCATTTTTAAGATTTTCATAAATCTTATTAGCATCCGTCAGATCTTTTTTCTGAACTCTTACTCGCGTAATCTTAACCTCTTGATCTAATACCACTTCTGTCCCTAACTTCTGACTTTCCTCTCCATATATCTTTTCAATCATACTTTTTACTTCTTCTGCATTTTTTGTAACCCCCACAGTCATTCCATTGACTGTAACCTTGTAAGCAAATCCCTCTTCATAAACTACAAAAGCAAAACCTATGGCTAGTGCAACTAAAAAAGCTATAAGATTTTTTTTGTATTCGTTTAATAAATTAAAAAACTTATAGCTCTTACACCCCACATTCCCCATAGTATTCTCCTTTCATTTTTATCTTTTTTTTATTATATCACATTTTTTTGTAAAACCAAATTTAAATCGGTAAAATTTTCATCCTTTTGCTATATTATATGTCATACTTTATCTTAATATTCTGAGATATATTTTTCACCTAACAATATACTTAAATATTCCGATAATTATGTTAAATTGTTTTCAATTGAAGTAGCTATCTAGCTATGTTATAATATATTCGAGGTGGGGAGGATGAGCGTTTTTAGGTTTTTAAACGAGAACGATGATTGGGGAAGTACTCCTTTAAGCAATTATTTTATAAATCATTTCATGTTAGATGCTCCCGGCGAATATGTCAAAGTATATATTTTAGGGTTAAAGTACTGTTACTATGGTAACCAAATCCCTTTAAAAGAATTAGCGGATAAATTATTTATGTCTGATGTAGAAATCGACAGGGCTTTAAAGTATTGGGAAAAATCCGGTCTCATTAAATTAAAATACATAGAAGGTGAATATACAGTTGAATACCTCCCAGTTATCCCTCAAACTACATCAGTTCATAGTTTATCGTTGAGAGATCCTCAAGTAAAGCAAATGTTTGAAGCGATTGAATTGACTTTGGGAAGGCCTTTAACACCCACAGAAATGGAAACTTATTTGAGTTGGATAGAAGAATACGGTTTTTCCTTGGAAATAATAACAATGTTAGTAAGTTATTGTGCTTCTAAAAACAAGACTTCTTTAAGATATATGGAAAAAGTTGCAATAACATGGCATGATGCGGGCCTTAAAACTGCATTAGACGTAGAAGAATACCTAAAAGCAGAAAACAAAAAATGGCAAAATTATAAAAGGATCTTAAATGCCCTAGGCCTTAAAGAAGACGAATTGATGGAATCTCACAAAGAAATGATGGACCGCTGGATGGAAGATTTGGGATTTGACGTAGATGTTATTATAAGTGCCTGTAACGAATGCACTCTCAAATTAAATGAACCTAGTTTTCCATACATAAACAAAATACTCATAAACTGGTTTAATGAAGGAATAAGAACAGTAGAAGATCTGGAAAATAAAAAGTCTTCTCCAAAGAAAAAAACTCCTGTGGCTTCAGGATTTAAAGCCCCGAAAAACTATTTTAATAGCTACTCTCAAAGAAGTTACAATGTAGAAGATTTAGAAAAAAAGCTTTTAGCCCATTCAAGGGGTGAATTAAATGAATGAAAATATCCTCCATGAAATTCTGAAAGAATACCAAATGAAAAGAGATAGGGCAGAAAAAGAAGCTCTTGAACGGAAAAACAGAATCTACAAAGAAATCCCGGAAATTGAGAGAATTGATGAAGAAATTAAAAAAATAGGCATTGAAATAACTCAATCAATTTTTAAAGAGCCTGAAAAAGGAAAAGAACTTTTACATCTTTTGAAAGAAAGATTGAATAACTTAAAAAAGAAGAAGGCTTATCTTTTAAGGTCTAATGAATATTCAGAAGATTATCTAGATCCTAAATATGAATGCAATATATGCAAAGATACAGGATACGTTAATGGAAGACGATGTAAGTGTTTTGACCAAAAGCTCATAAACATCTATTATAAGCAGTCTACCATAGCTGATATACTCAAAAGAGAGAATTTTTCTAATTTTAGCTTTGAATATTATTCAGATAAGCCCTATGGTGATAAGCCTTCTCCAAGAAACAATATGAAAGAAATTGTGGAGTTTTCCCTTAATTTTATAAAAAATTTTGATACCTCCTCCGAAAGCCTTTTTTTCTATGGAGACTCGGGTCTCGGAAAAACCTTTCTTGCCAATTGCATAGCAAAGGAACTTTTAGACAGAGGCAAAAGCGTAATATATCGAACAGCTCCCGATTTAATTGAGGGGCTTAGAAGAAATAAGCTAAATCCAGACAGCACCAGCTACAATGAATATTTGGATCTACTAAAAGAATGTGACCTTCTAATAATAGACGATTTAGGAACAGAATCTATAACCGCTTTTAGCTTGCAAGAATTTTTTAACATACTAAATGCAAGGCTGTTACTGGGAAAGAAGTTTATAATCTCTACAAATCTGCCTCTGTCTGAAATAATGGCAATTTATCCTGAGAGAATTTATTCGCGAATTTTTGGCCATTTTAAATTGCTTAATTTTTACGGAGAAGACATAAGACTAAAGAGAAAAATGATAATTTAATAAAACCACTCTTGGAAAAAGCCTCCTGTATCTCTCCCTGTTACGTTGTCCACTACGTCAATCAAGTTTTGTGTAGTGGCAATTTTATATTTATAGGTCTCATAAAAGGTTTGCAACACTTTTTTAAATTCCTCTTCTCCTATTAACCTTCTTAAATTATGAAATACCATTGCTCCTTTATTATAGGCAATATTAGTATATTCCTTCCACTCTTTAAAGTCGGCTAATGTCTTTGCAAAAGAAATATCGGAATTGGTTTTTAAAAATTTGTTAAACTCTCCTTCTATCACAAGCCTATAAACTTCTTCAGCTGTCGCTTTTCCATAATATCTTTCTATGTATAAAATAGTACTATATTCTGTTAATCCTTCATCTAACCAGGATTCTCTTATTTGGTTATTTCCAACAACTCCATACCACCATTGGTGGGCTGTTTCATGAGCAATTATATATTCTAAGTTGAATAAATTAGCTTTTGTATACAAATCTTTTGATATCATTACTAAATTAGGATATTCCATTCCTCCCATATAAAAGTCAGTTTGCACAACAGAATATTGCTTATAAGGATATCTCCCGATGTAATCATTGTAAAATTTAATAGCATCTCCAGCAAACTTAAGAGCTTTATTTCCGTATTCTTCAGTAAAATAATAGGACTTGACCTTTATCCCATCTATTTCTTTTTCAGCTACTTTAAATTTGGGACTTAATACCATAGCAAAATCTCTTACCTTTTTTGCTTCAATTACTAACTTTTTAGAATCCCCATAATTTTTTTCTTCTTTTATTTCCCCAGTTGAAGCAACTACTATATCCTTAGGAATTGTCAGTTTTACTTTGTAATTTGCTATATCGCTATAGAAAGGATCTCCAAAAATATAGTAAGGGTCATTATTCCAGCCATTTTTATCAAAAACAGAAACTATAGGGTACCAGTTTCCTAATTGTACTGTATTTTTCCCGTATCCAAACCTACTTCTACAAGGGGGCAGTTGGACTTTATAGCTCATATTAATTTGTATTACTTCTCCTTTTTCTAGTTCTTTAGGTAATGTTACTTTTAAAATTTCACCATTAGGTTCCTCTAATTCATAGGTTGCGGGAAGGTCATTATCAAAAGTAACTTTTCCAATTTCTATAAATCCCGATTGAAAACCATCAGGGTAAGCAAAAGGAAGCTCTTCCTTTGTAAATGGTAAATTTTCTTGTGATTTGAAAGCATTAGGATATAAGTGAAAGTATATTGCTTTTAAAGGAATGTCATTGGTATTAGTATATCTTACCGTTTGAGTAGCACTTATTGCCTTGTCTTGGTCATTATATTGGGCATCAATTATGTAAGAAGTAATTTCACTATGATTATTAGGCAAAAAGTAAAGTACCAAACCTATAATTACAATTATCGCTAAACCTAATAGTGCTTTTTGTTTTATATTCATATGACCAGCTCCCCTAAATTATCTTTCAATATATATTAGTACACATCTTTAAATATTAGAACATTTCTTTTAAATAAAAAAACCCTAAAAAGGGTTTTTCAGTTTAATTCATGTATAAAAAGCCCACTCCTGAGCTTGGGTTCAAACCACGTAGACTTGGGAGGCATTATTTTACCATTATCTGAAACTTTTATCAAGTCATCAATTGTAGTAGGATACATAGAAAAAGCTACTTTCATATCGGTATTTGCTCTCTTTTCTAATTCTTTAAGTCCTCTAATTCCTCCTACAAAATCAATTCTTTTATCTCTGCGTGGGTCTTTTATTCCTAGAATAGGACCCAAAAGATTGCCTTGCAATATAGAAACATCTAAGCTTTCAATTGGATCTTCAGGATTAAAACTCCCTTCTTTTGCAGTAAGCTTATACCATTTGCCTGATAGATATATTCCAAAAGTATGTTTTTCAGTAGGTGCAAACAGCCTTTCCTCCAGCCATTCTTCTACTTTAAATTTTTCTCTTACTTTATCCATAAATTCTCTTTCAGAATAGCCATTTAGATCTTTTACTACTCTGTTATAGGGCAAAATAAAGACTTCATCATGGGGCACTAAAACTACAAGAAAATAATTAAACTCTTCATCTCCTCTATAATTGGGATTTTGTTCTCTTCTTTTCAATCCCACCTTTACAGAAGCAGCAGCCCTATGGTGTCCATCTGCTATATAGAGGTAAGGTATATTTTGAAAAATAGATGTAATGTCTTTGATTAAATCTTCATCGTCTATTATCCAAACTGTATGTCTTATTTTATCTTCTGTAGTAAAATCATATAATGGATCTTCGGTAGACATCCAGTTATTCAAAAGGTCTTTAATTTTTTGATTAGATTTATAAGTTAAAAATACAGGACTAGTATGAGCATCGCAATAATCCATATGGTTTATCCTGTCTTGTTCTTTTTCAGGCAATGTGAGTTCATGCTTTTTAATTGTGTCATTTAGATAGTCATCAATTGAAGCAGTAGCTACTAGTCCTATTTGACTTCTTCCCTCCATTATTTCTCTATAAATGTAATAGTAATCTTTGTCATCTTTGACCAAAATCCCTTCCCTCAACATTTTATTAAAATTTTCTTTGGCTTTTTTATAAACTATTTCATCATAAGGATTTATAGAAGGATCTAAGTCTATCTCTGCCCTATCCACATGCAAAAAAGAATAGGAATTCTCTTTTGCCAGTTGCCTAGCCTCTTCAGTATTCACCACATCATAGGGAAGAGATGCAGCTTTTTCAGCCAGTTCAGGTACAGGTCTTAGAGCTTTAAAAGGTTTTATATTAGCCATGGTAATCCCCCTTTATTATGTTATTTTTATTATACCATATTGCTTTATAGTTACAACGCAATAAAGCTAAATTTAATGAAAAAAGAGGTCCAATAAAGTATCTATTTCTAGGACCTCTTTTAAATATCCGACTAATTTTATTACTTAACAGTAACTTTCTTTGTTAAGCTCCCTCTTTTTGAAAAGATTATAGCGTAAGTTATTGCAATAAAGGATATAAGGGCTGTAATAATCATACCTGGATGAGAAAGTTTGTACTGCACTAGTATTGGAGCTGCTAAAAGCGAAACCAAGTTTACCACTTTTATCATCGGATTTAGTGCAGGTCCAGCTGTATCCTTTAATGGGTCTCCTACAGTATCACCAACTACGGAAGCCTTATGAGGTTCTGAACCTTTACCTCCGTATAAACCATCCTCAATCAACTTTTTAGCATTGTCCCAAGCGCCCCCTGCATTTGCCATAAAAACTGCTAACAGCTGTCCTGAAACTATAACTCCTGCTAAAAATCCTCCCAGTGGTTCAACACCTAATAAAATCCCCACCAACAATGGACTCATAACAGCAATCAAAGCAAGCCCTATTAATTCTCTCTGAGCTGAAACAGTACAAATATCTACTGCTCTCTGATAATCTGGTTTTTTTGTGCCTTCCATTATACCTGGTAAACGAAACTGTCTTCTTACTTCTTCTACAATTAAAGAAGCAGCCCTCGTAACTGAATTTAATATTAGAGAAGAAAATAACCACGGAATAGTCGCACCAATCAAAAGCCCTATAAATATTTTAGGTTCCGATACACGAATGCCTGTAGCAAAAAGCCTTAAACTTTCTTGAACTCCCATTTGCTCCTGAACTCTTGTTACATCTGTCAAAAATGACCCAAAAAGTGAAACTGCCGCAATTACTGCAGAACCTATTGCTACACCTTTAGTTATAGCTTTAGTTGTATTGCCAGTAGCATCTAGATGACCCATAATTCTTCTTGCTTCTTTGTCCATCCCACTTAGCTCACCTATTCCATTTGCATTATCTGCAATAGGGCCAAAGGAATCCATCGCTACGTTGTTTCCTGTCAATGTAAGCATTCCTATACCTGTCATTGCTACACCATATAATACATATACCGCAGGATAGCCGTTGTATATCAAAATGGAACACAATATTGTAACGGCAATTACAATTGTCTGCCAAACAGCACTTTCAAATCCCAAACCTAATCCTCTTAATATCAAAGTTGCAGAACCTGTCTTTGAAGATTCTGCTACCTGTTTTACAGGTCCATAATCCGGACTTGTATATATCTTGGTCAATTCATCAATTGTCAACGCCAATATAATACCTACTGCCACAGAAGCAAATGCTCTAATTTCATGCATATAAAATATAGAAAGCAAAGCAAAACTGATTATGCTTATAGTAGCTGATGTATAAAATCCCTTATTTATAGAAGTCATAGCATTAGAACCTTCCAATGTTTTTCCGCCTCTAACCAAATAGGTACCAATTATAGAAGCAACTACTCCAATCCCCCTAACCAATAAAGGAAATATTATCCATTTCAATTCATGGGTCATATTGTACAGTGCCAATCCTAAAATGAGTCCAGAAACAATTGTAACTTCATAAGACTCAAATATATCTGCTGCCATACCAGCACAATCTCCGACATTATCTCCGACTAAATCTGCAATAACAGCTGCATTTCTAGGGTCATCTTCAGGAATACCGGCTTCTACTTTTCCCACAAGGTCCGCACCTACATCAGCTGCCTTTGTGTAGATACCACCTCCTACCCTCATAAACAGGGCTAAAAGCGTACCACCAAAGCCAAATCCTAAAAGAGCATCAGGTGACGCAATTCCAAAGATTATAAAAATAATAGTTCCACCAAAAAGTCCTAACCCGTCTGTCAGCATACCTGTTATTGTTCCTGAACGGTATGCAATCTGCAAAGCTTCTCCAAAACTTCTTCTAGAAGCAGATGCAACTCTGACATTACCTTCTACCGCCATTCTCATTCCAAACTGTCCTACCATTAAAGAAAATGAAGCCCCCATCACAAATGCTATAGCTCTTCCAATGCCAATTATAAGCTTAACTTTATCAGGAGAATAATTGCTAAATCTTTCAAGTGCCTCAGGAGTTGGCGGTACTATGTAAACAGAGAAAAATAATAGTATTGTCAGTACCCCAATCAACGGCAATATCGTCTTTAATTGCCGATTCAAATATGCCTCTGCTCCTTCTTTAATCCCCATCCATACTTCTTGCATCTTTTCAGTACCTTTGTCTTTCTTTAAAACTTGCGCCCTTAGCATTAATGCATAACCTAAACCCAAAAAAGCAATTAACAATACCGTCCATACGGCGACGACCTCAAAAGTTGTTGCATTTGATAGACCAAACATCCACTTCTACCTCCCAGTTATGAATTTGTTATAGTTTACATCAACTTTAGATACTTTAAGAGCTGTTTAACATAAACATTGCTCCTTAAAAATGTATTTTTTAAAATTATGCAGCTTCTTCAAGTCTATTTAGTATATTTCGACATCTTTTCATTTATTCCTGCATAAATTTGAAAATATAAGGTAAAATTTTATCAAATAATTCTTTATCAAGGACAATGCGTTTATCTATATAAACATTGATATAAGCCCTTGAATCAAAACATAAATCAGAAAGCGATTGGATTTTTATCCAAGTTAACCATCTAATTAACTAAATCAAAATAAAAATTATCTAAAAGTCAATATATAGCTTTTTCTTAAATTCTTTTATAAATGTGACTTTATTGTTTTCATTGTAAAATGGCATGCCAATAATCTTGTATTTTTCATTTTCTCCAAATAAAGTTCTTTTAATTTTATGCTCTAATTCTATTTCCTGCAAAAAACCTTCTTTCCATTGATCTTGTTGCAATAAATGATCACCTTTTGTCTCTATAAATAACTGGTATTGTTCAAATTTATCAGTATCTTTTTGCTTTAAAAACAACACAAAATCAGGTTCTATAGGTTTGCCATCAGAAAATCTATAAATTTGGAATAAACCCTCATTTCTCAATAAATATATTTCAGAATATTTATTTTTCAATTTGTCAATAACACTATCAATAAAGCGTATAAAATATTTTTCTTCGGATGTACCGTAATTTTCGTCATATATATACCAATCTTTATCCTTTATATTAAGGTATATTCTCGTTTTTGTTGGATCACTCATCGGTTTACCACGTTCTTGATCCGTTGAATTATCAACAGCTATTTTTAATTTTTTATTCTGAACAAGTTTATTTATCTTTTCAGGATAAAATGTTCTAGAACCTATGTATTCTACATAACTATGACGGATATTTTCCTCCAGTTGTGCCAAAATATTTATACAAATATCTAGTTTATCGTCTGGAGTCAAATTATTTATTTTTGACTTTGAAGTTATAATTTCCACATTTATTTCTTTAAGTGAATCTATCAACTCTAAAGAAGACAATAAAGACGGAAAATAATGTTTAAGATTGTTAAATTTATAAAACTCAAGCTTTGCCATTGCCTTCCTTATAACTAATTCTCCAAACTCCCCTAACTTAAATACTTTTGTTGTAGTTTCAATATCCTTAGCTTTTTTTATTTCAGTTTCGTTAAAAATAATGTCCTCACGCGAAATTCCTGCAACAAGCCTATGTTGATACACCTTTCCTAAACTAATATCTTGTATGTTTTTTATTAAAGAACGATTGTATTTTTCCCGTCTATTTATGAAAATAAACCCATTTTCCCAGAATTTTGTTTCTTTAATCTTATCTTTTATTTTTACTTCAATTTCCCTCGTTTCGTATGGCATGATTCCGGATTCTTTTAATACAGTAGTAAGTTCTTGGATATATTTTGGATTGTATTTGCTATGGTAATAAAGTTCTTCAAGAATTTTCAATTCATTGTCCAGGTCTTCATCAAATTTTCTCCTGAATGCATCATCTTCTAGTTTTATCTTAAATGGGTAATATCGTGCCCCCCTCCCAATTAATTGCTTTTCAGCTATTGTAGTATTACCCGGTACATACTTCCCGTCTTTTGTCCATTTTCCATCTCTTGTATCATACATTCTAACAATATCGAAAAGATTTAATACGTCCCATCCTTCATCAAGCATTTTAACTGCAAAAATTGCTCTTATTTCGTTATCCTCAGCTTCAAGAAAGTTTAGTTTTATCTGCTTTTCCTTGTCTATATTCTCAGAGTCTAATATTATACACTTCTCTTCCGAAAAATCTTCCTTTATTTCAACTATTAAATTTTCTATAGTGATGTTTTCTTTTTGAAAGAAGTTAAAAGCTTTTTCTATTATAGTACCTTTCCCTGATGATTTTATTCTTCTTATATCTGTCTCTTTCAAATTGTCGATATTTCTTCTGAACAGTTCATAGTTTTCTTTTGATTCTTCTATAGTTTTCGATCTAAAAAGAATTACAGGTTTTAAATATATTCTGTTTCTTTCTGCAATTTTTCTTCTGTATTGACTAAGGACCACTGCTTGCAACATTCTATCCCAATTGTCCAAATCTAACTGCAAAACTTTTATATCCTTAGAATAACCGTCATTTCTAAACCTTTTAAGGTCATATTCAAAAATAATTTTGTCTTTATATTTCTCGTAAATACTGGGATTCTCCATATCAATTGTTGCGGTATATTCCAACAGTATGTTTTCAGAATCGGAATGGAGAATATCCATAATAGTATATTCCCACGTGTTTTTTATTTCTTGCTCATCCTTATTTAATTTGTTCCGTGTCCATGCATTTATATGATGGGCTTCATCTGAGATCAAAACAATTTTTCTGCCTTTGAAGTCTTCAGGGGTAAGTGAATTTTCTCTAAATGTGCTCAATTGACTATGCAATCCCTGAATTGTAGTAAAAATAATATTTATGTCCTGTTCATTTGCTTCATCAAAATTGGTCACTTCTCTGACTTTTACTTCTTTGCCATTAAAATTTATCTTCTCATTAAATAGATATTTAGGTGAAAAGGAATTTAAAAAGTTTTCCCTTGTTTTTTCTATTATGTTTGTACTGTTTACGAAAAACAGGAAATGCCTGTAACCTTTGTTGTATAAGTATAGAATATTTAAAGCCATAAGAAGTGTTTTACCAGAGCCGGTAGCCATATTAAAAAGAAGATGTACTGGCACTATTTTATGTCTATCTTTTTCCATGTAGTGAATGAATCTTGCAAGAGCTTCAATTTGATATTCTCTTAAAATAAAGTTGGGATTGAAATTTTTTGTTATATAGTCCGGTAGTGTTTTATCTATGTACCCCATTTTCGAAATTACAGTATATCTATTACAAAGCTTTTCAACATCCATTATATCAATATCCCCCTTTTTAAATATAAACAAGAGGTAGGCAACTATTATTATCCGTTCAAAAAAGAATTCTTGTTAAACTGGTTATTATCAAAAGCCCTTTCCAATATTTCATAAAATTCTTTCATATTATCATATTTTATTTCCTTAAAATCCTTTGTAAACCTCTTACCTGTATTTTCCGTGTTTCCTCTCTCTGTCTTTGAATTAATATTTTTAACTTCTTCTTTTTTAAAATCCGAATGCCAGGCAATACAAAAAGCATTTTCATTTTTTGAACATTGAATAGACATATCTATGCCCGATTTTTTAATTTTCCTTTCAAATTGTCCAAACGTATCAAAAGGAAATCCATAAGTTATGTAATAGGAATGTCTTTTTTCCCAATCAAAAACTATTTCTTTTTTTGTTTTGCTATCTATAATAAAGCCATCACTATGAAAATCTTCTTCTTTCATTTTGATAGTAAATCTGCCACCTCTTTGTTGGGAGTATTCATTAAATGTATTAATAAACCGTTTTAATGATTGATTATGCTCATTATAAGTACTGGGGAAATACATATTTAAAACCTCCCCTCATAAAATTGTTTATTCAACTTCTTATCTTCTTCACTCACCTGGTACTGAATATCATCAATCTCACTTAAATTTACATAAAGTTCATTCTTATCAAGCATTTCAATAAGAAGCCTTTTTTGTTCTTCCAATTTTAATGCTTCAAAGTCTTTTCTGTTTTTATCAAACGTTACAGGGTTAATTCTATAACTTAAAAATCCATTTTGCTTCATTTCATCCCATATGCTTAAAAGTTCTTTAGAGGTTTTTGCATTTCTTATTTTTTCCACAAATACTTCATTTAACTTCTTTAATTCCATATATACAAAATCCCCACCTCCATTCCAGCCAACTTCTTTTGAAATGCCTGTTGAATCACCATTAATTACCTTTTTTAGCCTTATTAATGCATCGTTTTCCCCATAATCTAACTGTTCAATGCCTATATACTGCCTGCCCATTTTATGAGCTACTGCACAAGTTGTTCCTGTCCCCATAAAAAAATCTAAAACTATGTCCCCTGGTTCAGTGGTTAATTCTATAATTCTCTTTATCATCTTTTCAGCCTTCTTACCACCTTTTAAATTAACTCCACCTTCAGATGAAGGAGTTGCTCCAATATCCCACCAAAAATCACTGATAAGCTTTCCATAGTATTTTTTCCCATTTTCTACTACAATCCTCTGGGAAAGAGGAGTAAGCATGCCACCTTTGTAAACCAAAATCACTCTACCGTCCGAAGTCGTATATTCTTCTACTATACCCTTTTTCCTGTTTTGTTTGGCAAAATTTTTGAAATTATCTCCAGATTTCTGAATATCTGTTTTTAACGCATAAATATTTTCAGCATTTTTTAAACAGTAGTCTTTAAATTTTATTAAAAACAATTCTTTTTGCTCATCAGTTAACCCTGTGAGTTTATCCTGCCCAAACATTTCTTGCAGTAATTTTTTATAAACATCATTAACCTGATAGCCATTAGGAGTTTTTATTACTTCCAGTCTGTAACTCATATTATAGTCCATAGCGCGAACATAAATTGGCTTAAAGCGGTGCAGCTTGGCATTTTTTGTGTAGTACAATATATGTTCTTTAACCCTAAATAATTGTTCTCCTCTCATAACATTAATAGCGTTCACTCCACTTTCAGAACCTATCATTACTGCGATATCTTCTTTAAAATTTTCTCTCCCAAAAATTTCATCCATTAGAACTTTCAAATATGCTTGTTCATTATCATCAATTTGAACAAAAATGGCACCATCTTTTTTTAATAACTCTTTTGCTACTTCTAACCTGTTTTTCATAAATGTTAACCATGTAGAATGATTGAAATTATCATTATATTTAAATTCATCACTTCCTGTATTATACGGCGGATCAATATAGATTAGTTTAATTTTCCCACTAAACCTCTTTTTAAGAGAATATAAAACCAAAAGGTTATTTCCTTTTATAATTAAATTGTCGGCAGGTTTAATTTCAGTAACTTCATGTTCTCCATATTTATCTATTCTTTTGAAGTTCGTAAATACTTTTGGCTCTAAAAGCCTGTCAATTTCATCCGGTGCAAGAATTTCATTATAAAAAATCTCTTGCCTTTTCTCATCAGATTTTTCTTGTCCACCTTCTAATACACAATCCTTAAAGGGCCATACTAAGACAACTTCTTTACTTTTTGATATGTATTCTTTGCTTGCCATTAATCCTATTTTGTTTTTAAATGTCGTATAGGAATCCGGCAAAAATTCCTTATTATCTATAAACTTTATAAATTTCTCCTTATCAAAAACAAGTATTCCATCTATATCTCTGAAAAAATGTTGTTTTACTTTTTCATTTTTCATAAGAAGCTTTATCAGATCTTTATCCAGCTTTAAAGCCATTTCGACTATCGTATTTTTCAGCAACTTCCCCTCTAAAATTAGTCTAGCATCTTCTTTTAGAAGCTCCTTTAACTCTTCCATTAACGTCATTTCGTCTGCCCCCATATTTAAGTTTTCCAAGCTCTATTAATAACAAAGTTTTTGCATCTCCAGCTTGCACACCTTACAAAATACATACCTTTCCTTATATCATCATGGTAGCATATCCCGAAATAGCAGTCAACGGAGCACCATTTTCCGTTCAAATTCAAATCTTTGCGTAAAATTTTCACCTGGTCAGAGTTAAATGTTAATTAGTTACCATCGTTATCATACTACTTTTGGGTCTTTTTGAGTTAACTTTTTGAAACAATTTTTTT
>DULG01000009.1 GCA_012840485.1 Clostridia bacterium | reverse complement strand
TGCTTGTCAGGCGGGAGCAAAAGTAGAAGACCTGAAAAAAGCAGTTTATGCTCACCCAACTAAAAGTGAAACTATTATGGAAGCTGTGAAGGACATCTTTGGTGAGTCTGTACACAAAGTGTAATTTTCTTAAATACAACTATTGTTAAAAACTAAAGTTTGGTAATTTTTTAAAGGGACAAAATATTTCATGAAATAGGAGGTTTTTCAAAGTGGAAGTTTTGGAAGGATTGTACTATTCGAAAGACCATGTATGGCTCAAAATAGAAGGAGATAAAGCATATATAGGAATAACTGACTATGCACAGGATTCTGTAGGAGATATAGAATACATTGAATTGCCAGAAGTAGGGACGGAATTTAATGCTGGCGATGTACTTGGAGTTCTAGAATCAGCAAAAGCAGCCTCTGACGTTTATATACCTGTGGATGGAAAAGTGGTTGAGGTAAACAACAATATTGTTGATGACCCTTCTCTAGTAAACAATGATCCTTATAGTAGTTGGCTTGTATTAGTAGAACTTAAAAACAAATCACAAGTTGAGAATTTAATGACAGCCGAAGAATATAAGAAATTATTAGGAAAAGAATAAAAGAGAATGCCTGAAGGGGCATTCTCTCAATTTGTTGACAAAGTTAAAAAATATTCAAAGGAGATATTTTGCATCGTCACTCCGATGTTCCAAAGCGACAAAACTAAACTCGACCTTCGGGTTCCGGCAGGGTACCGGGCACATTCGACATCCTTGTCTTAGTGCCCGCCTCCGCCATCCGTGGCTACGGCCCTGCCTCCACCCTTGGTCTTGCTAAGTTTTGTTGCCGCTTTGTCACAAGTCGTTCCTTATGCAAAATATCTCCTTTACGAAAGTTTGTCTACAGCCTGAGAGAATGCCTGAAGGGGCATTCTCTTTTTGTGTGCTGACTTTATTAATAATTTTAGTAATGCTATAATTATTTAAAGGCTTTTTATCCGGAATGGTATATGAGATTCTTTAAAGGTAAGAATATGGCAAAGGAGAGATAAAAATGGGGAAAATCCTATGCGGTGTTGATTTAGGAGGAACAAAGATAAGTACAGGGCTTGTAGATGAGAAGGGAAATATTATAAAGAGCGTAAAAATACCTACTATGGCTGAAAAAGGACCTGAGGAGGTGATTGAAAGAATAGAACAAAGTGTTTATGACGTCTTAAAAGAAGCAGGATTAAAAATATCTGATTTAAAAGGAGTTGGGATTGGATCTCCAGGGCCCCTTGATGCCAAAAGAGGGGTAGTTATAAGCCCACCTAATCTTCCAGGTTGGGACAATGTCCCCATTGTGGATATTTTATTTAATAAGCTGGGAGTTGAAGTAAAATTAGAAAATGATGCAAATGCTGCAGCTATTGGAGAACATTTGTTTGGCGCAGGAAGAGGTATAGACAATTTTGTTTATATAACTGTAAGTACTGGGATTGGTGGTGGCGTGATAATTCAAGGAAAACTTTATAGCGGAGAAAATTCTAATGCAGCTGAGATTGGGCACCATACTATAAATTTTAATGGGCCTAGATGCAATTGCGGAAATTATGGGTGCTTTGAGGCTTTTGCTTCTGGTACGGCTATTGCGAGATTTGCTCAAGAAGGAATTCAAAATGGAAGAGATACAAGGATAAAAGATTTGGCTAAGGAGGGTATTGTAAAGTCAGAACATGTATTTGAAGCAGCAAAATTAGGGGATGAATTTGCGAAAAAATTAGTGGACGATGAAGCTTTTTATTTGGGAGTGGGAATTTCAAATATTATGGTTTTTTACAATCCGAAAAGGATTGCTATAGGCGGTGGAGTTTCTACTCAGTGGGATATGCTTTATGATAAAATGATGGAGACAATAAAGAAAAAGGCTCTAAAGCCTAATGCTGAAGTATGTGAAGTAGTAAAAGCGGAACTTGGAGAAAATGTTGGGGTTTTAGGAGCGGCAGCATTACTTTTATAAGAGGTGAAATATGAATAGGTGTCCTTGGTGTCTTAGTGACGACATTTACATAAAATATCATGATGAAGAATGGGGAGTGCCTGTTCATGAGGATAAAAAACATTTTGAGTTTTTGGTTTTAGAATCGGCACAAGCAGGTCTTAGTTGGATTACTATTTTAAGAAAAAGAGAAAATTACAGAAAGGCCTATGCTGACTTTGACCCTATGAAAGTGTCACAATATGACGAAAAGAAAGTAGAAGAACTCATAAAAAATAGTGGAATTATAAAAAACAGAAAGAAAATAGAGGCTTCAATACACAATGCAAAAAGGTTTATAGAAATACAAAAGGAATTTGGAAGTTTTGCTCAATATATTTGGGGTTTTGTAAATTATAAACCTATAATAAATGCGTGGGAGAAAATTGAAGATATACCTTCTAAAACTGAATTATCAGATAAAATCAGCCAGGACCTTAAAAAGAGAGGATTTATTTTTATAGGTTCTACTATTATATATTCCTATATGCAGGCGGTAGGTATAGTAAATGACCATTTAATAAGTTGCTTTAGATATAAGAAATTAGTTGAGCCTTTTAAATAATACAGGCAGGGCTTGGTGCAATTTGCATTGAGACTTGCTTTTTTTCTTTTAAGAAAAAATATAATGAAATTAAGATGGGAGCAAAAGAATGTATATAATTTTTCACAAAAGGGAATAATTTCATTAGGATAATTTTTGAAAGATGGTGTTGCATATGGAAAGCATAGTAACAAAAAGGAAATGCTTTATATGCGAACAGGAATCACAAGATGGAATAGAAGTGTTAGGGAAATTTCTTTGTGCAAATTGCGAACAAAAATTGATAAACCTTTCTCCTTTTGACAAAGGTTATGATTTTTACAGGCAAAAAATGATAGACATATGGGAAGGCTATATGAAAGACATAAAATATGAAAACCGGATATGAATCCGGTTTTCATATTTTTATGGTATAATCAAAATAAAAACACAAATATATGGAGGTATTGTATGACAGCTCCACTATATAGAGCGCTAATGGATCATGTAAAAAAACAAGTCATTCCTTTTCATATGCCTGGTCATAAGCAAGGAAGGACTTTTCCACAAGAATACCTTGCTAATTTAGCAAAAATTGATTTAACAGAAGTACTGGGCCTTGACAATCTTCACATTCCCGAGGGGCCCATACTTGAGGCAGAAAAACTTGCAGCAAAAGCGTTTGGGGCAAAAGAGTCTTTTTTTCTAGTAAATGGAACAACTTCTGGGATATATGCATCGATGTACGCAGTTTTAAATCCCGATGATAAAGTGCTTATAATGAGAAATTCTCACAAATCTGTATATAATGGCCTTGTATTAACAGGATCAGTACCTGTCTACATAAACCCGGAAATTGATTATGAAGATGGCATCCCAATGGGAGTTGATATAGACAAACTGGAAGAATATTTAAAAAAAGATGAGGCTATAAAAGCAGTTGTGATGACTTATCCCAATTATTACGGGTTCTGTAGCGATATCATAGGAATTTCTGACATTGTTCATAAATACGACAAAATTTTGATTGTAGATGAAGCCCATGGAGCTCACTTCCCTTTTTCTAATAATTTGCCTCTTTCTTCTATACAGGCAGGAGCAGATATTGTGGTACAAAGTGTACACAAGACCTTGTCTTCTTTTACTCAAAGCTCTATACTCCATTTAAATTCCGATAGAATAGACATAGATCGCTTAAAGTATTCCTTAAACCTTTTTCAATCAACCTCTCCATCATATATTCTCATGTCTTCTCTTGATATTGCGAGGGAATATATGGAGGAAGAAGGGAAAAAAAGATTAGAAAAAGCAATTCAAATGGCGGATTATGCAAGACATGAGATAAACACTTTTGGGGAAGTAAGGTGTTTAGGAAAAGAAATAGTAGGTAGCTTTGGCATTGTTGATTTTGACAAAACTAAACTTACTGTAAGTGTAAAGAACTTAGGTATAACGGGGCCTGAAGCAGAAAGATTTTTGAGAGAGAATTTTAATATACAAGTAGAGATGGCTGATACTTTTAATATGCTTGCCATGGTTACATTAGCGGATGATAAAGAAAAGGTTGACCTTTTAATAAAGGGGATAAAAGGGCTTGCAAATGTAAAAAAAGATAAAAAAACAGCTGAAGAAGTAGCAGCTTATCCTGATACTCCAGAAATGGTTTTAAAACCTTCTGAAGCGGTAAGGCAAAAGACTAAATTAATATCTTTAGAAGAAGCAGAAGGCTGTGTTTCTGCAGACTTTATTATCCCTTATCCTCCAGGTGTTCCACTTATTTGTCCAGGAGAGCGCATAAAAAAAGATATGGTAAAATATATAAATGTATTATATAATAAAGATATTAAGATATTAGGTCTTAAAAATAACAGCCTATTGGTGTGTGAAATATGAGAGGAAAATTTATAAGCTTTGAAGGAATAGATGGATGCGGTAAGACTACTCAGATAAAATTTCTGGAGGAGTATCTTTTAAAACAGGGTTATAATATTTTGGTATTAAGGGAGCCTGGAGGCACAAAAGTTGGAGAAAAAGTTAGAGATATTTTATTAGATAAAAATAATTTTATTTCTCCAGTTACAGAAATGCTTTTATACGCTTCTTCTAGGGCTCAGCTAGTAGAGGAGAAAATTTTGCCTGCCCTTGAAAAAGGCCAAATTGTAATTTTAGACCGGTTTGTGGACAGTTCTTATGTGTATCAGGGATATGCAAGAGATTTAGGAATGGAGAAAGTGAAGTTAGTTAATGAAATAGCTACAAAGGGACTTTTACCTGATGTAACTATTTATATAGACATAACTCCTGAAGAAGCAATGAAAAGGCGAGGGAAAAGGGAAGCGGATAGATTAGAGAAAGAAAGTTATGAGTTTCACAAAAAGGTGAGGGAAGGGTATCTTAAATTAATTAAAGGTTATTCTGAAAGGTTTGTGTTTATTAATGGAATGAAAGATTCCATCAAAGTGCATCAAGAAATAATTGATGCAGTAGAAAAATATTTATGAGGAGGGGATACTGTGAAATTAGTGTTGGCTATTGTGCAGGACGAAGATGTAAGGAGACTTATGGATGGCTTAACTGAGGGAGGATTTAGCTTTACGAGGATAGCATCTACTGGGGGATTTTTAAGGTCTGGCAATACGACGCTGATAATAGGTGTAGAGGACGAAAAGTTAGATGATGTAATTAGCATAATAGAGAAAAAGTGTAAAACTCGCGACAGGATAATTACTTCTCCCACCCCTATGGGAGGCGCTACAGATATTTTCCTGCCACAAGCTGTGGAAGTTACCATTGGCGGAGCTACAGTTTTTGTATTAGATGTAGAAAAATTCTTTAGGATATAGGGTGTTTCCTATGAGGATTCATGAGATAAGGCCTTCCAAAATTACTTCTGATATAAAAAGTGAATATGGAAAGTCTTACAAAGTCTCCAAGAAATTTATTGATGCTTTTGACGAAGAATTAGATCAATTTCACCAGGATAAATTAAATGGGATTTTATCAGAAATAGACAATGCAGCGCAAAAATTAAAAGAAAATTTAACTTTGCAGGATTTAATTAATTACAAAAAACTTGTAAAGAAGTTTTTGCAGGAAGCGACAAATGGCATGTTAAAATATACAAAAAAAGAATATGTAGATTTGCGCGGAAGAAAAAGAATATACTATATAGTAGAAAAGGTAAATGATAAACTAGAGAAGCTTACAGAAGATTTTTTAAAAGATTCTAAACGCATTGAACTTCTAAGAATGATAGATGATATAAGAGGATTATTAATAGATATATATTCATAGGTGATAAAGTGTATAGGATTTATGGGCATCAAAGTATTTTAAAAATATTTAACAACATAATATCTCAAAATAAAATTTCAAATGCTTATTTATTTGTTGGGGAAGAAGGATTAGGGAAAAGATTTATGGCAGAATATTTTGCTATGATGGTAAATTGTAAAGGAGAAGGGGTAAAACCTTGTTTTAAGTGCAGTTCTTGTGTAAAAATGTTAAATAAAAATCATCCAGATGTATTTTTTATAGATCCAGAAGGAGATTCTATAAAAGTAGAGACTCCAAGATATATAACTAATGAGATAAATATAAAACCTTATGAATCTTATAAAAAAATTTTTATTATAGATAAAGTAAATAAAATGACTATAGCTGCTCAAAATGCTTTTCTTAAAACTTTAGAAGAACCTCCCCTATATGGACTTTTTATATTGATTACTCCACAACCAGAAGGACTTTTACCTACGATTGTATCCAGGTGCAATATGATTCGCTTTAATAAGGAAAATGAAAATGTAATAAAAGAATATCTAATGGGGGAATATAATATTCCTGAAAAAGAAGCAAAAACATTAGCCCATATTGCTGATGGGAATTTTGAAGAAGCTGATAAATTGGTTAGCAAGGAATATTTGGATTTTAGAAAAAATACGTTAGAGGAGATTGAGAAAATTTTTAAGATGAAGGAATTTGAGGTATTAGATGAGTTTTGGTTTTTTGACAAAAACAAAGAGAATATAGAAGAAATTCTAAAAATTTTCCTTTCCTATGTAAGAGATTTATTAATTTTTAAGGTCACGAAAGATACAACTTTTATAAGAAACATAGATTTTTTAGACAGAATACAAAAATTGGAATCTAAGTTGACTGTAAAAAAGCTTAGTACTATAATTAATAGGATAGAACAGTTCAATTCACAACTTCATTCAAATGTAAATTACCAATTAGCAGTAGAAAATTTACTTTTAGATATTGTGGGAGGTTTATAATTTTGGTTATCGTCGTAGGTGTGAGATTTAAAAAAGCCGGAAAGATATATTATTTCGATCCAGGAGATTTGCCAATAAAGTTAGGAGATAAAGTCATAGTTGAAACCATCAGGGGAATAGAATTTGGTGAAGTGGTAGTTGGGATAAAAGGAGTGCCAGAAGAAGAAATTGTAGCTCCTTTAAAAAAGGTGATAAGAATTGCAACAGAAGAGGATGTAAAACATTATTACGAGAATAAGAAAAAAGAAGTGGAAGCTTTTGAAATATGCTTTAAAAAAATACAGGAACATGGTTTAGAGATGAATTTAATTGATGTAGAATATACTTTTGATAATACAAAAGTAATATTTTATTTTACTGCGGAAGGCAGAGTAGACTTTAGGGAGTTAGTCAAAGACTTGGCAGCCGTTTTTAGAATGAGAATAGAACTGAGGCAAATAGGAGTAAGGGATGAGGCAAAAATCATAGGAGGATTAGGACCCTGTGGAAGACCTCTTTGTTGCACTACATTTTTGGGAGAGTTTGAGCCTGTTTCTATAAAAATGGCAAAAGACCAAAATCTCTCTTTAAATCCAACAAAAATATCGGGTTTATGCGGGCGCTTAATGTGCTGTTTGAAATATGAACAAGAGATGTATGAAAAAATTAGATCAGAGCTTCCTAAGGTTGGTAGCATAATAAGAGTTGGAGACAAAGAAATGAAGATAACTGAAGTAGATGTGATCAGGCGAAAACTCAAAGTAAAAATGAAAAATGTAGAGGGAATAGAAATAATAAAAGAGTATGACCCTGAAGAAGTTGAGGTTATAGAAGAAAGAGAAGAAGAAATCGAAGGAACCTACGAGGAGGAAATATTTGAGGAAGATTTAGAAAAAATAGAGGAATAGACTTCCTCTATTTTTTATTCTACTTTTCCTAATATAAAGCTTATTATTAAGATTATAAAGACGAGTGTAGTAATACCCGCATACAAATAATCTTTTTCATATAAAAAAGTAATTATTGAAACTGCTACTCTAAATACAGGCGTTAATATAAGGAGCAGTAGCCCTGTTAGAATTACTGCATAAGGTTTTAAAACTATAAAGCCCCTTAAGATTTCAGCAGGTGAAAAAGGATAGTATCCTGTAGGATATCCGCTTTTTCCTGTTAGCAGAAGCATTAAAAGCCCTATAAAAATTACAATGGCGCTGGTGGTGACTCCTATATTTAAAGCCCTGCTTATTATAAGCTCCATGGTCCTTAATTCTTCATTTTCTTTTTGGAATTTTACTTCGAGGTCTTTATCCGTTTCTTTTTCCATAGTTTTACACCCCCAGTCCTTTTATAAGCATTTGAATGGATATATAGGCTAAAACAGGTATAAAAATCTTTCTTATAGTGGTATTTTTAAGGTGTTGCATTATTTTTGTACCAAAAGTTGCGCCTAACAGCACTCCCAATGCTACTGGACCTGCAATTTCGGGGTTAATATTTCCTCTCATTAAATAAACTCCTGCACTGGCAGCAGCAGTGACTCCGATCATAAAATTGCTTGTAGCAGTAGATACTTTCATAGGCAATTTCATAAATAAATCCATTGCCATGACTTTAAAGATGCCACTGCCTATTCCTAATAGACCTGATAAAATGCCAGCTATATACATTGTACCAAATCCTTCATAAACTCCTGCTACTTTGTATTTTACTTCCTTATTTAATACTTTATCAAAATAGGACCCTTCTAAATTTAATTTTTTAGCTAAAGGGTGAGATACCACATTTTGTGGCAATTCTTCATGCCTTTTTCTAAGCATAGCTAAGGCCGAATACAAAAGCACAAGTCCAAAGATGATATAAAGATATTTAGAGCTTATCAACCCTGCTATATAAGCTCCTGTTATGGCACCTGTAGTTGTAGCAATTTCTAAAAACATTCCAATCCTCAAATTAGTAATATTATCTCTCACATAGGCTACAGCTGCCCCGCTGGAGGTTGCAATGACTGAAACTATACTAGCACCTATAGCATATTTAATATCTATTCCTAATAACAAAGTAAGAACAGGAATTACAATTATCCCTCCTCCTAATCCTAAAAGAGCACCAAAAATTCCTGCTACAAAAGAAAAAGCCAGAATCTCTAAGGATGTTAAGACCACAGTATCACTCCTTGTTTTTGGTAAGTCTATTGCTACAATTACAATTATAACACACCCCTTAAAAGGAGCAAAATTTAAAAGTCTAATGGAGGTCATACTTTTCTTTGGAGCAGCAGTAGGATGGGAGGTATTGCATATATGCAAATAGTTGATGCGGCTACAATGCCAGCGTCATTAAAACCCAGAGCAAAAAGCATTCCTACAATGCTGCCAAAAAAACCGTAGTATAGGTATTTATATTTTCTAAAGATATTTTGTAAAACTCCTGTTGGTTTGTAAGAGAGTATAAACAAGACTATAATAGAGATTATAAGCACCCAAGACCATATAGTGTATCTTATAAGTTTAAACTCCATCTGAAGTTTTCTTACAAAAATTTGCAGTAAAGAATTTATACCTTCATTTTTTACAATAATAGCTGTTTGAGCCATATGGGTGGTAGTGTTTAAAAACATTGAAACTATAAACATCAAAAATAGCAATACTAACATAAAGAAAAACAATAGCAAAAAGTTCTTTTTATCCATTTTTACACCAAAGAACATTAAAACTGTAGTTCCAAAAGCCATAAAACCTGTTATTAATCCTCCTACTTTTGCGCCAAATTGAGGAAGAAACATCAGTAAAAATACAAGGGCAAAAAAGACCAGTCCGAATATTTTAAGAATATTCTTTTTATATTTTTCGATTAATAAACTAATTCCTACAATTGAAGAACCTATCAATACCCCCATATATTCGTTTCCTATTCCATAGTATCTGGCACCACTTATTACATCATACCCTAATATAGAATTTTTCATTAAAGGAGAATTTAACAGCAGGTCTATTATTATAGCTATCGCAGTTATTAAACTTATCACCATTAATCTATCAAGGTCATTTTTTACCAGAAGCATTATTATTGCAACAATTAGCAGAGTTATTGTTATAATAGCTAATGCGTTCAAATAAACGGATAAAGGTCCTAACAGAGGCAGCACCAAAAAAGTAAGGGGTATGGTCATTACGCCCAAGATTACAGGGGTTAAATATCTTAAATGGTCTTTTTTCAAAAACAACAATCCTACATAAAGTATTAACACAATTATTAAAAACAACACATAAGTTTTCAATATAACTGGTCTTACGTTGTGCACAGAAACTATCATCTCATCAGCTTTTATAAGATAACTAAGAGCATTGTTGCTTGGAATGCTTTTAATTGGATGACCTAACATTTCTACAGGAGGTTCTATGTTAAAATATGTCAATATTGTCGGAGCTATATCTAAGTTTGCAATAATTCCTCCTCTTTTTGTGGTATTAGAAGTAGCAAAGCCTTTTGAAAAAGAAGGGCCTGCTACTATTACAGGAGTTATCAGATTGCTATTTTGAATATCTTGATTAGAAGGATAAGGAGTGACTAAGATAAGTAAATCTTTTGATAAATCCAAATTGGAGAGAATTTTCTCTATTAGTTTGTCAGATTCTTGCAAGGCTTTTTCTTTGTATGAGTTGGATAGAGAAGGAGAAGTGTATTTGGAAAACACATCTGCTCTTAAAATATCTCCTGGATCTATAATGATGAAGCCGCCATTTTTACTGTACTCTAAAAACTTGTTGTAAATTTTTTCATAATCAGCTTTTATCATGTAGGGGCTGTTTTCGTCTCTTACAAGCAAGTCTTCACTTACATCACCTTGCGCTATTCCATTTTTGTCCATACCAATTAGAGGAGCGTATCTGTTGTAGTATATGCCAGAAGAAGTCTTTATATCAGAGTTTCCTAGCACATATACATTTATTCCATTTTCTTTTAAAAGTTGGCCTAATAGTCCTGGAGTGACAGTATAATTTAAGCTTGAAGCTTGATTTATTAAATCTTGTATTCCTAAGTTAACTATATTGCCTTCTTTTGGTTCTTTACCTGTATACAGATGGTATAGTTTTTCAGCAGAGGTATAGCCATAGACCTCATTTTTATTAAAACATAGACCACCCATTTCGCCAGTTGAAGCTCTTGTACCCGTTCCTATAGTGAGATAAGCAGCCGGTTCAGAATAACTTCCTGCTGTTTTAGTATTCATAAGGGCTAAGGAACCTATATCTAATAGTTTTTTTATATTTGGAAGATTGTGCTTATCAATGTCGTTAATACTTGTCCTGTCTAAGATGAAAAGCACAGCTATTTTATTTTGTACCGGCGAAGCAAAAGTGATTGAAGGGGAAATTGTAAATAAAATAAATACAAAACATAAAAAAATGGCTAGAGATTTTTTCATACAGGACCCTTCCTTTTTAAAATAGTAAATTACACTTCAATATTATACCATTAAATTGTTAAAAAATTATTAACAGTGTATAAGAATTAAAATGTCCCTCTTTAAAGTTTTAAAAAAGAGGGACTTTGATTTGACCTATTCTCTCAAAAGAGGCATAGTCATGCAGCGAGGGCCTCCTCTTCCTCTTGAAAGTTCTGACCCTTCAATAGGTATTACTTTTATTCCTTCTTTTTCCATTATTTTATTAGATATTTCATTTCTAGAATAAGTGACAATGACTCCTGGGGCAATAGCCAAAGTATTTGTGCTGTCATTCCATTGTTCTCTTGCAGAAGCTATCGCATTTAATCCGCCAGTTGGTATTATGTCTATAGTGTAGAGGTTTAGTGCACTTTTTAATGCTGTTTGCAAATCTTTTTCTTGACGTATAGAAAATCCTTTTTCCTCTTTTATGATGCTAAATACCTTCAATTCATTTTTTATTCCTGGATAAAAAACAAATCTGTTTGTGTCAACCATCGTGAAAACTGTATCTAGATGCATGTAGGATCGTTTTATGGGAATTTGTACTACCAATATCCTCCCTACGGAAGAACCTCTTTCAAACAAATTATGGGCTAATTGCTCTACTGCCTGAGGGGTTGTCCTTTCACTACATCCTACGGCAATTACTTTTTCACTTAATACTAGTATGTCTCCACCTTCGATAGAATGAGGATAGTTATCATCATACCACAAAGGAATGTAATTTTGTCTAAATATTTCATGATGTTGATAAACGTATTTTAGTATTAAAGTTTCTGGTTTTCTGGCTGCTGGTTTCATAGAACTTATCATTAAACCGCTATCTATCATTGCTCCAGGGTCTCTTGTAAAATAGAGGTTGGGTAAGGGTTTTATATAAAAATAATTGTCTTGGTATATGTATTCTGCTAAACCCATTATAGATTTTTTTATTTTTGCCTCATTTAAGGAAAGACCTGCAATTGCTATTTCAGCGACTTCCTTCGAAGATTTTTCTCTCAGGAATTCCTTTAAGTAGTTAATAATTTTTGGAGAAGTTACTCCATTTACCTGAAGCAACTCTTCAATGAATTTTTCCTTTACATTTTCTTCTTTTAATATTTCTTCTAGAAGATTTTGCAAATACAGCACTTCAACACCATTTTGTTGCAATACTTTTGCAAAGTTGTCGTGCTCTTCTTGAATTTTCCTAACCCAAGGGATGTCGTCAAAAAGGAGTTCGGTTAAATTTTGAGGAGTTAACTTTTCTAATTCTTCTCCTGGTCTATGCAAAATAGCTATTTTCAATTTATTTATTTCTGAATTTATTCGAGGAATGGTACCCATTTTTATCAACTTTTCATCCTCCTAATGTTTAAATTCTTTATATAGTATACTGTGCACTACTTTAATTTTCAATACACTATTTAAAAAAGTTTATGATAAAATAAAGAAGAATACTGACAGAGGTGATAAAATGTTGAAAGATGGGGAAAGATTAGATGAATTAAACCTAAAAGATTTAGTTATAATCCAACATAAGGATAAATTTAAATTTGGAATGGATGCAGTGCTGTTAGCAAATTTTATCACTGTTAAAAAAGGAGGTAAAATTGTAGATTTAGGATGTGGTAATGGCATAATACCTATTTTAATTGCTGCTAAAACTCAGGATACATTTATTTACGGTGTTGAAATACAAGAATATATAGCGGATATGGCTAAAAGGAGCGTATTTATCAATAAATTAGAAAAAAGAATAAAAATAATAAGAGGAGACATAAGGGGAATAGATAAAATATTAGGACATGAGAAATTTGATGTAGTTACTTCAAATCCTCCATATATGCCTGTTAAAACAGGATTTGAAAAAAAAGAAGAGTCGGAGAATATCGCAAGATACGAAATATATGGGGGGCTTGAGGACTTTATAAAAGCTGCTTCAAAACTTTTAAAATTTGGAGGAAAATTTTTTATGATTCATAGAACAGAAAGATTAGTTGACATTTTGTATTTTTTAAGAAAATACAATTTAGAACCTAAAAAATTGAGATTTGTGTATCCTTATGTAGATAGTAAACCCAATCTTTTGCTAATAGAATCAAAAAAAGGTTCTCAGCCGGGTTTAAACATATTGGCTCCCCTTTATGTGTATGAAAAAAGTGGGGAATATACAAAAGAAATTGTAGAAATATACTCTAAAGAGCAGTTAGAGGAGGAATAAAGATGGAAAATCATGGGGTATTATATTTATGTCCCACTCCTATTGGTAATTTAGAAGATATAACTTTAAGAGTTTTAAAAACTTTAAAAGAAGTTGATATTATAGCTGCGGAAGATACGAGGCAAACTCTTAAACTTTTAAACCATTATGACATAAAAAAGCCTCTTTTAAGTTACCATGAGCACAATAAAAGGATAAGTGGACTAAAGCTGATAGAAGAATTAAAAAAAGGTAAATCAATTGCCTTGGTGACAGATGCAGGTACACCGGCAATTTCAGACCCTGGAGAAGACCTTGTGAAACTTTGCATAGAAGAAAGTATAAAAATTGTACCACTGCCCGGCCCAACTGCTGCAATTACTGCTTTAATCGCTTCAGGGTTTGACACTTCTTCTTTTGTTTTTGAAGGTTTCTTGCCCAAAAAGAATAAAGAAAGAGAAGAAAGGTTAGATCGTATTTCAAAAGAAGAAAAAACTGTTATACTTTATGAAGCTCCTCATCGGTTGAAGGATACCCTTCAAGAGTTAATAAAATACATAGGAGATAGAAAAGTTGTCATTGCGAGGGAGCTTACCAAAATTCATGAAGAATTTATAAGAGGTACAGCAGAAGGGGTTTTGGAGAAACTGGGGGATGAAATAAAAGGAGAGATTGTAATACTCATTGAAGGGGCAAAAACTGCACAAATAGAAGCGAACCCAGATGAATTGCTTGAGAGATACTTAAAAGAGGGAATGGATAAAAAAGAAGCAGCCAAAAGAGTCTCTAAAGAATTAGGCATTTCAAAAAGAGAAGTGTATAAACTTACTATAGGAAGAAAATAAATAAGAACGTATTGAATTATCAATTGAAATTGAGTTTCAATATCTTAAATTAAAAAATATTTGCATATTTTTTGGGAATAAACTATAATATATATCAATAAGGGAAATTTCAATTGATAATACGGAGGATGTCATGAATAAGCAAGAAGCTGCATTGCTATCTGTGGTTTCTAACAGCATACTAATAGTTGTAAAATTAGTAGCAGGTATACTGATGCATTCTGTAGGTGTAATTTCTGAAGCTATACACTCTTCAATTGATTTAATTGCAAGTCTCATTGCTTTTTTCTCTATACGAATAGCAGTAAAACCTGCAGATGAAGACCACCCTTTTGGTCACAGTAAATATGAAAATGTGTCTGGTTTTGTGGAAGCTATTTTAATTTTTTTTGCTGCTCTACTTATTGTATATGAGGCGGTAAAAAGAATAATTAACGGTACTTATGTAGAAAATTTAGGGATGGGCATTATGGTGATGCTTTTTGCATCTTTTGTAAATAGTGGAGTGTCATATTTTTTATTTAAAATAGGTAAAAAAGAAGATTCTATTGCTTTAAAAGCAGATGCTATGCATCTTTTAACTGATGTATTTACTTCGTTGGGAGTTGCTTTAGGACTTATTGTCATAAAAATTACCAAACTAGACATTCTAGATCCAATTATAGCTATTTTTGTCGCTATATTAATTGTTAAAGCATCAATTGATTTGACAAAGGAAGCTTTGAGAGATTTGACAGACACAAGCCTCCCAGAGGAGGAGATAAAAGAAATAGAGGATATAATAAAATCGAATCCTGAAATTACAAGCTTTCATAAATTGAGGACGAGAAAATCAGGCTCCAAAAGAGAAATAGATGTTCATGTGAGAGTAGACAGAGATTCTAATATTGTAGAAGCCCATGAATTATCTCATAAGGTTTCAAAGCAAATAAATGATAGATTTCCTGATTCCCATGTGATAATCCATGTAGAACCGGAAAGAAAAAAAGAAGAATATAAATAATAGGAGGACATACCCTCCTATTATTTATCCTGCTATTAGTCTACAGATTTCTTTAACTCTTCAAGGCAATTTTTGCATATATTTTTGCCTTTGTAGTTTATTACATTCTCAGCGTTGCCGCAGAAAATGCAAGCAGGCTCATACTTCTTGAGGACTATTTGTTCCCCATCAACGTAGATTTCAAGAGCGTCTCTTTCTGCGATGTTGAGTGTTCTTCTGAGTTCAATCGGTATTACTACCCTTCCCAATTCGTCTACTTTTCTTACAATACCTGTGGATTTCAACATTTTTCTCCCCTCCTGAGTTACAAAATTCGACAGTTATATTTCACTTATAATAATACCAAGTTTTGAAAAATAAGTCAACACCTTTTTTGGAATTTTTTAAGGTTAATAACATAAATTTTATTACATAAGAAGAAAAGCATAAACGAAGTTTTTTTGGTAATTTGGGAGGGCTATACCATGATAAATTACATATGGTTTTTTATGATAGCGATAGGAGTTTTAGTAGGAATAATAAATGGCAGAATGGCAGAAGTATCCAAAGCTATAATTGATTCAGCACAGACTGCTGTTGCTATTTCGATAGGGCTAGTTGGTGTAATGTCTTTATGGCTTGGAATAATGAAAATTGCAGATAAGTTAGGCCTTACAGATATTATCGCAAAATTACTAAAACCTACAATTATAAGGCTTTTTCCTGATGTGCCAAAAGATCACCCAGCTATTTCAGCGATGATAATGAATATATCAGCTAATATGTTGGGATTAGGTAATGCAGCAACACCTTTTGGGATTAAGGCTATGGAATACCTTCAAGAGCTTAATAAAAAAGACAGTGCTTCAAATGCTATGTGCCGCTTTTTAGTGATAAATACAGCTTCAATACAGCTTATACCTGCAGTGATGATTGGAATAAGGGCTTCTTTGGGAGCTAAAAATCCTGCGGATTTTGTGATTGTCAGCGTACTTTCAACCAGCACTGCTCTTGTAGCTGGCCTTATTTTGAATAAATACCTTGAAAAAATGCCTATATTTAAGGAGTGAAAATAATGATGAAAATTATATCTGAATGGATTATTCCTATACTTGTTCTTGTTATTCCTTTTTATGGAATCATAAAAAATGTCAAAGTGTATGAAGGGTTTGTCGATGGGGCAAAAGAAGGAATTTCTGTAGTTATAAAAATATTTCCAGCTCTTGTAGCAATGCTTGTGGCAATAGGTGTATTAAGAGCGTCAGGTGCCCTTGACTTGTTAGGGAAATTTTTAATGCCTTTTACAAATAAAATAGGCATGCCACAGGAGCTTGTGCCTCTTGCTTTAATAAGGCCCCTTTCGGGAAGTGGTGCTTTGGGGATTGCGACTGAGATTATAAAAACTCATGGTGCCGATTCTCTAATCGGGAAAATGGCTTCTGCTATGTATGGATCTACTGAGACCACTTTTTATGTTCTTGCTGTTTACTATGGGGCAGTGGGAATAAAAAAGATGAGACATTCTGTTATCTCTGGAATTTTTGCAGATATTATCGCAATACTTTCTTGTGTATTTTATAGCAGATTATTTTTTTAATACTTGTACACTTTTTCACTTTTGTTATACTATATAGTGTAATGTTGTTTTGCCTTTTAAAAGGAAAGGAATGATTTTTTGTGGCAACAATACCAAAATTAATAAGAAAATTAGGAAAAGAAGCATATAATTTGTATATTGTTGGGGGATACATAAGGGACAGGATTTTAAATAGAGAAGCTAAAGATTATGATTTTGTAGTTCAGGAAGATGCAGAGAAAATTGCCAAATTAGCGGCAGAAAAATTAGGGGGTACTTTTGTGCCTTTTATGGCGGAAAAAGGCACATATAGGGTTGTTGTAGGAGATGAAATATTAGATTTTACTAATTTAAGAGGTGAAGACATATACATAGATTTAGCTCATAGAGACTTTACAATGAATGCTATGGCTATAAAACTGACGGATTATTTTGAATTTGAATATATTATTGACCCTTTTGGTGGCGTGACGGACATAAAAAACAGGAAAATAAAGCATGTTGGTGTGATGACTTTTAAAGAAGACCCTTTAAGGGCTTTGAGAGCTGTGAGATTTGCTGCGACTTACAAATTTGATATTGATGAGGGTACAAAGGCTAAAATAAGAGAAGAAGCGGCCTTAATAAAACAAGTAGCGCCAGAGAGAATAATGAATGAAATTTTTATAATATTAAAAGAAAAGAATTCTCACAAATATTTAAGAATGATGGAAGATTTAAAACTTATGGAAAATATATTTGAAGAAGTTGCTAAAATGAAAGAAGTAGGAAAGTGCTATTATCACCTTACGAATGCTTGGATACATTCACTAAAAACCGTAGAAGAATACGAAAATATCATAAATTCTATGAGATTTCCCAAAGACGTATATGATATAGTTTCGGAGTATTTAAATAGGACTCTTTCTGCGAATAACAAGGTAAAAGATATAATAAAGTTAGGAGCTTTATTTCATGATATAGGCAAACCAGAGTCTATATACATTGATACAGAAAATAGAATACATTTTTACAATCATGAAATAAAAGGAACTGAAATTGTAAAGAAAATAGCTGCACGAATGAAAATGCCAAGGAAAGAGACGACATTGTTAAAAAAGCTAGTTTTATATCACATGAAACCTTTAATATATTATGTAAATGGAGGGCCGACTAATAAATCGCTTTTTAGGTTTTTTTCCGAACTCAAAGATGATTCTATAGGAGTTTTGCTCTTATCTTTAGCAGATTTTACAGCAACAAGGCTCAATTTAGGTAAGGAAGAAGATATACCAAAATACACGGATTTTATAACTAAGCTTCTAAGAAGATATGTAGAATTTAAGGAAGCACAAGAGCCTTTACTTTCTCCCTTAGATATAATAATAAATTTTGATATAAAAGATGGTAAAAAACTAGGACAAATTTTATATGAGATAAGAAAAAATAGATTTTATGGTGAGATTGAGAGTAAAGAAGATGCCATTGAGTTTGTGAAAGAGAGATTGAGAATAGAAAAGATATAGCGATAATTTATAAATGGGTGTAAATATGCACTTTATAATAAAAAGTTTGTAAATGAAAATGGGTTTTAGAAAGTAATTGAAAGGTGGAATATGTAAATGAATGGTTTATCAGCGCTATATGAAATTGAAATATTGGCAATATTGACAATATTGACTCTAATAGTAATAATAGCCCTAGGAATTGTTATCTATAGGTTTTATGTAAATAAAAAAGTAAATGATAAGATTTACAGTTATACAGTAGAGCTTCAAAAACAAAATGAAATACGTCTTAATAATACTTTAAAAACGCAAGAAAAAATACTTGATTATATTGCAAAAGATTTGGAGTTAAAAAGGAAAATGTTAAAAGAGATAAAAGAAATTAAAGAAAATTAAATAAAGATATTGATTGAAATGCTAAATAAAAAGGCATATAAAATCCGGTTCCATATAAAAATTTTTCATATGATTATTATATTTAAATAATTTATCAAGGATTTATTTGTTAAGTTGAATATTGTGGTAGTATCTACGGTTGATTATTTTGATAAGTTAATATATGTCTAAAAAAATAATTTTTAGATATTGCAAATGTTTTTTTTGTGAGGTATAATATATATACAAACTGATGAAAACGAATAAATAATGAGACGGTAAAGAAGAACGTTTTACATTAAAAAGTAGGAAGACGTTATTTATTTTAAAACAAATAAGTTTAACGTTAAACTAAAGGTAAGGGGGTGAGTCTAGATTTTGCATATTGTGATATTTTAAAAGTAAAAGTCCACTTTTAAAAATTGTATAATAAACAATGCAACCGAAATTTTGGTAATATTTTAGTTGCTTGAATCATAATTGTTTTTAAAAGGTTTCTTCACTTTTTTAGGCTATTTAGCTAGATAGAAACCCTTCAAAATATATAGCAGTGCTTTATATATTTACAAAGCATTAAGGCACGTTATAAATAAATTTTGCTTTAAAGGGGGGGATAAATGCAAAAAGTGTGGTTGGCATAAAATGTAATTGAACGTTAAACTTTAAAATCATGTAAAATTATAATAAAAAAGGAGAGGAGAAAGATGAAAAAAGTATTATTGGCAATTTTAATAGTGATGAGCTTGTTACTTTATAGCGGATTTGCTGTTGCTGCAAATGATTTTGTCATTGCTAATGGATTCAATGGCCAAGATGGTGATGGATACTGGGGACCATATGGGCCGGCTTTCACATTAGAAAATGGGGCTTTGGTTTTTGACTCAAGTATTGATAATGCATGGGTTACTTTGAATTTTAAGAAAGATGACAATTTTACTGCAACTTCATACAAATATTTAGTAATTACTTTAAAATCAGATAAGCCTCAAGATGGTGAAAAAGTACACATGACACTTGGAAATGTTGGAAAGTCATTTGGTGATTGGGGCATTACATTAGATACGAATTATAAAACATATACTATTGATTTAGCTGCTAATGGAGTAACAAAGTGGGGAGATGCCGAAAAACAGACACCTGATTTTGCGTTAAATAAAGCTGAAGCTCAGAATGCCAAAATTTATCTTACAAAAATGGTGTTAACCAATAGCCCATCAACTTCTTCTTCAGGAAGCACAAGTACTACTTCTTCTGATAATACTTCCAATCCAAAAACTGGAGACAACACACTTGGTATGTTGAGTGGATTTGGAACTTTGGTTATTTTCTCTTCAATAGCATTAATAATGTTAAATAAAAGGACTAACAAGAATGCACATACATTAAGATAAAAAATAAATATTGATTTTAAATAATTAATGATGAAATAAACCTTGATTTGTAAAGTATAATTAGCTCTTTGCAATATTGCAAAGAGCTAATTATAAAAATTTTAAAATTAAATTGAAGTGAGGGGAGAAAATGAAAAAAGGCTATTTGTTTTTGGCCGTACTACTTTTATTTAGTTTTTTGATGAGTGGCTGTAATAAAGGCAATAAATCACCGACTACAAATAGTGGGGAAATTCAAAAAGAACAAAAAGTTGTATTAAAATTAGGCATTTGGCCCGAAGATACTTTGACAAATGATGTTCAAATGTTTGAAAAATGGAAACAACAGTTTGAAGCTAAATATCCTAATGTAGAAGTAGTTCCTGACCATTATCAGTATTCACTTGATACTTTTGTTCCTATGGCTGAGGCAGGTAAATTACCAACAATTTTTGAAACATGGTTTACAGAACCACAAAAATTAATTGCGGGTGGGTTTGTTAAAGACATAACTTCAGAGCTTCAACAAAAAGGTTGGGATAAATTAATGAATCCATCTATAAAAGATTTACTATCCAAAGATGGTAAAATTTATGGTGTGCCTCGTGATGGATATGCATTAGGACTATATTTAAATCTTGATTTGTTTGAAAAAGCAGGATTAATGAACCCTGATGGCACAGCAAAGTATCCAAAAACATGGGATGAATTAGCTCAAGTTGCAAAAATAATAAAAGATAAAACGGGAAGAGCCGGTTTTTGCCTTTTAGCAAAAGATAATGCTGCTGGTTGGCATTTTACACAAATTGCATGGGATTTTGGTGCAAAATTTGAAATTCAACAAGATGGTAAATGGGTTGCTAATCTTAATTCACCAGAAGTTATAGCTGCAATGAATTTTGTAAAAGATTTAAAGTGGAAGTATAATGTTCTTACAGATGACCCGTTAAGCGAAGATTGGGCTTCGGGATTTCAAGCTATAGGGACAGGAAGAGCGGCTATGTATTTGGGTGCACAAGATGCTGTAAATCAGCCTACCCAAGTAAATGGTCTTCCAGTTGATAAATTATCTATAGTTCCAGTTCCGGCAGGACCAAAAGGTCAATATTCGTTAATGGGTGGTACGCCATATATGTTTAGTGCGAACGCAAGTTCTGAAGAAATAATGGCTGCACTAAATTTCCTTGAAATGATAGGGAAGGCCCCTGTTGTAACGGATGAATCGATAGCTGGTCTTAGAGAAGATGCCAAAAATCGTGTAGAAAATGGAGTCCCTGTAATTCCTGGTTTTCCTGCATGGATTGATCCAAATTATTTAAAAACTTTAGACGATGTAATTAAAGAATACAGCAACGTTAATATGGCTCTTTATAATGATTATTATAATTGGATAAAAAAGGAAGGCGTGTTGCGGCCAGAAGAGCCAGTATTAACCCAAGATTTGTACGCAGAGCTGACAAAAGTTATTCAAGCTGTTATAACAGACAAAAATGCTGATGTTAATAAACTTTTAGATAATGCTAATAATAATTTCCAAGACTTATTGGATAGGAATGTTAACAAATAAAAATATTTTCTAGAGCACTGCCGATTATATAATCAATTATTTAATTATTACGATATATCAATTGTACTTTATGACAGTGCTCTACTTATCTTTTTCATTTCAATTTAATCAAGAAGGTTTTGTTAGGAGGACGCTGATGAATAGTTTTAATAAAGTTCTAAATAAAAGTACTAAGATGCTTACAAAACGAGATATTGCAGGTTTAATTATTATGTTGCCAAGTCTGGTTCTTTTTAGTTTTTTTGTATGGGTGCCGTTATTGGAAAGCGTACATTTGTCCTTTTATATAGCCCATGGAATGAGGTTTATAAAGTTTGTAGGGCTTGAGAACTATGCAACAATATTTAAAGATCCGGACTTTATGGCAGCACTATTAAATACATTTTCTTATACTTTATGGTCCCTTGTAATAGGATTTTTTGTTCCTATAATTATGGCGATAATTTTAAATGAAATTATACACTTTAAAGGGTTCTTTAGAGTAGGTATTTATCTTCCAAATGTGATTCCAGGATTAGCTGTTGCTATGATGTGGCGTTTTATTTTTAAGCCGAGTGATACAGGGATGCTAAATATTATATTAAAAAATTTTGGGATACAGCCGCAAGTATGGTTAGCAGATCCTAAGTTGACTATCCCTTTAATTGTTGTAACGATGACATGGAGGGGAGCAGGGGCTACTACACTATTATATCTTGCAGGTTTACAGGGTATTGACCCTGAGCTTTATGAAGCAGCTGCAATAGATGGAGCCAACATATGGAAACGAATTTGGCATATTACTGTTCCCAATATATATAATTTAGCAAGAACGCTATTAATACTGCAAATTATAGCTGTATTTCAAGTGTTATATGAACCTCTTGTAATGACAAATGGGGGACCAAATAATGCTTCTATTTCTTTGATGCAGCTGGTTTATAAATATGCTTTTGAGAAATTTGATTATCCTAAAGCCAGTGCAGTTTCTGTTGTAATTAGTTTGTTTCTAATATTTTTCACATTCTTATATAACAAAATAATTCGCGAAAAAGAAATGTAGAAGGTGAAGAGAGAAATGACAAGACTTACTAAAAAGAATAGTGGTGTTATACGGCAGTTTGATATAAAGAGCTTGAATGTTAGGATAGGATATTATTTTCTTTTATTGATTTCCTTAATATTAGTTTTAATAGCTGTAATACCAATAGTATGGATTTTTTTATCCAGCTTTAAGACATTGAGTGAATTTGTAAATGAACCATCTTTTTTGCCGCATAAATTTAGTTTTAACGATTTTGTAAATACATGGAAAGTATTAAAGTTTTGGAAATATTATGTTAATTCCTTTTATTCTGTTATAGGAAGTGCCATATGTGCAGTGATTTTCAATGGTCTCCTGGCATACAGTATTTCTAAGGTTAGACCTAAAGGGTCAAATTTAATTTATACGTTAATTTTGTGGAGTCTCATGTTACCTCCTACGACGGCTATTGTTCCGTTGTTTATCAACATAAATAAAGTAGGTTTACAAGGTACTTTTATTCCCTTGTGGCTTTCCATGGGTGCAAATGCGTTTTTTGTAATATTATATAAACAATTTTTTGATTCAATTCCACAGTCTCTTATTGAAGCAGCAAGGTTAGATGGAAGTAGTGAGTTAGGGATTTTTTTTAGAATTATATTGCCCTTAAGCACGCCGATAAATGCGGTTATTGTTATTTATGCTATTAATGCAGCGTGGTCAGATTTCCTTTTACCATATCTGGTTTTAAACAATACTGGAAAAGAAACAGTGATGGTAAGGTTATTTCAATTTAGAACAAGTATTGCTACGGATGTAGATATAATAAGAGCAATTGTATTTTCAATAATTCCGCCCATTATATTATTTGGAATTTTCCAAAAGTATATCATGGAAGGTATATCAAAAACAGGTATAAAGGGTTAAAATATAAAACACTTCTTAAAGGAGGAATTGGATGTTTATGTCAAATGGAAAAGGTTTTAATGAAAACATTCTAATTGTCATATTATCTGTTATTACAGTAATTTCTATAGCGTTTTCTATATATATGGTAATAGATTATTTTACCAAAATTCAAGCTACTAAAAATACAAAACTTGTTTTATATGAGGGACCAAAAACAATAAAACCTTCAAATGATACTAAAATTAAAGTAAATGGACATGATGTTTTTGTTTATGATGCAACGGTAAATAATACCCATAGGTGGGTAAATGATGGAAAACCACCTCTATCAAAAACTCCAATGACATATTTTGACTTTGAAGGCAAAGTAAATGTTGAAATTACAGTTTCAAATATCAATAAAATTGAATCTTGCAGTGTACTTCCTACAGCAAGCGGCATTAAACCTTTAATTAAGGGAAACACGGTTACTTTTCGAATTGATAATCCAGGTTTTTATACTGTACAGTTTAATAATTCTGTAGAAGGGGCAGTTCATATTTTTGCTAATCCAATTGAAAAAGATATACCTAAAAAAGGTGATAAAAATGTTGTTTTTATTGGACCTGGTGAATGGACGATTGATGATATAGCACTTGAAAGTGGGCAAACGCTTTATATTTCAGGAGGAGCAGTTGTTCATACTACTGTACATGGAACATTGTTAAATAATGTGACTATTCGAGGACGTGGTATCGTTGATGGTAGTATTTGGGATTCATGGACACAAAAAGGCGAAATTGCGAGGGTTCCAATAAACGTTATGAATAGTAAAAATGTAAATATTGAAGGCATTATACTACTGAATCCAAATGCTTGGGCTTTAAATCTTTTTGAGTGTGATGATGTTAAAGTTGATAATGTTAAAATTATTACAGCTAGACCTAATGGTGATGGTATTACTATACAATCAAGTAGAGATATATATGTTTCGAATTCTTTTGTTAGAAGTTGGGATGATAGCTTGGTTGTAAAAAATTATGCAGGAAATTCTAATAATATCACGTTTGATAATATACAGGTATGGACTGATTTAGCTCAGTCTTGCGAAATAGGATATGAGACAAACAAAGGCAAACAACCAAATTCTACTATATCGAATATTACCTTTAAAAATATAACTGTATTGTATAATTTTCACAAGCCAGTAATAAGCATACACAATAGCGATGATGCGTTAGTGGAAAATATAACTTATCAAAATATAGTTGTAGAGAATGCACAAATGGGTTCGGGTGATGCAGGAGATAACAATCAACTTATAGACTTTGCAATTCTTCCAAGTCAATGGTCATCAACTCATGAACGAGGTAATATTCGCGCTGTTACAGTAGAGAATGTTAAAGTTTTACGCGGGAATTTTCCACCATCACGTATTGTAGGATATGATGAAAACCATACAATAGAAAATGTAAAAATTAAAAACCTCCTAATACTTGGTAAAAAGATAAATTCTTTAGATGAAGGTAAATTTAAGACTAATCAATTTGCGAAGAATATAAGTATAGAATAATTGCTGGCGGAAAGGAGTTTAATTAACGATGAAAAAGAAAAAGATAATTATTCTTTTATATATTTTATTGATTGCTTCTGTTACAATTTCTGTAAGCCTAATGATAGCAGGAGCATCAGTAAATAATGCAGGTAATATTACGATTGTTCAAACTCCAGAACAGACAAAAGCCGAAACCCCACCTGAATTTAAGACATCTGAACCTGTTATACCTCCTCAACCAGAAGGGGTAAATTTAGCACTTCATAAGCCAGTAGAGGCAAATGGGTATACGCAGGTTTATGTTCCGACAAATGCAACAGATGGCAAAATCACGACATATTGGGAAGGAAAAGCTAATTCTTATCCTAATATTGTTACTGTTGATTTACACAAGGTTAGTACGATAACTTCTATAAGAATAGCTCTTAATCCTAATAAAATCTGGAGTAAGAGAGTACAGACATTTTCTATCAATTGTAGTGATGATGGGAAGACTTTTAAAGAATTAATTCCTACAAAAGATTATACTTTCGACCCGATGACTGGAAATATAGTTGATATAAAGCTTGATAGTCCAGCAAAAACTCGTTATATACAAATAATATTTACAGCTAATACAGGTGCTACAGGCGGCCAAATTGGAGAATTGGAAATTTATGGACCAGGTGATTAATTTTACAATATCACAATTTGTGAAAGCACATTTGATTATTTAAAAGAGGTGGCTGCTGTTTTGTTTTTAAAAATTTTTCATAAGAAAATCCTGGGTTTTGGGATATTAGGAAAGCCTAATTTGAGAAAAAATTTTTCTATTGTGTTAATTGTGATTTTAGGGTTTTCACTTTATATGATTGGTTATATATTGTATGATTATTATAGGAGCTATACTACTATTAATGCTCTTCACCAACAATTTGACCAAAACGAAATGTCAGGTAGCATAAATAGTATAAATAGTGAACCAAATGCTGCTATTTGTAATGGTGAGACAGGTAATATTATTGATAAGTTTAAACCATTACTTAAAGTAAATTCAGATGTAGTAGGATGGATTAACATACCTGGTACACGGATTGATTATCCTGTTCTACAATCAAATGACAATGAATATTATCTTGACCATGATATAAATGGCAACAAATCGTTTTTTGGCTCAATATTTATGGACTTTAGAAACAACATTAAAAAGAAAGATTCAAATATTATATTATATGGACATGATATGAAAAATGGCTCCATGTTTCATGATCTAGTTTACTATAAAAAGAAAGATTTTTTTGAGAGTCATCCTCTCATATTGTTTGAAACTTTGTATAAAAAATATAAGGGAGAAATATTTTCTGTTTATGTAACAGATACAAAATTTAATTATCTTATAACAAATTTTGCTTCTCCGGAGGAATATGGGGCTTACTTAGATACTATAAGAAATAAATCATTATTTAAAAATAATGTGACTGTTACGACAAAAGATAGGATATTAACACTTTCTACGTGCAGTTATGAGTTTAAGGATGCGAGGCTAGTAATACATGCCAAATTAATTGAAGACACCAATGAAAACATAAATTATTAGATAGGGAGGGAGAAAAATACTTGAGTAATTCGGCAAGAGTTGTTATCTAATTGAGAGATTTCAAATAATATTTGTTAACTTGCCGAAACAAGGTGGAGACTATGCCAAATAAAAAAAATATTGTTACAATTAGGGATATTGCTAAGGAAGCAAATGTAAGTGTTACTACAGTGACTAATGTCATTCATAAAAGGTATAATCGTGTGTCTAAAGAAACAATTGAGCGCATAGAAAAAATAATTAAGGAAAAACAATATATTCCTAATATGTCGGCACGCTCTTTAGTAAATAATTCTTCTAAAATTATTGGTATAATTAATTATGTAGTTCCATCAGAGAGTGGAAGTTTTATTCAAGACCCATTCCATACGGCATTTATTGGTGGTATTGAAAAGGAATTTAGTAAAAAAGGTTATTTTATGATGATTCGCACTGTTGCAAATGAACGTGAACTTGTTACTTTATTAAAAAACTGGAATCTGGACGGAATAATTATGACAGGTCTTTTTGAGGATGACTTTTTTCAAACACTAAAAAATTTTGATATACCTATAGTGCTTATTGATAGTTATGTTGAGGATGAAAGGATTTTAAAGGTTGGTTTAGAAGATTTTAGAGGTGGATATATAGCTACTAAATATTTAATTGATAATGGACATAAAAATATAGTATTTGTTTCACCTAAAATTAGGCCAAATGGAGTACTTGAAGAAAGATTAAAGGGATATAAGGCAGCATTACAAGAGGCTGGAATACCTATTAACCAAGCAAATATTTATGAACATGGTATAACTGTAGAAGAATGTATAGAACTTGGGCGTAATTTAAGTCAACGCAAAGATATAACTGCAATATTTGCTACAGCAGATATAATTGCTGCGGGGATAATGAGTGGCTTGCAAGAGGTTGGAGTATCTATTCCTGATGATATTTCCATTATAGGGTTTGACGATCTGGATGTAAGTCGTCTCACTAATCCCAGACTTACTACTATTCATCAAGATGCTGAAAAGAAAGGTTTAATTGCTGCTAAAATGATGATGGATTATTTAGAAAAAAGGGAGATAAAAAATCGCAAAGTAATTTTACCGGTATATCTTGTTGAAAGAAAAAGTGTAAAGAAAATTATCTAATTATATGATCTATTAAAATGTTAGTACCAAGGAGATATTTTGTCTTTTCCATTGGTACTAACATTTTTGATTAGATTAGATAAATAAAAGTTATTTTTTATATATTTCAGATAATGGAATTCCTCCAACACCTATATTGTCTGGATTGTTTTCTTTTATAATTACTGAAAATGCATTTGTAGGAATGTTAAGTATCTGTGAAGCTGTTTTTGTAAGTTCAGAAATGAGTTTTGCCTTAGTTTCTTTACTTAAATTATCTGGTCCTTCAATTGTTATAAAAGGCATATAAACACTTCCTTTCTATGGTTTTATTTGTTATCGATATTTATTGTAACACTTTTTTGCAATAAAAACCAAGGGGAAGATAAAAGCTAGATAGTGTCAAGATACTGTAGGATTTTTTTAAGACAACCCCTGAAACTTAGTTAATTTCAGCCTTCAACTTATCATGCTTTTTATATAACTTGTGCATATTTTAATGCTCTTAAAACCCTATATA
>DULG01000072.1 GCA_012840485.1 Clostridia bacterium | reverse complement strand
GCTCAGTTAAATTAACAAGATTATTGAAGAAATTCTCCAAATCTTTGAGGAAAATGGATTTAAATCTAGAGAATTGAGAAGGATGAGGGACTCTTTTAAAGCCACAAAGCTCTCTTAATTCTTTAGAGAGCTTAAGAACATGGACAAGGAGTTGAACAGTAGGGATAGAGAGAATTTTTTGGATAATCAAAGCAGTGAGCATAGACTCAAGAGAAAAATCTCTATGACGCCCGAAGTGAGAATAATAATGGGCGTAAAAAGAAGGCGGAATAAGTTCAGATAAATCAATAAAGGAATCAAAGAGTTTAATAAACTTGGGTTTATCTTCTTCAAAGAAGGATTGAACATCAATGTAAATATCGGCGAGAGAAAGTTGTTTAGCTTTGGTTTTCATAGGAGTTCCTCCCTTTCTTTTCGTGATTCGGTCTTTTATATAAATTCGACGAAAGCGGGGGAATTCCTTTGAAAATATACAGCAGAATCCCTTAATCCATAAGGATTTTGGGATTCTGCAAAGACCTAAATACAAAAATATCAAAAGGAGGATAAGTTATGAATACGATTAAATTTGATTCTAATTGTACTGGCTGTAAATTATGCTATAAGGCTTGCTTTGTGGATGTAATTCGCTGGGATGAAAAAGAGAACCGACCATTTGCTGCTTACCCAGAAGATTGCGTAGATTGTTTGGTTTGTGAAACTACATGTCCACAAAACGCTGTCCACGTAACCATTGATTATAAAAAACCATTTCCGAAATCATACTGATAAAATTGGAGAGGAGGAAGTAATATAATGGATATAAAAACTAATACAATTGAAACTGACATTCTTATTGTTGGTCACGGCATTGCGGGGTTAGCTGCTGCTCACGCTGTTAAAGATGAAGATCCTGCTTTAAAAGTTTTGGCTGTTGATAAAGCTAGCTTAGGATATGGTGGTAAAGCAAATAAAGGTGGTGGACATGTAGCTTTTATTCCAGAAGGAGGAGAGGAAAAATACGTAGAATACCATACAAGGAATCTTGGTGATTATTTAAATGACCAAGATGCTCTTAGAAATTATGCATATAGTACAATAAAGGTAATGGACAAATGGGAAAAATGGGGTGCAAAGTTTATAGGAAGAGATATTGCTTTTAATGCTCATCCTTCTATTCCATGGAAAGTCTGTTTAGTAGATTCAACTATTTTACTTGATATGGCTAGGGAGGCTAAGAAAAAAGGTATTGAATTCATGGACAAAATTGATGTTACAGACTTGCTTACTTATGATGGGAAAGTAAGCGGCGCAATTGGTTTTTCAGTTTTAACCGGAGAAAGATATATCTTTAAAGCTAAAGCCGTTATCTTAGCAAATGGTAATCAAAACTGGGGTATTATGAAAATGTGGTCATCTGGACGTGGAGAAGGCATTGGTGCTGCTTATCGCGCAGGTGCAATGATGAGAAATGCTGAGTTTGGTTCTTTTGTCAATATAGTTTCATTAGATCATGGTCATGTTTCCTATGAGGCAGAAAATTATATGTATAATAAGTTCGGCAAGAAAGTTGATCCTAATATACCCGATTTAGTAGATGCTGCTTTTAGAAATGTCTGTGGTGGTGTAGATATTGGTGGCGCGATAGGATTGGTCATGTATTCTGAAGTTGCAGCTGGTAATGGTCCGATTTATGAAAATATTGCGGAAAATAAATTCCCTGATGACCCATTTGGGCAGATCATATTCCCGATGAAAGGGCAAGCGCCAAAAGAGTGGTATAGGCCGGGTACTCATAAGTTTGCTCACAGACTTTATGAAAAAGCTAAACTAGGTGGGTATGCTAAAAATCCAGGAAGTGACTTGAGAGAAATTGTGCCTGGAGTTGTCGGTGAATGTTCACCACTTTATGCTGATCATAATATGGCTTCTAATCTTCCAGGTTTATTCTCATGTGGTGACATAAGCGCAAATGGCTCTTCATGGTCAGGTGCTGTTCCAACTCCTCCAGGACGTAACAGGGGTTCAGGGCTCATGAATGCTGTCTATACAGCTTCAGTTGCAGGTCCTAGTGCAGCAAAATATGCTTCTAATATATCAAAAGTAAATGTTTCAGAAGAACAAATAGAAGAAATTACAAAACAGATTTATGCTCCAATTGATAGATATGATGGTACTACTACATCTGAAATTGAATGGAGAATTAAGTCGTTGCTGCAATATGTTCCTTATTCAATTTATAAATCAGAAGCTAGACTCCTTGAAGCATTAAAAGAAGTTGAGAAATTAAAAAAGGAAGTTGCTCAAGTTGTTGCAAGAGATTGGCATGATCTTGCGAAAGCTAATGCTTGTAAATCTATGGTACTTTGTGCAGAGATGTTCTTTAAAGGCTCGTTGGCAAGAAAAGAAAGTCGCGGGTGGCACATTCGTGAGGATTATCCAAATCGTGACGATAAGAATATGTTAAAGTGGATTAACTTCCAAAAAGGCGAGGACGGAGAAATGGTTATGTCATTTACCGATGTCCCAATGGAAAAATATAAATACAAACCTGAAGGTTGGGAGCCAAAAAATTCGGAGAGCAAATAATGCTATAAGTGTGATTTTATTAAAGAGTTTGCCAATAAGTAATACAAAATAGGCAATCTATATAATTTAATGTAATACATACAGAATACCCAGTACTTTACTAAGTGTTGGGTATTCTGTATATGAGTATTATAACTAAAGGAAAGATTATTGTATCTTCTATAATGGCTGAATCTTAAAATGTAAATAAAACGTAACATATTGTTAACTAAAAAAAACAATATGTTACGATCCAGAATATTATATACCGGAAAGTACAGGATTAAAGCCTATATTTTTTTGGCACGAAATTTGCATCATTAAAATAGTACGTAAAGGTTAATTAAGTTTTTAAATTGTTAATTTAATCTTACATCAATTTAAGTTACATAAGTAAGGAGGGAAGTTATGGTAATTAAGAATTTCGAAGAATTGATTAAAAAGGTGCAAAAATCGGATTCACCCAAAAGAGTAGCAGTAGTTGCAGCACAGGATGAGCATACGCTACAAGCTGTATTTAAGGCTAGAAAAGATAATATTGTAGAGCCTTTATTAATAGGGAATAAGACAAAAATAAAGGAGGTGCTTAGCTATTTAAATGAGAATTTAGATGAAGATGCAATTATAAATGTAGAAGATGATACTGCGGCAGCAAAGAAAGCAGTTGAACTTATACATGAGAATAAAGCGGATTTCATAATGAAAGGGAAAATCCAAACTGCAGATCTTTTAAGAGAAGTTGTTAATAAAGAAAAGGGACTTAGAACAGGGAGAATTATGTCTCACTTTGTATTTAATGAAATACCTAATTATCATAAGCTAATAGTAACGACAGATGGTGGAATGGTGATGTACCCAACCTTGGAGGAGAAGAAACAAATTATTGAGAATGCTGTTGATACACTTATTGCTTTAGGATATGAAAATCCAAAAGTTGCAGTTTTGGCTGCTGTTGAAAAGGTTAATCCCAAGATGCCTGAATCTGTTGATGCTGCTTTATTAAAGGAAATGAATAAAAATGGAGAGATTAAAAATTGCATTGTAGAAGGACCTATTTCTTATGATTTAACTATGAGTAAAGAATCAGCGGAAATAAAAGGCTATAGTAGTCCTGTCGTAGGAGATGCAGATGTTTTAGTTGTTCCAAATATCACTGCAGGTAATATATTAGGAAAGGCTTTAGTTTATTCTGCAGGTGCTAAAATGGCAGGATTTATTGTTGGGGCACAGGTGCCTATTGTTTTAACCTCTAGAGGTTCAACTGCTGAGGAAAAGTATCTATCATTAGTGCTGTCAGCAGCTGCTGCTAAGTAGAAACTTTAAGAAGTGGTTAAGCATTAGTTAGCTAAATAGGTAATTTAAATATAAATAAATAAGATAATGAGGAGGAGTGAAACTATGAAGAAATTATTAACAGGTAATGAAGCTATTGCCCGTGGGGCATGGGAAGCGGGAGTAAGGTTTGCATCAGCATATCCAGGAACACCAAGTACTGAAATACTTGAAAATATTGCAACATATAAAGAAGATATCTTGGCTGAATGGGCACCAAATGAAAAGGTTGCTTTAGAATCGGCTATAGGAGCATCTTATGTAGGTGCTAGAGCTTTAGCATCTATGAAACATGTAGGACTAAATGTTGCAGCAGATCCATTGTTTACGGTCTCATATACTGGGATTAATGGTGGACTCGTTATAATTACTGCAGATGATGTAGGAATGCACTCATCTCAGAATGAGCAGGACAATAGAAATTATGCTAGAGCTGCTAAAATACCTATGTTTGAGCCATCAGATAGTCAAGAAGCGAAAGACATGATTAAAGAAGCATTTGAAATAAGCGAGGAATATGGTACTCCAGTGCTTTTTAGGGTTACTACCAGAGTTTGCCATTCGAAAGGGATTGTCGAATGCGGAGATAGGAAGAATGTAGAAATACGAGAATATGTTAAAGATGTAAAGAAACGTGTTCCAGTTCCAGCGCATACACCAGCTATGAGAGATAGGGTAGAAGAAAGATTAAATAAACTTGAGGAGTTTTCAAATAGTACACCTTGGAATTATATTGAATTACATGATACAAGGATAGGTGTAGTTGCATCAGGTTGCTCATATAGATTTGCAAAAGAAGTTTTTGGCGATAGTGCATCTTATTTAAAACTTGGGTTTACAAATCCACTTCCTAAAAGATTGATGAAGGAATTTGCTTCAAAGGTTGATAAGATTTATGTAATTGAAGAGGATGATCCAATAATTGAAAATGAATTAAAAGCACTAGGGATTCAGTGTTTTGGTAAAGATGTTTTCCCATATCAAGGGGAGATGACTCCAGATGTTATTAGGAAAGCAGTATATGGCCAAGCTAAAGAAACAATTGAATATGATACGAACAAAGTTGTTTCAAGACCGCCAACATATTGTGCAGGATGTCCACACAGAGGCCTTATGTATGAACTTGGCAAGAGAAAAAATACTATAATTTCTGGTGATATTGGATGTTATGCATTAGGTTTTGCTGAACCATATAATGCTATGGACTGGTCAACATGTATGGGTGCTAGTATTAGTATGGCACATGGTGCACAGAAAGTATTGAACACAAAAGAAGACAACAATATTAGAGTTGTTTCAATAATCGGAGATTCTACATTTTTCCATACAGGAATTAATTCATTATTAAACGTTGCTTACAACAAAAGTAATACTATAAATGTGATTTTAGATAATAGAATTACTGCTATGACAGGACATCAAGAAAATCCAGGTACAGGATATACACTACAGGGAGAAAAAACAGTATTTGTCGATATAGAAGCTCTTGTAAAAGCTTGTGGAATTAAAAATGTAAGAGCCATAAATCCTAATAACTTAAAAGAAGTAAAAGAGGCTTTGGATTGGGCATATTCTTTAGATGAAGCATCAGTAATTATAACCAAGTGGCCTTGTGTATTAAAAAAATTATCAGAAGAAGATAAAGAAGAGTTTAAAGATGCTTTTAAAACTAAATGCAGTGTTGATAGTGAAAAATGTGTTGGCTGTAAGATGTGTACAAAAACAGGATGTCCTGCCATATCCTTTGACAAGATAGAGAAGAAGGCAAAAATTGATCCAAATTCATGCGTAGGCTGTGAGGTATGCTTACAAGTTTGCCCAGTAAAAGCTATTGGAAAGGTGGAAGCATAAAATGGTAAAAAGTATTCTTTTAGTAGGAGTAGGTGGCCAAGGAACAATACTTGCCAGCAAGCTTTTGACAGCAGGTCTAATGGAAGCAGGATATGATGTTAAAATGAGTGAAATTCATGGAATGTCGCAAAGAGGGGGCTCTGTATCAACTCACGTTAGATATGGAGAAAAAGTTGAATCTCCAGTTATTGAACTTGGTGGAGCAGATATTTTAGTATCATTTGAGATGATGGAAGCGTTAAGGTGGCTTAGATATTTAAGGAAAGATGGGAAAGTTGTAGTTAACAATTTTAAAATAAATTCTATGCCTATTCTTTGTGGATTAGCAGATTATCCTACAGGAATTTTGGAAGAACTAAGCGAAAAGACCACAACAATAGTAGTAGATGCTGCCCAAGAGGCAGTGAAAATTGGAAATGCGAAAGTAATGAATGTTATATTGCTTGGAACCATTGTTAAATTAATGGGGCTTGAAGGAATAAACTGGGATAAAATTATAAGAGATAATGTTAAGCCAAAGTTTATTGATGTAAACTTAAAAGCAATTAAAGTTGGAATGGACTTGGTATAAGCTAAAGTACTGCATAAAAATCAACAACATGATTTTTATGCAGTACAAATACTTAACCATGGAGGTATGAAGCTTGAAAAAAGGTGATTTTTTATGGGGTAGTTTGCTTTTGTTATGGATAGTTATTTTAATAATTCCGACTTCTCGTGAAGCATTTATTGCTTTTACTAGTACTTACCCATATCTAGGAGGATTTATTAAGTTTGGGATATTGGCTACAATGGGTGATTTGCTAGGAGTGAGAATTTTAAAAGATAAATGGATTGTGCCTAAAGGTCTCATTTTAAAAGCTATTGTTTGGGGAGTCATAGGAATGGTGATTACCCTTATGTTTACTGTTTTTACGACTGGTGTGGCAGCTGCTCAATCTCAAGGAATACTTCCTTTTAAAGATTCTAAATTGGCAAGAGCATTTTTTGGAAGTGCAATCATGAATGTAACTTTTGGACCTATGATATATATATATGAAAAATTTGGAGATATGCTTGTTAATACAAGATATGAAAATAATGGTAGTAAGTTAACTGTTAAAAATTTTGTGGATGGAATTGATTGGTACACGATTGTTAGTTTTTCGTGGCTTAAAATTCAAACATTAGTTTGGATACCATGTCATACAATAGTATTTTTATTGCCAGAGGAATATAGGGTACTTGCAGCTGCTTTTCTATCTATATTATTAGGAGTTATAATAGCAATTTCAAGAAAACGAAATATGGGTGTTCAAATAGAAGCAGAAGATTAATCACAATGCTTATGGAGTTATAAATGAATAATAGATATGCTTAGGCGTTGATTGCGTCATATTGTAATCATTAGGTAGATACAGATTTGTAAAAAAACGTATTGCTGATTTTTGTTGCTCAAGAGAAAAATATAAAATATAAATGTGCGGAATTTTTTAAAAGAAAAATTTGTTGATTTATCAAGCTTTGCATAGTAGTGTTTTTTTGTTATGAAAGAATTATGTTTCAAAAGAAATATCTAAGGAAGGGAAAAAATAAATGGTTGGAACACTTGTTAATGCAGCATCGATTATTGTAGGGAGCGTGATGGGAACTTTTTTAAAGATTGGAATACCAGAGAGAATTAAATCGACAGTTATGCATGCTATATCATTAAGTGTATTGATAATTGGTCTTGATAGTGCCCTGAAATTTAAAAATTTATTGCTTGTCATAATAAGTCTTGTGATTGGCGGTGTTTTAGGTGAATTAATCAATATAGAAAAAAAGCTTAATGATTTTGGTAATATGCTTGAAAGAAGATTAGCAAAAGGTGATGGAAGCAAAATAAGTGAAGGCTTTGTTACGGCAAGTCTTGTGTATTGTATAGGTGCAATGGCGATAGTTGGGGCATTGAAAGATGGTCTTCAAGGTGATCATAGTATACTTTTTGCTAAATCTATTCTTGATGGTATTTCATCGATAATATTTTCATCGACATTAGGAATTGGTGTTATGATGTCATCAATAAGTGTTTGTGCATATCAGGGTGCCATAACACTTTGTGCATCTATGTTGCAAAGTATATTGACCTCTAATGTGATAGCAGATATGTCTGCTGTAGGTGGTGTTTTAATAATAGGTATATCATTAAACATGCTAAATATAACGAAAATAAAGGTTGGAAATTTATTACCTTGTATTTTTATTCCAATAATATATGAGAGTATGTTAAAAATATTTTAAGTAATAAATAAATTCAGGTTACTAAACAAAGAAATATAAAAATTAGTTTTATGCGATAAGAAAAAAGCAAACCAAAACTAAAAAAGTCTGAATAAAGATTTTAAAAAAATGTAAGCATAAATTCAAGAAGGAAGTGAGGTTATCGTATGGTTTATAGAATATTGGCTATTAATCCTGGATCTACTTCTACTAAAATAGCTTTATATGAAGATGAAAAAGAAGTATTGTGTCAAACATTAGTTCATCCGGCTTCTGAACTACAAAAGTATGATAAGGTTGCAGATCAATTTGATATGAGAAAAGAGGTTGTACTTACATTTTTAAGAGATAATGGGTATAATGTAAATGAGCTGTCTGCTGTTGTGGGCAGAGGCGGAATGGTTCCATCAGTAAAATCAGGAGCATATATAGTTAATAAAACAATGGTAGAGAGATTGAGAAATAATCCTGTTATTGAACATGCTTCTAATTTAGGAGCATTAATTGCTTATGAAATTGCAAATTCTATTGGCGTATCGGCATATATATATGATTCTGTAAGAGTAGATGAAATGATAGATGTAGCGCGTATATCAGGCATGCCAGATATAGTAAGGACAAGCACTTGCCATGTATTAAACTCCAGAGCTATGGCTATGAAGGTTGCAAGCAAATATGGTAAAAAATATTCGGATATGAACTTTGTTGTTGCTCATTTAGGTGGTGGCGTATCAATAAGTGTCCATGAAAAAGGGAAAATAATAGATGTAATATCAGATGATGAAGGGCCATTTTCTCCTGAAAGATCTGGTAGAGTTCCTTGTAGAGCATTGATAGAACTTTGCTATTCAGGAAAATTTGATAAAAAAACAATGTTAAAAAAACTACATGGCAATGGAGGACTGATTGCTTATTTAGGTACTAATGACGCAAGAGAAGTTGAAAAAATGATTAAAAATGGAGATGAGAATGCAAAGCTTGTTTATGAAGCTATGGCATATCAGATTGCTAAAGGAATTGGCGAACTTTCAACAGTTGTAAATGGTAATGTAGATGCTATTGTTATTACAGGTGGTATAGCGTATTCCGAGATGATGACTTCTTGGATAAAAAAACGTGTAGAGTTTATTGCACCAGTTGAAATTATGCCTGGCGAAAATGAGATGGAAGCACTTGCATTGGGAGTGCTTAGAGTATTACGAGGAGAAGAAGAAGCAAGAGAATACGTCGAATAAAATCAGTTAAATATTACAATGACTTTTTGTCGTTGTAATATTTATTTTTTAAATAAACGAATTAAACAGAGTGTACATAAAGGTGGTTTTAAAAGTGAGGGCTATATTCAAAAATATAGATAAAAAAGAGTGGCTTGACATTTTGACATTAGCATTGGGAATTGCACTGTTGCCACCATTATGGGCAATAGCAAGTTCACATTTAGGAATTACTACAGGATCAGCTGCTTTAATTAGTGCAGCTTTTTATGTGGTAAATGGAAATAAGATTCAGGATGGTATTAAGATCTCATTAGGTTTTATATGTGGTGATATATGGGCATATTGTTCATTAAAACTTATGTACATATTACAACTTAATCCAGATATAGAATTATTTATTATATTTTTTGTTTTAGGTTTTCTTGCTGTTATAATTAGTAGCGTATACAGCAAATGGATTTATTTACCTACATGGTTATGCGGAGGGGCTATTGGCTTGGCTCTTATGGCTTCTGTTGGTATTAAACGTTTAGGAAATCTTCCTATACAAGTTGGAGTTTCTATGCTTGTTGGCGTATGGTATGTAGGTGTTGGCGTTGATAAATTTCAAAAAATAATACTTAAATTATGTAATAAAAAGAAGATAACATAATTTAGTAATCTAAATTTTTTATAATAATTATTGCTTTTTATTTTTATTACTTTAAAATTAATATGTAAGATATTAACTAAGGTGATGGATTTATGAACGTGAAAATAGGTGTCATTGCTTCTGACTTAGAGCTTAAAGAAAGTTTCATGAGTTTATTTGAAAGAGAAGTTAAAAATGGCGAAATAATTATTGACATTTTAGATCCTGATAATATGGAGGAACAAGGGAAAATTCTGGAAAGCAAAGGCGTAAAAGCAATTATAGCCAGAAGTGGTGGTTACAAGCATACAGTCGGAAAAGTAAATGTTCCTGTCATAAATCTAAAAATAACAACCTTAGACATTTTGCATGCGATAAAAACAGCAAGCAAATATAAGAAGGATGTAGTATTAGTTATTTCTGATATGGAATATTTTGATTACGATGAATGGAAAGATATGATTAATGCAAATGTAATAATTGAAAGGTTTTATGATAAAGGGAGCATAGAAGAGAAAGTAAAAAAGTACGTTGAAAGAAAAGAAAGTGTTGTAATAGTTGGTGGAGGAATTCCATGTGCTTGTGCCCAAAGATTAGGCATGAGCAGTGTTCATATAGGTGCAAGCAATGAATCAATATATGAATGTGTGTCTCGTGCTAAAGAGTTAATAGATAATTTATATGAACAGAAGTATAAAAATAATGTTTTGGAAAGGATACTAGATGGGGTACATGATGCAGTAATTGCAATAGATCAAGATTGTAATATTATACTATACAATAAAAGAGCAGAGGAAATACTGGAAAAACGAAGCGAAGATGTAATAGAGAAGAAGTTATTAGATGTTTTTCCAGAGCTCAATTTCATGGTTGATGCTTTAAAAAGCAATATAGACATGAATAATGAAATAAAAAAGATAAAGAAAATAACTATTACTGCTAATACTTCAATATTAGATGTGGATGGCCATGTCAAAGGTGTTTTATGCTCTTTTCAGGATGTAACAAAACTTCAAAATTTAGAAAAAAAATAAGATATGAACTCAATAAAAAGGGTCTTTTTGCTAAGTATAAATTTCAAGATATTATTGCAATTGATCCGGCAATGAAAGCTACAATAGCAAAGGCAATAAAAGTAGGATTAAGTGACAGTGCTGTAATGATATATGGAGAAAGTGGTACAGGAAAGGAAATGATAGCACAAAGTATCCATAATATAAGTAAAAGAAAAGATGGACCTTTTGTAGCTATAAATTGTGCTGCTATATCTGAGAATCTTCTGGAAAGTGAGCTTTTTGGGTATGAGGAAGGAGCCTTTACAGGTGCAAGAAAAGGTGGAAAACCGGGACTATTTGAGCTTGCTCATGGGGGCACTATATTTTTAGATGAAATAAATAGCCTGCCACCTAATTTACAAGCAAAGTTGTTGCGTGTTATAGAAGAAAAGGAAGTAATGAGGATTGGATCAGATTATGTGATTCCATTAGATGTTCGGGTTATTTCTGCTGCAAATGAAGAGTTGAAAAGAAAAGTTGAAAATGGAACTTTTAGAAAGGATTTATTTTATAGACTAAATGTTTTAGAAGTAAGTATCCCACCACTTAGGGAAAGAAAAAAGGATATAATTCCATTGTTTAAATATTATGTAAAAAACTTATCAGAAGGAGATGACATTCCAGAGCTAGATGATGAAGTTGAAGAGAAGCTCATGAACTATTCTTGGAAAGGCAACGTAAGGGAATTAAAAAATGTTGCTCAAAGATATGTAGTTTTTAATGAATTAGATTTAGATGAAAAAGAGTTTACAGATAATGAAAAGAGATTAGACAAAAGCAATAATAGACTTGATGGTGATTTTGTATTAGATTTAAAGGAAATTGATCGATTTGTAGAAAATAAGGTAATAGAAATGCTTTTAAAGCAAGGCCTGACAAAAACAGAGATAGCTCAAAGACTTGGCATAAGCAGAACAGCTTTATGGAAAAAGCTGAATAGTAATGTAACAGAGGGAAATTCACATTAAGAAACATGTTTTTTCTCGTATGAATAAAAAATAGAGGATAAAATTGGCTTCATAATACAACTTCTTGTAAAATATTTTTCATATGGGATAAATAGCAACTATATTAATTGGAGATTTAATATATAAAACAAGTAAAAAGCAATTTATTGATAGCGCAATCTGGCGGACCTACGAGTGTTATTAATGCTTCTGCATATGGAGCTATTAAAGAATTTATATCGTTAGCTAGTGATTATAAAGTTTATGCTGGTTTATACGGAATAGAAGGCATATTAGAAGATCGTATTATTGATATTGACACTATGGATACAATAGAATCTCTTAAATATATGCCGTCATCTGCTTTTGGTTCTTGTAGGTATAAGTTGAAAGATTATGATGTAAATGAAGAGGAGTATAAAAAAATATTAAATATTTTTAAGAAGTATAATATAAGATATTTTCTTTATATTGGTGGAAATGATTCTATGGATACTGCGAATAAATTAAATATCTATATGAATAAAATAGGTTATGATGTCAATACAATCGGAGTGCCTAAAACTATTGATAATGACCTTGTTGAAACTGATCACTGCCCAGGATTTGGTAGTGCTGCAAAGTATGTTGCTAATACATGCATTGAGATATGGTTTGATATAAATGCATATAAAAAAGAGTCAGTAGTGATAGTAGAAGTAATGGGAAGAGATGCTGGGTGGATAGCTG
>DULG01000071.1 GCA_012840485.1 Clostridia bacterium | reverse complement strand
TTGACAATACCATCGTTATCGCCGCTGTCAATGTCGTCTTACCATGGTCTACGTGCCCTATCGTCCCTATGTTTACGTGGGGCTTCTTCCTCTCAAATTTTTGCTTCGCCATCTTCTATTCCTCCTTATTTTTTCTCTAATATTTGATCAGCAATATTTTTAGGAACTTCGTCATAATGATGGAACTGCATAGTGTAAGTTCCTCTTCCTTGAGTCTTTGACCTCAAGTCAGTAGCATAACCAAACATTTCAGCAAGTGGCACTAAAGCTCTTATAACCTGTGCTCCAGACCTTGCTTCCATACCCTCAACTTTTCCACGCCTAGCATTTATGTCTCCTATTATATCTCCCATGTACTCTTCTGGAACTACAACTTCTACTCTCATTATAGGTTCCAAAAGGACAGGGTTTGCTTTTTTCACACCTTCCTTAAAGGCAATAGAACCAGCTATTTTAAAAGCCATATCTGAAGAGTCAACTTCATGATAGGAACCATCTACTAAAGCTACTTTCACATCAATAACAGGATAGCCACCTAAGACACCATTTTGCATGGCTTCTTGAACACCCGCATCAACGGCAGGAATATACTCTTTGGGGATAATTCCTCCTACAATGCGATTTTCAAATGTATAGCCTTCTCCCCTCGGCACGGGTTCTATCTCCAACCACACATGACCATACTGTCCACGTCCACCAGATTGTCTGATAAATTTCCCTTCGACTTTAACAGGTTTTGTAATAGTTTCCTTGTAAGCAACTTGTGGCTTGCCTACATTGCAATCAACATTAAATTCTCTTCTCAACCTGTCTACAATTATCTCTAAGTGCAATTCTCCCATACCAGCTATTATTGTCTGCCCTGTCTCTTGGTCAGTATAGGTCTTGAAAGTTGGGTCTTCTTCAGCCAACTTTAATAAGGCTATAGCCATCTTCTCTTGAGCAGCTTTAGTTTTAGGCTCTATTGCAACAGATATAACTGGTTCTGGAAAATCCATTGATTCTAAAAGTATAGGATGATTTTCATCACACAAGGTATCTCCTGTTGTCGTATCTTTCAAACCAACAGCTGCAACTATATCACCTGTGTATGCAGCATCAATTTCTTGCCTGTGATTTGCATGCATCTGAAGAATTCTTCCTATTCTTTCTTTTTTCCCTTTCGTAGAATTTAGCACATATGACCCCGCATTTAGAGTTCCTGAATATACTCTAAAAAAAGCAAGTTTACCTACATAAGGGTCTGCCATAATTTTAAATGCCAAGGCTGAAAAAGGCTCTGAGTCATCAGCTTTCCTCTCTATCTCATCTCCTGTGCCTAATGCCATACCTTTAACCGGTGGCAAATCAAGTGGAGAAGGAAGATATCTCACTATCGCATCTAGCATAGGTTGAATTCCCTTATTTTTATAGGAAGAACCACAGACGACTGGCACCAGTTCACCACTTACAGTGCCTTTTCTTAAAGCATTGTGTATCTCTTCTTCAGTTACTTCTTCTCCCTCTAAATATTTCTCCAAAATAGCTTCATCTTGCTCAGAAACTGCTTCTAATAATTTCTCTCTGTATTCCTCCGCTAAATCTTTTAAGTCATCAGGTATTTCAGTTTCATCCATTACTGTTCCTAGATCATCCTCGTATATTATAGCTTCCATCTTAATTAAGTCCACAATACCTCTAAAGGTGTCTTCTTTTCCTATAGGGATTTGTATCGCTACAGGATTAGCACCTAATCTTTCCCTTATCATTTTTATAACATTAAAAAAGTCAGCGCCTATTATATCCATTTTATTCACATAGGCAATTCTTGGAACATGATATTTGTCTGCTTGCCTCCATACTGTCTCAGATTGGGGCTCGACCCCCTCCTTTGCAGAAAAAACCGCAACGGCTCCATCTAATATTCTTAGAGACCTTTCAACCTCTACGGTAAAGTCCACGTGCCCCGGCGTATCAATGATGTTTATTTTATGGCCTTTCCAATGGCAAGTGGTAGCAGCAGAGGTTATAGTTATTCCTCTCTCCTGCTCTTGTACCATCCAATCCATCGTAGCATTACCTTCGTGGACTTCACCTAATTTATGAACTTTTCCTGTATAAAAAAGTATGCGCTCGGTAGTAGTGGTTTTTCCTGCATCTATATGCGCCATAATACCAATGTTCCTAACTTTATCTAAGCTATAATCTCTTGGCATTTTCCATCCTCCTTTCTTGTCCCTTATTCACTACCCCCTATCGCAAATTACCATCTATAGTGAGCAAATGCCTTATTAGCCTCTGCCATCTTATGTGTATCTTCTCTCTTCTTAACACTTCCCCCTATATTATTTGCCGCATCCATTATCTCTGCTGCTAATTTTTCCATCATGGATTTGCCACTTCTTTGCCTTGCATATTCTACAAGCCATCTAATTCCAAGAGATAGCCTTCTTTCAGGCCTCACTTCTACAGGAACTTGGTAAGTAGCGCCACCCACTCTTCGTGGCCTTACCTCAAGAACAGGCATAACATTATTTAAAGCTTCTTCAAAAACTTCCAGAGGATCTCTCCCTGTTTTTCCCTTTATAATACCAAAAGCTCCATAGCAAATTTTCTGAGCCAAGCTTTTTTTCCCATCCCACATTACCTTATTAATTAGTTTTGAGACTTTTTTGCTATTATATACAGGATCAGGAAGAACCTCTTTTTTCTCTACATGGCCTTTTCTTGGCATCCTTTTCCCTCCTTTTGTGTAAAAACTTTACAATAATTAACTCTATTAATTACTCTCTTATTACTTTTTAGGTCTTTTAGCGCCATATCGTGAACGAGCTTGTTTTCTATTTGCAACACCAGCAGCATCAAGGGCTCCTCTGATAATCTTGTATCTCACACCTGGAAGGTCTTTGACTCTTCCTCCTCTAACCAAAACTACAGAGTGCTCCTGCAAGTTATGGCCTATACCAGGAATATATGCTGTAACTTCTGTGCCATTTGTTAGTCTCACCCTTGCTATTTTTCTCAATGCTGAGTTTGGCTTTTTGGGAGTAGTAGTTTTTACAACAACACAAACTCCCCTCTTTTGAGGATTACCCTCTAAAGCTGGAGCAGCAGATTTATATTTTACTGGCTTTCTTCCTTGTTTTACTAACTGATTTATTGTTGGCATTATCGCACCTCCTTCCACATAAATCAAGAAATAATTACCCCTTGTGGGGTAATTATTTCTTTTCACTACTAATGTCTGCTGCAACTGCAGCATTTACATCAATACCACACATTACCCCGAGTTCTTTCATAGTATCGATGTAGACTATTTTAATTGACTTTTCTTCACATAATTCCTTTATCCTTTTAGTAACATGCTCCTCCGCATCTCTCGCAATGTATACCTGAAGTACATTGCAATTCATTATAGCTTTTAAAGTCTGCTTTGCTCCAACCACTCGCTTAGAAGGGCAATCTTGTCCCGCCATTCGCCTTCCTCCCATCAGGATAGCGGTTTTTAACACACTTCATAATTTTATCATTAACCTTATAGGCTGTCAACAGTAGAATTTCACCTTCAAATTTTTAATTGCTGGCTTTTGCTTCCGTCTTTTCTTTCCCTTTCTTTTCCTGTTGTTCCTCTTTCTTTACTACAGAAATATTCCTATAACGGGACAAACCTGTTCCAGCAGGAATTAATTTACCTATTATCACATTTTCTTTTAATCCTAAAAGAGGATCTACTTTACCTTTTATAGCTGCATCTGTAAGCACTCTCGTCGTCTCTTGGAAAGAAGCAGCTGATAGGAAAGAGTCTGTCGCCAAAGCCGCTTTTGTAATTCCCAATAAAGCCCTTCTCCCAGTAGCAGGCCTTAATCCCTTTTCAATGGCCTTTTTGTTTTCCTCTTCAAATTTAAACATATCTATGAGCTCTCCAGGAAGCATTGAAGTGTCTCCTGGGTCTTCTACTTTTACTTTTCTCATCATTTGCCTTATTATTACTTCAATATGCTTATCGTTTATTTCAACACCTTGCAATCTATAAACCTTTTGAACTTCTTGTAACAAATAAGTCTGTACTGCAAATATTCCTTTTATCTTCAAAAGGTCGTGAGGATTTACTGAACCTTCCGTCAACTCATCTCCCGCTTGTATAACCTGCCCATCCTGAACCTTAAGCCTTGAACCATAAGGTATAAGATAAGCCTTGGAAATATTGTTTTCCTCATCAGTTACAATGACTTCTCTTCTCTTTTTGGACTCATTAATCTTTACTACACCAGATATTTCTGAAATTACAGCAAGTCCTTTTGGCTTTCTAGCTTCAAAAAGTTCTTCTACTCTGGGTAGACCTTGCGTAATATCTGCACCTGCCACACCGCCAGTGTGGAAAGTCCTCATGGTAAGCTGTGTTCCAGGTTCACCAATAGCCTGAGCTGCAATTATACCTACTGCCTCTCCTATATCTACAGGCTCACCCGTGGCAAGATTTCTACCATAACACATTCTACATACTCCATGTCTAGACCTACATGTCAAAAGTGACCTTATCTTGACACGAGTGATACCTGCTTTTTCAATCTTTTCTGCTTCCTCTTCGTTTATCATTTCATTTCTTCTTACAATCACATTGCCTTCATTGTCAATTACATCTTCAGCAGCAACTCTCCCTATTATTCTGTCAGATAATTTTTCAATTACTTCATTTCCTTCCCTTATTTCTTCCACATAAATTCCCTCATCAGTTCCACAATCATCTTCCCTAACTATAACATCTTGACTCACATCAACTAATCTTCTTGTCAAATAACCAGAGTCTGCCGTTCTTAAAGCCGTATCTGCAAGACCTTTTCTTGCACCGTGGGTAGATATGAAGAATTCCAACACATTGAGCCCTTCTCTGAAGTTAGACCTTATAGGAAGCTCAATAATTCGTCCAGACGGGTCTGCCATCAGCCCTCTCATACCTGCTAATTGTCTTATCTGATTTTTGCTTCCTCTCGCTCCAGAGTGAGCCATCATAAATATAGGATTAAATTTGTCTAAGCTTGCCATTAAAGCCTCTGTAACTTTTTCTGTGGTCATATTCCAGGTTTTTATTACATTTTCATACCTTTCTTCTTCAGATATAAGGCCACGTCTGAATTGACTTTCTATTTTGCTTACCATTTCATCCGCATCTTTTAAGAGCTGCTCTTTTTCCTTAGGTATCACCATGTCAGAGACGCTAACAGTAATAGCTGCCTTTGTAGAATATCTGAAACCTAACTCTTTAATTTTATCAAGAGTTTCTGCTGTCTTGGTAGGGCCATGCAATCTGTATACTCTATCTAAGATTTTCCCTAATTTAGATTTATCTACTAAATTGTTGATCTCTAAGTTAAAAGCCGTTTCAGGATTAGTTCTATCAACATAACCTAAATCCTGCGGAATTGCTTCATTAAATATAATTTTTCCAACTGTTGTTTCAATAATTTTTGACTGTTTAACCCTATCTATTTCTCTTGTCATTTTTACTTTTATTTTAGCATGAATATGGATATACCCTAACTGATAAGCCATAATGGCTTCTTCTGGACTAGAGAAGTATTTGCCTTCCCCCGGCACTCCTTCTTCATCTGCTGTTAAATAATAGCAACCTAATACCATATCCTGTGTAGGGGTCATAACTGGCTTCCCATCTTGGGGCTTTAATATGTTGTTAGCAGCCAACATTAAAAATCTCGCTTCCGCCTGTGCTTCCATTGAAAGAGGAATGTGAGCAGCCATCTGGTCCCCGTCAAAATCAGCATTGTAAGCTGTACACACAAGAGGATGTAACTTGATAGCTCTTCCTTCGACTAACACCGGTTCAAAAGCTTGAATACCCAATCTATGAAGTGTAGGCGCTCTGTTTAGCAGCACAGGATGTTCTTTAATAACTTCTTCCAATACATCCCATACTTCCGGTCTTACTTTTTCTACCATTCTTTTTGCGCTTTTTATGTGCTGTGCCAAACCCTCATCTACTAATTTCTTCATTACAAAAGGCTTGAAAAGCTCCAATGCCATTTCTTTTGGCAGACCACATTGATACACTTTAAGCTCTGGTCCAACTACTATAACAGAACGGCCTGAATAGTCGACCCTCTTACCTAGAAGATTTTGTCTAAATCGGCCTTGCTTACCTTTTAGCATGTCAGAAAGAGATTTTAAAGGTCTATTACCTGGACCAGTGACAGGTCTACCTCTTCTGCCATTGTCTATTAAAGCATCTACTGCCTCTTGTAACATTCTTTTTTCATTTCTTACTATGATATCTGGCGCTCCTAAATCTAAAAGCTTTTTCAATCTGTTATTTCTATTTATGACTCTTCTATACAAATCATTGAGGTCTGACGTTGCAAACCGCCCACCATCCAGTTGTACCATCGGTCGTAAATCTGGTGGAATTACAGGTATAACATCTAAAATCATCCACTCAGGACGATTTCCTGAATCTATGAAAGCTTGCACTACTTCTAACCTTCTAATTGCTCTTACTCTTTTTTGACCAGTAGATTCTCTTATTTCAGCCCTTAATTCTTTACTCAACTTTTCCAAATCTATTTCTTGTAACAGCTCTTTTATAGCTTCTGCACCCATACCAGCTCTAAACTTATTACCATATTTATCTAAGTAATCTCTGTATTCTTTTTCTGATAAAAGCTGTTTTTTAGTAAGAGGAGTATCACCAGGATCAATAACTACATAGGATACAAAGTATAATACTTTTTCCAATGCCCGAGGTGACATGTCAAGCAAAAGTCCCATTCGACTCGGTATGCCTTTTACATACCATATGTGAGCGACAGGGGCAGCAAGTTCAATATGCCCCATTCTTTCTCTTCTAACTTTAGCTCTTGTAACTTCAACGCCACATCTGTCGCAGACTACACCTTTGTATCTCACTCTTTTGTATTTACCGCAATGGCATTCCCAGTCTTTTGTCGGTCCAAAAATTCTTTCACAAAAAAGTCCATCTCTCTCTGGTTTTAATGTCCTATAATTGATAGTCTCAGGCTTCTTAACTTCGCCTCTTGACCACTCTCTTATTTTTTCAGGTGATGCTAAACCTATTTTAATAGCCTCAAAATTTCTCAACTGAAACAAGGAGTGTCGCTCCTTTCTTCAATAAATTTTGATTATTAACTCCTCAGATGTCAAAGTCTTCATCGGTCATAAAACCCTCATCCTCTAAATCATCAAAACTGTCTGGTTCAAAATCAATATCTTCAGGCAGTTCTTCAATTTCTTCATACCCTTCTTCATACACTTCTTCAGGTGGAGCATCTTCTCTGCCTTCTATATTAATATTAAGAGTTGCATCTGGAATATCAGAATCATCATCATCTTCAAATTCTTTCAATGGAATTTCCTGATTATCTTCTGTAATAACCTTCACATCCAAAGCTAAGCTTTGAAGTTCTTTTACTAATACTTTAAAGGATTCAGGAATGCCTGGCTCCGGTATATTTTCACCCTTTACAATAGCCTCATAGGTCTTTACACGTCCTGACACATCGTCAGACTTTACAGTTAAAATCTCTTGCAAAGTATGTGCTGCACCATATGCTTCTAATGCCCATACTTCCATCTCACCAAATCTCTGTCCACCAAACTGAGCTTTACCGCCCAACGGTTGTTGAGTAACCAAAGAATATGGCCCAGTAGACCTTGCATGCATCTTATCATCAACTAAGTGGTGCAGTTTCAGCATATACATGTAACCTACAGTAACTTTATTGTCAAAAGGTTCACCAGTTCTCCCATCATATAACTGTATCTTCCCATCAGAGGAAAAACCTGACTTAGATAATAATTCCTGTATGTCTTCTTCGGAAGCTCCATCAAAAACAGGCGTAGCAATCTCCCACCCTAATGCTTTTGCAACAAGCCCTAAATGGACCTCTAAAACTTGCCCAATGTTCATACGGGATGGAACACCTAATGGGTTTAAACATATCTGCAAAGGTGTGCCATCTGGCAAAAATGGCATATCTTCTACTGGAAGTATTCTTGAAATAACACCTTTGTTACCGTGACGTCCTGCCATTTTATCTCCAACAGAAATCTTCCTTTTTTGAGCGACAAACACTCTCACCATCTGGTTAACCCCTGGTGGCAATTCATCCCCATTTTCCCTAGAATAAACTTTAACATCTACTACTATACCTGACTCACCGTGAGGAACACGTAAAGAAGTATCTCTTACTTCTCTCGCCTTTTCTCCAAAAATAGCCCTTAAAAGTCTTTCCTCAGCTGTAAGTTCGGTCTCTCCTTTAGGAGTAACTTTACCCACTAGTATATCACCAGCAGTAACTTCCGCACCTATGCGTATTATTCCTCTTTCATCTAGGTCTTTTAAAGCATCTTCTCCTACGTTCGGTATTTCTCTCGTTATCTCTTCTGGACCTAATTTTGTATCTCTTGCTTCCGCATCATACTCCTCAATGTGAATAGAAGTTAAAGAATCATCTCTAACTAATTCTTCACTTATCAAGATAGCATCTTCATAGTTGTAACCTTCCCAAGGCATAAAGCCTACAAGTACATTTCTTCCCAGTGCAAGCTCTCCATGGTCTGTAGAAGGTCCATCACATATAACTTGCCCTTTCTTCACTTCATCTCCTTCAGCTACTACAGGTCTTTGATTTATGCAAGTTCCCTGATTGGACCTTTTAAATTTAAGTAGATCATACTCGTCTCTCCTGCCATCTTTCGTCCTGATTACAACTTTATCAGCCGTCACCTTTTCTACAATACCATCATTCTTTGCCAGTACCACTACTCCTGAATCTACTGCAGCCTTATATTCTATCCCCGTTCCAATTATTGGCGCCTCCGGTTTTATAAGGGGCACCGCCTGCCTTTGCATGTTGGAACCCATTAAAGCTCTATTTGCATCGTCATTTTCCAAAAATGGTATTAAAGAAGTAGCAACAGAAACTATCTGTTTTGGTGAAACATCCATAAAGTCCACTTCTGTAGGAGGTACTACTATTATTTCTTCCTTCAACCTACATACTACTTTTTCATTCACAAATCTGTTATTTTCATCAAGAGGTTCATTTGCTTGAGCAATTACATATTCGTCCTCTTCATCAGCAGTCATATACACAATTTCATCCGTAACTGTCCCTGTAGTTTTATTTACTCTTCTATAAGGAGCTTCAATGAATCCATATTCATTTACACGAGCATAGGTAGTCAATGAACCAATCAATCCGATATTGGGTCCTTCAGGAGTTTCAATTGGGCATATTCTTCCATAGTGAGAATAATGGACGTCTCTTACTTCAAAACCAGCTCTTTCTCTACTAAGTCCTCCAGGCCCCAAAGCACTTACTCTTCTTTTATGGGTAAGTTCTGCTAATGGATTGGTCTGGTCCATAAATTGAGAAAGCTGAGAACTTCCAAAAAATTCTCTAATAGCTGCTACAACTGGGCGAATATTTATAAGGTTTTGAGGAGTAATTTCATTAACATCTTGAATTGTCATTCTTTCCTTTACTACTCTTTCCAATCTTGCAAGTCCAATCCGAAACTGATTTTGCAATAATTCTCCTACAGATCTTAATCTTCTATTACCCAAATGATCTATATCATCTATAGCACCTATTCCATGAGTTAAATTTAATTGATAACTTATAGTAGCTACAATGTCATCTTTGGTTATATGTTTAGGGATAAGGTCATCCATTCTATTTTTTATTTCATTCATTATAGCTTCTTCATCAGAAAAATTGTCAAGTATTTCTTTCAAGACATTTAAATTTACTGCTTCTTTTATATTTAAGTGAGACACATCACAAGGCATTGGATATTTATTTATATCGACAGTGTTATTCCCTATGACTTTGACTACTTTCCCATCCACCATTAGTTCTACTACATTTACCCCACAATTCTGAATTTCTTCAGCTTTTCCCCGGGAAATCTTTTCTCCTTCCTCTACCAATATTTCTCCTGTAATAGGATTTATAATTCTTTTTGCGCTCTTTTGGTTCATAATTCTCGCTTTTAGGGCAAGTTTTTTATTAAATTTGTATCTTCCAACTTTCGCTAAATCATATCTCTTCGCATCAAAAAATAAGGCGTACAGCAAACCTTTAGCACTCTCAACAGTAGGAGGTTCTCCTGGTCTTAATCTTTTATAAATCTCTATTAAAGCCTCTTCCTCTGATTTCGTAGTATCTTTATCTAAAGTAGCTTTTAATTTCTCCTCTTCTCCTAAAAGGTCAAGAATTTGAACGTCTGTGCCATATCCCAAAGCCCTTAATAATACAGTAATTGGAACTTTTCTTGTCCTGTCTATTCTCACATACACTATATCGTTGGAATCTTCTTCATATTCAAGCCATGCGCCTCTATTAGGTATCACGGTTGCAAAAATTAATTTTTTCCCAAATTTATCAAACTGTTGTTCATAATACACACCTGGCGACCTAACCAATTGGCTGACAATTACCCGTTCCGCTCCATTTATAATAAAAGTACCTTTGTCTGTCATTAAGGGAAAATCTCCCATAAATACTTCTGATTCTTTAATTTCTCCCGTTTCTCTATTAGTAAGGCGCACTTTCACTTTCATAGGTACAGCATAAGTAGTGTCTCTATCTTTGCACTCCTCCACTGAATATTTAGGATTATTTTCTAGCCTATAGTCCACAAATTCTAATGCCAAATTTCCTGTAAAGCTCTCTATAGGAGATATTTCCCTAAAAACTTCTCTTAATCCCTCCTCTAAAAACCATTTATAAGACTTTTTCTGAACTTCAATAAGGTCGGGCATTTCCAATACTTCATCAATCTTTGCAAAACTCATCCTTGTCTTGCTGCCCACTTGCACAGGACGTATCATCCATTTCACCCCTTAAAAAATGTAAATTACCAAAAGTTAGAAACTTTTGGATTTTGAATAAAAGCCCCTATTTTATTGTTATTATTTACTAATAAACTTTCTTCTATACATATGTAAAAATAAAAATAAGCCACATTAATGCAATTTATAATAATATCACAATAGATGGATTATGTCAACAAGTCCTATAATAAAATAAAGGGCAAATTTTTGCCCTTTATTTTATTTCTACTTTTGCACCAACTTCCTCAAATTTCGCTTTAATTTGATTTGCTTCGTCTTTGCTTACTCCCTCTTTAATTGGTTTTGGCGCATTGTCTACCAAATCCTTTGCTTCTTTCAAACCTAAACCTGTTATCTCTCTCACAACTTTTATAACTTTTATCTTGTCACTACCTACTTCTTGTAAAATAACATCAAACTCTGTCTTCTCTTCAGCTGGTGCTGCTGGCGCTCCAGCTGCTGGTGCTGCTGCAACTGCTACAGGAGCTGCTGCAGATACACCAAATTCCTCTTCCAAAGCTTTTACCAATTCAGCTAATTCTAAAACTGTCATATTTTTTATGGCTTCTAAAATTTCCTCTTTACTCATTTCTCTTACCTCCATCATAAATTTTATTTTTATTTCAAGCTTCAGCTTGCTTTTTCTCTTTTACCGCATTTAACAGATATGCCAAGCTTCTCAAAGTTCCTGACAACACAAAAACCAAATTTGTAATAGGAGCTTTCATGCTGCCCAATACCTTTGCCACAAGCTCTTCTCTTGAAGGAAGTGTTGCCAAAGCCTTGATTTCTTCAACTGTTATTAATCTTCCATTTACCAAACCTGCTTTTAACTCAATCCCTTTGTGGTCTTTCATAAACTCTGTAAGTACTTTAGCAGGAGCTACAGGGTCATCATATCCAAAAGCTACAGAAGTTGGTCCTTCAAAATACTTGATAAGATCTTCTCCATAACCTAATTCCTTAGCTGCAATAGTCATCAAGGTGTTTTTGTACACCTTGTATTCAGAATTAGCTTCTCTAAATTTACGTCTTAATATCGTATCATCTTCCACAGTTAACCCGCTAAAGTTTGCAAAAATAACTGTTTGTGCCCTTGATAATTTGTCTTTAAATTCTGCTACAATTTGCTGCTTTTTCTCTTTTGCTGTCCCCACCTTCCCACCTCCTTAAAAAATTTAAAAAGGATCCCGTAGACACGAGGATCCCTTGAGGAAATTTATCCTTAAAACCTCGGTGGGATTTACGTGCATATGCACACCCACTGTCTACGGTCTTTTTATTCAATTTCAACGTCACCTATTATACATTACATCTTTTTGTCTGTCAACAATTTTTATTAAAAAATCTTTAAAGGATTCACTTTTACTCCTGGGCCCATTGTAGATGATAAAACTACGCTCTTCAGATATTGACCTTTGGCTGCTGCTGGTTTGGATTTAATTATAGCATCCATCACTGTTCTGAAGTTTTCCAGTAATTTCTCTTTTCCAAAGGATTTTTTCCCAATCGGTACGTGAATTATTCCTGCTTTATCAACTCTATATTCAATCTTACCAGCTTTAATATCCTTAATAGCCTTCTCAAGCTCAAAAGTTACTGTACCTGATTTGGGATTTGGCATCAAACCTTTGGGGCCCAATATCTTACCTAATCTTCCTACAACACCCATCATATCAGGAGTAGCAACTACAACATCATAATCAAACCAATTTTCATTTTGTATTTTAGCAACTAATTCCTCCGCGCCAACATAATCAGCACCCGCAGCTTCTGCTTCTTTAGCTTTTTCGCCTTTTGCAAAAACCAATACCTTTACGGATTTACCTGTACCATGAGGAAGAACTACTGTACCTCTAACTTGTTGGTCAGCATGCCTTGGATCAACACCTAGCCTTACGGCTAAGTCAATTGTCTCATCAAAATTTGCTCTTGCAGTTTGCAAAACGATATCTATTGCTTCTTCACTGGAATATTGCCGTGTTTTGTCGTATAATTTCAAGCTTTCTAAATATTTTTTCCCACGTTTCATTTTCTAACCTCCTTGTGGTATTATCGGACTTTCCTCCCACTCATGTTTATACAATTTCTATGCCCATGCTTCTAGCAGTACCTGCTATCATACGCATAGCAGCTTCTATGTCAGAAGCGTTTAAGTCTCTCATCTTAAGCTCGGCAATTTCCCTTAATTGCTGTTTTGTAATTTTCCCAACTTTTTGTTTGTTAGGCTGAGGAGAACCTGCCTCTATTCCAGCTGCTTTTTTGAGTAACACCGCTGCTGGCGGAGTTTTTGTAATAAAACTAAATGACCTGTCTGCATATATCGTAATAACAACAGGAATTATCAATCCTATGTCTTTAGCGGTTCTTTCATTGAACTCCTTGCAAAATGCCATTATATTAACGCCATGGGGTCCTAAAGCAGTACCTACAGGTGGCGCAGGAGTAGCTTTACCCGCCGGCAATTGTATTTTTACAACTGCTGCTACTTTCTTTGCCATGACTACACCTCCTTACAAAAATTAAACTCATATTTTTTGAAGCTGTACAATATCAAATTCAACCGGTGTCTCTCTCCCAAACATAGAAATCAAAACTTTAGCCTTTTGCCTCTCTGGATAAACCTCTTGAACTACTCCAATAAAGTTTTCAAAAGGTCCAGAAATAACCCTGACAGTATCTTTTACATTAAAATCAACTGCGGTTGGAATTTCTTTTATTCCTAAAGCTCTCACTTCTGCATCAGTCAATGGCACAGGCTTAGAACCAGGACCTACAAAACCTGTAACTCCTCTCGTATTGCGCACAACGTACCAAGTATCATCAGTCATAACCATTTTCACTAGGACATAACCGGGAAAAATCTTCCTTTCAACCGTCTTCTTTTTGCCATCCTTAACTTCTATCACTTTTTCCGTAGGCACAATGATTTGATGAATTAAATGTTGTAGGTTCCTGTTCTCTACAATTTTTTCTAAATTAGCTTTAACCTTATTTTCATATCCAGAATAGGTATGAACCACATACCACTTTGCATTTTCTTTTTCTGGCATAGCTAATCTTTGGGGATTTACCCCAACCTCCTTTAAACTTTAATAATTAACTTTACTAACTCCATAAAAACTGAATCAATCAAAAAAATGAATAAGGTAAAAATGATCATGACAACCAGCACGATTTCCGTATAAGTTATCATAGTTTCTTTGCTGGGCCATGTCACTTTCTTCATTTCTGCTCTTACATCTTTAAAAAACTTAACAATCTTCCTTCCTTCACCGGCCATTTCCTCACATCCTCTTAAAGTTTTAAAAAATTACTTTGTCTCTCTATGCAATGTATGCTTTTTGCAGAATTTGCAGTATTTCATTAATTCTAACCTATCAGGGTCATTTTTTTTATTTTTGGTAGTATGGTAATTCCTATTCTTACACTCAGTACAAGCTAATGTAATTTTTACTCTCAATTATTCCACCTCCCGGTGACTCAACTGCTTAGTCAACTTTATCATAAATATAGCCTCTTGTCAATTGCTAAAAACAAAAATATTTAACCCAAAAGAAGCCAGGTTTGAACCCGGCTTCTTGCTATTCTATCACAGCTGACACGACGCCAGCCCCTACTGTACGGCCGCCTTCTCTTATAGCAAATTTCAAACCCTCTTCCATCGCTATCGGTGTTATTAACTCTACTTTTATTGTAACGTGATCCC
>DULG01000070.1 GCA_012840485.1 Clostridia bacterium | reverse complement strand
TTAAGTAAGCACTTAGTTGAGTGCCGGACCGCTCGACTTGCATGTGTTAGGCACGCCGCCAGCGTTCGTCCTGAGCCAGGATCAAACTCTCAGGTTTATATCCTTACTCTTCTCTACACCTTTTTTCGCCTCACTGTTCATTTTTCAAGGTCCCTCACTGCTTCACCGCAGCTCTTTTATATTATCAAATCTTTAATCTGTTGTCAAGCCCTTTTATCTTTTGATTTTTTCGCTTTAGTAGCGACGAAATATAATATACCACGATTTATTAATAGACTCAAGTAGTATATAATGCTATTTTATCGTTTTTTATTGAAATATCAGCTTTTTTCTTTTAATAGCTCTAAAATGCTAAGAAACTCTCTAGAATACAAAGTTCTTATAGACTTGTATAATAAAAAAGAGCCAAAGGCTCTTTTTTATCTCTTTGAAAATTGCGGAGCTTTCCTTGCTTTCTTAAGACCGTATTTTCTTCTCTCTTTCATTCGTGGATCTCTTGTCAAGAAACCAGCTTTTTTCAAAATAGGTCTTAATTCGCTATCAGCTTTTACTAATGCACGCGCGATACCAAGTCTTACTGCTCCTGCCTGACCTGTAAAACCACCACCAGATACCTTTGCATACACATCAAATTTGTCTATTGTCTCTGTCAAAATTAGAGGTTGTTTAACAGTATACTTTAAAGTATCTAACGTGAAATACTCATCAAGAGGTTTATTATTAATTATTATATTCCCCTTTCCAGGCATAAGCCTTACTCTCGCTACAGCCTCTTTTCTTCTTCCTGTTCCATAATACTGTACTGTTGCCATAATATTTCCTCCTTTCATTCTATATCTAGTTTTTCAGGCTTTTGAGCTTGATGCTTATGCTCAGAGCCTCTATATACCTTCAACCTTTTAATCATTCTGCGACCAAGTCTATTTTTAGGCAACATGCCTCTTACAGCATGATATATTGCAAATTCAGGTTTCGTCTGCATCAATTTTTTATACTGGACTTCTTTTAACCCCCCAGGATACCCTGTATAATATTTGTAATACTTATCTTCTAATTTGTTGCCTGTCAACACGATTTTTTCAGCATTTAAAACTATCACAAAATCTCCTGTATCTACATGGGGAGTATAAGTTGGTTTATGCTTACCCATTAGTATTTTAGCAATTTGGCTTGCTAACCTTCCTAAAACTTTACCTTCAGCATCTATAACAAACCATTTTCTTTCGGCCTCATTAGGTTTAGCCATATATGACTTCATTTCTATATAACCTCCTTATCCGTGGTAAATTTCCAGCATAGGGCACAATTTCGCATAATATTATTTTAATTCACAGAACTGCAACTGTCAATAGATGATTTTTATTAAATATAATCCTTCTGACGGAGCAGTTATACCTGCTTTTGTTCTGTCTTTCGAATTCAAAATGTCATAAAGTGTATTTTCTTTTATTTTCCCAAGTCCCACATAAACTAATGTTCCTACAATTATTCTAACCATGTTGTACAAAAAGCCATCTGCTTCTATTTCAATGCTGATAAAATCTTCATTTTTTTCAATAGTTAAATCATGCACTGTTCTTATGGTACTTGTTTTACTGCTTCCCGAAGCTTTAAAAGCAGAAAAATCATGTGTTCCCACCAAATACGAAGCAGCTTTTTTCATTTTTTCTATATTTAAAGGATAATCTATATGCCAACAATAATTTCTCATTGTAGGCATTGGAAATTTTCTATTAAGAATAAGGTATCTGTATCTTTTCTTTTTCGCACTATATCGAGCGTGAAAAGAATCATCTACCTCCTTTGCTTGCACAACTACTACATCATCTGGTAACACGCTGTTTAGGGCATAAGGCAAATTCTTTACAGGTATTTTAGTAGTAGTTCTGAAGTTAGCTACTTGATATAAGGCATGAACACCTGTATCAGTTCTACTTGCACCTATTAGATTTACTTCTTCCCCTGTTACCTTTTTTATCGCTTTTTCAAGTACCTCTTGCACAGTAACTGCATTTTTTTGGTATTGCCAACCATGATAATTAGTGCCATCGTATTCTATTACAATCATTACGTTTTTCATTTTTACCACGTCCAACTTCTGTTCCATACAATTAGCATTACTATTATGAGAGTCACTGCTAAAGCTGCATAGTCGCGCGGCTGTGTTTTAAGCTGTTTCATTCGCGTTCTATTTTGCCCGCCTTTATAACACCTTGACTCCATAGCAATTGCTAATTCATCTGCTCTTCTAAAAGCACTAATAAACAAGGGTACCAAAAGAGGCACTAATCCTTTTGCTCTTTTTACTATATTGCCACTTTCAAAATCGGCCCCTCTTGCCATTTGAGCTTTCATAATTTTTTCTGCTTCTTCTATCAACGTAGGTATAAATCTTAAAGCGATCGTCATCATCATTGCTAATTCATGAGCCGGTACCCCTATCGAGCTAAAAGGCTTTAAAATATGTTCTATTCCATCTGTCAAAGAGATAGGAGAGGTAGTTAAAGTAAGCAAGGAGGTACCAATAATCAAAAATATAAGCCGAAGTCCCATGAATAAAGCTAATCGCAATCCACCAGTAGTAATTCTCAAGGGTCCTACTGTATATAATATCGTTCCCCCAGGGGTAAAAAATATGTTTAGACTAACTGTTAATAAAAGAATTACAATAACTGGTCTTAGTCCTTTTAAAATATAACTAAAAGGTATCTTAGAAATTGCTATTATCAACCAAAGATAAAAGACAGCAAAAAGGTATCCCGAAAGTTTATTTATAAAGAATATTGCTATTATAAAGATAAAGGTGATAATTATTTTAATTCTCGGATCTAATTTATGAACTACCGAGTCACCAGGGACATATTGTCCAATAGTTATATTTCTAAACATTTTTAGTCCCCCTGAGATAGCGAACTATGTGTTCCTTGGCTTCTTCAATTGTCAATACATCTTGCGGAATTGGTATACCTCTTTGTCGAAGTTCTCTCGCTAAAGAAGTTATCTGAGGCACACCTAATCCTATTTTTTCTAACATTTCCGCTTCACTAAATACCTCTCTTGGTGTCCCCATAAGTTCTATTCTTCCTTTGTTCATTACAATTATTTTATTTGCAAATCTAGCTATTTCCTCCATGCTGTGGGACACTAAAATTGTTATCATTTTATATTTATCATGGATTTCTTTGATTCTGTTTAAAATTTCTTCCTTGCCTTTTGGATCAAGGCCTGCAGTAGGCTCATCTAATATCAAAATTTTCGGTTTCATAGCTAATATTCCTGCTATAGCAATCCTACGTTTTTGCCCTCCCGATATTTCAAAAGGAGATTTATCTGCTAATTCTCTGTTTATTCCAACAATATCCATTGCTTCATACACTCTTTTTTTGATCTCTTCTTCATTGAGTCCCAAATTAGTAGGGCCAAATGCTATATCCTTAAAGACTGTTTCTTCAAAAAGTTGATATTCTGGATATTGGAAAACTAACCCTACTTGTTTGCGAATCTCTTTCAAATTGACTTTTTTATCTGTTATATCTATGCCATTTATATATATTTTGCCAGAAGTTGGCTTTAAAAGGCCGTTTAGGTGTTGTATTAGCGTCGATTTACCTGACCCTGTGTGCCCAATAATTCCAACAAATTCTTCGTCTTGAATCTCAAATGTGATATTTTCCAATGCAACGGTCGCATAAGGGGTTCCTTCATTGTAGATAAAATTTACATTCTCTACTTTTATCGGCATATGAAATCCACCATTTCTTTAACAGTTAAAATATCTGAAGGAATATCAAAACCTTCGTTCTTTAATTGGTATGCCAACTCTGTGACTTGGGGCACACTAAGGCCAATATTTTTCAAAAGGCCAACTTCTTTAAATACTTCTTTAGGAGTACCATCTAACACTACTTTTCCATCATCCATTACAATAACCCTATCAGCTTCCACTACTTCTTCCATAAAATGTGTTATAAGTATTACAGTGATCCCTTCCTCTTTGTTGAGTTTTTTTATTGTAGAAATAACTTCTTTTCTACCTATAGGGTCCAACATCGCTGTCGGTTCATCTAAAATAATGCATTCCGGCTTCATTGCAATTATTCCGGCAATAGCAACTCTTTGCTTTTGACCTCCTGAAAGCATATGAGGAGGATAATCTTTGTATTCCCACATGCCAACGGCTTTAAGAGCATATTCGACTCTTTCTCTTATTTCATCAGGTGGGATGCCTAAATTTTCGGGGCCAAAAGCTACATCTTCTTCGACTATAGCAGCAACTATTTGATTGTCTGGATTTTGAAAAACTAAACCAGCTGTCTGTCTTATATCCCATAAATGGCTCGTATCTTTGGTGTCCATTCCTTTTACATACACTTTTCCATCTGTAGGTAATAAAAGTGCATTAAATTGTTTAGCAAGTGTTGATTTACCTGAACCGTTATGACCGATTATTCCAATAAATTGCCCTTTCTCAAATCGCAAGTTTATATCTTTTAAAACCAATTGTCTTGTTTGTTCTTCAGTATTATATTCAAAAGATAAGTGTTGTGTAATTATTATGTGTTCCATTAAGGGCACCTTCTTTGCATTTTAACTCCGTTATGAAAAATAGGGATTAAGTTGCAGCACCAAACTTAACCCCTGCAATTGCTTATACTAATTCAATAATTACTAATGGTGCGCCATCTCCTCTGCGAGGTCCTAATTTTAAAATTCTCGTATAACCACCTTGTCTATCCTTGTATTTTGGTGCTATTTCGTCAAATAACTTCTTCACTACACTTTCATCTAAGATATAGGACAAAGCCTGCCTTCGAGCGTGTAAATCTCCTCTTTTGCCAAGGGTAATCATTTTTTCAGAAATGCTCCGCAATTCCTTTGCTCTCGCTTCTGTTGTAGTTATTCTTTCATATCTCAAAAAATCTGTAACTAAGTTTCTAAGCATAGCCCTTCTCTGGTCAGAAGGACGGCCTAATTTTCTGTAACTCACTTCCAACCCTCCTTTATTCATCTGCTTTTTTTAAGCTAAGTCCTAATGCTTCGAGTTTTTGTTTAACCTCTTCCAGAGATTTTTTACCCAAATTTCTGACTTTCATCATTTCTTCTTCTGTCTTTTGTGTAAGTTCTTGTACTGTATTTATTCCAGCCCTCTTCAAGCAATTATAGGACCTTACAGATAAATCTAATTCCTCAATTGTCATATCAAGAGGTTTCTCAACTTTTTTCTCAGGTTTGTCCACAAAAATATCTGTGCTCTTATACTCTCCAGTAAAAGATATAAATTTTTGAAAGTACTTAATCAACATATCAGAAGCCATACTAATAGCTTCTTTTGGCGTTATAGTTCCATTTGTCCATACTTCTAAGGTAAGTTTATCATAATCCGTAACATGACCTACACGTGTATTTTCTACATTATAGCTTACCCTTTTTACTGGTGTAAAAAGGGAATCAACTGGAATGACGCCTATTGGTTGGTTAGGCTCTTTGTTTTTATCTGAGGGCACATATCCTTTGCCTTTAACAAAGACAATTTCCATATGGAGTTTCCCATCATCACTTAAAGTAGCTATGTGATGGTCAGGATTTAAAATCTCTATGTCGGCACTCCCCTTTATATGGCCAGCTGTAACTTCTCCTTTACCCTCTACATCTATACGACCTACTACTGGTTCATCCGAATGTAATTTGACAGCAATTTCTTTAAGATTAAGTATAATTTCTACTACATCTTCTTTAACTCCCGGTAAAGTTGAAAATTCATGCAATACCCCGTCTATTTTTACAGATTTAGGAGCGGCACCGGGAAGAGAGGACAACAGCACTCTTCTCAGGGAATTTCCAAGAGTAATACCATAACCCCTTTCTAAAGGTTCTACAACAAATTTTCCATATGTCCCATCTTCCGACTGCTCAACAATCTCTATTTTTGGTTCAATCATTTCAAACATTTTGAACCCTCCTTTTGACTGTTTTATGAGGGTAACCGATTTACATTATTACTTGGAATACAACTCAATAATTAAGTGCTCTTGGACAGGTAGATCTATATGCTCTCTCCGTGGCAAGGAAACCACCCTACCTTCAAAAGCATCTTTATTGAGTTCTAACCAATCAGGTACATTTCGTGATACTTCTAAATTATTCTTTATAAGTTCCAGTGAACGGCTTTTTTCTCTTATAGCTATAACATCACCTGGCTTTACTAAAAAAGAAGGTATATCAACTTTTTTACCATTTACCTCTATATGACCGTGGCTTACCAATTGTCTTGCTTGAGGACGAGAGGAAGCAAAACCCAATCTATATACTACATTGTCAAGGCGTCTTTCCAAAAGCTGTAACAAGTTTTCTCCAGTAATCCCTTTCATTCTCTCTGCTTTTTCATAATATCTGACAAATTGTCTCTCTAAAACGCCATAGTACCTTTTGAGTTTTTGTTTCTCTCTCAATTGTATTCCGTAGTTAGTGAGTTTTTTCTTTTCCTGCCCATGCTGTCCTGGTGCATATCCTCTTCTTGCAAGAGGGCACTTGTCTGTGTAACATTTATCACCTTTTAAATACAGTTTCATTCCTTCTCTTCTACATAATCTGCAAGATGGTCCTGTATATTTTCCCATAATTGCACCTCCTTATACTCTTCTTCTCTTTGGTGGTCTACAACCATTGTGTGGAATCGGAGTAACATCTTTAATAAGGCTAACTTCAAGACCAGCAGCCTGCAAAGCTCTAATTGCTGCTTCTCTACCTGCACCAGGCCCTTTAACATAAACATCCACTGTTTTCATTCCATGATCCATTGCCGCTTTAGCTGCAGACTCTGCTGCCATTTGCGCTGCAAAAGGAGTTGATTTTCTTGAACCTTTAAATCCTATAGTACCAGCACTTGCCCATGAAACTGTATTTCCAGCAGTATCTGTTATTGTCACAATAGTATTATTAAACGTAGAATGAATATGGGCAATTCCCCTCTCTACGTGCTTCTTTTCACGCTTTTTACCAGTTCTTTTTACTCTTTTTGCCATTATTTCCCCTCCTCATTACTTCTTCTTCTTGGCAACAGTTTTCCTCGGACCTTTTCTCGTCCTAGCATTAGTTCTCGTCCTTTGCCCTCTTACAGGTAGTCCTCTTTTGTGCCTTATTCCTCTGTAACATCCTATGTCCATCAACCTTTTGATGTTCATCGCAACTTCTTTTCTTAAATCGCCTTCAACTTTATATTCTTTATCTATTATTTCTCTCAACCTTGAAACTTCGTCTTCTGTCAAATCTTTAACTCTGGTATCTGGATTAACACCTGCTTTAGCAAGTATCTCATTGGAACGAGAACGGCCAATTCCATATATATAGGTTAAAGCAATTTCAATTCGTTTATCTCTTGGCAAGTCAACGCCTGCAATTCTCGCCATTTTTACACCTCCTAGCCTTGTTTTTGTTTATGCTTTGGATTTTCACAAATTACCATGACTTTACCTTTTCTTTTTATTACTTTACACTTTTCACAAATAGGTTTTACAGATGGTCTTACTTTCATCTTCAACACCCTCCTTATCACTTTCCACGCCATACAATTCTTCCACGAGTCAAATCATAGGGAGATAATTCAACAGTTACTCTATCCCCAGGAAGTATTCTTATAAAATTCATTCTCAATTTTCCAGATACGTGAGCTAATACTTTATGCCCATTATCTAATTGTACTTGAAACATGGCATTTGGTAAAGCCTCTATCACTGTGCCCTCGACTTCAATAACATCATCCTTTGCCAAGGATATCCATTCCTCCTTATTGACCTAAGATTTATAAGGCTCTAAAAATTTCCTAATTTCTTCATTGGTTAATTTATCGCCTTTTTCGATTTTTTCTTTTATCTGAAAAATCACGTCATTATACTTCTGAAGATGCTTAAACTTTTTTTTCTTAGGTCTCTCTATTTTCCGAAGGTCCCCATCAACTATTAATACGTGTTGTTCATCAACCTTCCCGATTATCACAAAAATTCTACCTTTATCACGACCTGCTTTGCTTCTCACTATCTGACCAATTTGCAAGTCTTCCATCAATAAATTCACCTCTTATAAAATGGTCAGTATTTCTGGGTCCCCATCTGTGATAACAATAGTATTTTCATAATGGGCGGATAAACTGCCATCAACAGTCACTACTGTCCAATTATCTTCTAATGTTCTTACTGCATAATGTCCCGCATTTACCATCGGTTCTATAGCAAGGCACATACCTCTTTTTAATCTGGGCCCTTTCCCTGGTGGACCAAAGTTAGGGATTTGTGGATCTTCATGCATTTTTATACCTATCCCATGGCCAACGTATTCTCTTACTACAGAATAGCCAAAACCTTCTACATATGTTTGTATCGCGTAAGAAATATCAGATAATCTATTGCCTTCTTTTGCATATTTTATACCTGCAAAAAAGCTATTTTTTGTGACTTCAATTAATCTTTGAGCTTCCTTTGAGATAATTCCCACAGGATAAGTTCTCGCTGCATCTGCATTATATCCCTTATAAGTGGCACCTACATCTATACTTATAATATCGCCTTCTTTAAGCCTTCTCAAACTTGGTATCCCATGAACTACTTCTTCATTTATTGAAGTGCAAATGCTAGCAGGAAACCCATACAACCCCTTAAAAGCGGGTTTACAGCCATTTTTTATTATAAACTCCTCCGCGATTTTATCTAGTTCTAATGTTGTAATTCCGGGTTTGATTTCTTTTTCTAAAACCTCAAAGAGATTTGCTATTACCTTGCCAGCTACCTTCATTAAATCAATCTCATTTTTAGACTTGATATATATCATTTTCTCCTGTCTCCTAAAGCCCTTTTTATATCTTCAAATACTTCTTCCGCCGATTTATTTCCATCAATAATAACTAAAATATTTTTCTTTGTATAATACTCAATCAAAGGCTTAGTTTGACTTTCATATACTTCTAGTCTCTTTACAACGGCTTCTAACTTATCGTCGGAACGCTGTATAAGTTGGGTATTGCATTTATCACATACATTGTCAACTGCAGGAGGAGAAGTCTTTATGTGATAAGTAGCCCCACAGTTAGGACACACTCTCCTGCCAGTAATCCTCTCTATCAAAGCATCTTTCTCAACTTCAATGTTGAGAACACAATCAAGATATTTTCCCATGTGCTGCAAAAATCTATCCAATTCTTCAGCTTGTGATACATTTCTTGGATAGCCGTCTAACAAAAACCCTTTCTTGCAATCATCCTTTTCTAACCTATCTTCTACTATTTTGTTTGTAACCTCATCGGGGACCAATAAACCCTTATCCATGTATTCTTTTACCAATTTTCCTAATGCGGTGTTATCTCTTAGATTTTGCCTAAAAATATCTCCTGTCGAAATATGAGGAATGTCAAACTCCTTAGCAATCTTCATAGCTTGGGTTCCTTTTCCAGCACCTGGGGGTCCTAAAAGTATTACTCTCATAAACGTTCCCCCTTTATTTCAAAAATCCTTGATAATTTCTCATAATGAGGTGACCTTCAATTTGCTTCATGGTATCAAGTGCTACACCTACTGCTATTAAAAGTGCTGTACCTCCAAAATAAAGTTGTAAGCCTGTTATATTCATTAAAACTACCGGCATTGTAGCAATAAATGCTAAAAACAAAGCTCCTACAAAAGTAATTCTATTTAATACCCTCATAAGATAGTCTGTAGTGGGTTTACCAGGCCTTATTCCTGGAATAAAGCCACCATATTTTTTTAAATTATCAGACACATCTTCAGGATTGAAAATTACTGCAGTATAGAAATAGGTAAAACCTATTATTAGCAATATATCTAAAATATTATATATCAGCCCGTTTGTGCTAAGCCATCTTTGTACAAAATTATAGAAAGAAGACCTTGGGAAAAAAGCAGCGACTTGTTGTGGAAATTGCAATAATGAAATAGCAAATATAATTGGTATAACCCCTGCCATATTTATTCGTATAGGAATGTGAGTACTTTGGCCACCATAAACTTTTCTGCCAACAACCCTTTTTGCATATTGCACCGGAATTCTTCTTTGCCCTTCTGTTGCTAAAATTATCAATACAATCATTATCAGCTCTGCTACTATAAAAGCAATCGCGCCAAAAATGTTAGAAGTTCCTGCCTTGATATACTCTGATGTCTGATAAACCATGCTAGGTATTCTTGAAATTATACCTGCAAAAATTATTAATGAACTCCCATTGCCTATTCCATTTTCCGTAATTCTTTCACCTAACCACATCAGAAAAGCAGTACCTGCCGTCAAAGTTATAACAATGACCGTCAAGTTAAAAAATGTAGGATTGATAACTGCACTCCTTAGCCCAATTGTCATTCCTATAGCTTGTATCAAGGCAAGTACAACTGTCAAATATCTGGTATACTGAGCAATTTTCTTTCTTCCCTCTTCTCCTTCTTTTGCCATTTGCTCCAGTGAAGGAATTGCTATTGTCAAAAGCTGCATTATAATTGAAGCGTTAATATATGGCACAATGCTCATGGCAAAAATTGTAAAGTTGCGGAAAGCTCCACCTGATATTATATCAAAAAATCCAAACAATTGGCCTCTCCCAAGTATACTAGCAATTTGCTGAGGATTTATCCCTGGAACAGGAATATGAGATCCCAACCTAAATATCACCAACATCCCTAAAGTATAGAGTATTCTTTTTCTTATATCATCTACTTTCCAAGCATTGACAAGGGTTTGAAACACTTTAAATCACCTCTGCCTTTCCTCCAACGGCTTGTATTTTGTCAATGGCGCTTTGACTGAACTTATGAGCCTTAACAGTGAATTTTTTGCTTAATTCTCCGTCACCTAATATCTTAACCCCATCTTTTACATCTTTAATTATACCACTTTCTATTAAAACTTCAGGAGTAATTACTGCTCCATCTTCAAATCTTTCTTCTAACGTCCCTACATTTACAATTACATATTCTTTTTTGAATATGTTAGTAAAACCTCTTTTAGGAAGTCTTCTGGTAAGTGGCATTTGTCCTCCTTCAAATCCCGGTCGCACTCCACCGCCACTTCTTGCTTTTTGCCCTTTTTGTCCTCTCCCTGAAGTTTTACCATGTCCGGAACCTATTCCTCTTCCTACCCTTTTTCTTTCATGCCTTACTCCTTCCGCTGGTTTTAAATCGTGCAGCCTCATTTTTGCACCTCCTATATTGCTTTTATATCTATTCAAACAGTTGACTAACAGGAATCCCACGTAGTCTTGCTACTTCTTCTGCCGTTTTAAGCCTTTTCAATCCTTCAATTGTAGCATAAACCATGTTAGTCGCATTAGAAGATCCAAGAGATTTTGTTAAAACGTCTTTTATTCCTGCAGCTTCTAAAACAGCACGAACAGGGCCTCCTGCTATCACTCCTGTACCTTCTTTGGCGGGTTTTAAAAGAACTTTCCCAGCACCAAATTCACCTATAACTTCGTGAGGAATAGTAGTACCTACGATGGAAACTTTTATCAAATGTTTTTTTGCATCCTCTATCCCTTTCCTGATGGCATCAGGAATTTCAGCAGCTTTACCCCTTCCCACTCCAACATATCCTTTATCTGCATCTCCAACTACAACTGTTACACTAAATCTAAAATTTTTACCGCCTTTTACAACCTTGGCAACACGATTTATGCTCACAACCCTTTCTTTTAAATCCAACTTTGTCCAATCGACACGTGCCATTCATTTCCCTCCCTCTTCAGAAATTTAATCCTGCTTGTCTTGCAGCATCAGCTAATTCCTTTACTACACCATGATAAATATAACCGCCTCTATCAAAAACGACATCTTTTATTCCCTTTTCTAAAGCTCTCTTCGCTATCAATTCTCCTACTAACTTAGCGGATTGTTTGTTTGCACCCCTTGCAATACTGCGAAGTTCTGGATCTAAAGTAGATGCCGCAACAAGAGTATGCCCTACTGTATCATCGATAATTTGCACATAGATGTGTTTTAAACTTTTAAAAACATTAAGACGCGGTCTTTCTGGTGTTCCAAAAACCTTTTTTCTTACTCTTAAATGGCGTTTTTCCCGCAATGCATTTCTATTTGGCTTTGTAATCATCATCTCACCCCTTACTTCTTACCAGTTTTGCCTTCTTTTAATCTTACAACTTCTCCTGCGTATCTTATACCCTTGCCTTGATAAACATCTGGTTCTCTAACTCTTCTTATATTTGCCGCTATTTGACCGACCTTCTCTTTATCCGCACCTCTTACAGTTATTTTGTTATTGCCTTCTACAATAATTTCAATGCCAGGCTCCTCTTCTATCTCTACTGGATGGGAATATCCCACGTTTAGCACTAACTTTTTCCCTTGTTTTGCAACACGATATCCGATTCCTACAATTTCCAAAGTCTTTTCAAAACCTTGAGTTACGCCTTTTACCATATTTGCTATTATTGCTCTTACAGTTCCGTGCATTGCTCTTTCTTCTTTATCGTCACCATTCCTAGTCACAATTACATGATTGTCTTTTATTTCTATATTGACAATAGGCGGAAACTTTTTTTCTAAAGTGCCTCTTGCCCCTTTTACAATTACTACATTATCTGGGCTTACTTTAACTTCTACTCCCTTTGGTATTTCTATTGGCAACCTACCAATTCTAGACACTGATCACACCTCCTTATTGAAATCACCAAATGTAGCAAATAACTTCTCCTCCAACGCCTTCTTTTCTTGCTTCTTTATCTGTCATAATTCCCTTTGATGTTGAAATAATCGCAATACCTAAACCTCCTAATACTCTTGGCAATTCATCATGCCTTGCATATACTCTCAAACCTGGTTTACTTATTCTTTTTAAGCCAGATATAACTCTTTCCTTGTTAGGACCGTATTTTAATGTCAGTTTGAGGATTCCGCCTTTTCCATCGTCTATTTCTTCAACTGATTTTATAAATCCCTCTTTTAGCATAATCATTGCAATAGCCCTTTTCATGTTAGAAGCTGGTATTTCTACTGTTTCGTGTCTTGCAATATTTGCATTCCTTATCCTAGTTAACATATCTGCTATTGGATCTGTCATTACCATTATACTACCTCCCCTCTTTTACCAACTTGCTTTTTTAACGCCTGGTATCAACCCTTCATGGGCATACTTCCTAAAACATATACGGCACATTCCAAATTTTCTTAGATAAGCGTGGGGTCTGCCGCAAATTTTGCACCTATTGTATTCTCTAGTCTTATATTTCTGAGGCCTTTGCTGCTTTACTATTAAAGCCTTTCTTGCCATGTAATTTTACCCTCCTTTACTTTGCAAATGGCATACCTAAAAGTTCTAACAATCCTTTTGCCTCTTCATCTGTTTTGGCAGTAGTGACAATAATTATATCCATGCCTCTTATTTTGTCTATCTTATCGTAATCTATCTCAGGAAAAATCAGCTGTTCTTTGACTCCTAATGCATAATTTCCTCTTCCATCAAAAGAATTAGGAGAAACTCCTTTAAAGTCCCTTACACGTGGCAAAGCTATATTAAAAAGTTTATCCAAAAATTCATACATTCTTTCTCCTCGCAGAGTAACCTTTACTCCAATTGGCATTCCTTGACGAATTTTGAAATTTGCAATTGACCTTTTAGCCCTTGTAATAACCGGCTTTTGTCCAGCAATCATTGTCAAATCATTAACAGCCGCTTCCAACGCTTTAGGATTTTCTTTGGCTTCTCCTACACCTATATTTATGACTACTTTCTCCAGCTTAGGAACCTGCATGATGTTTTTATAGCCAAAACGTTCTATAAGGGCTGGTACTACTTCTTGCTGGTATTTATCTCTCAGCCTTGACATAATAAGCCTCCTTCCTTTTCATACTTATAACGTTTCATTGCACCTTTTGCAATAGCGAATTTTTTCACCATTTTCCAAAACTTTTACTCCATAGCGAACTCCTCTTCCACAATTCTCGCAATACAGCATAACCTTTGAGCTGTGAATTGGTGCCTCTTGATGAATTATTCCACCTGGTTTTTGTGGATTAGTCGATTTCTTGTGTTTTGTCACAACATTGACGCCTTCTACAATTACTTTTCCTTCTCTGGGAAAAGCTTGCAACACTTTGCCTTTTTTCCCTTTATCTTTGCCTGATATAACAACTACTATATCTCCTTTTTTAACGTGTAATTTATTCTGTGCCATCTTCAACCCTCCTTAAAGCACTTCAGGAGCCAGAGAAATAATTTTCATAAAATCTTTTTCTCTCAATTCTCTCGCAACAGGTCCAAAAATACGAGTACCTCTTGGTTGTTTATCGTCTCTTATAATAACTGCAGCATTATCGTCAAATCTTATATAAGTGCCATCTTTTCTAGCAATTCCTTTCTTAGTCCTTACAATTACGGCTTTAACAACTTCTCCTTTTTTTACAACACCTCCGGGTGTTGCACTTTTTACAGAAGCAACTATAACATCACCTATATTTGAAAACTTCCTATTTGAACCGCCTTCTAGGCGAATACACATAATTTCTTTTGCACCTGTATTATCAGCAACTTTCAATCGAGTTTGAGGTTGAATCATCTTAATTTACCTCCTTTCGAATTATTCAGCTCTTTTAACTATCTCAACTAATCTCCATCTTTTCTCTTTGCTTAAAGGTCTTGTTTCCATTATTTTTACTACATCCCCAACATTGCATACATTATTTTCATCATGAACTTTAAACTTTTTCGTTCTTTTTATTGTTTTACCATAAAGAGGATGTCTCACTCTATCTTCTACAGCAACCACAATAGTTTTTTGCATTTTATTGCTCACAACAGTCCCAATTCTCACTTTCCTGTTGCCTCTTTCCAAATTAATACCCTCCTTCCCTACGCTTTATTTTGCCTAATACCTAATTCCCGCTCTCTCAAAATCGTTTTTATCCTAGCAATTGTTTTTCTTACATCCCTTATTCTCATTGGATTATCCAACTGGCCAGTAGCAAGCTGAAACCTTAAATTAAAAAGTTCTGCTTTTAAGTCAGAAAGCTTTTGTGTTAATTCTTCATTGGTAAGTTCCCTTATATCCTTAGCTTTCATTCTCTTCACCACCCAATTCTTCACGTTTTAAAAACTTTGTCTTTATAGGCAGTTTATGCATTGCAAGCCTTAAAGCTTCTCTTGCAACTTCTTCCGGTATCCCACCTATTTCAAAAAGAACTCTACCTGGCTTTACAACTGCTACCCATAATTCTGGTGACCCTTTCCCTGAGCCCATACGAGTTTCAGCAGGTTTTTTAGTAACCGGCTTATCAGGGAAAATCTTTATCCACACTTTTCCGCCTCTTTTTATAAACCTAGTCATCGCAACCCTTGCTGCCTCTATTTGGGTGGCTGTAATCCAACCAGGTTCCAGCGCTTGTAACCCATACTCTCCATAAGTCAATGTATTGCCACGAGTAGCATTGCCCTTTATCCTGCCTCTCTGTTGTTTTCTGTATTTGACTCTTTTTGGCATCAACATGTTTTACTTACCTCCTTCCGCGATTAACTGCTTTTTGGGCTGTGGCAGTATCTCTCCTTTATTTATCCAAACTTTTACTCCTATTTTCCCATAGGTAGTGTTTGCTTCCGCAAAACCATAATCAATATCCGCTCTTAAAGTCTGAAGAGGTACAACTCCTTCATGGTACCTTTCCGTACGTGCAATTTCTGCTCCTGCAAGTCTTCCTGAACAAGCAATTTTTACCCCTTTAGCACCTAATTTCATTGCTCTTGCTATAGCCTGTTTCATAGCCCTCCTGTAAGAAATCCTTTTTTCAATTTGTGCTGCAATGTTTTCAGCTACTAACTGTGCACTGAGTTCAGGAGTTCTCACTTCTATGATATTTAAAATGACAGTTTTATTTGTCATTTTTTCTAATTCTTCCCTCAGTTTGTCTATTCCAGTCCCGCCTTTTCCAATTACCATACCCGGTTTTGCAGCATAAATATCTATTTTTATTCTATTCGATGCTCTTTCAATAACTATTTTGGGAATACCAGCTGAATATAGTTTTTCTTTTATATACTTCCTTATCTTGATGTCTTCTACTAAAAACTCTGAAAAATCTTTGTCATCTGCATACCATTTCGCTAACCAATCCTGTGTAACTCCCACTCTCAGTCCATATGGATGTACCTTTTGCCCCACACATATCCCTCCTTTATTATTCTTTTTCCTTAACGACTATCGTAATATGGCTGCTTCTTTTTCTCATAACATCCGCTCTTCCCATCGCCCTTGGAAAAACTCTCTTCATTGTAGGGCCTTCATCCGCCACAGCCTTTACAACATATAAATTATCTCTATTCATTCCATGATTATTTTCAGCATTAGCAATGGCTGATTTGAGAACTTTGGTAACTATTCCTGAGGCTCTTTTGGGTGTAAACCTTAAAATAGCTAAGGCTTCATCCACATGTTTGCCACGGATGAGGTTTAAAATTAATCGTACTTTTCGTGGCGAAATTCTAACATACTTGGCTATTGCCCTTGCCTCCACGTTATCTCCTCCTTTGCCTATTTAACCTTGGTAGTTTTTTCTGTTCCCGCATGGCCATGGAAGGTACGAGTTGGCGCAAATTCTCCTAACTTATGCCCTACCATTGCTTCTGTTATATAAACAGGCACATGCTTTCTTCCGTCATGAACAGCTATTGTATGTCCAACCATTTCAGGAACAATCGTCGAACTTCTAGACCACGTTTTAATTACTTTTTTCTCCCTTTTTTTATTCATCTCAACAATTTTCTTTAAAAGTTTTGGATCCACATAAGGCCCTTTTTTTACAGATCTACTCAAGGCATTGCCCTCCTTTCACCAACTATTTGCGCTTTTTAACGATAAATTTATCTGAAGCTTTTCCCTTCTTACGTGTTTTATAACCCAATGCAGGCTTGCCCCACGGTGTAAGTGGTCCTGGATGCCCAATGGGTGCTTTTCCTTCACCGCCACCATGTGGATGATCAACTGGGTTCATAGCTGAACCTCTTACAGTTGGTCTTCTGCCAAGCCACCTTGACCTTCCTGCTTTACCTATCTTTACATTTTCATGGTCTAAATTTGATACTTGTCCAATAGTAGCACGGCACTCCGCTTTTATCAATCTAATTTCCCCTGAAGGCATCCTTACATGGACGTAATCCCCTTCTTTAGCCATCAATTGTGCAGCTGCTCCAGCTGCTCTCACTAATTGTCCACCTTTCCCTGGGATAAGCTCAATGTTGTGAATTATTGTACCTACAGGAATATTTTTTAATGGTAAAGCATTCCCTACCTTGATGTCTACATTTTCTCCAGATTCTATAATATCTCCTACTTTTAATCCGTAAGGAGCAATAATATATCTTTTTTCTCCATCTAAATAGTGGATGAGTGCAATATAAGCTGTTCTATTTGGGTCATACTCGATAGCAGCAACTTTCCCTGGTACGCCGTCCTTATCCCTTTTAAAATCTATAATTCTATATTTCCTTTTATGTCCACCGCCGCGATGTCTGACAGTAATTCTTCCGTATACATTTCTTCCCCCTGACTTATTTAAGGCTACCACTAAGGATTTTTCTGGCTTATCCTTAGTAACTTCTTCAAAAGTCAAGGCTGTCATTTGACGTCTACCTGGGGATGTTGGCTTAAATGATTTAATTCCCATTTGTTTCCCTCCTTGACTGTGAAATTATTGTAATCCTTCAAAGAATTCTATGCCCTTGCTGTCTGGAGTAAGTTTCACTATCGCTTTTTTGTAAGCTTCTGTCCTTCCTTCATACTTTCCCATTCTTTTAGGCTTCCCTTTGTAATTCATTGTATAAACTTTTTCTACCTTAACACCAAATATATCTTCTACCGCTTTTTTAATCTGAATCTTATTAGCTCTTTTATCCACAATAAAAGTATATTTTCTTTCCCCCATGAGGTTCATACTTTTTTCAGTTATTACTGGGCGTATTATAACGTCGCGTGCCTCCATTAGGCGTACACCTCCTCGACTATGCCCACGGCATCTTTCGTTATGATGAATTTATCGTATTTTAAAATATCGTAGGTATTTAAATAATTAGCATATAAAGTCTTAACACCTGGTATGTTTCGCGCTGAAAGTTCTACATTTTTTTCTCCTTCAGGTACAACTATCAATGCGCTTTCCACGTTAAAATTTTTTAAAAGTTCAACTACTTTTTTGGTCTTTGGCTGATCTAGTTTAAATTCATCTAACACAATTATCTCATTATCTCTAACTTTTGATGAAAGAGCAGATTTTAATGCTAACCTTTTTACTTTCTTAGGTAACTTGTAGCTGTAATCTCTTGGTTTCGGTCCAAAGACAATACCACCTTTAATCCATTGAGGAGCCCTTATGCTCCCTTGGCGTGCCCTTCCTGTCCCTTTTTGTCTCCATGGTTTTCTTCCGCCGCCACGAACTTCACCGCGGGTTTTAGTAGAATGGGTACCTTGCCTTTGATTTGCCAAATAATTTAACACAGCTTCATGCATAACAGGAACATTTACTGGCACTCCAAAAATGGAATCTTTGAGTTCTATTTCTCCAACCTGTTCCCCTTTTATATTGTAAACTGCTACCTTAGGCATCTTTCTTCCTCCTTTCTCACTTGCTCTTCACTGAATCTTTTATAATGAGCAAGGAACCTTTAGGTCCTGGGACTGATCCTTTTACTAAAAGTAAGTTTAACTCGGGATCCACTTTTACCACTTCAAGATTTTGGATTGTTACTCTTTCATGTCCCATATGACCAGGCATTATCTTGCCTTTAAAGGTCCTACCTGGGTCTGTTGTAGCACCCATAGAACCTACTCTCCTATGATATTTAGATCCGTGAGACATAGGTCCTCTATTAGCGCCATATCTCTTTACAACACCTGCAAAGCCTTTACCTTTTGAAATACCTGTTACATCTACTCTATCGCCTGGTTTAAAAATATCTACCTTTATTTTGCTCCCTACTTCATATCCACTTATGTCATCTAGCCTAAACTCCCTTAAATACCTCTTAAAAGGCGCTCCTGCTTTTTTAAAGTGCCCTATCAAGGGTTTAGTAAGCCTTTTCTCTTTGACATCTCCGAAGCCCACCTGAATAGCATTATATCCATCAGTCTCTACCGTTTTTTTCTGTACGACAACACAAGGACCTGCTTCAATTACTGTGACAGGAATTACTTCTCCTTTTTCATTAAATATTTGTGTCATACCGTGCTTTTTACCTAAAATACCTTTTTTCATTCTTTTATCCACCTCCTGAAATCAGCGGACGCTTTTGCGTCTTAATTTCTTAATATTAAAGTTTTATTTCAATATCTACACCAGACGGTAAATCCAATCTCATGAGAGCATCCACAGTTTTAGGGGTCGGGTTTAAAATATCAATTAATCTTTTATGGGTTCTTATCTCAAACTGTTCTCTTGAATCTTTGTATTTATGAGGAGCTCTCAAAATCGTTATAATTTCTTTTTCTGTTGGCAGAGGAACTGGTCCAGAAACTTCTGCACCTGTTCTCTTCGCAGTTTCCACTATCTTCTGAGCCGACTGATCTAAAACGGCATGATCAAAAGCCTTTAAACGTATGCGAATTTTTTGCTTGGGCATATCATTTTCCCTCCTTATCTACATCCTCCATACTTTTATATTACACATAGCCAGGTGTTTTATTGTCAAAAAAAATTCTACGCATAAAGCCAACTTTAATATTTTATCTCAAGTTCCAAACCATTGCAAGACTTGACATATCAATATTTTTGTGCTAATAGCAGCTGCTATTAGCACAAAAATATGATGCTATTCTATCACAGCTGACACGACGCCAGCCCCTACTGTACGGCCGCCTTCTCTTATAGCAAATTTCAAACCCTCTTCCATCGCTATCGGTGTTATTAACTCTACTTTTATTGTAACGTGATCCC
>DULG01000069.1 GCA_012840485.1 Clostridia bacterium | reverse complement strand
TGCCGATTGTGCCCGGTACCCTGCCGGAACCTGAAGGTCGAGCTTTAGTTTTGTCGCTTTGGAACATCGGAGCGACGATGCAAAATATCTCCTTTGAATATTTTTTAATTTTGTCAACAAACTGAAACCCGGAAAAATCCGGGTTATTCTTCTTTTATTGCCTCTGTTGGGCAAGAACTCATAGCATCTTGCACACAATCTTCTAAATCTGCTGGAACTTCATCTACGATTACATGGGACTTTCCTTCATCATTCCAGTCAAAAACATCTGGACACATGTCTATGCAAACCCCACAAGCTATGCATTCGTCTTGGTCAACATATACTCTCATAAGATTACCTCCTAATTTTTTATGTAAAATTTTACACATACATTATATCATTAACCTCCCCTTGCTTCAATAGTTTTTAACTTTCTCTTTGAAAATATGCAAAAAAATAAGGCATATAGCCTTATACAATTGCAAGGAGTTCTCTCAAAAAGTTATTAAGTAAATTGACATCTTGCGAATTCAGTTTATTTAAATTGATATAAAATTTTTGAATGTTTTCAGCCAATTTTTTGTCTATATCGCTCTTTATTTTAGTGTACAACAAAACACCTAATACTGCTCCTACAAATAAAACTAAAGAAGAAGTAGGATTAACAGAGGCCAGTAAATTTTCTATACTCTCCATGGAAAGGCCTCCCGCCATCCTAAGTTTTAGTAAAAATGCAGTAATAGCATATGCACAAAATTCTATAGGCTTAGTAGCCTGAAACATCTCATTTAATATTTCCTCAAGAGAATTAGGCTTACTATTTTTTACTTTTTTAATCAAAGTATCTCTTAGGGAATTCCATTCATCTTTATTCGCTTTTTTAAATATTTCATAAGCTTTTTCTGTTGGTAGAAATCTTAAAGTAGATCTTCCTTGGCTTTTTTCCTCCCCAAGGTAATACTCGGTCTTAACAAAATCACCTTTCTCTAATTCCTTTAAAATATCATAAGCTGTCCATTTGCTAATTTTCATTGCCTGCGCCACATCTGTATAGTGAACGGGCTCACCTTTTGAATCATAAAGTTCAGTTAGTGTTTTTAAAAATTCCACCCTCCTATTTGTCAGCATCTCAACACCCCATTAAGTAATACTATCTAAATTTATAGGGGATTTTAATATTTATGTCAAGCCTCTTTTTTTATTTCCATTTTTTTCTCCCAAATTTCGTCGGCTACTTTACCCCAATTATCAGCAACCACTGTTAAATCATCGTAGAGGTTCTCTATATGAGCAGCTGGACTTGCTTCTGTGTGTTTTGCTTTTGATTCTCTAACTATTTCTAAAAGTTTTTCTGGATTGTCAATAAGAGGACACGGTCTTAGATGATTTAGATTAAATGGCTGCCTTTTTCTATAGCTTTTCATAATAGGTGACTGTAATGCTTCTAATAAACTTACTTCATTTATATTTACATTAGAATAATGGATAAAAGCACAAGGCTCAACTTCTCCTGCTGCATTTATGTGTAAATATCTTCTTCCTCCAGCAATACAACCTCCACTGTATTCGCCATCATTCCAGAAATCAATTGCAAAAAGTTCCTTTGTAGCCCTTATATAATTTATCCTTTCGTACATGTGTTTTCTTTGCTCAGGTGTCACCATGAAACTTATATCAGGGTCTCTGCCTATAGGAATATAAGTAAAATACCATGCAAAAGCCGCTCCTTTGTCTATCATCATGTCTACAAATTCATCACTTGAAATTTCCTCTACATTTGTTCTTGTATATGTAGCTGAATATCCAAACAGCACTCCATTTTCTCTCATCAAATCCATTGCTCTCATAATCTTATCAAAAGTACCTTCTCCACGTATTGCATCGTTACTTTCTTTAAAACCATTAATACTTACTGCAAAAGTAATATTACCTACTCTTTTAACTTCCTTTATCATATCTTCGTCAATTAAAGTACCATTGGTAAACAAGTGGAATACTTGGTTTTTATGTCTTTCAGCAAGCTTTATAATGTCTTTCATCCTAACAGTAGGCTCTCCACCAGACAAAACTATAAAATATATGCCCAGTTCTTCTGCTTCTGTACATACTCTATCCATCACTTCAAAAGAAAGATTGTGAGGTTTGTACTGACCTGCCCAACATCCTACACATCTTAAATTGCAAGCCTCAGTTGGATCCATTAAAATTGCCCACGGAATGTTAATATCTAATTTGTTTTCTAATTCTTTTTGTTTTGGAATTCCTTTCAAGCTAGCATTTATAAAGAAATTAACACCTAAAGTTTTTATAATGTTTTTGTCAATATTTTTAAGAAGTTTCATTGCAAATCTGTACCAATTGCTGTCTTTGTCATCTAAAAATCTCTTCACACTTTCTATTTGCTGTTTATGATTGGGCATTATTGCAATTTTTGACAAAAGATTAGCTATTTTGTCTAAATTTTTTTCTGGGTCTTTTTCTACATAGTTAATAACAGCACCGACAAGCGGGTCAATCACATTCATCATAACTCCTCCTCTACTTTATTTTTTATCCCAAAATATCAAACTGACCCAAAAAACCAAAATTCCATTTCAAGAACATTATACCACTTTAAAAATAACATTTCAAGTAATATTTATTATATTTTATGCTTACAAGTACTATTTTATTTACCTAATTGTACATCCCCTCCAAAAACTCCTATTATTTTCTTCTCTGAATTGTAAACAGGAATTGCAATTGTGACGCAAATTTCGTTTGTCGCTAAAGAAACGTAAGGCTCTGTCACTGTTATTTTCCCTTCAATAGCCCGTTGAAACCATGACCTATGATATACATTAGAAATTTCTACGTCCATTGAAATAGCCTTTATATCTCCATTAGTTAGAATAGAAAATGCTAACTCAAAATTTGGATATTTCTTTATTATTTCCATGACTATCTCTTTTGCTCTATTCCCAAATAGCTGTTCCTTGTTTTCTTCTATTATTCTCTGAAGTGTCTTTTTTGCCTCTTCAATTTTTCTTTTTTGCTCTTGTGTAAGTTTTACTGTGCTGGAAAATTTTTTGACCAATATCTGCAATTTTTCTGCAAAGTTATTTAATTTTCCCATCATTTCTTTTAATTCTTCCATTGAAGAAACTTGTTCTTGAGTAGAAGCTAATGTTTCCTGGGTATTTGCTGCAGTTTGTTGTGTAACCGCTGCAATCTTGTGATTGAGTTCTTTAATTTCTTTAATTTTATCGTATTGAGAGTTTACTAAGTTGTCTACAGACATAATCGCCTCTATAACTCTGCTACTAGATTTTACTACATTTTCCATCTTTTCTTTTGCAGTATTTGTATAAGACAAATTTTCTAACGCGTTTTGAATTTCTTGTTCCAATTTCCCTGAAACTTCTTTAATTTTTTCTTGAATGTTTTTAGTCAGTAAAACTATTTCTCCCGCAGCAGAAGCAGACTGCTCTGCAAGATTTCTCACTTCCTGTGCTACCACAGCAAAGCCTTTACCTTGTTCTCCTGCTCTTGCTGCCTCTATTGCAGCATTTAAAGCTAATAAGTTTGTTTGATCTGCAATTTTATTCACCATTCCAATTATATCTGTTATCTTATTTGCTCTTTCTCTTAAATCCAATACTTCTTTAATCAATTCCTTATTCTTGTTAGCACTTTCTTCTATCCTTTTCATCAACTCAGTCATAATCGCTTCATTTTCTTTTATTACTTTTCCCATCTCAAAGCTTAAATCTTTAGTTTCATTAAATTTACTTTTAATCTCTTTATTAAATTCAAAAGCTTGATTAGCATTCTTGGCAGTTTGCTGAGCAGCTTCTGCTTGCTCTTCTGCTCCCTTTGCAATTTCTTCTAAAGCAGCAGCAATCTCTTTTGCAGTATTGGTAACGTTATCAATCTCATGTGTTAATTTCTTTGACCCAACAACTGTTTGTTCCGCAGTTTGTTGAGATTCTGTAACTAATCTTTTAAAGTTATCCAAAAAGCTATTTAGAGATCTAGCTAACGTTCCAAATTCGTCATCACCTCTTATGTCAATTTTTTTCGTCAAATCCCCTTTTGCTATTCCCTCAATGGCTTCCTTCATTTTTTCAAGTGCTGAAATTACACTTTTTTTCAACATTATCCAATAAAGCAAAACAGCTATAACAACTGTTACAATAAAAGCTCCTACATAAGGGATAACTGTATTTCTAGTTGCGAAATAGGTCGTAAAAAAAGCAACAAAAAGGCTATTTACACCAGCTAAAATAATTCCGTACATCAAAAGCCTAAGCTTTATGCTTTTAGACATATAAATTCCCTCCTATTTCAATACCTCACATATCTTGCTATTACGTTGGTAAAAAATATAAAACCTTTTCTTAATTATTTCTACAAAACGTTAAATATTCCTTCTTTTTTTACAAAAATTCTACAAAATAAAGCAGGAATCCATTGAGGATTCCTAAAGCTCACACATCTAGACAACTGCCACCTATAAATTCCCTTATAATAGAATTTGGAGGTATGGAAATTTCATCTTCTAAAGGTAAAAAATAGCTTAAAAATTCAAGCATCTCTTTTGCTATGGAATATGCAGGATTGTCACGCGGAACTTTTTTAAGTAAAGGCTCTGCATATTTTTTTAGTACAGGTAACTCATAAGGCAAAAAAGAATTAAACATAACATCCGCTTGTTCTTGATGTGGAAAAATCCACTTTTCTTCTCCTCTTCTGACCATTGGCCACATGTTTATGGTCTCTGCCGCATCATTGGAACGAAATTGGCTGTCTCTTACCATCCGCCTTATTAATCTTGTCTGAGTTGTAGATATTCTATTATGTTCATCAAGATTTAGCTGTGTAATAGCACTGACATATATTTTATATTTATTATCCTTAGGTATTTGCATTGTCAATTTTTCATTTAACCCGTGGATTCCTTCCAGCAAAATAATTTGGTTTTTATCAAGCTTTACTTTCCTCCCCACAGGCTCCCTTTCCCCTGTTTTAAAGTTAAAAATAGGAATTTCTACTTCCTCTCCTTGTATTAGCTTTATTAAGTGCTCGTTGAAAAGTGGTAAGTCTAAAGCATCAATTGATTCAAAATCATAATTTCCAAATTCGTCTTTAGGTGTAAGCTCTCTAGGTACAAAATAATTGTCTAAAGAAATAGGAAATGGTCTTAATCCATTTACTCTCAATTGCACACTGAGCCTATGAATAAAAGAGGTTTTGCCTGATGAAGAAGGCCCTGCAATCAAAACTACTTTTATCATTTTATTCGAAGCTATATAATCAGCAATTTTAGATATTTTCTTTTCGTGAAAAGCTTCAGAAACCAATATTAAATCTCTTGCCTCTCCCCTCTTTATAATGTCATTTAGAGAAGAAACATAACTTATATTTAAAATACCTGCCCAATCTTCTGCCTCTTTAAAAATTGAAGCAAGTTTTGGAACGTCTATAAATACAGGAAGTGAACGGGGATTGTATATGTCAGGGACAATTAAAATAACACCCGGGAAATAAAATCTAATATCAAAAACCTTCAAATATCCTGTAGAAGGTACACAAGGACTGTAGAAAAAGTCAACAGTTCCATCACAGTAATAAACAGGAACCTGTTCTTTTTCAGCATCCTTAAAAAGCCTTACTTTTTCAGTCAACCCTTCTTTTTCAAACAGCTTTATAGCCTCTTCCTTAGGCAACATTTTTCTTTCTATTTCTAAATCCTTGTCTATTATTTCCTTCATTTTATTTTTAATCATAGAAACAATCCTATTGTTGAGAGAATAACCGTGTACTTCGCAGTACAAACCTTTTCCTAAAGAATGTTCAATAGTAACTATGGCACCAGGTAATAGCTCTTTTACAGCTTTAATAAAAACAAAAGTCAAACTCCTTCTGTATATTCTCGTACCTTCTTCAATTGCGGTGTCAACAAACTCTACTGTGCTGTCTTTTGAAACAGTACAGTGTAAATCCATAAGCTCATTGTTCACTTTTGCAGCTACTATTATCCCATTGTAAAAATGCTCAAAGTCTCTAGCAATTTTTTCTAATTTTGTCCCTTCAGGATATTCATAAACATTACCTGCAATAGTAATTTTCATGCAAAATCACCTCAACATGATTATACACCATTTTAAGTAAAAATTAAAAGCCCTTCAACAGAAGGGCTTTTAATTTTTACCCAAGAAGCCGTAAGGCTATGTTTTCATCCCCGCTCTCGCAGGTGGGTACCCTGTCACCAGCTTCTGAAGTCCTGTCTCGCAGGCATTTCTTCCACTGATGAACCCGGATTCCCGTATAAGTTGCGTTGGTTGAAAACAAATTAGCCTAGTACAAACTTCACAGGAGCTTTTGTTTTTCGTTTTCAATTATAGTTTACACCACTCTTTATAAAAATGCAAGAGTAAATTATAGAAAATAAAAGCCCCTTAAAGCAAAAGTGGTATAATATTATCTGGAGGGAATAAAGATGGAGTTAACAATAAAATGCAATATATGCCCAAGAAACTGTAATGTAGACAGGTCAAAGTCAAGAGGAGTTTGCAATATGCCTTGGCAGGTAAAAGTGTCAAAGGCTTTCTTACACCATTGGGAAGAACCTTTTATAAGTGGGACGAGAGGTTCTGGAACAGTTTTTTTCAGCGGTTGTAACCTAAAGTGCGTCTTTTGTCAAAATTACGAAATAAGCCAATATCAATTTGGCAAATTTATAACAAGGGAGGAACTGGCACAGGTATTTTTAAACCTGCAAAAGCAGGGAGCCCACAATATAAACCTTGTTACCCCAACAATTCACGCCTATTCAATAAAAGAAGCACTCCTAATGGCAAAAGAAAAAAGGCTTAAAATACCCATAGTATACAATACAAACGCCTATGAAAATATAGAAACTTTAAAAATGTTAGAAGGGCTGATTGACATATACCTCCCTGACCTCAAATATCACGACGACACTCTTGCAAAAAAATATTCAAAAGCCCCTAGATATTTTGAATATGCAACAAAGGCAATACTTGAAATGTACAGGCAGGTTGGAACCCCTCAATTTGATGGGGAAGGAATATTAAAAAAAGGCTTAGTGATAAGGCATTTAATACTGCCGGGATGTATAGAGGATACTAAAAAAATTCTTTTATGGATTAAAGAAAACCTGCCAAAAGAAGTATATGTAAGTCTGATGAGCCAGTATACACCTTATTATCAAGCTAAAAAATATCCAGAAATAAACAGAAAAATCACCCCTCAAGAATATGAAGAGGTGATAAATTTCTTCTTTGATATAGGGCTTGAAAATGGATTGATTCAAGAATTAGAAAGTGCCAGTGAAGATTATATACCCGATTTTGACTTGGAAGGGTTAGAATAATTTTAACAAATTTTTTATGTCCTCTGGCAATGGCGAATAGATAGAAATACTTTTTTCTTTTAGAGGATGTACAAAAGTGACTCTATAGGCATGAAGTGCATGCCTTTTAATATAACCATCAGAAGAACCATAGAGTGTATCTCCTACGATAGGATGTCCAATATAGCTTAGATGTACTCTTATTTGATGAGTTCTTCCTGTTTCAATCTTTACTTTTAAAAAAGAAAACTTTTCACTATTTTTTACCACTTTATAATCGGTAATAGCCCTATCTCCTTCCTTTGAAACCATTCTCTCAATACCACTTTGCGGTTTTCTGGCTATTGAAAGGTCAATTCGCCCTTCCCCTTCCATTTTTCCTTCTACTATTGCAAAATAAAACTTGCTCATGGGTTTTACAATTTGAAGATAATACTGCATAAAAGGCTCTTTTGCAAATAGAACAAGACCTGAAGTACCTTTGTCTAACCGATTTATAGGCCTTATTAACGATTTTAATCCTTTCTTTTCAAAGTATGCTGCTATTCCATTTGCAAGAGTACTACTTTGATACCTTTTGGTAGGATGAACTACTAAGCCTGGAGGTTTATTGACTATTAAAAGTTCTTCATCTTCATAACATACATCTAAATTCATTTCTTCAGGGACAACATCAAAATTTGTCTCAAAAAGAATTAAGTCAATTGCATCTCCAGGTTGTAATATCCTTTTCACATTTTCTTTTATGCCATTTACTAATATTTCCCCTTGCCATTTGTAAATCCTAATCAATCTTTTAGAAAAGGCCTTTTCTCTTAAAAAATTTTCTAAAGTAAATCCTTTTTCATTCTCTCTGACAATCAATCTCATCTTAACATCATTTCCTAAAATTTATTTTATGATATAATTTAAATAAAACAAACGGTTGGTGATTTTATGAAGCAAATAATTGTAGGAGTAGGTGGCATTGTTATAAAAAATAACCAAGTTTTATTAGTAAGACATACATACGGCCAATTTAAAGGTAAATGGATAATACCGGGCGGTCATGTGGAAGCCGGTGAAAATATAGATGATGCAGTTTTGAGAGAAATAAAAGAAGAGACTTCCATAGAAGCCCGCATAAAAAATATTGCCTCTATAAGAAGCATGATACTTCCCGATGGTAATACAGAAATATACATAGTTTTTCTTTTAGACTATATATCCGGCACTCCCCTCCCTGACAAAATAGAAAATGACGCTGCAGATTTTTTTGACATAGATAAAATTATAAAGGATGAAAATGTAGTTTATCTTTCTCGCTATTTAATAGAAAAAGTGTGGACAGATAATTATAATAAATTAGTTTTTGACCCCTTTTATCCTTTTAATAATTTTAAATACAAATTATTTTGTTGATATATACTCATACTCATAATTGTCCATATTCTTAAAAACCTCATCCAGCACTTCCGTATCATAATACACTGCCCCACATTTTTGGCATACATATGCTGGAACATCTTTAATTATTAAAGTCCTTTTCCCCCTTACCGACTTGTACTCCACCTTTTGTACCTCTATCTTGCCACCACAAAAGCATTTCTCCATTAATTTCACTCCTCGTTTTATCGATTATAAGTTAGTAAGGTGCAGTTGTTATTATTATATCATAATTTTCGACATAACTCTCTAAAATTTTAACTCAAAAACATGCTAAAAATTATCCTACAGTATGTTGACATTATCCAAAAAGCTTGAAAACTTGCCATCATTGTAGGTATAGGGGTATAATACAAGGGGTAAATATTTGGCTAAAAGTTTTGGTAGAAGGGAGGTATTACAATAATAAGATTATATAAGTGGAGATATAAATCACGAGTATCGAGCACAAGATAGAAAAGCTACGGACCAGAAGAGAGACCATTGAAATCAGCTTTTCTTTGTACAGAATATCATAGGGAGATTTAGTCGGTTAAATAGCAAGACAGTAGGCATTGTTGCTAATTAGCTCAAGGTATTTTGAGTACAGATCCAAATTTGCTAACCCCTACAGGGCAACTGCTAGAGGATATGTAGATGGCGTCATAGTCTCGGCAAAGTCCAGGCCCAGGTGATGGTCGCTTTTGAGATGTTAACGGGCAAGAGGGAAAGCAGGCCGCTTAAAAATCACGGCAATATACCTTTAGAGAGGTGATATTTTATGAGTTTTATTCAATCTCTGGAAGAAAATATAATGGTAACGGTCCTCGGTATGGGCGTCGTATTTGCTGTATTGGCAGTATTAAGCATTGTAATACTATTGTTTAAATACATAAAATGGGGTAGTCAGCCCAATAAGCCGTCAAAGGAGATGGGCCAAGGTAACAAAGAAGGCCAATATTTTGCTGATGAAAATATTCTGGTAGAAGATACAAACGTTGAAAAAGGCGAAGAGCTTATCGCAGTGATATCAGCTGCTATAGTTGCATATGGTGCCGAGGACTTCAACTTAAGGATAAGATCCATAAAAAAAGTGGGACAGGTTAGGTCAATGTGGGCTATGGCCGGTAGAAATGATATTATAAATTCAAGAATATGGAGATAGGAGAGGTGAATAGTTCTATGTTACAAGTGCTTATCGACCTCTGGAACCAGAGCGGTTTCGCTGCGATTTCATGGAAACATATAGTAATGATCTTAGTTTCGTTAATACTTATTTACCTTGCTGTAGCAAAAAAATATGAGCCACTTTTGCTCTTGCCTATATCATTTGGCATGTTATTAGCTAACCTGCCCCTGACCGGGTTGATGCAGCCTCCTACATATGAGATAGGTAAAGATGGGCTTCCTGTACTTAAGAACATAGGTGGGCTACTCTATTACCTTTATCAAGGTGACTTTTTAGGTATATTCCCACCGCTCATATTTCTCGGCGTTGGTGCTATGACGGATTTCGGCCCCCTTATAGCCAATCCGTTAAGTATATTCATAGGTGCAGCAGCCCAGCTAGGTGTATTCATAACATTTAACGTGGCATCTTTATTTCTTGGCTACACCATGAAAGAGGCAGCAGCCATAGGGATTATAGGTGGAGCCGATGGTCCTACAGCTATTTACTTAGCAACAAAGCTAGCACCCCATTTGCTGGGGCCTATAGCCGTTGCTGCTTATTCCTATATGGCCTTGGTACCCATTATACAGCCGCCCATTATGAGGCTTATGACCACTAAGGAAGAACGGGAAATCGTAATGGAACAGTTAAGGCCTGTATCCAAGACAGAAAAGATTATATTTCCCATTGTCGTGACCATACTGGTATCTTTGATATTGCCTCCGGCAGCGCCCCTTATAGGCATGCTTATGATGGGCAATCTATTTAGAGAGTCGGGTGTTGTAGAGAGACTATCAAAAACCGCTCAAAATGAGCTCAACAATATAATCGTCATATTTTTAGGTACATCAGTAGGAGCTACGGCTAGCGCTGAAAACTTCTTAAATCCAAAGACACTAGGTATTATAGCCCTTGGTCTTGTGGCTTTTGCGGTATCCACCGCAGGTGGCATTATAATAGCCAAGATAATGAACTGGATATCAGGAGGCAAAATCAATCCGCTTATAGGCTCTGCCGGTGTCTCAGCTGTTCCTATGGCAGCAAGGGTATCTCAGGTTGAAGCTCAAAAAGCCAGACCCGGCAATTTTGTGCTAATGCACGCTATGGGTCCAAATGTTGCAGGCGTAATAGGCACAGCCGTAGCAGCAGGTGTGTTTTTGTCGATATTTGGACATTAATGCCATAAAGTTATGGTCTACTAGTATAGTCATGAAATGGCTCCAAATGCCTCGTTCTTTACAGATCAGGCCTTTGGAGCTTTATGATTTAGAGAAAAATGAAGAGAAATAAAGAAAACGAGAGAGATATTCGAGAAAAAAAGCAAATCGTAAATTACCATATTAAATGCAACACTCAAAGAAAAAAAATTGTAATTAGATAATACCATAATTTACTAACTATGTATGATATTAATAATTGGATACTGTATATATCACTTCCCCTATAGGAGAAGTGATTTCCGTAATTTTACATTTATTGATTTCAAAAGTATTCTTCTGTGTTCTATATTTTAGAATTTCATTAACTCTTTGTCAATACCCTCAAGTATAGCTTTCATTATGGACCGTCCCAGTTCCAAAGCAGCATGATAAATTTCCTGTTCCAAGTTCTTGAAGTCTATAATATTTTCAGAATTTATTTTGCCAACAATAATTTTACTCTAAGTTAGCCAAAAATTTCGTACCCCTTGAAAAAATATTTGAATAATGTTAGAATTTTATTGTAAATGTTAATTTTAAACTTTATAAGATATTTTGCAATTTTAAACATATTAAATTGCAAATTAGCTTCTATAAAATCAAAAGGAGGCATATTAAATGTACGGTCTTGAAAAATTAAATATAATCAATGTTAAAAACGTTTACCGTAATCTTCCCGTCTCTAAATTAGTTGAAGAAGCTATAAAAAGAGGAGAAGGAGTACTTGCAAATAATGGTGCTTTTAATGTTTATACCGGTAAATACACAGGTCGTTCTCCAAATGATAAATTTATTGTGGATGAACTAGAAGTTCATGAAGATATATGGTGGGAAAATAATAAAGCTATTTCTATAGATAAATTTGAAAGGTTGTACAACCGTTTAACTGCTTATTTACAAAATCGAGACATTTTTATATTTGACGGTTTTGTAGGTGCTGACCTTCAATATAGAATTCCTATAAGAGTTATAACAGAATATGCATACCAGAGTTTACTGGCACGCCAATTGTTCATTCGCCCTAATGAAGAAGAACTTAGAAATCACATCCCCGAATACACGCTAATTGCTGCACCCAAGTTCAACTCTATACCTGAATTAGACGGTGTAAATTCTGAAGCTTTTATTATATTAAGTTTCACTAAAAAACTAATTATAATCGGTGGCTCTCAGTATGGAGGGGAAATCAAAAAGTCAATCTTTACCCTCCTGAACTATCTAATGCCAAAACGAGGCGTGTTATCAATGCATTGCTCTGCCAATATGGGCAAAGATGGAGATACCGCCCTCTTTTTCGGCTTGTCAGGGACGGGAAAAACTACCCTCTCTGCAGACCCTCAGAGGTTTTTAATTGGAGACGATGAACACGGATGGTCAGACAAAGGCATTTTCAACTTTGAAGGAGGATGTTATGCTAAGTGCATAAATCTTTCAAAAGAAAAAGAACCTCAAATTTGGAATTCTATAAAGTTTGGCACTGTACTTGAAAACGTTGTATATGATGAAAATACAAGAGAACTCGACTATAGCAGTGATAAAATTACAGAAAACACAAGGGCAGCCTATCCTATTGACTTTATACCTGGTGCCATCCCAAGTGGAATGGGTGGGCATCCAAAAGTAATTATATTTTTAACAGCAGACGCTTTTGGGGTTTTGCCACCGATTGCTAAACTTACAAAAGAACAAGCTATGTATTACTTTTTATCCGGTTACACTAGCAAATTAGCAGGCACAGAGAGAGGTATCACAGAGCCGCAAGCTACTTTTTCTACTTGTTTTGGAGCACCATTTTTACCTTTAAAACCAATGGTTTATGCAAAAATGTTAGGACAAAAAATAGAAAAACACAATACAAAAGTTTATTTAGTAAATACTGGATGGTCTGGTGGACCTTATGGGATTGGAAGCCGCATTAATTTAACCTACACAAGAGCAATGGTGACAGCTGCATTAAATGGCTCATTGGACAGCGTAGAATTTGTAAAAGATCCTATCTTCAATTTAAACATACCTACCTCTTGTCCAGGGGTACCTTCTGAAATTTTAAATCCCAAAAATACATGGACCGATAAAGAAGCATATGAAAAAGCAGCAAAAAATTTAGCAACTAGATTTGCAGAAAACTTTAAAAAATACAAAGATGTAACTGAAGAAATTAAAAAATCAGGCCCAAATGTTTAAAAGCATAAAGTCTCCTTGCAGTGCGTACTGCTAGGAGACTTTTATAATTTGTAGCCATTATACTATATCTTTCATATTATAAAGTAGAAGTCAACCTAAAAAAGGAGGTAAGTTTATGTCTGACAAACACAAACACCATGAAAACCAATGGATTTGGATTATAATCATCATTTTGATAATTTTGTTATTTGTACCTGGCATCATCATATGTGAAGAACCTAAAAACGCTGTTTAACAAAAAGGGGCAGTTGCCCCTTTTTATTAAACAACTCAAAATTATTTTCCTTTATTTTTTAAGTTGCTAATTTGCTCTAATCTCCTTTGCATGTCCTTCTCAAAACCAGAATCCGTCGGTTCATAGTATTTCCTGTCTTTAAGATTATCCGGTAGACATTGCATATCAGTTACTTTCTCTTCAAAGTTGTGTGCATACTTATACCCTTTGCCATATCCTAATTCTTTCATAAGCTTTGTAGGAGCATTTCTTAAATGCATAGGCACACTTTCAGCAATTGTCTCTTCTGCATCTTTTTTAGCTTTATTATATGCCATGTATACCGCATTAGATTTAGGAGCTAACGCTAAATATATTGCCACCTGTGCGAGATTCACACTACATTCAGGCATTCCAATATAATGGCAGGCATTATAGGCTGCAACAGCCATTTCAAGAGCTTGAGGATCTGCTAAGCCCACATCTTCTGAAGCAAAGCGTATCATCCTTCTTGCGACATAGAGAGGGTCTTCTCCCGCTTCTAACATCCTTGCAAGCCAATACACCGCCGCATCCCAATCGCTATTTCTTAAAGATTTGTGAAAAGCGGATATTAAATTATAGTGCTCCTCTCCCTGTTTATCATACAGCAAAGTCTTTTTTTGCATTGCATCTGCTAATATATCATCTGTAACAATTCTTTTCCCTTCAATTACCTCTGCTGCCATGACTGCAATCTCCAATGTATTTAAAGCAACTCTCGCATCTCCATTTGCAAAAAGTGCAATTTTTTTGAGCTGTTCTTCTGTTATACCAATTTTGTACATACCCAATCCATTTTGTTCATCTTTTAACGCTCTTTTAAGCAGTATAAGTAAATCTTCTTCTGTAAGAGGTTTCATAACAAAAACTTTAGAACGAGACAAAAGAGCTGAGTTCACCTCAAAAGAGGGATTTTCTGTAGTTGCACCAATTAATATTATATTCCCCTTTTCCACATGAGGCAAAAAAGCATCCTGCTGAGCTTTATTAAAACGATGAATTTCATCAATAAATACAACAGTTCTAGTTCCATACATAGCATCCAATTCAGCTTTTGCCATTATCTCCTTTATCTCTTTGATTCCTGATAAAACAGCACTAAAGGTGACAAATTTAGAATTTGTCATATTGGCTATAATCATAGCAAGGGTAGTTTTACCTACCCCTGGCGGCCCCCACAAAATCATTGAAGTAATATTGTCCTTTTCAATCAATTCCCTAAGTAATTTCCCTTTACCTAAAAGATGTTCTTGACCTACAAACTCATCTAAAGTTTTGGGTCTCATCCTGTCGGCCAAAGGTTTATTTTTTTTCACTTCATTATCAAATATAGATGCTTGTTTGTATTCCATATTTTCTCACCATCTAAGTTTTATTTTTGTACTTTTTCTTTCTTTTTTCTTTTAGTCGAAACTTTATAGTAACTTTTACAAAGTCCTCTTCTAAAAATTCTGCAATAGCAAGGTCCTTTGTCACAAATTTTACCACAGCAAAGGCATGACTCCCAAATCTATCGTAAATTCGCCCTGCACTATAACAACCTCTTGGAACAGTTCCAACACTATTAGCTACATATCCTACTTGTCCTAATGGGGCAAGGGTAACAGATATTGCTTCATCATCATAGTCATTGTACAAATCCTTTTCTAATCTTACAATCGTGCCTGGTTTCAAAACTTTTGTGCCGTAATAATATTGACATCCAGTTATTGCAATATAAATAGATTCCACCTCATACACTCCCAACTTGATTTTAATTAAAATTATATTTTATTTTACCATTTTGGCCTTTAAAACAATATTCATATCATTCTTTCTTTTATATAAAAGCACAGCAAAGTTGAGCATCCACAGTAAAAGTAAATAACTTTCAACACTACTCAAAAACAACAGCCCACCTAGAATACCAAAACCTACAAGGTCTAATACAGCATCTATTTCAGGTATAGAAGGCTTTCCTCTATTATACCGCCTCTCACCTAATTTTAAAATACCTAAAATGACAGCATAGGTCAAAGAAGCTTTAAAACGAGTAATGGCACTCCACACTCCAAAAGTAGTGGCTAATGCTTTGCCCCCTTTAAATTTTAAAAAGGGTGAAAAAGCGTGGCCTAAAATAGGAGCTATTGCCACAATTGCAATAGCATTTCCTGTAACATACCCTTTTTCAAGAAAATACACCAGCGGAAAATAGCCCTTCATAAAATCAAAAGTAGCGCCAACGACTCCCATTTTAAAGCCTGCTGCATGACCTAAATTGAAAGCTCCGGGATTTCCATCCCTCACTTCTTCTAATCTTTTTCCCAGCATAAGCCCCATCCAATATGAAAACATCAATGAACCACAGCCAAACTCCAATATGCTGAGCAGAATAATCATACATTATTCCTTCTTTCTACACTTATTTCCCTACCCTTCCATAAAACTTTTTTCTTAAATGCCACCTGATAAAAGGAATGTAAAGTTACTAGTATAAAAAAGGCTGTCGAAATAAAATGAAAAATAGGTATAAATATACCAAATCTTCCTGTATACTTTGTAAAATATAGTATTTGCAGAGTATAAAAAAGATAGCCAATTTCGTAAAGAATAGCAATAGGCGAATGAGAAAAAACCAAAAAAGGAGTTATAAATCCCACTAATACAAGTCCTAAAAGCCATAAAACTATTAAAAAAACAGTTTCAAATTTCAAAGTATTTGCACTCAAAATTGCTCCTTTGCTAAATCCCTGTATTTCGCTTATAATACCATAAGGATACATCCTAAAAGAGACAAGGTCATATCCAATAAAATTTTTAATGTTAATTTTGGCATCTGAGAACTTTTTACCTAAATTAAGGTCATCTAATAGCTCTCCCTTTACACTGTAGTGTCCTTTAACTTTCTCATAATTCTCCCTATCCACTACTATACATGATCCATATAAGCCTTTTGGACTTTTTCTGTCAAAAGGAGAAGTAAAAGCAAATATCCCTAAAATATTAGTTATAAGAGCAAGTCTTTCATAAAATTTTTCTGTGTAATGATAAGGAATTACAGATATTGCTCCCCCAACCTTTGCCTGTTCCTTAAGAAGAGACTCTATTGCAAAAGGAGATAGTCTCACATCTGCATCAAGGAAAATAAGTACATCTCCACTAGACTCCAAAAAGCCATTCCACAAAGCCCAATTTTTCCCTGTCCATCCTTTGGGTAATTCCCTATTTTTTATCACTTTAGCTCCAAAAGTTTTAGCTATTTCGCTTGTGGAATCCTCAGAAAAATCATCAACTACAATTATTTCATAAGGCTTATAAGTTTGTTTTTGTAGACTATCGAGAAGATATGGTAAATTTTTTTCTTCATTTCTAGCAGGAATAATTACAGAAACCCTTACATTACCAGTATAATGTTGAACACCATTTTTAATAATAACTCGTGAAAATAATATAAAACCACTAATAACTCCTATAATTGATAAAATCAAAACAGTCATACAAGACCCTCTTTTATTTTAATTTTAGGAATTTTTTAAAAACACTTTTTTAGTCTTTTCATCTCCTTCCAATACTTTTCATCTCCTTCTAATAAATGAATAAATACTTCTTATACTGAACACAATAAGGTTTGTATAGGAAGAGGAGGTGATAACATGACAAAATGGACTCCTTCTATAGGTTGGGGTTGGTGGCTTCTTATCCATATAATAGCTATACCTTTACTGATTTACATTGGAATAAGTTTAAAATAAATAAAATTAAATCCCCCTTTCCTTTATTCTCGCAATATCACACCAAAAACTCATTATCAACATAGTTCCATTACTCTTGCAGGATACCATCAGCCTTTGTAAGGAAGAAAGCAAAATACATAATGATTGACACTAGGCTATAAAAACCGTGCCATATAAAAGGAAAATAAGAAGCTAATTCTTTCTTCTAAAAAGCTGTTTAATTAGTATGACCGGTACAAATACAAATATGCCAAACACTACTCCTAATTCATTTCCCAATGTGCTGTTAGGAAGAGGTTTACCTCCTAATCTTCTTCTTAAAGCATGAAAAGCATTGCCATGAGTATTACCTACCATAATAGCTCTTATAGCGTTCATAATGCTATAAGTATAGTCCTCTCCATAAGTCTCCAAAAGTCTTTTATAGGCATCTGGATCAGGATGTCCTGCAGTCTCAGCATAATGCTCAGCAAACATTAAAGCTACCACTTGGTCTTCCGGAACATCTCCAAATTCTCCATTTAACAAATTTTTTATCTCTTCCTTTGACATGCCTGACTTCAAAGCCTCTTTGGCGTGAAAATAACTGCAATAGGGGCAACCATTCACTTGTGTTACCGCCAGCATAATCCTTTCCATAAAATCTTTGCTTAACTTCACTTTTTTAGAAGGTTTAGGCTGCCCTCCATGGGTCAATAAATCTTCTACAAACTTATAAAATGTTTTTACATCGTATATTCTATTTGCCTTTTCTTCTGACACTTTTACTACCTCCAGTTTTATATTTTAGTATTCACACTAATTATACTCTATTATTGGAATAAAAAAAACTTGTCATAATTTTAACTAAAAATAATCCTACCTAATTCTTTTATGACTTCACTTTTTGTAAACAAAGAAAGCACATCCACTTTTTTAATTATTTTCTCGATTATATTGCCCTCTTCTTCCTCTTCCTCTATTCTAACTTTTCTCTTTATTTCTTCTATAAGTTCAGCATAGGTGTAAACTTTAAACCTATCTACATCATAGGTTTCTGCTAAATTTTCTAACAATGCTAAAAATATTTCTTCGTAATCAGCAATATCTTTTAAGTCCAAGATTCCACAAAGTCTTGGTATTATAAATTCAAACAAAGCCCTTTTGTCAGGTATTTCTTGATTGATTCTAAAAATCTCCTTTATATCTTTTATTTTCTCCCCTTCTAAGTTTAAAAGATAATTTATAAAAAATTCTTCTTTTTCCTCTGGGTGTACATAATATTTATATCCTTTTAGTCCTTTTAAAGCTTTTAGACCATCAAAGTACCCTAATTTAAGATTATACCTGGAAAGATTTTTATCAAAATCTAATATCCCTCCTAAATCCTCTTTTGGAGAAATGACCAAAACATTTAAGCCTTTAAAATCAAGTTTCCTCACGATTCCAAAGCTTCCTGTCCTTATGACTATCAAGTCCTTATATCCCTTGTCCATTAGCAAATTAGCAGGAAGATTGTTGTATATCCCTCCGTCAATATACTTTTTCCCATCAATTTTTTCCCTCTTAAAAACAGGCAAGTAAGCGCTTGCCATCAAATAATCTACCAATTTCCCTTGAGGAATGTCTTCAATGTATAATTCCAACGGCTTTAAATCACTTAAAGACACTGTCACAATGCCAAAATCCTTCCCTGACCTTCTTATCTTGTCTTCATCTATAACTTCTTGTAATAAATTCCTCAAAGGAGTTATATCTAAGCCTCCATCTCCAATGATGCCTTTTAATCTTTGAACTAATAAAAGGATATCTTCTCTTTCCAGCTTACCCTTTTTCAATTTCTCTATCTCTTCATCCTCAGCCTTTATGACTTTGGAATAAGAAATATCATACCATAGCTCATAAGCCTTTTCAAAATCTCCTTGCACTAATACAGCCCCATTTAAAGCGCCTACAGAAGTGCCTGCAATTCCTCCTACTTCTATTCCTTCCTCTATCAGTGCCTTATAAACTCCTATTTGATAGGCCCCTCTCGCTCCTCCACCTTCTAATACTACTCCATACATTTTATATCCCTGCCTTTTCGCTACTTTGCACTATTAAGTATACCATATATTACCTAGAAAATAAATAAAAGCAGATAGCCATTCATTCTCGCAAAACTATCTGCTTTTTTATTAAAATTGAAATTCAGAAAGCTTTCTACAAATCTATCAATAGCTTTTAACCTTCCCTTAACCTGTAAATCTATTTTTCCACGTTCACATAAATCCGTCAATAAATAAAGTAAATATTCATCTCTTACAAAAATCCTTCTGGGCTTTCCTATATTTAAAATATAATTGATTACCATTTCAATAAAATCTTGAAGAGCCATAAATAAATGCTTAAATACTTCAGTTTTTTTTAATACTTCTTCCTCATCTAGCATATAAGGAGAATATCCCTTTTTAAAAGATCTAAAATAAATCCAGTTATTCCTGCCGCGAAACTTTAGTCCTAATTCTTTTACAATCTGCAATTCCTTTTTCATTAATTCTTCTCTATCGCCAAAGTAGCAAACAATCACATTGTCTTCTTGGTAGCGTTGCATTTGTTCTGGCGGCATATCAGTAGTACTTATAATTTTATAAAAATTATTTATAGCATCAAAACCAAAATAAGAACCAATACCGTAAAATTCTCCACCTCTACCCATTATACTGCAATATACAGGTTGTTTCTTTTCTGATAGGACCAATGTTATAAGGTCTACATTCCAAAAATATTCCCACGGTTTTAACTCCTTAATTTTTATAGCTATATCATACAATTCTTTCCACTGTTCTAACGTTGCCTCTTTTCTCATTTTTCACATCTTTTCTAAATAAAGTTTTTATAAAATCATTTGGAAATGTAAAACTCTCCCCATATCATTCACATTGTGAGACTTCTTAACCTCTTAATCCTCTCTTCAATTGGAGGATGACTCGCAAACAACTTATCAGCATTTCCAAAAGGATTTGATATAAATAGATGAGCTGTTGCATCTGAAGCGGCCCTCATGGGTTTGGTATAATTTCCTATTTTTTCAAGCGCAGAAGCAAGACCATAAGGATCTCTAACAATATAGGCACCTGTCGCATCAGCTAAATATTCTCTCTGCCTTGATATTGCAGACCTTATCATTAAAACTATAAGAGGAGCTATTATGGAAAGAATAAGTCCAATTATTACAAGAATTATAGCACCATTGTCATTTTTATCTCTTCTTCTTCCACCTAATCCCCAGAACATACTCCTTAACATAACATCTCTTAATAAAACTATAAGCCCCGCAACAACAGCAACAACTGTCATCAAAAGTATATCTCTATTCCTAATATGAGATATTTCATGGGCAATTACTCCTTGCAATTCTTCTCTATCCATCATTTGAAGAAGGCCTGTAGTCACACAAACAGAAGCATGCTTAGGATCTTTGCCTGTTGCAAAAGCATTAGGTTGTGATTCTCTCATTATATAAACCTTAGGCTTTGGTATACCTGCTGCTAAGGCAACTTCCTCAACAATATTATGAAGAACATAATATTGTTCCGGGTCAGCAGGAATAGCACCAACAGAAGCAAGAGCTATTTTGTCTGATTGCTCATAAGCTATAAAGTTATATAGTATAATAAAAATTGCTAAAAAAACTATTCCTGTAATCCCCCAATTAAAATACCAGACAAAGAAATAACCTACAGCAAAAAGAATTAAAGAAAAGGTAATTATAAACAAATAAGTTTTTCTTACATTCTCCGATTGCAATTCATAAAGTGTCTTTCTAGTCATTTCTATCACATCCCCAACAATTAAAATTGAACATTTATAGGTCCTCTCTCAGCCTCATCAACAGGATAATACTCTTTAGGTGTCAATCCCATCATATTAGCAACAATTGAAGCAGGAATTCTTTGTTGTGCTGCATTATACTGCATAACAATATCGTTATAAAACTGCCTTGCAAAAGCAATTTTATTTTCTGTATTAGTCAATTCCTCCTGAAGCTTTAAAAAATTTTCATTAGCCTTCAATTCAGGATAATTCTCTGCAACTGCAAAAATCGTTTTAAGAGCTTGAGTAATTTGATTATTTGTGTCTCCAACTTCTTTCACAGATTGAGACCCCATAGCTTTAGCCCTTAACTCGCCTAATTTTTCAAAAATTTCTTTTTCATGAGCAGCATATCCTTTTACAGTATTTACAAGGTTCGGTATTAAGTCATATCTTCTTTTTAGCTGGACATCTATTTGAGCCCAAGCATTTTCTACTCTGTTTCTCAGATTAATAAATCCATTGTAGGTTAAAATAAACCACACCACTATGATTGCAACAACACCTAAAATTATCCATGCCATTTTATCCTTCCTCCTTAAATATTTGTGATTTAAAATTTTTGAAGCAATATATAGGTCTTGAAATATCTTTACTTTATAAGTTTTATTCTTTGTACCTTAATTTTATTATAAACTTCTCTAAAAAGCAATAAAATTAATCCAGAGAAGGGGACGGTTCCTTTGTCCGGTTTTTTTAATTTAACTTCCCAAAATGCCCTATTCGCTTTATCCACATCTCCCTGTCAACTCCTTATAAGACTTAATTCCATAAGCAGAATCGGCTGATTTTATAGCCTTTACAATTGCTCTTTCCATAACTCTGGCAGCCAAAAAACCAACTACATTTATATCTGCCTCAACCTTCCCTGTTGCCATAGCGAAGATTGTATCTCCATCAAACATAGTATGGGCTGGACGCATAGTTCTTGCATAACCATCATGAGCCATTGTAGCTACTTTATTAGCTTCAGCTTTTGTAAACTTACCATTCGTTACAACAACCCCTATCGTAGTATTCCCTGCAAAAAGATTTTTCTTTTGGCTATAAGTAAGTATCATACTATCTTCTGTACCGATAATTCTTTCTTTGCTTTCATCCAATAAACCCGCTAATATTTCTCCTGTTTCAGGATCTAAAACATCCCCCAGACAATTTACTGCCACTATAGCACCTACTTTCAATTCTCCGACTTGAAGAGCATAACAACCTAATCCACCCTTCATAGCCCTTTCCATCCCCAAAAGCTTTCCTACTGTTGCTCCTGTTCCTGCTCCAATGCTTCCATCTTTACATTCATTTTTTTCAGCATTAATACATGCCTCATATCCCATCTTCAAATTTGGTCTTATTCTGTAATCCCCCACTCCTAAATCAAACAAAATAGCACTGCACACTATGGGGACCTTTGTAACCTGAACATCAAATCCAATATTTCTCTCCTCAAGATACTTCATTACACCAGAAGATGCATCCAATCCAAATGCAGAACCTCCTGATAATACTACTGCATGTATTTTATCAACAAAATTTTGGGGATTTATCAAATCAGTCTCTCTTGTTCCAGGTGAACCACCTCTTACATCAACACCCGGTGTTGCACCTTCTTCACATATAACTACTGTGCAGCCTGTTGCAGCATTAAAATCCTGCGCATGCCAACTTTAATTCCTTCAATTTCATTAAATTTTATTTCTTTTATTCCTTTATACATAATAATAAATACCTCCTCTATACATACCAAATTTTCAAAATAACCTTAGTTACAGCTTTGTTATAAATAATATTCACTTTATAAAATACCAATCTTTCTAAAAAAACCGTCGCTTACACTTTTTTATTTAATACTTTTAGAAATTATTTTAATACAATTTCAGTTGGAAAAAGCGTCATTCTTAAAACATTCCACATCTTATCAATGTATGCTGTTGTGTAGACTTGTTCAATGTAGTGATAATAATAAGCACCACGCTCTGTAACATAATATACATTATCTTTTACTCTAATAAAACCCAATATTCTGCAAAATAAAAGCTCTAATCCAAACACTTTATTAAGAGAAACACCAAAAAATTTTTTGAATTTTTGAGGATCTATTTTTAAAGAATAAACATTCCAAAACAAATAATAGACCATTCGCTGGCGCAAGGAAAACTTTAACGTTAAGGCTGTCGGCAACTTCTCTTCTTCCACTCTTTTTGTATATTCGTTAATAGAGAAAGTATTAATTTTAAATTGATCTTTTAGTAAGGTTGTTGCAGATACGCCAAATCCCAGAAAATTGTCTCTTGTAATAGAAGAATATTTCCCCGTATTTTTCTTTGCAAAAGTCCAAACAGAAGTACGCTCATAACCATTTTCATGACAATACCTGTTTGCCTTATACACCATCTTTTTCTTTTCTTTTTCAGACAGCAGTTTATATTTATTGTTTGCAAAAGCAAAATCAATAAAAGGAGTAGTTAACTTTTCACATGAAGTTAACTACATTATGTAAAATATGTTTTATTTTGTCAATACCAGAAATGCTATAAACGTATGAACATATATTTGAAAGGTGGTACAATTAGGTCATGGATAAATGTATTTTTTGTCAAATAGTCAACCTGCTTACATTATCTATCAAAATGAACTTGTAACTGCATTTCTTGATATTAATCCTGTTACAAAAGGTCACACTTTGGTTTGTCCAAACAAACACATAAAAAAATTAGATGAAATTACTGATACTTATATATCTAATGCTCTCATGGAAGCTTTAATATGTCTCAAAAATGCTAGTTAACTCAGGAATATGTACAAAATTATTCAATTGTACAATCAAACGGCGAATTGTCTGATCAGGATATTGACCATCTCCATTTCCATATAATACCTAGGTATAAAGACGATAAAGTTCACTTTATTTCAAACACTGATAAAAATGCTGCCCTTAAAGAAAATTTAATAAATATTTATAATATACTGAAAAAAGTATAGAGAAAAGACTTGTACCCCATACCTCTTTTATCCTTATATTTATTTTCTTTATTTTCTACTAAACTTTTGCAAGTCATATCATTATATCAACTTAAATCTTTTTATTAGGCAATTCTTCCTCCAATAACACTACCGTTTCGATATGATGTGTATATGGAAACATGTCAACACATTTGACTTTTTTTATCTCATATCCTTTTTCACTAAAAATTTTTAAATCTCTTGTAAGAGATTCAGGATTACAAGAAACATAAACTACTTTTTGAGGGTTGAATTTTATAATATCTTCAAGAGCTTTTGGATTAATTCCAGACCTTGGAGGGTCCACAATCACCACATCAGGTTTTTCTTTTATCTCCTTTAACTTTTGAGATACATCGCCGGCAATAAAAATGCAATTTTCAAAGCCATTTAGCTCAGCATTCTCTCTTGCTGATATAACTGCTTCTTCCACAAGTTCTATCCCAATTACCCTTTTAGCCATTGGAGCCATAATTATACCTATGGTGCCTGTACCAGAGTACAAATCAAAAACTATTTTGTCAGATACATCTCCTGCAAATTCCCTCACCGTCTCATAAAGTTTTTCTGCCCCGTATGAATTGGTCTGAAAAAAAGAAAATGCACTTATTTTAAATTTTAAATCCAAAATCTCTTCTATGAGATAATCTCTTCCATATAACACTTCCAATCTTTCGCATACTACAGCATCTGACCAGGAATCGTTTTGAGTATGTAGTACACCTACAAGACGACTTTCAAAATTCGCATTTTTATATATCTCGATAAGCTCTGTAAAGTCATGTTGCAACTGTGTTGTTGTCACAATGTTTAACAAAATCTCTCCTGATTTTGATGCCTTTCTCACAACCAAATGTCTCAAAAAACCCTTATGAGTCTTTTTGTCATAAAAAGGAAGTCCTTTTTTTATTGCATAATCAAAAGTAAGATTTAAAGCTTTGAGAAAATCATCTTCAACAATATTACATTTATCTGTCATGATTACCTCATAAAATCGACCTTTTCTATGAAGTCCTAACACCCCATTGCCTTCTTTATCTTTTCCAAAAGTGTATTCCATTTTATTCCTATAACCATGCTCTTTAGGACTTTTTACAATACCTAAAAATTCGTACTCTGTTATTCCTTCTTTTTCAAAAAGCTTTTTCAAAATATCTTCTTTTATCTTAAGTTGATCTTGATAGCTAACATTTTGATAAGTACAGCCGCCACAATCTCCAAAGTGAGGGCAAAGGCTTTGCTTCTCCAAAGTAGAATTCTCTATTACTTCTACTATTTCGCCTTCTACCATATCCTTTTTTACTTTTTTAACTTTTGCCTTTATTTTTTGCCCCAAAAGTGCTCCTTTTATTTTTACTTTTTTCCCCTCAAAATAGCCTATCCCAAATCCACCAAATTCCATCTCTTTTACGTCAACTGTGATAACATCGTTTTTTCTCACTGTCATTCCTCCTTTGCTATCTAGATTATACCTTATTTTGCTCAATAATTCTAATATTACTTATTAAAATGTTTTCATCAAAAAATAAAATAACCTTTACATAATTTTAATAACGTTGTATACTAATACTGGGTGAGAGAGTGAAAGGGTGAGAAAGGATGAAGAATTAAAGTGTTTATAAACAACCTAACAGTTGCAAAAGGAGCCATAGTATTGTCTCTTTCCTCAAATAGAGAGGAAGAAGAAGAAATCAAAAAACTTCTCTTAGAAAAAGGTTACAAATGCGCTGTAACAGAGCTGGGAGGTAAAAGTAGCGAATTCAATGAAAAAATAGTCTCTGCAGTGGTAGGAGCAGCTTTAAACAATAATGTAATTGAAAAAAATCCAACTTCTATGCACGCCCTCTTACATGCTACAATTGAAGCTGTAAAATCCTTATCCTTGACTTTGCCCTTAGACGTAAGCCTTATGATGAAAATTGCAGTTGTAGCAGATAATACTTGGATTGCAGTTTCAATGTTTGGAAAATCAGCTTTACATCCTCTCACAAATCATGAAAGGTTGGGTTTTGGAATAATGCACTTATAAAGTACATAAGGGGAGACAGAGGGAAAGAGTCATAATACTATGGCTCTTTTATTTTTTCAGGAGGTGAAATAATGGTACCAGATACAGTTTTAGGAGCTATTTATTTGTCAATCATAGACATGGTTTTGTTGTCAATGCTTCTGTTAGTAATTGGTGCTATATTATCAAAGATATTTCCGTTATTTAGTAAAATCGAAAAATTTATTAACAAAAAATAAGGAGTGACACAAATGGAGCTTCTGTTAAAACTATTTAATGATATGATACAAACTACCGGTCTTGTTCATTTAACTTGGGGTAATGTGTTTTTAATATTGGTAGGTATATTCCTCATATACTTAGCTATTGTAAAAAAATATGAGCCATTTTTACTCCTTCCAATAGGTTTTGGCAGTATTGTAGCAAACATACCAGCTACTGATTTATTGGAACCTGGGGGACTCATACACTTTTTTTACTTAGGGGTTGAAAAGGTTATCTATCCTCCCCTTATCTTCCTCGGCGTAGGTGCCATGACGGACTTTGGGCCTATGATTGCAAATCCTAGTTTAATGATTTTAGGTGCTTTTGCCCATATAGGAATATTTATAGCATTAATAGGCGCGAAACTTTTAGGTTTTAGTATATTTGAAGCGGGGGCTATAGGAATAATTGGCGGTGCAGATGGTCCAATGGCAATTTACGTAACTCAAAAATTAGCTCCCCACCTTATGGCTCAAATTTCTGTCGCTGCGTATTCTTATATGGCGTTAATGCCTTTAATACAACCTCCTATCATGAGATTACTTACTACAAAACAGGAAAGGCAAATAATGATGAAACAGATGAGACCCGTTTCAAAAACAGAAAAAATCGCTTTTCCTATTGTCATAACTATTTTAATAGATTTACTACTTCCTCCAATTGCTCCTCTTATAACAATGTTAATGTTAGGAAATCTTCTAAAAGAATCGGGAGTTGTAGATAGGCTTGCAAAAACAGCCAGTGGAGAATTTATGAATGTAATTACGATATTATTAGGAGTCTCCATAGGCTCCACCATGAAAGCAGATACTTTTTTGACCATTAAGACATTAGAGATAGTCACCTTAGGGCTTATCGCTTTTATGACAGGAACAGCTGGAGGTGTACTGGGAGCAAAATTTTTAAATAAACTTTCTGGTGGAAAAATAAATCCTCTTGTTGGCTCTGCAGGTATAGCTTCTGTTCCAATAGCTGCGAGAGTGTCCCACTCTGTAGCCATAAAAGAAAATCCTTACAACTTTTTAATAATGCACGCCATGGGGCCAAACCTTGCCGGAGTTTTTGGAACGGCAATAGCAGGTGGAATAATGCTTGTACTATTAGGAGTTCATTAAAACAGCCAAAATGGCTGTTTTTTTACTGTATCACAAACATATATACAAGAATATTATATTAGTAAAACTATAGATTTGGAGGTTTAAAAAATGTACGACTATAATCCTTATGTACAAGATTATGCTTTTCCTTCTCTCAAGCTTGCACAGGCTTATGTACCTTTACAGAAATATGTATCTCTTTATCCTCCGGAAGAAGCCATTAAAAAAGGCACTGTCTTTCCTGAACTTGATATGCCTTATGTAGGCGAAAAAATGAGGTGATAAAATGGATGGCAATCAAATATCTATGCTTAAGAAAATCATGGAAATAGAGTTTACCTGCATAGATTTGAATCTATATTTAGACACTCATCCCGAGGACCAAAAAGCTCTTCAAGACTACAACTATTATTCTAATCAATTGTCTATGCTAAAACAGCAATATGAACAATTTTACGGACCTTTGATGGTTTTTGGTCATTCACAAAGTCAATATCCTTGGAAATGGGTAGACGACCCTTGGCCTTGGGAAATAGAATATTGAGGAGGACTTTGATATGTGGGTTTATGAAAAGAAACTACAATATCCTGCTAAAGTCTGCAAACCAGATGTAAAAATGGCAAAATACCTCATTGCCCAATATGGAGGCCCTGATGGAGAATTGGCAGCCGCCTTAAGATATCAAACCCAGCGATTCGTCATGCCTACAGGAAAAGCAAAAGCAGTTTTGACAGACATTGCTACAGAAGAATTAGCACACCTTGAAATAATAGCAACTCTTGTTTTCAAACTTTTAAAAGGAGTACCAGTAGAAATATTAAAGAGAGAAGGATTGGGAGAATATTACACGGAGCACGACAGAGGCTTGTTCTACGCAGATACAACTGGAATGCTTTGGACCGCCGCCTATATCCAGGCAAAAGGAGATGCAATCGCTGATTTACACGAAGATATGGCAGCCGAAGAAAAAGCAAGAGCAACTTATGAACATTTAATAAATCTCACAGATGACCCTTGTGTAAAAGATACTCTCAGGTTTTTGAGAGAAAGAGAGATTGTACACTTCCAAAGATTCGGAGAAACTTTAGTACAAGTAAGAGAATATATGGAAAGTAAAAAATTCTTTTAAAAAAGTAGATGTATGTCTATTGGCATACATCTACCCATTTCCCTTCTACTATTTTATCAAGGTCCTTAACTTTTATGGTAACAGCAGCGTTTACGTCTCCAGCTGCAGGATATACCACCTCGTAATTTTTTAAAGACACATCATAATATACTTCAACCAGATTTTTCAGCCCATAAGGACAAACGCCACCAACAGGATGCCCTGTAACTTCTAACACTTCTTCTGGGGATGCCATTTTTGCTTTTGTCTTAAAAGTCTCTTTAAATTTTCTATTGTCTATTTTTTTATCTCCTGCTGTTATAACCATAATATATTTATCTTTTAATCTAAATAGCATAGACTTTGCTATTTCCCCAGGAGTTACACCGAGAGACTGTGCTGCTTTTTCCACAGTGCTTGTATCTTCAAAAATTTTTATTTTAATATCATATCCCTTCTCTTTAAAAAACTCTTTCACCGCTTCTACTGACACCTCTACACCACCTTTAAATACCACAAGATTTACATAGAAGAGCATTTTTTAAGAAAAACTTATCAGCAATTTTAACTGCATCCTGAGCTGTTTTCCCGTAATAATCTGCGCCAATCTTATAGGCATATTCCTCAGTCAAAACAGCACCACCCACCATTATTTTCACATCAGTATTTGCTTTAAGCAGTTTGATAATTTTTTCCATGTTAAATAAAGTTGTTGTCATTAAAGCACTTAAACCTACTAATGGCGCTCCACTCCGCTTTATTTCCTCTAATATTACTTCTCCTTTTACATCCTTTCCTAAGTCAATCACGTCATATCCGTAATTTTCCAAAAGAACTTTTACTATATTTTTTCCTATGTCGTGAACATCACCTTCAACAGTTGCAAGTATTATTTTGCCTTTAGATACCGAACCCTTTGGAAGTTTTTCCTTTATTATCCTAAAAGCATTTTGCACCACTTCTGCAGAGCTTAAAAGTTGTGGCAAAAAATATATGCCTTTTTCATATCTATCTCCCACTTCTTTTAAGGCAGGAATTATTATGTTATCAACTATAGAAAGAGGTTGAACTTCTTCCTCTAAAATGTTTTTTACTATATCTTCTACTCCTGATTTTTTACCTTCTAAAATTTGTATATAGAACTTTGTCTTTAAATCTTCTTCCTGAATTTTTGGCTGTTCTTTTTCTTTGACCTCCTCTTTTTGCTTTTTCCCATATATATTCAGATAATTCACACTGCCTTTATCTTTATTTAGTAAAACCATTGAAGCCCTCAAAGTGTCCATCATGGCTTCATCGCAGGGATTTATAATAGCAGTAGTAAGCCCATAAGACGCTGCCATTGCCAAAAAAGTAGAGTTTATCAACCTTCTTTCAGGTAACCCAAAGGAAACATTGCTAAGTCCCACAACAGTATTTACTCCTAACTCTTCTTTAGCCAGTTTTATCGCTTCTAAAGTCTCAATTGCAGCCTCCTGCTCAGAAGAAACCGTCAGTACAATACAATCTATCAATATGTCCTCTTTGGGTATGCCATACTCTTCCGCTTTTTTTATAATTTTTTTCGCATTTTCAATTCTTTCATGCCTATCTTTGGGAAGCCCTTTATCTCCTACAGTAAGTCCTACAACACAAGCTCCGTATTTTTTAACAATAGGAAGCACTTCTTTTAAAATTTCCTCTTTTGCACTTACAGAGTTGATTATGGGTCTACCTCTTAAAATTCTTATAGCTTTTTCTACAGCTTTAATATTAGTGCTATCTATTTGAAGAGGAAGGTTTACTACATTTTGTATTTCAGAAACTACCTTGGGAAGTAATTGCTCCTCATCTATTCCTGGTACCCCCACATTTACATCTAATATTTCAGCCCCACATTTTTGCTGTTTTATAGCTTCCTCTACTGCTAAACTTACATCCCCAGCCAAAAAAGCTTCACTCAACTTCTTCTTCCCAGTTGGATTAATACGCTCCCCTATAACCCTTAAAGGATAATCGTCACCTATGAAAACTGTTTTTGTATTAGAAGCTACAGCTGTAAATTTGGTTACTTTGACTTTTGGCTTTAAATCTTTTACAGCCTCTTTAACAAGTTTTATATATTGTGGAGTAGTACCGCAGCAACCCCCAACTATAGAGGCACCTTTTTCAACAAGAGAAGGAAAGAAACTAGCAAATTCTTCTGGTTTTAAGTCATAAACTGTTTTGCCGTCTCTAATCACAGGCATACCTGCATTAGGTTGTGCAATAATAGGTATGCGAGAAACTTGAGACATTTTTTCCACTACACTTACCATTTTATCGGGGCCTGTCGAGCAGTTAACGCCAATGGCATCCAATCCTAACCCTTGTAAACTAACTACTACAGTTATAGGGTCTGACCCCATGAGAGTCCTTCCATCTTCTTGAAAAGTCATTGTACATATAACTTTCATGTTTGAATTCTCTTTAGCAGCAAGAATGGCAGCTTTTGCCTCCAGCATATCTGACATTGTTTCAATTAAAACAATATCTGCTCCCGCTCTTTCTGCAGCTATAACTACTTCTTTAAAAACATCATAAGCTTCGTCAAAAGTCATGTCTCCATAAGGGGTCAAAAGTTCTCCAATAGGTCCTATAGAAAGTGCCACAGGTTTATCTTTGGAAGCTTCTTTGGCAATTTTGACAGCCTGAGTGACAATATTGAAAACCTCATTTTCCAGTCCATATTTTGCTAATTTTATCCTGTTAGCGCCAAAGGTATTTGTCTCAATCACATCCGCTCCTGCTTCTATATAGGACCTGTGGATATCAAATACTACTTCTGGATGGGTTATATTCATATATTCGGGACACTCTCCAGTTTTTAAACCCCTCTCTTGAAGTTGTGTCCCCATTGCTCCATCAAAAACAATCACTCTATTTGAAAGTTCTTTAAAAATGTCTAACATTTTTAACCTCCATTTAATTCATCTGTACGTTATTTTCTGCAAAATCACAGACTAAATCATCGACTCTTGAAATTATTTCTAACACAACATTTGTACTCCCTAAAGGCATAATGTGAATTCCTGCAACTTCACTGCGTATCCGCTTTATAAACTCTACAGCTATGTTTATTCCCTCTTCTCTTCCTCCATCCTTTAGCCTTTCTAAAACTTTTTCTGGAATATCTATACCTGGCACTTTTTCATTTAAATTGACTGCCATTTTATAGCTTTTAAGAGGTAATATGCCTATCAAAAGTGGTACATTGAAATTTTTAATCTTTTCAATAAACTTAAATAAAATTTCCTCATCATAAACCGGTTGTGTTTGAATAAATTCTGCCCCTGCCTCTATCTTAACTTTAAGCTTCTCTAGTGCTTCATCCCTTAAATCATTTGGATTTGCAGTCGTACCGGCGCAAAATTCTGTTGGGGAATCTAATTTATTTCCATTGTAATCATAACCTCTATTAAAAGCACTGATAATCTTTAAAAGCCCAACAGAATCTACATCATATACCCCTTTAGCCTGAGGAGTATCTCCACGGGAAGGGTCATCTCCTCTCAAGGCTAGTATGTTTCTCACACCTAACGCATAAGCTCCTAAGAGCTCTGACTGAAGGCCTATCAGATTTCTGTCTCTACAGGTCAAATGAAAAATAGCTTCAATGTTTAAATGATCCTGCAAGAGGTGAGCTACTGCTATGGGACTCATCCGCATATTCGCCATAGGACAGTCCGTTATATTTAAGGCATCTACAATGCCTTTTAATTTTCTCGCTTCTTCAATAGTTTTCGTTATATCTACCCCTTTTGGCGTAGAAATTTCTGCTGTCACAACAAACTTCCTTTTCTTAAGTTTAGTACACAAATTTTCATTTTTCAACATCTACATCGCCTCCATTTTTAAAAATAAAAAAGTCTCTTCGCCAAAAGAAGAGACACCAAAACTCTCTCATCTTTCAGCGAAACGCTGCTGGAATTGGCACCAAGACGCATATAAAATGCCGGTTGCCGGGTTTCATCGGGCCAGTCCCTCCACCACTCTCGATAAGAGATTTTAAAGTATTAAATTGTTAAATTATTTAAGCTTTATGATACTATGTTTTTGTTTCTCTGTCAAGAAAAATTTTTAACAACTGTCTTACCTAATTTGGTACACTATAATTATAGAAATTTTATTTTGAAAGGATTGTGTAAAATGATTTTTTCATTAGTTTCTTTTTTGTTTTTGTGCAAGCACTTGCATAATGATTTTTTTAATATTATAATATACTTAACACTTGGAAAATGAGGAGGTTCATCATGAGTAATGAAAAATTGCCAAGAGTAGCCTATTTCTGCATGGAATACGGCTTACAGTCAGATTTCAAACTATACGCAGGTGGTCTTGGCATTTTAGCAGGAGACCATCTAAAAGCCGCAAAAGAATTAGGTATGCCTTTAGTAGGAATAGGTATACTGTGGAAACAAGGCTACACAGAACAACATATTGGAGAAGATGGTTATCCTTATGATTCCTATCGCAATTACACACGTAAGTACGACTTTTTAAAAGATACTGGAGTAAAGGTAAAAGTAAAAATAAGAAATAGAGATGTGTATTGCAAAGTATGGTTGGTAGACAACTTTGACAATGCTCCTCTGTATTTGCTTGACACAGATATACCAGAAAATGGGGACAGATGGATAACAGGTCAACTTTATGGATGGTTTGGTGAAGAAAGAGTTGCACAGGAAATAGTATTAGGCATTGGCGGAGTAAGAGCTTTAAGAGCTTTGGGAATTGATGTAGATGTTTATCATTTTAACGAAGGGCATGCAGTATTAGCAGCCATTGAGCTTATAAGAGAGAAAATGGAAAATCAAAATATGAGTTTTGAAGAGGCGTGGAAAGCTACAAGAGAAGAAGTAGTATTTACAACCCATACCCCTGTTAAAGAAGGAAACGAATCTCACGATTTAGAACTTCTCATGTACATGGGTGCAAACAATGGTCTTTCAATTGAGCAAATGGCTCAAATCGGTGGTGTTCCTTTTAATATGACAGTCGCAGGTTTGAGACTTTCTCGCATTGCAAACGGTGTCTCAAAACTTCACGGTCAAACTGCAAACAAAATGTGGGAACATGTTGACAACAAGGCTCCTATAATTTCAATAACAAACGGAATTGATAGAAACACTTGGGTAGATAAAAGAATAATAGAAGCCTACAACAAAGGTGAAGGGCTCCTACAAACTCACAATATTTTAAAACAAGAATTAATTGATTTTATATATCAAAGGACAGGAGTTAAATTAGACGCTGATAAACTTTTGATAGGTTTTTCAAGGAGAGCTGCTCCTTACAAAAGAAGCGATCTTATATTTACCAATGACGAAGTTATAGGTGATTATTTAAGGTCTAAAAAAATTCAAATGGTGTTTTCAGGAAAAGGTCATCCATTAGATGACGTAGGTAAAAAAATTGTCGCAAAATTAATAGAGATGACAAAGAAATATCCTGAAAGCGTAGTATTCCTAGAAGATTACGACATGACAATAGGAAAAATGCTTACTCGAGGCACTGATGTGTGGTTAAACAATCCAAGAAGACCATTAGAGGCCAGTGGTACCTCCGGCATGAAAGCCGCCATGAACGGAGTGTTAAATTTAAGTATTTTAGATGGATGGTGGCCAGAAGCTTGTATAGACGGAGTAAATGGCTGGCAATTTGGGGATGGTTTTGAGTCTGACAATATAGAAGAATTAGACAAACACGACCTTGAAGCACTCTATGACGTCCTTTTAAATAAAGTAGTTCCAACCTACTACAATGATAAAGCGAAATGGGAAAACATGATGAGAGAAAGTATAAGGACGACTTATGAAGCTTTCTCAGCTAATAGAATGTTAAAAGAATACTACGATTTAATGTACACAAAAAAATAAGTCAACCCCTATTTAAAAAGGCCGCGCAATTGTCCGGCCTTTAATTTATTTTCCCAATCTTTTTTCTAACAATTCTTTTTCTTTTTCATATCCTGGTTTTCCTAAAAGTGCAAACATGTTTTTCTTGTAAGCCTCTACTCCTGGTTGGTCAAATGGATTAACCCCATTTATATATCCGCTTATAGCACAAGCCATTTCAAAGAAGTAGACCAGATTGCCAAAATAGTAAGCTGATATTTCAGGGATATTTACTACAAGGTTAGGAACATTCCCATCTGTATGAGCCAATAATGTACCTTCAAAAGCCTTTTTATTGACAAAATCTATAGTTTTTCCTGCTAAAAAGTTAAGCCCATCTATATTGTCCTTGTCTTCATTTATAACTATATCTTTAACAGGTTTTTCAACATTTAAAACTGTTTCAAAAATATTTCTGCTTCCCTCTTGTATAAACTGCCCCATTGAGTGTAAATCTGTCGTAAAATCTACTGAAGCAGGATAAATTCCCTTATTGTCTTTACCTTCACTTTCTCCAAAAAGCTGTTTCCACCATTCAGAGAAATAGTGAAGCTTTGGCTCATAATTTACAAGTATTTCTATAGCTTTGCCTTTTCTGTACAAAATATTTCTCAAAATTGCATACTGCATGCTTATATTTTCACTGAGGTCATTTTTGGTATAAACTACTGAAGCATCGTAAGCACCCTGCATCATATCGTCTATGCTAATGCCTGCTACTGCTATTGGTAGAAGGCCTACAGCTGTCAAAACTGAGTATCTTCCTCCAACATTGTCAGGAATCACAAATGTTTCATATCCTTCTTCATCAGCTAATTTTTTTAAAGCTCCTTTCGCTCTATCTGTTGTCACATATATTCTCGATTTAGCCCCTTCTTTTCCATATTTTTTCTCAAGAAAATCTCTAAAAACTCTAAAAGCTATTGCCGGTTCTGTAGTAGTACCAGATTTAGAAATCACATTTATTGATACATCTTTGTCCTCTATAAGTTCAAATAAATCACTTAAATATGTAGAGCTTATGCTGTTTCCAGCAAAATAAATCTCCGGCATATTCCTCTTACCTTTTGGCAACAAATTATAGAAGGAATGAGAAAGCATTTCAATTGCCGCTCTTGCCCCTAAATAAGACCCACCTATACCTATAACTACAAGCACATCAGAATCTGATTGAATCTTCTCTGCTGCTTTTTTAATGCGTTCAAACTCTGCCTTATCATAATCTTTGGGAAGACTTACCCATCCTAAAAAGTCATTCCCTTGAGCATTTTTATTAAGCACCATATCAAGAGATAATTTTGCATGCTTTTCCATATATTCAATTTCTTTTTGACTTACAAATTGTAGAGCTTTTGAATAATCAAAACCTATCAATTTCTTCATATGTAAACCTCCATTCCTTATTTACATACTTATTTTATACCATAAATCTATGTTGTTCAAGTTTTTCAAAAGTATGTATAAGTTTACTTAATTAATTTCCATTGCCGGATCCACCTTGTCCTCCCCTATGATTTACCTTATAAATGTAGTAAGCTGTAGCAAATAAAAGCCCTGCGATAATAGGCTCAACATCTACATAGGTTCCTTCTACATCAAAGCCTATCACATCTCCTCCCATTCTCCCCGATATCTTTTCATTGTCAAAGACCAATTTCACATCAAAACCTATGATCTCTCCACCACATCTTCCCAATATCTCATTGCCACTTATCCTCAAATTAAGGTCATTTCCATCAATAGCTCCTCCTAATCTCACAGATACAAAGTCTTTCCCAATAGTCCCAGAAATACTCCTTCCTATAATAACACCCCCTATCCTCCCTTCAATTGTCCCTATCTCAAAAGAATATTTTATATCAAGGTCTGCTCCCAAAAGTGTTCCTCCAATTCGACCAGCTATTCTCCCATTATCTATACTAGCATGAACATCATAACCGGATATAAAGCCTCCAATTCTTCCTTCAACCTTGCCCATACTTTTACCCTCCTTTTATTCAGCTTTATTTTTACATACCCATAAATTTTTGTCAATCTTTTTGGAATTTTTACTTTATGGGATATAATATAAAGAGGAGGTGCAAAAGTTATGGAGGCATTAGAGGCTTTAAAAAAGAGAAGAAGTATAAGGAAATACATAGATAAACCTATTCCAAAAGAAATATTAGAAGACATAATAAACTGCGCAAGGCTTGCTCCCAGTGGAAATAACGCACAGCCTTGGCATTTCGTCGTTATAACAGACAAAGAAAGACTTAAATTCATAGCAGAAAAAGCTACATATGGGAAATTTATTAAAGATGCAGGAGGTTGTGTCATCGTCTACTGCGATAAAAATAACAGACATCACTTAGAAGATGGTTCAGCAGCAACAGAAAATATATTACTCGCAGCTACTGCCTACGGCATAGGTTCCTGTTGGGTAGCTGGGTATAACAGAACCTATGAAAAAGAAATAAACGAATACCTCAACATTCCTGACAACTTAAGAATGATTTCTATTATATCATTAGGATATCCCGCAGAAGAGCCACAACCAAAATATAAAAAAGCTTTATCTGAAGTTTTACATTGGGAAAAATTTTAAATGAAAGAGGGTTATAATATGTCAAAAGTAGTGGAGAGATTTTTAAAATATGTAAAATATCATACAACATCGGATGAAAACTCAACAACTTATCCCAGCACTGAGGGACAAGTAATATTTGCAAAAGAATTAGCAAATGAGCTTGAAGAAATAGGCCTTAAAGAGGTAAATGTAGATGAAAACGGTTATGTTACGGCTTTACTTCCTTCAAATACTGACAAAAAACTCCCTACAATAGGATTTATAGCTCATATGGACACAAGTCCTGACATGTGCGGCAAAGACGTAAAGCCTCAGATAATAGAAAATTATGATGGCAAAGATATAATCTTAAACAAAGAAAAAAACATAGTATTATCTCCTAATGAATTTCCAGAGCTTAAAAATTACATAGGAAAAACTTTAATCACCACAGACGGAACAACTCTTTTGGGAGCTGATGATAAAGCAGGAATTGCAGAAATAATAACAGCTATGGAATATTTAATAAATCATCCTGAAATAAAGCATGGCAATATAAAAGTAGCCTTCACACCTGATGAAGAAATTGGTAGGGGTGTAGACAAATTTGATGTAAAAAAATTTAATTGTGATTTTGCTTATACTGTAGATGGCGGTGGAATTGGAGAAATAGAATACGAAAATTTCAATGCTGCCAGTGCTAAAATCAAAATTAATGGCAGAAATGTGCATCCTGGAACAGCAAAAGGCAAGATGAAAAACTCCATTTTGATTGGAATAGAACTCCAAAATATGTTACCTGAACATGAAACTCCTGCCCATACTGAAGGATATGAAGGTTTTTATCATTTGAACAATTTTGAAGGCAATGTAGAACAAACTAAAATGTATTATATTATCAGAGATTTTAATAAACAAACTTTTTTAGATAAAAAAGAATACCTAAAAAGCATTGTAGAAACATTAAATAAAAAATATGGTGAAGGCACACTAGAGCTTGAACTTAAAGACCAGTATTACAATATGAGAGAAATAATTGAAAAGCATATGCACATAGTCGATACAGCATTAGAAGCAATGAAATTAGTAGGAGTGGAACCTAAAATAGTGCCTATAAGAGGAGGCACTGATGGAGCAAGATTAAGCTATATGGGGCTTCCAACACCTAATTTATTCACAGGAGGGCATAATTTTCACGGTAAATATGAATTTATACCGACATATGCAATGGAAAAAGCAGTCAAAGTTATAATAAAAATAATTGAGCTTTACGCAGAAAAATAAGGGATAGCGATGGAGCTATCCCTTTAACAATTCCTTTTTGAAAAACTCTACTGACTCCTCAATCGCCTTTTTCTCCCATTCTAAACTCTTAAAAGTATGGTCTGCATTTTCGATTGTCACTCTTGTAGCGTTATCCCCATAAACCTCTTTTAAGATTCTATCAGAAACTTTATATTCAACCGCTTCATCATTTGTCCCATGAACTATAAGCACTTTTTTATCGTATCCTTTTGACAGCTCAAATATATTTAATTTTGAAATATCCTCAACAAAATCTTTACTCAGTTTATGTCCTCCTATGTCTACAAAGCCCAATTGTTCCATAATAACTCCGTATTGCTTTACACTTTCGTTCATTATAAGCTCAGGCATATTAAAAGCTGGAGCCCATAGCACCAACGCCTTTATTTCATCTTTATATTCTTTTGCTACAATCCCTGCAATAGCTCCTCCCATACTCAAGCCAAGTAGTCCTATTCTCTCAGGGTCAGTCGTAGGTTGCTCTTTCACAAACTTTAAAATTTGTCTTGCATCTTCCAATTCACTGCTAAATGTCATTTCACTAAAGTCCCCATCACTTTCTCCAGAACCATAAAAGTCAAACCTTGCACTCCCAATACCTACTTTTTCTAAAGCTTTTGACATCTTCACAAAAATAAAGTGAGACTCTACTTTATTGCCTGTAAAACCGTGAAACATTACAACCATTGGAACTTTTCCATTAACATCATCAGGCAAATGCATCATTCCTCTTAAAGTTTTGCCGTTATATGTAATTTCAACAGCCTTTTGCATAATAACACCTCCAAATATTTCATGGTTTAATTATACTGCCACTGAGAAGATTTTTCTCATAGTTTGGAAACTTCCATTTCTATTATTAAATATCTGCTTTTAGAAAGCGGACTAACAAAATCCTTACTTACACCTATAAAAGAATTTCCAAACATATCAAACAAATTTGAAGATATATTAAGCTCTGGCAATTTACCTATAAAATTTTCTCCATCAAACAAGAAAGCCAACTGGACAGGAGTACTAAATTTCCCTTCTGGTGTAAAATCACCTCCAAAAGCTATTGCTACATAAATCCCCATTTCGCCCCCTAATAGTTCTTTAGCAGTCTTTTTAGATTCCTCAATTTGTAACATTGGTTCTCCTAGAGTTGGAACACCATCATATTCGGCTTTAGCACTTCCAGTTAGAGGAAGATTATATTTATGAGCCGTTCTCTTATCTGTATATGGAGACACAATTATTCCTTTTTCAATAAGGTCATACCTGTAATTTTTATTTACAACCCCTTCTGCATCAAAAAAGGGCAAGGGCCAATATTCTGGATTATTGGTTTGATAAAGAGTAAAGTTATCATTAAAGACTTTTTTGCCCATTTTATCACTTAACAAAGAACTATTGCTACCAAAATTATTCCCATTCAACTCTTGAAGGAGCTTCATAAAAGGCAGTCTTTCATAGGAATCAAAAACTACAGGCATTCTTTTCTTGTTTGGAAGTTCTACTTTATTTAAAAAGGCATTGCATACCCTGTTAATATCTCTCAACACCAAGTCTTTATCATATTTTCTCCCCATAAATCCAACAAGACCGTCCATAATGTGAATTGAGCTTTTTTCTTTGAATATAAGTTCTAAGCTTATGTACTTGTCCTTGTAATATAAATCCAGCCCTTTATTATTAAAAAGCCTAGCCTCTTGCTCTAAAAGGTTTAGTTTGTTGTAAAAATCGAAGTTAGGTTGCTCTTTTCTCAAAATACTTAACAACTCTTCAAATTCATTTAACAATTCTTCCTCTTTAATTATCTTCTGTGAAAAATCTTCTTTTATCGTAAGATTGCCCTCTGGCTCATAGGCATAAGATATTTTATTCTTTAAACTTCCCATTGCTTTTTTCTCTAACTCTGCTTCATCGTATTTTCCTATAGCACCACTACAACCTATGTATCCGTCCTTATATATTCTTAATCCTGTTTTTTCAATATCTTTACGCCTTATAGACTCAACTTGCGTCTTAACAACATTAATTGATATTTCTCGAACTTTGTTTATGTATTTTTCCTTCACCATTTTCTATCCTCCTCTAATAAACATTGAGTTTTTTTACCCTGACATAAGGGCCACCGAAACCTACAGGAAGAGGCCATTGTTCCATTTTGCCGCATCCTCCTAAGACAGAAGAAAGCAATTCCACTTCATTAGATAGCCCATCAATTTCCTTTAGAGTCTCCATTACATTTCCTGTCACCACTGATATGTTAACTGGTTCTGCTATTTTGCCATCTCGGATTCTGTAAGCAACCGAAGGGGCAATTGTAAAAGTAGACATTCCTGAACCATGTTTGACTCCTTCTATATATACACCATCTTCCACTTCTGAAAATAGCTCTTCTTTTGTCTTACTTCCTGCTTCTATAAAAGTAGTAGTCATTCTCACTATTGGTTCAAACTCAAAATTTACTGCCCTTGCATTACCAGTCAAATCTTCATTTAAATGATAAGCTGTCGTAGCATTATGAAGCCTTCCACTTAATATCCCCTTCTTGATGAGATAAGTCTTTTCAGCTTTTGTCCCTTCATCGTCAAAAGGAGTGTATCCTGTCCCTTCTATATTTCCGTCATCCACTATGGAAAGTATGTCAGACCCTACTTTTTTCCCAACAGTCCACTCCTTTTTCATGGCTTCATTGCCTAACATAAAATCAGATTCACTTTTATGTCCAAAGCTTTCATGAGCAAATATCCCTGCCGCCAAAGGAGACAGTATAACTGTGTATTGCCCTGCTTCTATAGGTTTAGAATTTAAAAGAAATTCTTCACACTTTTTGATAAAAGATTTTAATTCTTCTTCTTTCCCATGTAATTTATAAAAACTGTTGTAGGCTTTTTGAAAACCTTCACTAAACTTCTTTTCACCATGAGAAAAATATAGGTAAATAGAAAAACCGGCTGTTTGCGTGTCAAAAACAATTTCAGAACCCTTACTAGAATAGAAACTTTTTACAACTTTTCTATCTACATATGTAGCTGTCCAATTCGTCATAAATTTGCTCTCTTTTAAAATAGGAAAAAAATTTTTTAATAACTCATGTTTTTCATCTTCTTCAATTTTTTCTACACTGTCTTTTTCAAATTTAATTAGTTTTTCTTTGTGAACTTGAAATTTTTTTACAATAGGATTTTCCATTATCTTTTCATCAAGAGTAGCATAAGAAGCTAAAGTCTCTAATTCATTTTGAATGTTAGCGATGTTTGATGTTGAACTGTAATACCATCTTTGCCCATCGAACACTCTAATAAAAGCTCCTTTATATTTTCTTGTCCTTGCTTCTTCAACTTCCCCTAATTTATACACAATTTTTGTTTCGTAAACGTCTTCTATTCGCACATCCGAATAAAGATTTTCTGGAAATTTAAACATATAATCTACTCCTTCCCATGATATGTTTGTCAATTGTACAACTTAATTATATCACTCTAAAGAAAACTTTTCCATATAGTCAAATCCTACCTATCAAAAATTGAAATTTGTCCAACAGAGGATTTGACTTCTCTTTCCTTTACTACATCTTCTTCTACCAAGTTACTGCACAACAAATGAGAATTTACATCATACTGACTTACATTTCTTTTTATAGAGCTTATATTGCTATTTGCATAACAATAGATACAACCATGTAGACATGTATCATAAGCTCCAATATCTACACTTTCATCGCATCCACAAAACTTCCTCTGATTTTTATCCTTTCCTATATTGAGCTTTTTTCCTAAAAGCTTTTCTATCAAACTTTTATCTACACACCTAGCAGGCATTACTCCATAACCTGATAAATCTATTTGTTCAGCACAAACCTCAAGTTTAATTGAATACTTTCTTGCTATTTCATAAAATTTTGAGACTATTTCTATCTTTTGTCGTTTTTCTATCTCATAGGCACCTATTTTTTTCAAAGTTTTATAAACTTTGGGATATAATGTTATAAAACTTATAATACACTTTGAAGTATAACCATCAAGTTTAGCCGCTATATCTCTAAAGCTTTTTACATGATACGCTATATCAAACTCAGGAGTCAAAATAATAGGGTCATAACGCCAAATTATCCTATCCTTCCCAATTTTAGAGGACAGCTTTTTAAAAACTTCAATTATATGTGATTTTTCTGGCACATTCCTCTCTATTCTTTTATCATAGGGATTTAAAGTAAATAAAAAATAATAAGCATAGTCCTCTATCAAATGCAATTTCGGTATCATTTTTTCTGGATTTTTTGTCCAAAACACAATGCCATCTACTGCATCTTTCTTTAAAGAAACTTTACTGACTTGATGAAAATTAAAAGGATTCCTCACCAAAACATAGCCTTCCTCAATTCTTTTAAAAAACCAATCGCTGTAAAAAGCCGGAATATCCGTTCTCCTGCTTGCACTTATTATCATTCAAATTTCTCCTTTCAAAAAAAGAGAAATTGACATGTTCATTTTTACTTTAACATCAATGACAATTCATGTCAATTTCTCCGCTTTTGAATTAACTTTCTTTGTTAAGTTTGTACTCTATTGAATCAACAAGGGCTCTCCAACTGGCCTCAATAATATCTGTAGAAACCCCAATTGTGCTCCATGAATCTTTTCCGTCTGTCGACTCTATTATAACTCTAACTTTAGCAGCAGTTGCAGAATTAGAATCCAAAACCCTCACTTTATAATCCGTCAACCTCATTTCTTTTATCTGTGGGTAAAATCTCTCCAGTACTCTTCTTACAGCATTATCAAGAGCATGTACTGGCCCATCTCCCTCAGCTGCAGCTATCTCCTCTATACTATCGACTTCCACTTTTATAAGTGCTGAAGAATTAACACTATTTACAGAAGGCTCATTTACAATAACTTTAAACTCTTTTAAATTAAATGCTGGTTTATATTTTCCAAGAACCTTTCTTATCAAAAGTTCTAAAGAACCTCCTGCATTTTCATATTGATACCCTAAATACTCCATTTCTTTTAATTTATCTAAAATTAACTTTGTTTCAGGAGAATCCTTTGTAATAGTTGGATCTATTTCATTTATGGCATTTAGCACTGTTCCTCTTCCGGCAACTTCAGAAATCAAAAAGGTTCTGCTATTTCCCACTAAAGAAGGGTCAATCAGTTCATAAGAATAAGTATTTTTATTTACAGCATCAGCATGCATCCCCGCTTTGTGGGAAAAAGCATTTTTCCCAACATAAGGCGCCCTTTCATCGTAAGTGACATTTGCAATTTCACTTACAAATCTGGCTAAATGAGTCAATTGTTTCAGATTTTCATCAGGCACACATTTATATCCCATAAGTAATTGCAAATTCGGTATCAAGGTACATAAATTCGCATTGCCACATCTTTCACCATAACCGTTTATTGTACCTTGTACCTGTATTGCCCCTGCTTGTACTGCCATTATAGAATCTGCGACAGCCATTCCGTTATCATTATGACAGTGTATTCCTACTTCTGTATTAAATTTATCCACAACAGTTTTTGTTATTTCATAAACCTCCATAGGAAAAGCTCCGCCTTTTGTATCACACAAGCATACACTGTCTGCACCCGCTTCTAATGCTACTTCTAATGTCTTTAAAGCATACTCTGGACTTTGTTTGTAGCCATCAAAAAAATGCTCTGCATCAAATATAACTGACTTACCTTTGTCTTTAAAAAACTTTACTGTATCATAAATCATTTTTAAGTTTTCTTCTAAAGCAGTTTTCAAAATTTCTGTAACTTGAAAATCCCACGACTTGCCAAAAATAGTTACTACCTCTGTGTCAGCATTTAAAAGGGAAATCACATTAGCATCCTCTTCGGTAGTTGTATTCGCTCTTCTTGTGCTGCCAAAAGCGATTAATTTAGCATTTTTTAACTTAATATTTTTAACTCTTTCAAAAAATTCAATATCTTTAGGATTAGACCCAGGATTACCTGCCTCAATATAGGTTACACCAAACTCATCAAGAACCTTAACTATCTTTAATTTATCTTCCACAGTAAAAGATATACCTTGTCCCTGAACTCCATCTCTTAATGTTGTGTCGTATATCCGTATACTCTTCACAATGCATCCCCCTTATAGCTTTTTTATGTATAGTACATATTTTATCAAATTGAACTGATAAAGTGAAGAGGCAAGATTATTATTTAAAATAATTTCTAATATTAAAACTTATACATGCTCCACCTTTTTCAAAATTATAGGCTTTTATTGTTCCACCATGAAGTTCTACTAATTTTTTAGCAGTATAAAGTCCCAATCCTATATGCCCTTCTTTTGTAGAACGTGCTTCATCTCCTTTGTAAAATTTGTTAAAGAGATTTGCTAAATCTTTATTGCTAAATCCCTTCCCAGTATCACAAATCGTAAAATTAATTTTTTCTTCTCTTATGTCTATATTAATGTTAATGACACCTTTATAAGGTGTATATCGTATGCTATTTAGTACAATATTATCCAGTATTCTTTCAAGCTTATTTTTATCGCAATAGCAAGTTTTTTTGTCAGGCATTACATCAAAAATTTTTACTTTGAAATCTATATTTTTACTTTTTGAAATAATTTTATAACTTTCTACTTTTTGTTGAATAAAAGAATTTATATCTATAGGTACTACTTCTAAACTCAAATTATAACTTTCAATTTCAGCTGTGTATAACATCTCTTTTATCATCTGCAAAGCTCTAAAGGTACTGTTTTTTATTACATTTAAATACCTTTCTAACTTTTCTTTGTCATTTAAATTACTTTCTAATAAAGATTCAGTATATCCTTGTATTATAGAAAGAGGAGTCTTGAGGTCATGTGCAAGTGCTTCTACCATATCATGCCTTTGCTGCTCCAATTTCCACTGTGAAATCAAAGACCTTTTAAGCTCGTTTTTCATATCATCAAAAGCTTCACACAGACTGCCGAATTCATTTTTTGCCTTATAATCTATATTAAAATCAAGGTTTTTTTGTTTTATTTTTTCTGAAGCTTCTATTAACATGTCTATTGGTTTTTTAATATCACGAACGAACTTTTTTGAAAAAAGAATTGTGAAAAATATTATATAGAGAAAAGGAGACAGCAATATCACCGTAAATATCAATTTTATAGTTGTACTTTGGTAATAAGGAACCAACTTGTAATAAAGTAAAACCGCTCCAGCTATTTTCCCGTGTTTATCAATTATAGGTACTATGTGGACATATCTACCATTCAATCCTTGGTTTGTATTTATTTTTTTGTATAAATCCTCTTTATTATTTATAAACTTTTGAAACTCTGTTCCATATAAAATATCTCCATCCTGGTCTATTATTTGATATGTAATACCCTGAGAAGGAATTATTTTTTCTATGTTAGATTTTTCTTTAATATTTAAAAGACTTTCTCCCTTCCTCCTTATATAATTTTCTATATTAGGGATTTTCTTTTCATAATAGTTTGCAGGGTATATTTTTTTGTACTCAATACTTGTAAAAATTATAAAACCAACAAAGTATGTGACAATTGTTGCTATTATACTCGTTAGAATTATTGCAGTAAAAATTACAATAAATTGGGTCTTTATTGACTTTCGATTAAGCACATTAATTCCTCCACCAAACTAACTTTTGTTATATTTGCCTTACACAAACTTTTCCCAGCGATAGCCGATTCCCCATACTGTTGATATATACTCGACATTTGGATCCACCACTGCTAACTTTGCTCTGATATTTTTTATATGTTCTGTAACCGTAGAAGAATCTCCCTCTGCATCATAACCCCATACTTTTTCATATATCTGTTCTTTTGAGAAAACTTGCCCAGGATGCAAAGATAATAATTCAATTATATCAAATTCTCTTTTCGTAAAGCTAACAAGTTTACCATTTATATATACTTGCCTCGCTTTTAAATCAATAGATAGATGTTTAAAAGTTAATAAAGTTCTTTTCTCTTTTTCATTAAGATAAATAGCTCTTCTTTCACGCCTCAGATGAGCATCAATTCTTGCAAGTAGCTCTTTTAAACTAAATGGTTTTATTATATAATCATCACCACCTAAAGCAAGCCCCTTTATTCTATCAGCTTCTGATTGTTTCGCACTTAAAAAAATTATAGGACAAAAAACTACATCTCTTATTTTTTTACATACTTCATATCCATCAATTTCAGGCATCATTATATCAAGAATAATAAGGTCAGGATGCTCATAGGCTTTTTTAACACCGCTTTCACCATTATACGCAACAGATACAATGTGACCTTTATTTTCAAGGGAATCTTTTAAAAGAGCAACTAAATCTTTTTCGTCGTCGATTATTAAAATTCTACTCATAATATAATATATTCCCTCCACATTTACTCATATATTTTCCTGCCTTCCCATTTATTAAACCACATTATACCGCCAATTAACATAATTACAAAAAATATAATAGCTGGAATAACGCTATATATAATCTGTTTTATGGCCACACCAATTGAAATAGTCTCAGGTAGAAAATTCATACCTGATTTATACAGTAAATAGGCTCCCGGAATCATTGAAAGTCTCACTGGCCATGCCCAAGGCACAAATTGCCAGATTCTATCACCCAGACTTGTGCCCATCAAAGCGGCTATAAGGACACCACCACCACCAATGCCAATTGATGCACCTATTCCCCATGCGAAGCTTATCCATAAATGGAATGCCAACAGTGGGATAGAACCTATTATAGCCATTAGCGCTGCTATAATAAAAATTAACCAAGATATGGGTATCTTTAATACAAAACCTACTCCAACTAACAATACTAATGTAGCAATTAATGTACTTATCGATGCCAGCAAAATAGCTGTTGCAAGTTTCCCAAGGTATAATTTCTGACGGGGTAATTTGTTTAGGAGAAGACCATTGAAATTTCCAGCAAGTTCCTCTTGATGTATCATAATTCCAGATATTAAGCCCGCACCCAATGGAATAACAAATGCTGTCCATACTTCAAAAAAAGCCTGAAATATTGAAATCTGAGTATCTATTTTTATTGGCCTTAGTGAAAAATACCAAATGATAAGCCCTGAAAAAATCATAGGTGCTAGAAATGTAAGCCAACGTATAGGTGTTCGTTTTGTCTTGATCCATTCTGATGCTAATATACTCATTATCTTACCTCTCTTCTATTAAACCATATTGATGTAATCATTGTAAAGATTATTAAAGCAGCAATTGCCATTATTACTCCCATAGGTATCACAGAAGGATTTCTAAGTGGGTCTGACAGTTCTAATGGCACTCCATTGGGGTGTACTCCTATTATTGGACACATAAGTCGTGTAGGCCAACTCCATGGTACATATATCCAGTATGATTTAGGTGCTGCTATAACACCCCCAATAAGTCCGATAAATCCAATAGCCATGCTAAAGAATGTTCCTTTCCATGTTGATGCCCATAATTGCAGCGGTATTAATGGGAGAGATGTAAACCACAAAATAAAACCCCCTGTAAAAATTTCTATCCATGGAATAGCTCCACCTGCTGTGATAAACCCTGATATTATTACGGAAACAAAAAGAACCAGCGTTGCAAGCAGAGTATGATATGCCATTAATACTATTTTGCCTATCCAGATACCTGATGGTGAAACATTGCGAACTCTCAAATTGCGGTAATTTCCTGCTTTTTTTTCCTGTAAATCTACCAATGTAGCAAACAAAGCTGTACCAAGTGGTATAAATATAACTGGCCACCAATTGTACACCTGGTCAATAAGAAGCTGCCACGGACGTAAATAATTTTCAGGTATAAAAAATCTTTGTGGCAATGCAATTATTACAAAAAACAGCGGTGCAAGTAGTATTAAACGTTTTGTAAATGTCCTTTTATATTTAATACTCTCTGACTTTATTATATTAATCATTGTTTATCCCCCTTTACAACTTGCATAAATAATGATTCAAGGTCTTCATCATGACTCATTTTCCCTTGATATTTAAGCTCGCCATCACTTATAATTCCAATATTGTCAACAAGCTGTGAAACCTCAGTTAATATATGACTAGATAGTATTACTGTAATTCCTCTTTTTGGAAATGAACGAATTAGTTCTCTCAATTCTTGAATACCTATAGGATCAAGCCCGTTTGTAGGTTCATCAAGTATCAATAATTCAGGACGTCCAAGAAGTGCAATTGCAATGCCAAGCCTCTGCTTCATACCCGTGGAAAACTGTGATGTCAATTTTTTACCTGTATCTTTCAAATCTACTATTTCAAGAACTTCGTAAATCCTTTCTTTTGGAAGTCCCATCAAATTTGTGTGAACAAGAAGATTTTCAACTGCTGTCAGGTTACCATATAGTGCTGGCGATTCAATTAATGCCCCAATTCGCTCAAGGTGCTTTCTCTGCCATGGCTCACCAAAAACAACAATTTCACCACTCGATGGATGCAAAAGTCCTGTAAGCATCTTCAATGTCGTGGATTTTCCTGCACCATTCGGTCCAAGTAATCCATATATTGAGCCTTTTGGGATTTTGAGTGAAACATCATTTACTGCAAGCTGCTTCCCGTAATATTTTTTTAGATTTTTAGTCTCAAGTATATACTCGATCATTTTACCACCCTTTCGTTAATTGTTATTTACCATTTGATAATTTAGCATGTAATTATAAAGAATTTATAAAGTAAATAACGTTTTTGTCAGTACAACTCTATTACAATAATTTATCCCTTTTATGCTATAATACCTTTAGTAGCTACAAAAGACAAAATTTTATATAATCCATGAGTATTAACAATCAAAACTCAATGAATACAAAATAACTCTCTTTGTACTACAATATTGAAAACTAACTTCAATTTAGGAGGTAATCTATGACAATTAAAAATGAAATAAAAGAAATACTAAACTTGGCACTTCCCGCTGTAGGCGAAATGCTCCTATATATGATAGTATGGGTAATAGATACAATGATGGTAGGGCAGTTTGGTGGTAAAGACAGTGTCAGCGCTGTAGGTCTTGCCTCGGAAATTATATACACTTTCTCTAATATTTTTATTGCAATGGGAATTTCTATAGGTGTAACTTCTTATGTTGCTAGAAGTATTGGAGCAAAAGATTTTAAATCTGCTAAAGAATACGCATCCCATGGAATTTTTTTAGGAATTATAGTTGCTACTTCAATTTCCATATTCCTTTTTATTTTTGCAGAAAATTTATTAAAAATAGCCGGTGCTTATGGTAATGTACTTATATTAGGAAAAATATTTATAAAAATAGCATCAATAGGCATTTTGTTTAGTATGGTTATGAATGTTTTAAATGCTATATTAAGAGCCCAAGGAAATACTAAAACTCCTATGATAGCTGCAAGTATTGTTATATTTATTAACATCGTACTTGATTGGATTTTGATATTTGGTAGATTTGGACTCCCTGCTTTAGGCGCAAAAGGTTCAGCAATAGCCACAATGACAGCTCAAATAATAGGATTTATTTTTATTATTTTATATTACAAAAGGTATATGGTACTTTCACTCAAATTTAATGTTCTTTTCAAAGTAAATAAACAAAAAATTATAGAAATATTAAAACTCTCCTTCCCTGCATCACTCCAAGAAGCTGCTTTCGATATAAGCAGGCTTGTATCTATTTTTATGATAATGCATCTAGGAACAGTTGCCTTTGCAGCAAATCAAATAACAACAACAATTGAATCTATATCTTTTATGCCTGGATGGGGCTTTGCAATCGCTGCAACCACAATGGCAGGTCAAATGGTAGGCGCCAAAAACTATGACAGTGCAAAAAGATATACAAGAATTTCTGCCCTATTTGCTGTTGGAATTATGTCTGCAATGTCAATATTATTCTTGACAATACCTCACCTTTTTATAAGGGCTTTTATAAATGACAGTGAAGTAATTGCAGAAGGAATTCTGTGTCTTATGGTGGCTTCAATTGAACAGCCTTTTATGGCAATTGGAATGGTATATGGAGGAGGGCTTAAAGGAAGTGGAAATACAAAAACGCCTTTTATAATTTCTACAATATCCAGCTGGTTTATAAGACTGCCTTTAATGTACATTGTCATATATATATTAAAATTAGGTGTTGTAGCTGTATGGTTTGTAACAGCTATACAATGGTCATTTGAAGGCATTACTATGTACATCTATTTTAGAAAAGAAATAAATAAACTCAAAAAGAGAAAAGAAATTAATGGTATTTAATTTTACCATTTTAGCATAACAATACTCATTAAAACAACTCCAATAATTATTGACATCGTTATAAAAACAGAAGCCAGTTTGGGATTAAGTCTTCTTTCATTAGAATATACTACAGCCACCATTGGAGTTGGGAGTATAGAACCAATTGCAATAATTTTTACAATCAATTGGCTTGTATCAAATAAAAATGCCAATAATAAAAATAGAATGATACCAGGCAAAAATTTTACAAACATACCTATGCCCAAAGCTTTTAACTCATTTTTATTAAGATTAAAATCTAAGAAATAACCTATTGTAAATAAAGCAAGAAAACTGTTAGGTATGGAAAGCTGATAAATAAAATCCTTAATAATTCCTCCTAACTTTATATTTAAAAAATTCATCAAGAGAGACAATAAATATATATCAAGTGGAAAGAAAAAAATTATTTTCCTTATTACTTCTTTTAAATTAAAATTCTCCTTACCAGAGCCTAAAAATGCTACAGCATAAGCAAGTCCAAAAACAATAAAAGAATTGCCTATATCAAACATTGAAATAGTCATTACTCCTTTACTTCCATACACCTGCTGTATAAAAGGCAAAGCGAATAAACCAATATTATATCCACATATAGAAACTAATAAAGTCCATTTATCTTTATCATCCAATTTAATTTTTTTCACAATAAAATAACCTAATGCAAAAGTAATCAAACTTAAAGCAATACTTGCAATAGGTAAAATGAATAAATGTAAATTTATAGTGTGTTCAGAAAAAACAGTTAATACCGTAGCTGGCAAAGTAATATATAAAACTATTTTACTTAATACATCTCCCGCACTAACTGCTATCATTTTTAACCTTTTGAATAAAAATCCCAACAGAATAATTTCAATATTTAATAAAATCTTTTCTTCAATGATCAATTGGTTCAATATTATTCACCTCTACATTATTTTAGCATGATATTTTGTTAAATCCTAATTTGCATTTTAGAAAATGTTTTGCATTTTTCTAACTTTTGGTATACAATATATATAAGATAAATTGAGAAAGGGGTTATTAATGTGAAAACAAATATTGGCTACACTGACAAAATAATAAGATACATAATCGGAATAATCCTACTAAGTATGCTGCTTTTTGTAAGCGGTAATGCAAAGTACTGGGGACTTCTTGGATTAGTTCCTATAATAACTGCAGCTATAGGTTTCTGCCCTTTATACACAATCTTTGGAATTAATACAGCAAAGAAGGATAAATAAAAAAATTATTATTTATTCTTCAAAATAATTAATCCAATTTCTGGATTGTTTAAAAACCTAAAACCAAGGTCTCCGCTGCCCAATCCTCTATTTACAATCATATAATGGTTGTCAATTTTAAAAAGTCCTGCATCATATTTTGGGAAAAACACCTTTTCTGGCGAAAAAAGTCCACCATAAAAAGGTATTCTTATCATTCCTCCATGTAAATGACCACAAAGGGTAAGGTCAGCTCCCCAAGAAGCATAAGTTTCAAAATAAACAGGATTATGAGTTAAAAGCAAATTAAACTGACCTTTATCCGCTTTTCCTAATATTTTTTCAATTTTATCTATCCCAAAATAAATATCTTTTGAATACTCATTTTTTAAATCTCTATAATATCTTAAACTATACCAAAGCCCATAAATATTAATAAACTCACCATTTCTATTTATTTTTTCTTTTTGATTATCTAAAACAATTACACCTTTTGAATGCAAATAATCTATAATTTCTTTTAATTTTGCCTCATCCAAATTTTGTTCATGATTACCAACTACAAAATATATAGGAGCAATATCGACTAATTGATTAATAAAATTATAAAATATGTTAAAATCCTTATCTTTGGCATTAACCATATCCCCAGTTAAAACTATTATATCTGGAGACAATTTCTTAATTTTATGTATTAAGATTTTATTTCTTGTTCCAAATTCTTTACTATGCAAATCAGAAATTTGAACTATTCTAAAATTATTAAAAGAAGAAGGTACTTTTAAATCCTCAATTTTATATTCTGTAACACCTACAATTGTATTACTTATTATTATCTCTGAAATAATAACAATAATAAACATTAGTATAATAAACACAAATATCCTTTGGGGCTTAGAAAATTTTTTCAATAATATCCTCTCCTAAATCTTTTAACGTCTTAAACCATAGTTTATCAGTAAAATAATAATATTGTCTACAAAATATTGTATAAAATAATTTAATTTAATAATTTTAGTAATTTTTCTCATAATAACTTTGTGTAATTAATAATGTTATAAACATAATCACTATTAACGCAAATAGCGTTAATCCCATAACCATAAAAATAAAATTGTTTGTAACACCATACAATATCAAAAAGGAAAATACAAAAACTAAACAAATATCATTTATAAACTTTAAAGTACTCTGAGCACTTTTCATAGCAATATATAAATCACGCTCATCTGCATTTTCAAATGAAATATTTTTAAAACCCACATTTTTTGTAGCTAAAAATATATTTATTGCCACAAGCCCAAAAGCAAGTATAATAGAAATTAAATATTTTATTTCATATCCTTTTGCTATATAAACATAAGAACTTGCAATTAATAAAATAATACTTAAAATTATATTTATCAAATTTCTTTTATTTTTTGTTTTCATACCTCTTATCCTCCTCTTTTTTATTTTCTTCCAAACAATACAAATCTTCAATTGTTGTCCCAAATTCCACAGCCAAACGGTATGCTAACATAATTGAGGGATTATATTTTCCTTGCTCTAATGAAATAATAGTTCTTGTTGAAACATGTACAGCATCAGCCAATTGCTGTTGAGTCATGCCCTTTTTTAGTCTATATTCTCGCACTTTATTCTTCAAATGCACACCTCCATTAATATGAAGTAAACTTCACATGAAGTTTACTTCATTATATATTATAATTCTTTTTCTGTCAATATAAAAAATAAATACACCTATATAAAATTTAAAATGCTCTTAAATAAATCAGCGGGACAAGAAAACAAAAATCTTGTTCCCTTGTCCCGTGTCTAAATTTCACCTTATAATAAAAATAGGCATAAAATTTTACTAATTTATTTTCTTTAATACAGCATCCCCGGAAGTCTCAATATTTATTCCAATCTGGCCTTTTGCATTATTACCTACAATTTTTATCCTGCTTTTACCTTTTTCAGTTTGTATAGTTTTTTCACCTTTTCCGCTTTGTTGAAAAACATTTATTACTTTATTTTCAGGTGTAATAAATACCAATTTGAATTTCCCTTTATCTACTTTTGAATCAAATTTAATCGTTACTGTCCCATTCCCCTCAGATTCTACTTCCCAAATAGTCTCCATTCCATAAAAACCATTGTATACTATTTTTAAGTTGTTATCTTTTATATTTCCTACCCTATTTAAAAATGTATAACTATCTCCTTCATTTATTATTTTAGCATTGTCATTGTATATTTCTTTCTGATAACTACTAATATTGCCACATCCGCAGAAAATAAACATTACCAAAAACAAAAGTATGAATTGCTGTAAAAATTTATTCATCATGAAATTATACCTCCAAAAAATTTTTATACCAATATTATATTTTAAAAAGTTAATTTATCAAACAGTCCTTTCAAACGTTTTTTTAGATTTTGTGATAAATATAAAAATGCCTATTTTACTTCTATAGCTTCAAGTGGGTGATTTTCTAAAATCTTCTCCACTTTCTGATATCCTTCAGGATATGCATAATTATATCTTGCCGGTAAAGCAAATACATAGCGGTCATTGTGTCCAAGTTCTGTTGGTCCGATGGGCGCAGCCCCAATAAAAAACTTTCCATCCGCAAGCTCTTTCCACTGTGCTGTCGTAAAAATCATGATCGGTATGTCCTGCCAAATAACAACTCCTTTATTAATTTCTAATATATGAGGTAAACCATAGTGTATTTATCTATTTATATATTTTTATATTTAAAAATAAGTTTCTATTTCTCTTTTAAATCCTTAAAAATATTAATTTTTTCGATCTCTATACATTTGTCGCCATCAAACTTAAACTTTACAATCCACGGCATAACATGTTTGATTTCATTAAATTCATTATATCCAAATGATTTATCATAAAAATTGATAATAGTACTCAATATAGTACCATGAGTCCCTATTGCAATATTTTGGTTTTTATAATTCTCTAAAACTTTTTTCAGTGCTGCAATGCCTCGTTGCTGTACCTCTGATAAACTTTCTCCATCTGATAATTTAAAATTAAAATCTTGCCATTGCTGTCTCGCAAAAGAATCAAAATCATCAATCCATTCACTATCAACCTTGCGTTCTCTAAAATCCGGAACAGTAATTACTGGTAGTTTAACTTTATTGGCAAAGTCTACTAAAGTATCAACTGCTCGTTTATATGGACTTGATAAAATAATTTTAATATCTTTATCCATCAAATAAGCTGTGACAAGTTGTCTATCGATTAAGCCTTTATCTGTAAGAGGTCTTAACTCATCATTGTGCTCTGTATAGTCTGATTCTGCATGACGAATAAAATAAATTGTTGTCAATTAACCCACCTCCAATATTAAACTAATTTATCTCAATAGTTCTCTTGACATCAATACTACCGTCTCCACATGGCTCGAGAGGACAGTATTGATGTCTTTCGAGCCGTCCGTTCTCGGAAACAAATCCACGGCATTTTTTCATTCGAGGTATTGGGGAACATATCGACTTGAATCATTTTACTTTA
>DULG01000068.1 GCA_012840485.1 Clostridia bacterium | reverse complement strand
TGCTTATTTAATTCTAACATAATTCTATGAAAATTTGTACTACCTAACATTTTGTATGTTTATTTATTCAATCTATTTTATATTTATACTTTTTGATAAAGAAAAGAGACTTTTTACACCAGAATCATTATAATATAAATTTATAAATTGGAGGCAATTGTATACCCTTCCATTATAGCTTCCATTATTTTTCTTGATTTGATGCAATCTCCGATCATAAATGTTTCTGGTACAATCCCATAAAAACTTTCTGCTACCGATTTATTTGGTTTCAATCCGGTGGCAATTATAACAGTATCTGCCTTAATGAATTTTTCTTCTCCATCACTTGTTTTAACCACTACAACATCTTCTTTGATTTCCTGGCATGTAGTCTTCAACATTGTATTTAATGTGCTTGCCTGTTGCATTTTTTGGCGAAGTGCAATTTTATAAAGCATATTTCCCTGTGCTGCTATTTCTCCTGTAAGTTCGATGATTGTAACATTTTTCTGCTGAAGTGATGAAAGCTCCAGTCCAATTTCCGCGCCAATTGTGCCGCCACCAATAATTACAACATTCTGCCCAATCTTATCCATATGTTCAATGGCATCATAGAAATTGATCACATGTTGCTTATCAATTCCTGGTATATGAGGTATGACAGGATTCGCTCCCACTGCTATTATAACTGCATCTGGCATGATTTTTTTTACAAGTTCCGGCGTAGCTTCTGTATTTAGATGAACTTCAATTTTGGACTTTTTAAGCTGTACTTTAAGATAATCTAAAAATGCTTTAATATCATACTTATAATATTCCATTGCAACATAGTGAAGTTCGCCACCTAAGAAACTATTTTTTTAAATAGACTTGTGCATATCTCAAAAGCCTTGATTTAAGCTATTTCTGAGATATGCTTTTTTCTTATCACCCTAAAAATTTTTATCTGATATGTAAGATTTCTTACCTTTTGTTGAATAATTATAGTATTATAATTATCATTAAACATTAAGGAGGAAGCCTACATGTACCAGCTTCAAAAAGTTTTAAACCTTATAGACCTTTTTACTTCTCAACCTAAAATTGATTTTTATGCTTCTTTTTCTTAAATTATTCTATCGTGTTATACTTTTCGTGGTCATGACTATGTACAAGAATCAGGTTGATAACTGATTGGTTATGTTATCATACTATATATATATTATACTTTGGCGAATTGCTATGCTATATTTATCTATATAGAGATGAAGTTTAAAGTATAATTTTGATTAAGGATGGTGGTTAGATAACAGACGAAAACGTTTTGTAAAGAATATGAAAAGTTTTTTGCTAATGCCTAGAAGAACAAATATTATACGTTGTTAAAAAATAATTTTTAAATTTTTTGAAAAATATAGTAAAATAAAATAATTAAAAGTAGAACCTTGAATACTTAATAAAGATTAGTGACATTCTATTAAATGATATAGAATTTTAAAAAATTTTGTAAAAGTGTAGGTCCTTTTAATACCATAGTGTAAAATTATCGTAGGATTTTTAGGGGAAAAAAACAAGAGACAACCCCTGTGATAAAATAGATTGTGAGAAACCAAAAAACATGAAAGGGGTGTCTCTTGTGAAAAAAATTAAATTTGAGGATATTATACTACGAAATTCATTAAATTTCACTAATGAAGTGGCTGGTGATTCAGAAAGTTTTTCTTCGCACAGCAGAGCAAAGACTAACCTTACAGCTTTACGTGTCGTTAAAACTAAAGCACGCTTGTGTTTACGAGTTTTACTTTCCTTAAATTTGCGGGCATAGTATTGTGAAAACTCAGGACAATATTTCCTAAGTTGGTCAGCTGCTTGAATAAAGTAATATCTGAGATATTCATTACCAGTGCGTTTTAAATATGTGTCCTCCGCTTTAAAATCCGCAGACTGGTATTCTGACCAATATAGGCCGGAAAACTTTGCAAGTGCATTATCATCATCAAACTTTGAAACTCCGCCTATCTCAGATATCAAACCGGCTGCTATGGTTGGACCAATTCCGTTTGTTGAAGTAAGACAGAGGAATTGATTGTTAAATCCTCTGACTTCATCAGCAATGGTCTTTTCAGAAGCTTTCTTCTGCTTTTCACAATACTGTATATTATCAAGACAAGACTTGATAACAAAATTCAGAGAATCATTTACAGTAGCATTGATTCTATAAGATTTACGTACAGCATCTTGAAGTAATTTTGCCGTAGCATTAGGGTCATTAAAGTGATCTTTACTCTTATCGACTAAAAAGCCGACGAGATCTTCAAGCGGTCGAGCCGCAATATCATCAAGAGTTAGAAATTCATTAAATATTTCAGTAGCAGCTGTCCCAAAATTATCACTAAAAACTTTAATCTGGCATAGGCCACTGAATTTAAGGAACAGATTGCTTAGGAAATAATAAAGAGCGGAAAAACCGCAAGGAGGACAAAAGCCTGTCCCATATTAACTTTACAGTATAATAATTTCTACAAGTTATCTCAAAAGTAAATACAAAGGCCGTAAAATAAAAGATGTGGCAGCCTGTACCATGTATCCTTAATATATTTAATGGATACATGGCAATAGATGTGATTTTTAAATGATGTTATAAGTAGATAAAGATAATTTCCAATTATTAATGCATTTTATTAAATTTTAAGATGTGAGACAAATTTATTGTCTTTAATAATAATTATACGAGCATTCCTGTAATGAATTATTTGGACTTTGAGAATTAAAAAACCTCCTGCTATAATGGGAATTGGAAAACGAGAAGAAATAGCAGGAGGATGATAGGCGATGTTAAAATCTCAGATACAAAAGATAGAATCCATAACCCCTGAAGTAATGATAGTAGGAATTGATGTAGCCAAGAAGAAACACTGGGCACGTATATTTGACTACAGGGGTTTGGAGTTAACCAAAGGATTCTCTTTTAAGAATAACATAGATGGATTTAATCGTCTAGTGGGGAAATTAAGTGAGATAAAGGAAGAGAAAGGATTGGAGAAGATAATTGTTGGTATGGAACCTACAGGGCACTATTGGAAGGCGTTGGCGTGGTTTTTAAAAGAACAGGGAGTGACGGTAGTACTGGTCAATCCTTATCATGTAAAGCAAGTTAAGGAGCTGGATGATAATGCACAAACTAAGAACGATCCAAAGGATGCTATGGTTATAGCAAAGCTTGTGAAAGATGGGCATTTTAGTTATGCGTACTTGCCTGAAGGGATTTATGCGGAGTTAAGGGTATTAAGCACTATGAGGCAGCAAATAAGAGCGAAGTTAAATAGTGCAAAGAATGCGCTGGTTTCAATTTTGGATGAATATTTTCCTGAGTTTACGGAAGTGTTTAAGAATTTGGATGGCAAGGCAGCAATGCACATTTTGTATCACTATCCATTTCCGCAGGATGTGCGGGAATTAGGGGTTGAAGGCATAGTAGAGGAATTTAAGAAAGCAACAAAGAGAGCTGTTGGGCAAAAGAGGGCAGAAAAGCTGTACGAGGCAGCAAAAAGATCTGTAGGGGTAAAAGAAGGTCTAGCAGCGGCCAAGATAAAAATACGGCTTTGTATAGAGGAGATAAGGTTTTTCAAGAAACAGCTTGAGGAAGTAGAAAGGGAGATGACAGTTAGATTACAAGAGACAGGGATAGGCAGATACATATTGAGTATTCCTGGTATTGGTATAGTAACGGCGGCAGGCATATTAGGAGAGATAGGTGATCCGAGTCGATTTGAGAGTTGGAAGCAGATCAGAAAATATGCTGGTTTGAATCTAATAGAGGACAGTTCAGGTGAGCGGAAGGGAAAGACCAGGATATCGAAGCGAGGTCGAGCGATGTTGAGGAATCTTCTGTATCAGGTTGCAGTAGTAATGGTAAGCAAGAATAAAGAGATTAAGGCTTTATACACTTATCTTAAAACGAGGCGAGAGAATCCGCTTGAGAAGAAGCAGGCTCTGATAGTAGTGGCTGTGAAAGTGATAAAGATTATATTTGCACTAGTGAAGAAGAAAGAGGAGTATGATGGGAAGAAAGTATTAGGGATTTTTAGGGAGAGGCAAATACAAGCTGCGTAGAGATATGATGATAAAATTGGTGGGGGATAAGCAGTTTACCCTCCATTAGGGCATAGACCCTGTATACGAGCAAAGCTGCACCCCCACCAGTTCCCTAAGGCAGTACGAAGGAATGTAAGGGCAAGGACCCAGAGAGGCATGATAGGGGATGCCTAGGGGGTAAAATTGATATAGTAGTATTAATTTTCACAGCGCTGCATTTATAGAGGAAGATTAAAACAATAGTAGTGCTGTGAAAAGGGTAGGTATTGCTGTGTTTTATTAAGGTGGTAAAAGAAATTTCAAATAGCTGCGTAATTTTAAGATATTTGCAGCTATTTGAAGATAATAAAAAATTTTATTGAGATAGGAGGCATGAATGTTATGTTAGTAATGAATAAAACTCTAATAATTCATCACGTAAATAACATTGATTACATTCCTGCATTAGAAAGATGGTTTGCACGTCATCATTGTCCAGAGGTATTGGCTCAAGCACCATGGTTAACCAGATATGTAATGTATCGAGTGTTGCCACCTGCGAAAGGTATGGAGGAGTTAGGTTTTTTAAACTATCGTGTGCATGAAAACCTATGCTTGGACGTGGAAGCAAGAAGAAGTCTTAGGGGACTACTTGCAATGACTCCAGAGCCAATGGAAAACGCGATGAAAGTAGCTATAGTAAATATTCCAGCAGAACCAACAGAAGATTTCTTTGGACAGCAGATGGGGCATAACGATAAAGCGTTTATTCGTTTTATTACTGTATTCTCTTATCCAAAAGGAGTAACTCGCGAGGAAGGCGAAGATTGGTTTTTAAATGTACATGTTCCAGAAATATGTAGACTACCAGGACTTTTAAGGTTTTTCTCACATAAAACCTATGATAAATTCTATTCACCAATTCCATTATCAGATGATGTGCCTGCTTTTGCTGATTTTAATCAACAAGGCTTATTTTTCCATAAATGGGATCGTGTATGTGAAATGTGGTTTGAACATAATTCTGCATGGACCAATGCTTTTGTAGACAATCCTCCACAATGGACTAAACCTGCTTGGGCTACTAGGGATACTTATCCATTTGTAGAGCCAATGATTGACTTTGTGTGCACAAGTATTTTAGAAAGACCAGATCAAGATATGTTAAAACATTACGAAGGATACATTTTCTAATTTAACTTTGAAGGCTGTAGACTACTAATGGTCTACAGCCTTTCTATATAGTTGCTTAACAAAAAGCTGCAATTATTCCTGCGATTATGAGTATAAGACAAAGGAGTTTGAGTAGAGAGTAGCTTTACAGCAATTCCCATTCACAGAACCGGACAACGTATTTGGCTCTTCATACCATTAAGGTTAAATTATTTTGCTTTTTATAGTGCTATTTATAATGAAATAATTTGCTGTATAACAGTATTCGATTAATTAAAGGATATTTACATATTTTACTTTATTGCACACATCTTGAAGTTTTACAAGCTTTATTGCACAGTTATACTTGTCAGCAGTTAATCTAACTATAGCAGTCATATATCCACTATAACCAGCAAGGGCATATTTCACTGAAACTCTACCAACCATTTCAGATTCTTCTACGTCAGTTTTAGATGCACAATGTATGGCACATCTTTGCAAAATTCCCAATTTGATTAATTTAACGTTTTTAGTAATATTTTTCTTTACCAAATCTCGAAGATGTTTACCTGCTCCACCAAGGCGTTTATGTCCAAAAGGATCTGTCTCATCTATATTTTTATTTATATATTCACCATTCTCATCCTTTATGCCCTCAGAAACTACAATAAGAAGTTTGTTATTTCTTTTAATTGCATATCCTACATCTATTAGAAATTTAGATTTGTCAAAACTTATTTCTGGAAGATATATAAGTTGATTCACATTTGGATTAATACTCTTTAAAATACCCGTTGAAGCAGCTATCCACCCAGCATCTCTTCCCATTACTTCTACTATCACTACTGACTCTTTTTTATATGCATTTATATCAAACCATATCTCAATGCATG
>DULG01000067.1 GCA_012840485.1 Clostridia bacterium | reverse complement strand
GTTCTCTAAATCTAATCCTGATTTTGATGCCCACTCTTATGCTTGTTCTAAAATGCCTAAGTTCGCTCACTCTAATCCTGATGCTAAATTCTCTTATATTAATGGCCATTATTGTTACTCTATCAAAACTACCATCCTCACTAATGGCTTAGGCATTATTCAGCATATTAGTTTCTATGACGATGATTCTTTAGATGTCAATGATGCTAAATCTGCTGCCGAGTCTAAAGATTTGTACGATTCTAAAACTTTAATCCCTTCTCTTAAGGAATTCTTTAATTTACATCCTAATTTCTCTTATAGATACTTCTTAGGTGACGCCGGGTTTGATTCTTTTGATAATTACAAATACTTGTTCTCAGAGCATGGCATAATCCCTATTATCCCTATTAACCCTCGAAATTCTAAAAACTTACCTCAACCTACTTTTAACTCTGATGGTATCCCTACCTGCCCCCGTGACCCTTCTCTTAAAATGTCCTATGATGGCATCGTTCGGGAAAAAGGTAGAACTACCAGAATTAAATGGCTTTGCCCTATGTCCAAAAAAGTTAGACTAAATGGTAAAACTACTTACTATCCTTCAATGTGATAACCCTTGTACCTCTTCTAAATGTGGCAGAATATTCTATACTACCCTTGACATTGATTTTAGAAAAAATACTGTTGTCCCTCGTAACTCTAAAAAGTGGTCCAAACTTTATGAAAAACGCCCTATTATTGAAAAATCTATTTCTCTTTTAAAAAGTTCTATCGCTGTTGATAGCTTTAAACTCATAAATACCAGGTCAATCAAAGCTGATGTTTTTCTTGGGGCTATCACTCAACATATTGGTTTAATTATTACTGCAAAGCTTGGTACTTTTGAACATCCTTTATCTTTGAAAAAACTTTTGGCTTGATAACTTGTTCTTATGTTTTGATTCGTTTGTCACCTTTTTACATTAAAAAGGTGTGTTAAGTATTGTCTTTTTTGAATTTGTATCTTTATTCCATTTCTCTTTTCTTTATTCCATTTCTCTTTTCCCCTCTTGAGCGTGCCTTTAAAATGTAATTTCTTTATTTTGTTCCTTGTAATGTAACTTTTTTACTCTAATATTTATCTCATTTTGCAATCACCTAATATTTTTGTATTGAAAAATTTTGTCAGCAAATTTAGCTTAAACTATAATTTACTAATGCCTTTTTATTTCAACTTAGCCCCCCTATTTTGTTTAAATTTTTTAAAAGACTTTAGTTAGTATGTTTAATCTTTTATTTCAGATCAGAAAAATATAAACCTTAAGAAAAATCATCAGGCAATGCATAAAATTTCTAAATGTAATTATATGATTTTAAATTATAATAATATTTTGTATCTCATTATATTATCTATAATACGCTTTCATTTTTACTGAAATATCATTCTCATAACAATAATATCTGAAATTAGAAAAGCTTTTTTGTTGATTCTTACATCAATTTATTAAGTATTCAAAGCTTTAGACTAAATAAGTATTCAGTCTAAAGCTTTGCATTTTTTACACCGTACAACGCAAAATATATAGTCCATCCTGGAAAGTATCAACATAGATGTATCCTCTATCATCTACAAGGACATCCTCTGTAATGGCAACTTTAGGTCCTGGAAGCAAATCTCCTGTAGAGTTGTTAAACAAATCCTTTTCAGGATCTGGTGGCATAAAATAAGCAATCTCCTTTGGTACATATGGATCAGATACATCATATATGCGTAGACCTGCGCCAAAGTAACAGCAATAAACTCTGTCATCTCTTTTCTCATAAACATCTGGTCCGAAGGCATCAAAAATATTATGAGGACCAAATGGAACACGTACACCATCAACAATGTTGAAATTTGTACCATGAGTATATCCTTCAGGTACTTCCGGATATGGAAAAATAGATATAAGGCTTGGATGTTTCATATCAGTAATTTCAACAATCCCCAAGATATTCATAGGTTGTGTTACAATTTTCTTAAATAATCCTTCTGTAGCTTCATTGCAAAAATATCTAGGACGTTCTCCTTCTGTTGACACAACTACATATGGTCTATCACCTAGTCGTAATGCACTATGAACTGGAGCACCTGCAGAACCACCACCAAATGGCGGATTTAATGGTAAACAGCTAATCATCTTAGGTTGAGTCTTATCCTTCACATCTAACATAATAAAACCTTTATTAGCATATGCCAAATATGCAATATCGTCTTTGACAGTTAAAGAATGGAGGAATGGAGCAGATAAGGATTCTGCGGAACCATAGCGTGCAACGCCTGCTGAAATTTTATCATTAAGATACTGTTCAGATGTCCACCATCTACCAACCTCCACTGGGTTTTTAGGATCTTTAATATCAACAATTCTTAAAATAAATCCATTAAAACCTTCACAAGACCCTACTACATAGATATACCTTCCACCATTGTAAAAGAATCTATGGACTCCAGCTCCACCTTTACATTCAAATTTCGATAATAAAATTGGATTTTCGGGATCCGTTCTTACATCCCAAATCATGATGCCACCCCAAAATGGCAATCCAGGATCTGTTCCGTGAAGTTCCTTCATGGTTCCGCCATGGGCTGTTACCATAATACCATCAGCAACCTGAATCTTTGGTGTACTTTGCCCATCATGCAAATCATTTGAAAGCCACGGGCCCTCCATCCACTTCACATTTCTTGGATGGGCCGGATCTGTTACATCAACAATATTCCAGCCATTGTGTCTAAATGATGCAGTATAAAGATAATATTTATCTCCGACCTTTTGCATTGCCATTTGAAATCCAGGTTTCCCATTCAAATCATCAAAACCAATAAATTCAATATTCTTCGCCAAAGGTTCTGTACGCCTGCTCATAAGCAAAGCCTCCTAATTAATAATATTTTATTCACAAAGATATTAACTAAAAGATCCCCTTTTATCTTTTGTGAATAACGTTTTTGTTTGTTTTACACCTCACCACCAAAAGATAAATATCACACTTTTTAGTTTACCTTTGTATTATTAAGTATAGTATAGGAATTCAGCAAAGTCTAATATATATATTGCATGACGTTATAACCAATTAGTTATCAAAAAATCATTTACATCTTCTTTTTTGCACATTAATATGTTATAATTTTAACTGACCAAATATATTACTTTCTAGATAATGTCTTTATTTCCCAGAGGTGTATTTTATGAATAACATACAAATCGAATATTTTATTGAATTATGTAAAACATTAAATTTTACAAAAACTGCTCTAAATCTGTATGTATCTCAGCCTGCTGTTAGTAAACAAATAGCCTCATTAGAAAAAGAAATAGGCTTTCAGTTATTTTATAGAAACAATAAAAATGTATGTCTTACTCCAGTCGGAAAATTGTTTTATGATTTCTTCTTGAAGACAATCAATGAATATCAAAAAACATTAAAAGATGCTCAAAAGTTGACTGAACAAGAGAAAAAAACAATTGTAATAGGTTTTTTAGAAGCATGGGATTTTTCAGAATATTTGCCCTATATTACTAAATCATTCTTATTAAACTACCCAAATGTACCTATATACTTTGTTAGTTATAGTTATAAAGATCTAAAAGATAAAATTGAAACTAACGATATAGATATAGCAATCAGCCTCTTAGATAATTTTGAAAATTTAAACGTAACCGTCAAGGAATTTACATCAATACCAACATTACTATTTTTTTCAAAAAATCATCCTCTGGCTAATAAATCAAATCTTACATTTGAAGATTTTAAGGAAGAAACATTTTTTGTTTTTTCCGATCAATCAAAAATCAATTCAAAAGATAAAGTAATTGAAATGTGTAGCTGCCATGGATTTATTCCAAAAATCTCTATTGTTCCAAACATTGAATCTATGATTCTTAATGTTGAAGGTAATTTAGGAGTTGCAATATTTGATAATTGGATACAGTATAAAAACAACCCAGCATTAAAGTTTATAGAAACTGGAGACACTCATAAAATAGCTATTGCATGGAATAACGCTAATTTAAATGATTTGGTTGATTTTTTCATACATGAATTTATTGATGCTGTATCAAAGGAAAAAACAAATTTGGTTCTATAATAAACGTTGGGGTGGGGAAAAAGAAATCTATAAAAAAGAGAGCACTTATTCTGAATGCCTGCTATAATAGAAGTGGTTAAAACAACCCAACAAAAGGAGGCATCAGAATAAGTGCAAGGTAATTATATCACAAATTTCTTAAAATCTGAAGAGATAATTTGGGAAGATATTATAGAAAGTGACAACAGAATAGAGCTACATATTAAGATGAAACAGAAACCGCATATTTGTCCAAGATGCGGGGAAATAACATCTAAGATTCATGATTATAGAGTACAAAGGATAAAAGATGTACCGTTATTCGGGAAACCAACAGTGATAGTACTAAAAAAGAGGAGATACGTTTGTAAACACTGTGGCAAGAAATTCTATGAACATATAGACTATTTACCACGTTACCATAGTGTCAATTCTCAAATTAAATCTCCAAAGATTTTCAAATTATAATGGCATTTTTTAAGTGCATAAAAGTATTTTTTCTCAAATTATTACAGCCTGATTAAAAATTTTTTTCACTTTTTAAGAGCATTACCGCCAAAATATGTTAATATCTGTTATTGGCAATTTGGGTTAATTGATGTATAATAAAAAATGAGAGTAGCGAAAGCTACTACTCTCATAAACTGATTTCATTTTGTGCCTGGTATATTACTTCTTCATCTATTTCTCTTAGCCTTTTAGAATACGCATAGAGTAAAGAAGCTGTTACCAGGTTATTTATTATCCGTGGGAGCCCTTTTGTTAGAGAATATATTGCTTCATATGCCGATGATGTGAATATATCTTCTACCATTCCAGCTATTTTCATTCTTGTTTTTATATAATCTTGAATTTCTTCTTTTTTAGCCCTTGCATCACATACTTTATAGAAATTCTTTGCTTTAGTGCACTGTTTACATTCAAGGCTAGTTTGTTTCTTATGTGTGGTTGTCCTGAAAGTATCAATATATACGGGTTTTGAGAATCCATATTAAAGTTAAATATTATTCTCAAATCTTCAAGAACATC
>DULG01000066.1 GCA_012840485.1 Clostridia bacterium | reverse complement strand
CCCGCCTCCGCCATCCTTGGCTTCGGCCCCGCCTCCACCCTCGGTCTTGCTAAGTTTTGTTAGCGCTTTGTAACAAGTCGCTCCTTATGCAAAATATCTCCTTTACGAAAGTTTGTCTACAGTCTGACCCCACTTTCAATAAAAGTGGGGCAATTTTTATCTGTTTATAAAATTTTCATGAAAGATTTTAAAAATCTATTTTACATTTTATTCAAAGCTTCAATAGGATCAACATATTCTAATCCTTGTGCATCTGCAACAGGTTTATATGTTACCATGCCCTTGTACACATTTAACCCTTTCAGTAAAGCTTTATTTTCAAGCAAAGCATTTTTATATCCCTTATTAGCTATCTCCAAAGCATAAGGCAATGTCACATTAGTTAAAGCAAAAGTAGAAGTTCTTGGAACAGCCCCTGGAATATTTGGCACAGAATAGTGTACCACACCATGTTTTATAAAGTATGGGTCTTTGTGAGAGGTTGTTCTATCGCAGGTCTCTACACAACCGCCTTGGTCTATTGCAACATCAACTATTACTGAACCTTTTTTCATAGTTTTTACCATCTCTTCTGTCACAAGTTTTGGTGCCTTTGCCCCCGGTATCAATACTGCTCCTATCAACAAATCTGCTTTTGCCACACTTTGAGCAATATTAAAACTATTAGACATTAAAGTTGTAACTCTTCCTCCAAATATATCATCCAAGTAGGCTAATCTCGCAGCATTCACATCCAATATTGTAACTCTTGCACCCATCCCTACTGCTATTTTAGCAGCATTTGTACCTACTGTTCCTCCACCTATTATCACCACTTCTGCAGGCTCTACTCCCGGTACTCCTCCTAGTACGACTCCTCTACCTTCATTTATACTTGTAAGTAAATATGCTCCTATTGTCACTGACATTCTACCTGCAACTTCACTCATGGGAGTAAGTAAAGGCAAAGAACCATTGTCTAATTGAACTGTTTCATAAGCAATGCCAACAACTTTTCTCTTTATCAATGCCTCTGTTTGTTGCTTATCAGGCGCTAAGTGTAAATATGTAAATAAAATTTGACCTTCCTTAAAATAATCGTATTCACTAGGTTGCGGCTCTTTAACCTTTATAATCATATCTGCTACATCAAATACTTCTTTTGCAGTATTGAGAATTTTTGCTCCTGCTTTTACATATTCTTCATCTGTTATTCCGCTTCCTATTCCTGCATTTTTCTCAATATGCACCTCATGGCCTTTTTTTACAAAAGCCTCTACTCCTGCAGGAGTAATAGCAACACGAGCTTCCGCCGTTTTTACTTCTTTTGGAACGCCAATCTTCATTTCCTATCTCTCCTTTTGCTATATTTATAGATTTTGGTACATTAATAAATTCTACATAAAGCCTAAAAATCCTTCAGCAAAATATAACTTGTGCAAAACTTTTAACAAACCTCTTTACTTATTATCACCTCCCCTTGAAAAGTATATCCACCTCCTTTTGTTTAAATATTTTACAAACATTACTAATCTTTCATAAAGGGGTTCCACCGTATCGCCAAATTTTCTCTTTAAGTCCTGACCTATTTCATAAACAGTCCTCTGGCCATCTATTAAGTTCCACACTTCACTGCCTATATCATCTAATTCCAACGTAGTAGTTTCAGGCTTTTTTACAAAAAGCCTGACTGCTTTTTCAATTAATTTATTGTGATGAAAAATCAACACTACTTTCCCCTTTTTAACTTCCCATTCTATTTCATCACTATGATGAGGCACATAAAGTAGAAAATTGTCACTTTTTCTTTTTTGTTCTTTCATTTCTGTCACCCTTTACAATCAACACTCCCACTTACAAGTGGGAGTGTTGTAAAATTTTTACTTTTCATTATTTTTTATTTATCTCTTTTACAAGTGTAAATATACAGGAACAATCCAACTAATAAGAACATTCCCAAAGAAAACCAAGGAGCAAACCATCCAGTGTTAGTAACCCACTTAGAAGCGAAATCTATATTTATCTTTAATGCCACAAAAATAGCAATTACAAGTCCCATTAAAGCATCTCCTGCAACAAGTCCTGAAGCAATGAGAACCCCTTTTTCTACTTTTTCTTTTTGCAATTTCTCATCTTTTCTATAGCGCTGATCTACAATCCACCTTATAATACCTCCTACTGCAATGGCAGCACTGAGTTCAAAAGGCAAATAAAGTCCTATTGCAAATGGAAGAACAGGTACATGCATCATTTCTGCCATTATACCCATAAAGATACCAGCAACAATAAAGGTCCAAGGCAAATCTCCAGTCATTATGCCTTTTATGACCATCGACATTATTGTGGCTTGAGGAGCCGGAATATCCTTAGTTCCAAAACCATAGGCTGTATTTAAAAGTATCAAAACTAATCCTGCAAAGATTGAGGCCGCTATTATTCCAACATAAGTAAATATTTCTACATATTTAGGAGTTCCACCTATTATGAAGGTAGTCTTGAGAGACTGAGCATTGGCTCCTGCAATAGCAGCTGCTACACATACTATACCGCCAATAGTAATAGCTATTACCATTCCTTCATTCCCTACAACTCCCACCAGTTTTAAAATAGAAGTCACAATAAGCAAAGTTGCAATTGTCATACCTGAAATAGGATTATTAGACACTCCGACAAGTCCTGTAATTCTTGCTGAAACAACAGCGAAGAAGAAGGCAAACAATATTGCCAAAAAACTTCCCAATGCAGTAACTCCTAGTGATGGCATTAACCATGCTATGAAAAATACCAAAGCTGACCCAAATATGACCCAAGTCAAAGAAACATCTGTGTCTGTCCTTTTAATTTCTTTCCCTTTCATTCCTAAACCTACTATTGATTCTCTGAAAGCTTTTACTATTGTGGGTAGAGATTTTATTAAGCTTATAAAGCCACCTGCTAAAACTCCTCCTGCACCTATATACCTAATATACTTGCTCCATATCGCACTTGCAGACATATCTTTTATGAGGTCCGTAGCAGGATATACAGGAGTAGTAAGACCTGCGCCGAAAAATTTTATGAGAGGTATTAGTCCTAACCATGCTAAGACGCTTCCTGCTAACATATACATAGCTATATCTATTCCAACTATAAATCCAACACCCATTAAAGAAGCAAGTACATTTACACCTACTTCTGTACCTTCGAACCTCTTTATGGTCCATGCCGGATTTTCAGACCACATTCCAAATCCGCCAGATAAAAGTTTATAAATTCCAGCTACAATCATCCCTGATAAGACTGTCATAAAGCCTGTTCCACCTTGATTGCTCGTCACCAGTACCTCTGCTGCAGCCATTCCTTCAGGATAAACTAATTTTCCATGTTCTTCAACTGTTAAATATCTTCTGAGAGGTATAACGAATAAAGCACCTAAAAGTCCACCTACTAAAATTACAAAAACAAGTCTAATCAATGTAAATTGGTCTTTAAATCCCCACAGTATAATGGCTGGAAGTGTAAATATAATACCACCTGCAAGACTTTCTCCCGTTGCAGCAATAGCCATCACTAAGTTTGCCTCTAATATGCTATCCCGCTTAAAAACACCTTTTAACAAAGCTGTCGCCAAAACTGCCGCAGGAATAGCAGCACTGATTGTCATGCCTGCTTTTAACCCTAAGTAAGCATTTGCAGCTGCAAAAAGGATAGCGAAAATACTACCAATTATAACAGCTAAAGCCGTAAGTTCTGGAAGAACTTTGTCTGCTGGTATAAATGGTATGTATTCGCTTCCAGGAACACCACCATAAGCCTCATGTGACAGCTTCCTCTTTTCCACCTCTTGCATTTTAGACATTTTAACCCTCCTCTATAAGAATTTAGTAAAAAAGTTAATAGATATTTTTGCTTTTCTGCACCCCCCTTATTTGTACATAATTAAACATTTTCATTTTACATAAATACTTAATTTTTATCACATTAATATTATTCTTCAAAACATAAAAAATTCCTTCTAATTATTAAAATTTTTTTGTAAACTAAATAAAGGCGCTACCTCACGCCTTTATTTATATTATTTATTATTCTCTATCTATTATTGCTCCTAAATTTTTTAGCTTTTCTTCCATTCTCACATAACCTCTATCAATATGGTAAATATCGTTTATCACAGTTGTACCTTCTGCAATGAGCCCAGCCAACACTAGAGCAGCTCCAGCTCTTAAGTCCGTAGCCTTTACTTCTGCCCCAGTTAAATGATCTGCTCCGGAGACAACTGCACTTCTTCCTTCTATCTTTATATTTGCTCCCATTCTTTTTAATTCATCTACATGCATAAACCTATTTTCAAAAACAGTTTCTATTATAACACTTGTTCCTTTCGCTACAGTCATCATAGCCATCATTTGAGCCTGCATATCAGTAGGAAAACCAGGATAAGGAAGAGTTTTAACATCTACCGCCTTATAATTTTTAATTCCTTTAACTCTTAGTCCCTTTGCTTCCTCTGTTATTTTAATTCCACATTCTGATAATTTGGCTATTATAGACCTTACATGATCCACTATTACATTTTCTATAAGTACATTTCCGCCAGTCATCGCTGCAGCTACCATAAAAGTTCCAGCCTCGATTCTGTCTGGTATAACCGTATGCTCTGCTCCTTTCAACTCCTTTACGCCTTCAATCCTTATAGTGTCAGTACCAGCTCCTTTAATATTCGCTCCCATTTTATTGAGAAAATTTGCTAAATCGACAATTTCAGGCTCTTCTGCTGCATTCTCAATTATAGTAACCCCTTCTGCAAAAACTGCTGCCATCATAATATTTTCTGTTGCACCAACACTAGGGAAATCTAAATAAATCTTTTTCCCCGTTAATTTTTTAGCCTTAGCTTCTACATAGCCATGTCCAATAGTAATATCCGCTCCTAAACTTTGAAATCCCTTTAAATGCAAATCAATTGGCCTTGACCCTATTGCACAGCCTCCTGGCATAGAAATCTTTGCGTGGCCAAGTTTTGCGAGTATTGGACCCATTACCAAAAAAGAAGCTCTCATTTTTTTTACTAAATCATAAGGTGCTTCTACATCCTTGATATCTACTTTTATTTTAAGCTTTTCTCCTTCAAATTCACATATAGCTCCAAAATGCTTAATTAACTTTATCATTACGTTAACGTCTTCTAAAGTAGGTATGTCATCTAAAACTATTTCACCTGATGATAATAAAGAAGCGGCAATAATAGGAAGGACAGAATTTTTAGCTCCGCTTACTTTTACGGTTCCCCTGAGAGGCGGACTTTTTTCTACAATAAATTTCGTTTTTACCACCCTCTTTTAATATTCTATAGCTATAATAGGAGTAGCAAGCCATAAATAAGTTTTATCGTCAAAAGAGCTATATCTTATTGCTACGTTTAAATTTATTTTTTCACTTCCTACCTTAATATATTCCTTTAGTTTAGTAGAATAAGCAGATATACTCATTACATTTTCGTCTTCCATTCCTTCTATCTTTTGAGCCCCAAGTTTATTTAGTACTAATTTAACTATACTACTACTTTTTTCTTTATTCAACTTCCCTTCAAAAGTGCCAACAAAACAAATAGTTGTAATAGATTTTAATTTTAATTCCTTAAAAATATTATTTATCAGTCCTTTCTCTTTTAACACATCGCTATAACCTTTCAATAAATACTCATCTATTAATAAATAAGTTTCCTCTTTTAAACCACTTTTTAAACTTTGAATTACAATATTTACTTGCCTATTATTCTCCCTGCACACTATTTCTATCTGCCTAAAATTTTTTTCTTCTACGTGTGATATTTTAGTCTTCTCTTTATCAATCTCCATATCCTTTATAGCTATCTCACCGTATTTCATTAAATTACTAAAATTTACAAAGCTATTTGTTATTTTGGCCCAGCTATTGATATTAGCATATTCATAAAAGACCCCAGTTTCTAAAAAAGTCTTCTGAACCAACCCTACATCTTCCACAGTAGGAAAAAAAGTTTGAGTTTGAAATCCCAAAGAAAAGATCACAATAAAAAATATTATTCCTGTAAATATTTTTTTTATCATCTCCGTTACCTCCAATTTTTAAAAAATTAGGCGGTAAAAAATCTGCAAAACCACAAGGGGGAAAATGGTTTCGCTGATTTTTACCGCCCTTCTATTTTAATTATTAACCAGATGATAAATTTTTATACATCTTTTCTTTATTTTTTGATCCCATATTAGGAAAAAATAAATACATAATAGAAATAATTAGATAAAATAAAAAAAAGTCAGAAAAGGTCAGATATGCTTAGATAAATTTTCCTAATAGCCTTTTTTGGTCAAAAAAGGTCAAAAATCAAATTTGTTTTATAGATTTTATTAAGTAAAATTAAAAGTAGGATAAAAAATACAAGGAAAAGGGAGGTGTCGATATGTTCTGGCTAACACTGGTGATAGTAGGACTCATATCTAGTCTTGTATTTCATCCTTTGTTCAACACAAAAGCCGGCGAATCCTATGGTGAAAAATTGAACAAAATCTATGGAACATACTGGGCAGCACTAGTGGCTCATCTAATCGGTGCATGGCTTGGCGGCAGCTACCTTGGCAAATGGGGATGGATGCTTTACGACTACAACGTAATCGGAGGATTCATAGGAGCAATAGTAATAGGCTATATCTGGTACTTAATAGCAAAGAGCCAAACCAAAGCAGAAGCTAATAAATGATTCATAAAGCGGGGGATTATCCCCCGCTTTTATATTCCTCCGGTTTAATACCAGTTAAACCGAAAACATATTTTATTGCCTGAACTATTCTAAATGAAGCTTTACCATCGCCATAAGGATTTACTGCGTTAGCCATTCTATCGTATTCTTCTTTGTTCTTCAACAAAATTGATGCTTCTTTGTATATTTTTTCATAAGCTGTACCTACTAATTTTACAGTACCAGCTTCAACTGCTTCGGGTCTTTCAGTAACATCCCTCAAAACGAGAACTGGCTTGCCTAAAAAAGGCACTTCCTCCTGTAAGCCTCCCGAGTCAGTCATTACCATATAGCACCTTGCCATAAGATTATGCATCTCATCTGTATCAAGAGGTTCTAAAAGAAGTACATTGTCAAGCCCACCTAAGATGTTAAATACCGTTTCCCTAACCACTGGATTCATATGAACAGGATACACTATGTATACCTTATTCCCATACTCCAGCGAAATATCTTTGAGGGCATTACAAATATTTTCCAATGGTTTACCCCAATTTTCTCTTCTATGGGCTGTAATGACAATAACTTTTTTGTTTTCATAATCAATTTTATTTAATCTTTCATCTCTAAAAACATAATCTTTTTTTATAGTGTATGCCATCGCGTCTATGACAGTATTGCCAGTGATAAAAATGCTATCTTCACTTACTCCTTCTTTCAAAAGATTCGTTTTTGCCTTAGGAGTAGGAGCAAAGTGCAAATCAGCCAATACTCCTGTTAATTTTCTGTTTATCTCTTCAGGATAAGGAAACCATTTGTTAAAAGACCTCAAACCTGCCTCTACATGCCCAATTTTAATTTTATTGTAAAAGGCTGCTAAAGCGGCTACAAAGGTGGTAGTTGTATCTCCATGAACTAACACCAAATCTGGATTTTCCTTTTTAAACACCTCCTCAAGCCCTGTAAGAACAGAAGTAGTAATCTGGAATAATGTTTGCCTTTCTTTCATGATGTTTAAATCATAATCAGTCACAATATTAAAAAGCCTCAGCACCTGATCTAACATATCCCTGTGCTGGGCTGTAACACAAACTTTTGATTCAAAATCTTTTTCTTTTTCCAAAGCTTTAATAAGAGGTGCCATTTTAATAGCTTCAGGCCTTGTCCCAAATATAGAAACAACTTTTAATTTTGACATTATATTACACTCCTTGAATATATTAGATCTCTAGCGCATTTGTGCTCCCTTCTTGTGCCTTCCAAAAAGACCTAATTTATCTGCTCCCCATACTACAAACAAAAAGGAAATGAATAGAATAATTAAACCTTTTGCCTCATTGCTATAAGATACTAAAACAGCGCTTACTCCTAGCACTAAGCTTATTGCATACAAAACAAGCACCACTTGTCTTTGTGTAAGGCCTTTTTCTAACAGTCTGTGATGCAAATGACCTTTATCAGCTTCCATAATAGGCCTGCCATTTATCAATCTCCTGATAATTGCAAAAGCGGTGTCAAATATTGGCACACCTAAAGCAAGGATTGGAACTGCTATTGCAATTGCAGCCGCTGATTTTACTGCCCCTTGAATAGAAATAGCTGCTAATACAAACCCCAAAAACATGGATCCTGTATCTCCCATAAAAATTTTCGCCGGATTAAAATTGTAAGGCAAAAAACCTAGAGCAGCGCCAGCAATAGCAATTGAAATCACGGCTGTCGCAAATCTTCCATTTAAAAGAGATACTATAAATAAAGATCCCGATGATATAACTGCAATTCCTGCTGCCAATCCGTCAAGGCCGTCAATGAGATTCATAGTGTTAGTAATACCTACTACCCAAAAAAGGGTCAAAGGAATAGCAACCCAACTTTTTAAATATATTAATCCCCCTCCAAAAGGATTAGAAAGCCAATCTATCCTTATGCCACTTAGTATCAAAACTACTGCTGCTACAAGCTGCCCTAAAAGTTTAAATTTTGCCTTAAGGCCAAATTTGTCATCCAGCAAGCCTAACACAGCAATTATCGCAGAACCTAAAATTATTCCTATAGTTTCAGAACTTTTAGGCAAAAATAGAAGTATGCTGAAAATAGTCCCTAAAAATATAGCTAATCCACCTAATCTAGGAATAGGTTGAGTATGTATACGCCTTTCCTCATTGGGTATATCAATAGCACCAATGGAAAAAGCTATTTTCTTAGCAAAAGGCGTAGCAAAAAAGGATACGATAAAGGCTACTATAAAGGAGAAAATATATATTTTCATTTCTAAACACCTCTCTAGGGTTTTCCCATATCTTATTAATTTGTCTCAGCATCTGTTAATACTATTTTACCTTTTAATCTTTACTAATTCAATACCCGCTTCATTTAAAAGTTGAAAAGCTAATTCATCTGGGTACTCTTCCTCATATACAATTCTTTTAACTCCAGCATTTATTAACATTTTTGCACAAATAACGCAAGGACTAGCACTTACATACAAAGTAGACCCTTTTGTACTGACACCATGCAGTGCTGCCTGTATAATCGCATTTTGCTCTGCATGTACTCCTCTACAAAGTTCCGGTCTTTCCCCTGATGGTATTCCCAACTGCTCTCTCAAACATCCCGTTTCTTCACAATGAGCAAGTCCAGTCGGTGGTCCATTATATCCTGTTGAAATTATGTGTTTGTCTACTACTAAAATAGCTCCGACCTGCCTTCTAAGACAGGTAGATCGTGTTTTTACAACATCTACAATTTGCATAAAATATTCATCCCATGAGGGTCTCATTTGTACATCCCCTTATATCACTTTGTACCAAAAAGCCTATCCCCTGCATCTCCTAACCCTGGCACAATATATCCGTGTTCATTTAAACCCTGGTCTATGCTAGCTATATAAATTGGGACCTCTGGATGCTCTTTATGAACTGCTTCAATTCCTTCTGGTGCAGCTATTAAATTCACCAGTTTTATACTCTGGGCTCCTCTTTCCTTGAGAAAATGTATAGCAGCACAGGCAGAACCACCAGTAGCCAGCATTGGATCCACAACTATAAGGTCTCTTTCTGCTATATCAGATGGCAATTTACAATAATATTCTACCGGTTTTAAAGTCTCAGGGTCTCTGTAAATTCCTATATGTCCTACTTTCGCAGTGGGAATAAGTTTTAGCATTCCATCTACCATTCCCAATCCTGCACGGAGTATGGGAATTATTCCCAATTTTTTCCCTGCAATTACTTTTGTTTTTGCAATCGCAATGGGTGTCTTTACCTCTACCTCTTCAAGGGGCAAATCCCTAGTTACCTCATAAGCCATAAGCATTGCAATTTCTTCTACTAATTCTCTAAACTCCTTAGAACCTGTATTCTCATCCCTGATGAGGCTTATCTTGTGTTGAATAAGCGGATGGTCAATAACAAAAACATTTTTATACATTTTTTACCTCCTATAACTTTAGAATTTCTTTCCCTCATTTGCTATACTTCTTCTCAATCTCTGCTATTTTATCAATCCTCCTCTGATGACGTCCTCCCTGGAAAGTTGCACTTAGCCATTCTTCTACCATCATCACAGCAAGCCCTGGACCTGTAATACGTCCTCCTAAGCACAAGATGTTAGCATTATTATGTTCTTTGGCAGCTTTTGCTGAAAAAACATCCTCTGCATGAGCAGCTCTAATTCCCGGCACCTTGTTTGCTGTAATAGACATGCCAATGCCTGTCCCACATACTAAAATCCCCTCACTACACTCGTGAGATGCAACAGCCTCCGCTACTTTGAGAGCATAATCTGGATAATCCACAGACTCTGTACTGAAAGTCCCGAAATTTTTGTAAGGTATACCTTTCTCTTCTAAATATTTTTTTATAACCTCTTTAAGTTCATATCCACCATGGTCAGAACCCAACGCGATCATTCGTTTTACCTTCCTTTCTTCTGAAATCTTAGCTATAACCCTTGAAATCAAATCTTCTAATTCTCTAGCTGTTTTTCTGTAATACTCTATAGGCATCCCATAAGGATCTTCTACTTCTCCTTCAAGTCCAACAAACTCTTTGATAGTAAAAACCTTATGGGAGTATTCCGGATACTGAAGGAGTATACTCCTTTTGTGAGAAGTCGACATAGTCAAAACTAAATCCGTCTCTTCCAGGTCATGCTTTCTTAAATTTTTTGACCTATGGCTTGAAATATCTATATTGTAATCATCCTTTAAGACTTTTATTGCCTCATCAGAAGCGGGAAAACCTTCTGGTGCAAATACTCCAGCAGATTTTGTTTCAAAATCCTTACCTAAAGCTTTCGCTTTAGCATTGAAAAGGCCCTCTGCCATAGGACTTCTACATGTATTGCCTGTACACACAAATAAAACCTTCATGGCTATTCTCCTTCAGCCCTTATTTCTTTATAACCAGCAGCTTTTTCCAATCTATTCATAATAGCAAGTCCAATATTGTCATAGTCAAATCCTTCAGCAAAAATGACATCTACCCTTCTTTTGTCAAATTCTCTTAAAACTTCAAATAAATTTTTCGCTATTGTCTCTGGTTTGTTCCTATCCCCTACGACAATAACTTCTCCTTTTTTATATTGTGTCGAAGTTTGTACCGTTGCCATTATACCAACTTTTTTACCATATTTCAATTGTTCTTCTGTCAATTCTTGAATTTTTTTTACAACTTTATCAAGGTCCCCTTTTACTATGTACACCTCTGCATTGGGGGAATAATGTTTATACTTCATGCCCGGAGACTTAGGTTTTAAATCCTCTTGTGGTTTTTTTAAAAGAGAAGGATCCACTTCAACATTTCCTATAACTTCTTTTAACATTTCCAAAGTAATTGCTCCCGGCCTTAAAATGACAGGAATCTCTTCTGTCAAATCTAAAACAGTAGATTCAACACCAACATCACATTTCCCACCATCTATTATCACATCTACCCTTCCATACAAATCTTCAATGACATGGGAGGCATCTGTAGGACTAGGTTTACCCGAAACATTAGCACTGGGAGCAGATATGGGCACTTGTGCTCTTTTTATCAAAAGATGTGCAATTGGATTTGAAGGCATCCTTATAGCTACAGTATTCATGCCAGCAGTATTAATAGAAGGTACTCTTTCTGATTTCATAAAAATCAGTGTTAAAGGACCCGGCCAAAAATTTTTCATGAGAATTTTAGCTTTTTGTGGCACTTCTTTAACAAGGTCATAAATTTGTTCTAATTCTGCAATATGAACAATAAGTGGATTATCCTGGGGCCTTCCCTTAGCTATAAATATTTTTTTAACTGCATCTTCATTAAAAGAATTAGCCCCTATTCCATAAACCGTCTCTGTAGGAAAAGCTACAAGTCCACCTTCTCTTATAACTTTTGCTGCAAAATCAATAAGTTCAATTTCTGGATTGTTTTTATTGATACATACTATTTTTGTCATTAAAGGCACTCCCTGTAAAAATAAAGCTTTATAAATACCTTGTTATTATTATACCACCTATAACTCCTAATATCATCCCTAAAATAGAAATTTGTCCTTTATAAATATTCCTAGCTTCAGGAACTATATCTCCGCAAGTTACATATAACATGGCTCCTCCTGCTATGCCTAAATTAAGTCCAATGAAATTAGGCGATATGCCACCCGTCAAGACTCCAATTAGAGCTCCTATGCCTGTCGGAATACCTGCCAAAAGTGTATAAATTACATTTTTATAAGGAGGTACCCCTCCTGCAGAAAAAGGTGTCGCCATTGCTAAACCTTCAGGAAAATCGTGCAACGCAATAACCAATGCTATATCAATGCCTAAAGAAGAAGATACCATAAAACCTGAGCCTACTGCAAGACCTTCAGGAAAATTGTGTAAAGCTATTGCAATTCCCAATAGCACCCCTTCTTTTATGAATCCTACAGCAATATCCATATTTTCTATCACCATGTCAAAAAAAGAAATTAAAATAGCACCTATTAATATACCGGTTATCCCTAATGGGAGGCCTGCTATATCAAAAGCATGTGGCAATAGATCAAAAGCTACAACAGAAAGCATCAATCCCGCAGTAATCCCCATTATTCCACTAAAAAATCTTGCAGAAGGATTTTTAAAAAAATATGTAGCCGCTCCTCCTAAGCCCGTACCGACAACTCCAACTAAAGACCCTATTATAATAGCATGAAGGGTAGACATAAAAACATCCCCTCAATTTTTAAATCTACTTCAAATGTATTAAATCGTTATTGAACTTATGCTTAACACAAAAAAATTCGCTCGAAGGTAGGAGGACCATCGAGCGAATAAAGCGTCCTCTATAGAGGACAGCTGGGGGGCAATGTTAAATTGCATGTAATTTTTTAGTTTAACATAATAAAGTGTTTTTTATAATTATAATTTATAGAGGTTATTTAGTCAAGTAAAAAATTTTTAATGATAGTGTCAAGATACTGTAGGATTTTTTTAAGACAACCCCTGAAACTTAGTTAATTTCAGCCTTCAACTTATCATGCTTTTTATATAACTTGTGCATATTTTAATGCTCTTAAAACCCTATATAT
>DULG01000065.1 GCA_012840485.1 Clostridia bacterium | reverse complement strand
ATCCCCCTCCTGTTTTCCACTTAATCGCTTTAAATTATATGAATTTAAAATTAAATTTTTTAAATTTTGTTGCTTTAATAATAACATTATTTAAATTTCTAGTAAAATTTATTAAAATGTTAAAAACGCCCGTTATCATTAATTAAATCAATTTACCTCTCAAATACTTTAGATTTCAAACTTTTGCTCTTTTTTTCTATATAAATTAAAAACCCAGCAGAAAGCAAAATTCAACATCTACTTCCTGCTGGGTTTTTAGCATCTTTATGGCTTAAACAGTTCTACGTTGTCTCCACTTCTCTGAAAGTGTCATTTTATTTCTTTTCTCCCTGTAATCCCAATACTCCTTTTCATCAAGAAATATAAGACCCCACAAGTAGATTGTAGGTAAAGGCAATTCCTGAACCCCGTAAAAATCTTTTGAAAATATTTCCCTCACCTTATCAAAACCGTAAAACTCAAAAAGCCATTCTATCTGTTCCCAAGTACCTCTAGCCAATACTGTTTTTACTATCAATTCTATATGTTTTTCAGTATCCAAAATATCAAAATTATAATTCCTAAACAAAAGCTTAAAATCAACTGGTAACTTCATAAACTCATCCCTTTTCTCTTTTATATACATATTTTTCAATTGCCTTTTTAGCTTGCTGACCTAAAAATTGTTCTAACTGTTCAGTATCTAATTTCTTACTTACTATAGATGCCAAAGATGTTTCTTTATCATAAATGTCCTCTGTATACATAAGCTGCTCTAAAAATAGTTTTTTTGAAAAAACAACCTCTCCTTCTATAACAAATTTTTGAGGTGCTTTTTCTAAAATATATTCTAATGTCACAATGTTATTTCTTAGTAAGAAATACAAATCAATATAGTCTCTATAAGTTGGACGCCTCCCTATAGTATATGCTTTCATTAAAGCTATCTCTTTAGGTGATGCTAAATTAATACCTTCAAGATTTGAATCTATTATGTGCCCAGGCACTAATGGTTCAATTAAAGAAAAAGGATATGCTATAAAACTGACTTTTATTCCATAGATACTAAAAGTTGCTTGATCAATCTGCCTCAATACAATTTTTACCTCTTTCTGTGAAAAGGAATTAATTAAATTGTGATATATCTTTTCAAAATTTATTTTTTCGCTAATTTCTATTTGAAAAAAATCTAAGTCATAAGATTTTCGATGTTTAAGCTGTAAAGCTAACGCAGTACCACCTGCAAGATAAAAATTTCTTGCTATATCACCAGTTTTGGCTATGTTTTTACATATTTCGAACCCATTAGAATCTAATATCTCTATTTTTCCCATAAGTTTCACCTTTTTAACAACAAATTTAGATTACGCAATTCAATCTAGTGCCTTTCCCCTTTTATTATATCCTATCATATCCTTAAAAGTCATCTTTAACTTTTAAAATATAGAATTCAAATAAGCTATTTTATTTTTTCTATGATTTATATTTTTACATTTTCCTCATTTTGAATTTTGAAGAAAAATCTTCATTATATCCTGAATAGGTATCTTTAAGCAGTTCACTCCATTTTTTATAATCTTTCTCTGAATCCTTTAAAATCTTTATAAAAGGTTTAAAATATCTTTCCATTTCTCTATCTTTTTGAGCTATTTCCAAAACATATTTATAATACGCTGGGTCTAAAACTATAGTATGCCCATCATGTATCTTCCCTAAAATGTCATTTAGCGCATTATAAAACTCAATATTATTCCTTGTACTCTTAATCTTCTCTATAAACTCCTCCTTATCCGCTAACCAATCATACCTATACATCTTTTTTACTTCATAAAAATGCGCATAATTGTCTTTTAAAATGTTATACATGTACTCAAAATCCTCTATTTTCTCTTTCTGTGTTAGTTCTCTTAATTGCGAGGAAGTAAATATAGGATTTGACGTAATTTTGCCTCCAAAAAATCTCATTGAAAATACTACTATTAGTAAAAATATCAAAATACCTACTACAAAGGATAACTTTCTCTTCAACTACACCCCTCCTGCCATTTTAGCAGTTTTATAAAAAATACACTAATCTATGCCCTTACAGCCTAGATTAGTGCAATTTTTATTTACACCACAAATATTCCCTCTTCCCTCACTGGCACATCTACTTTATCCAACTTCTCTATATTAAATAAACTGTAAAAATATCCTTTCCTATCTAATAGCTCATCAAATTTCCCTCTCTCTATTACTTTCCCATCTTTCAATACTATTATCTCATCATATTTCTTCAGTAACTCACTCCATAATCTGTGTGTCACTACTATTGCTGTTATATCTTTCATCTCCAATATCGTCTTCTCTATTAAATAGGCTGTCTCATTGTCTAATGCTGCTGTTGCCTCATCTAACGCCAAAATCGATGCATTTGTTATTATTGACCTCGCTATCGCTATCCTCTGCCTCTCCCCTCCTGAAAGAAGTTTCCCTCCTTCTCCTACATCACTATATATCCCCTCTGGCAATTTCTCTAACAATGGCCCTAATCCTGCTGTCTTCGCCGCTTTTACTACTTCTTCATCCGTGTATCTGTCATTAAATAGGGTTATGTTGTCTTTTACTGTCCCGTCAAATATGAATACGTTCTGATGTAATAGGGCTATTATCTTGAACAGGTCTTTTTTGTCTATTCTCCTTAATTCTATCCCGTCCAGTTTTATTTCCCCTTCATAGTTTTCATACTGTTTTAAAAGTAACTTGAGTATTGTGGATTTCCCCGCTCCACTTGTCCCTACTAATGCGTATTTGCCTCCTTTTTTGATTGCAAAGTTTATGTCATCCAAAGCTTTTGTCTCTCCTGTGTAACTAAAAGATACATTTTTAAATTCTATTGAATCGTTAAAAGATTTTACTGGTATATAATTATCCCCCTCTTCCTTTTCCTGTAATACTTCATTTATCTTCTGTGATATGCTCTTTAAGGAGAGTATCCTATTGAGATTTTGACCCATACTGTATATTGGCATAATTATGCTATTGCTAAGCTGCACACAGGCAATCATCGTTCCTAAAGTCATCTCTCCTCTTATATTAAAGTACAAACCTACAGCAAAGACTGAAAGGAAAATAAAGCTACTTAAAATTTCAGACATAGTGTCAGAGGTATTTAAAAGTACGCTGTACTTAAGCTTTTTATCCTCCACCTCTTCATTAACTTTTGAAAACTTCTCATGTACTTTATCCTCTATCCCGAAGCTCTTTATCACTTCAAGTCCTGTAAGAGTATCTTTAGATTCTATAGTAAAAAGTTCTAAGCTCTCAGAATAATCGTTTCTCATTTTAGCAATCTTATCATCAAAAATGCGAGGAATTATTACACTAAGAATTGCCATGAGTATTATCATCACAGTTATTTTGTAACTTAATATAAATAGAGAAATTAATGCAGCTACAAATCCTACTGCACTGCCTAAAAGCCTAAAGAAATTGTTAAAATAATCCTCTTCTACAATCTTTACATCATTTGAAATAATTGAAATGTACTTACCTGTATTAACTTCATTAAAATGTTCCACATCCTTTTTAATGATTGCTCTAAATAACCTGTCTTTTAGGTATATCAAAGTTTTTTTCATGTAATGAAATCGAGTTGTTCTATTTAACCATCCAACTACT
>DULG01000064.1 GCA_012840485.1 Clostridia bacterium | reverse complement strand
GAGCATTTTGTAGTATAATATCCTCAAAGATATGTTTTTTCACAAGAGACACCCCTTTCTGTGATGTTTTGTTTCCAAGTTCTATTTTATCACAGGGGTTGTCTCTTGTTTTTTTTCACTCAAAAAAATCCTACGATAATTTTACACTATGATTTTTTTGAACAAAACTTTTTCATTTTAGGAATTGATGATATAATTATTTTAAGAGACAAGCTTAAAGGGAAGTGATGGTGAAGTGCAAACATTGAATTTGATAGAGATTTCAGACAAATTATCAAGCATTTTAAATAATGCTAAACCTTTTTTAAAGTGGGCAGGCGGGAAAACACAGTTATTAGATGAGTTATATAAGAGGTTGCCATCTTCTTTAATTCAAAGTGGTGAAATAGAGAGATATGTTGAGCCTTTTGTTGGTGGTGGTGCATTTTTCTTCTTTTTAAAAAGAAATTTCAAAATTAGGGAATCGTTTTTAATCGATATAAATAAAGAACTAATAATAGGCTATAAAGTAATTCAAAATAATGTGAATGAATTAATTGATGAGTTAAGTAGCATGGAAGAGAAATATCTAAAATTATCAGAGGAACAAAGGAAAGATTTTTACTATAACATTAGAGATGAGTATAATAGACAAAAGGATAATTTTGATTATGTAAATTACAATTTGGACTGGGTAAAAAGAGCAGCGGACTTAATTTTTTTAAACAAGACATGTTTTAATGGATTATATCGTTTAAATAAAAAAGGTGAATTCAATGTACCATTTGGGAAATATAAAAACCCTACTATTTGTGATGCTGAAAATTTAATAGAAGTAAGTAAAGCTTTAGAAAATACAGAGATTATTTGTGCAGATTTTGAAGAAAGCAAAAAGTATATACAAAAAAATGCTATAGTTTATCTTGATCCTCCTTATCGCCCTTTAAACAATACTTCGAATTTTACAAGTTATAATGAGGACGGGTTTGATGATGATGACCAGAGGCGGTTAGCTCAGTTTTTTAAAGAAATGGATAAAAAAGGCGCATATCTTATACTTAGCAATTCGGACCCCAAGAATGAAGATGTAGATGACAATTTTTTTGATGAATTGTATGCAGGGTTTATTATTGAAAGGGTAAAAGCAAAAAGATATATTAACAGTAATGGGGATAAACGAGGAGATATAAGTGAATTGATAATAAGGAATTATGAATAGGGGGCTTAAAATGAAGGAATTATATATTGAATTCTTAAATGTAGAAAATGAGGAAAGTGTAATAGAAAAATTTCATGATACACTTGTGGACACAAATAGGAGTTATGACTTTTTTGTTGATTGGGACAAAGTAAGAAAACACGTTGAAGAACATAAAATAGAATTTAATATATTAAATAGTTTAATAGGAAGTAATCGGTTTGATAATGACTTAAGAAAAATTTTATTAAATTATCCTCGAGTGCTTCCTGTTATACCGATTTTATTAGCAATACGAGACCTTAATTTTAAAGTAATTCGCGATTTTACAGATAAAAACTTGGATACTGTGAATTATGACTTTAACACTAGAACTCTTACATCAGAAGATATTGATAATATTATAGAATTTTTTGATAAGACAGGCTTAAAGAGATTTTTTCTGGAAATGGGTACGAAGAGCGTACAAGATTATGTAATAGGTGTGGAAGTAGGCATGGATACCCATGCGAGGAAAAATAGAAGTGGAGATGCGATGGAATTATTATTAAAGCCAATTATTGAAGATATAGCAACAAAGGAAAAAGGATTTGAAAGAGTTTTATTTCAGAAAAATTTCGGATATTTGGAAACTAATTATGGTATAGAGGTTAACTCTTCAATTAAAAACAGAAAAGCTGATTTTATTTTAATCAAAGACAACAAAAAAGTTATCAATATCGAAGTGAATTTTTATTCAGGAACTGGTTCAAAACCTCAAGAAATAGTGGATTCCTACATAGAAAGACAGAATGAACTTAAAAATAATGGATTTGAATTTATTTGGATTACAGACGGAGAGGGATGGAGAGGACAGAAAAATCAAATTCATAAAGGATTTGAGAAAATAGATTATTTGTTAAATCTTCATTTTGTGCGTATTGGTTTATTGGAGGAAATATTATGCAGGATATAGATTTTAAAAAAGAAATAACTACTGTATGGTCGTTTCCTGAAAGGGGAAAATGGAAAACGCATAAGGGAAATTACAGAGGCAATTTTGCACCTCAAATTCCAAGGAATGTTATATTAAGATATTCCCAGGAAGGAGATTTTGTACTCGACCCTATGGTTGGGAGTGGTACAACGCTAATAGAAACTAAAATATTAAATAGGCGAGGTATAGGTTTTGATATCAATCCAGATAGTGTAGAGCTGACTAAAAGAAATTTAGACTTTGATGGAGATTATAAGTATGAGCAGGTTGTAAGGGTAGGGGATGTGAGAAATTTAAAAGAGATTAGTGACATCAGCATTGATTTAATAATAACGCATCCGCCGTATTTAAATATTATAAAATATTCAAATGGGAGAATAGAAGGGGACTTATCAAATATATCCGATGTTAAAAAATTTTGCGATGAGTTGGAAAAAGGAGTTATCGAACTTTATAGAGTTTTGAAAGAAGACAGATATTGTGCTATTTTAATAGGAGATACAAGAAAAAGTGGGCATTACATACCTCTTTCATATTATGTAATGAGACTTTTCCTTAAGAATGGTTTTGTATTAAAGGAAGATATTATAAAAGTTCAACATAATTGTAAGTCTACACCTTATTGGGAAAGACAGGTAGAGAAATATAATTTTTATATGATTATGCATGAACATTTATTTATATTTAGAAAGCCTAAAAAAGATGAAAATTTAAATAAAATAAAATATAGCACGGGATTATACTAAATGGCGGGGATTTCCCGCCATTTTCAGTAGAATATTTTGGATATTTTTTACTTCCGTCTCTTTGTCATCCTGAGCCGAAGGCGAAGGATTCAGACACTATAGAAACACCTATTGTGTTCATAACAATGACTCACAACTTTACTACACTATAGAAATTTTATAATCTTTTAGCCACATATTTATTTGCACGAGGTAGGCGAAAAGCTGTGGAGAGCCCATAAGCTGTGAAAACCAGGCAGGGTCATAGGCTTTTGCATCTGTTTCTATAAGTTCTGCAACTATTTTTTTATCTACAACTTGTAAAAGTGGTGATGTACTGT
>DULG01000063.1 GCA_012840485.1 Clostridia bacterium | reverse complement strand
TAAATAAGTGAGATTACCTCCATATATTAGGCGTAGATTTCACTAAGCACTCCTAACCTTTATCTTCGAGTTCCACTCTATTTTCTGTTAGGCAGTCCCTATCAGGGTTGACAGCTTTCAAACATGAATAGTCCATCCTAATATCTACTTAATTACTACCGTCAAGTCCTTCCCTTACCTATCCTTTCGGTAGGTTCAAACAGTACTATGACTTGAACTGACTTCTGAATGTTCAGCTATATCTCACGATATAGGTTACTCATGGAGAAAATTTATTCTCGACTTGAGCATATCATTCAGACCTCCCCGGGTAAGAACGATAACCTTCATCTCATATATCTGCCAGATTTACTGTATGGGGTTCGGGTAGTGTTGGACTTCGTTTTGTAATGCAAACTCATCCGCCCCAATTCAGCCTCCTATCTGGTTTTTATTCATCAGACCGAGATTTTGCCTGCCGCTTCCTTCAGATTCCACCTCACGATGGACACCCTTGCGGTTCGGCTAGTGGTTCCCACTACCAAGCCCACAGCGGACTTTCACCGCCAAGTTATCGCCCATGCCGGGCGCACATAAATATAGCTTTCAGTTTTGTCGCTGAAAGCCAATTCTGCTTCATTGAAAAAATAATATTCGTCTTTATCTTCTTCTCAGTCTCTTTTTCTCCAGCTTTTTTCTGTACCATGGTATTTTTTTAGTGCGTCTCCTACAATAGAACGTGCAGCTTTTTCAAAGCTTAATATTTGTGAGGGATATTGTCTTTGGAAGAGAGCTATTGCGTTTTCGACATCAATATGCACCCACTGCCTCCATAATTTTCTGGGGAACTTTAATCCCCAGACTGGTTTTTCTGTACGATACGCATATGCAATTACAGTATGTGTGTCAAATAAATATGATAAGTTCCCTGCAGCATGAGTGCCACTGACGATTGAGTGGCATGTTTTCCAACCTGTTGTAACGTTGCTAGCCAATAGAAAGTCTATTGGCTCTAGTGATATTACAACCTTTGATGTAGTATTTAATGCTTTTAACTGTCCCTGTAGTATTGATAAATCTTGTATAATAAAATCTGTATATTGTTCTAAGCCCTTTTGAGATAAATAAAATCTTAATGCTTTTGATATTTTTGTGCCAGGCTTTATTTCTCCTCCTGAAAGCGTTAAAATGGGGGAGTTTTTTGTAACATACCCTGTAATTAAGTCTTTTTCGTTCACCCACATCTGCAGGAAAAGTAACATTTCTTTTTCTATTTTTATTATTGAACTGTCTGGTATTTTTTTCTTTCTTGCTCTGTTTTCTATGTTTGCAGCATAAATTGATATGATTTCTCTTTTTTCATCTATTGTAAGCTGTGGACTGCTTTCTATTTCTATTTTTGTGCCTCCAAAAAGCTTTAGTAATTTCTCTTTTGCTTTTTCTACCTCTTCTTCAAAATCCTTTTTATGAAGCGGTTCCATTCCTGCAACCACTTCATAAACATACCAAAAATTGTTCCAATTAAATTTTTGACTCATTTTTATTCCCCCTTACTTTTTTTAGGAAAAATAAAAGGCACACAGCTTTCACCGTGTGCCTTTGCTCCCTCGCAGGCCTTACGGCCTGCATTCCACCATATAGTATTTTTAAAACTGTTTTACATTTACTATATGGGCCAATAATTTATTAGCCCATATAGCACAGGCTTACGCCTGCAAAACATCCTGTCCGTCGTAAAGCCGGTACAAAACTGTACCTGAAATACGGCAGCGCAGGATAGAAGCGCCCTCTGGCGCCAGCAGTCCCTTCAGCAACCCCCACCTTCCCCTGCGTTACATTGGGGGAATGTTTTTGCTCGCAGAGGAAGTTTTTTTATGCTGAAGTGGACTCTTTCTTCGCTATATAGTATATACACCTTTTTTAGAAAGTAAACCCTTTTTGCAAAAAAAAAGATACACAGCATTTACTGTATGTCTTTTTTAGGCAAATTTTGAAACTGTTACCTTGCTTTATGAAAAATAAAAAAGTATATTCAAAAAATTTTTTAAAAAGGTTCAGTGTGCTTTTAATCCTACATTTTCACTTTGCATTTTTGATAATTTGTAAAAATTCTTTTACTGTGACAATGCGTATTCCATTATATTCTTTGATTTCTAACAAGTCTTTGTCCCCGGTCACTATAAAATTGCAGTTTCCATCTACTGCGCAATTAATAAATTTATTATCTTCCTTGTCTCTCGATATTGCTATGTTGCTTGAGACATGAACAAATTCTGCAAGTTCCTCAACAAAATAAAGTAGTTTTTGTTTAATTTCTTTACGAAAACTAAATTTTTTATACTCTATAACTTTTTTATATTCAGAATATATCTCTTCAGATATAATCCACGTGAATTTGTACGTTGCACAACTTTCAAGAAGTTCTTTCATGATAGGACTGCCAAGTAAAATTGATACAAATATATTTGTATCAATTACGGCCCTAATCATTAGCATCCCTTATTTCTTTTACGAGTTCAGAAATGTTATTTTCTGAATAGCCATGTGCCTCTAATACTTGTTTTGTTTCTTTTGTTATTTCAAGCACATCCTTTACAATTTTTAGTCTCTTCTGTATCAAATATTCTACAAAGTCTAAGACTTCCTTTTGTTCATCTCTCGGCATCATTTTTACTTTTTCATATATAATGTCATCCAGCCTGTTATTAAGCGGTTTTGACATTTCTATCACCACCAATTTTTATTATTCTTTATCTTCTTTTAATTATAACATTGTTACAGAAATATAAAAAGATGTAGGTTATGAATAGCGTTTAAAATATTATAAAAAAAATTATTTATAAACTGCAGGTTGTTAGTAAAAGGACAGGATTTGTTCCTGCCCTTTTACTGCGCTTTCCTTACAAGTCTTTTTAAGATGCCTGTTATCCTCTGCTTTCTGTGGTCTATCCTTGTTATGCGCACTGTAACTTTGTCGCCTTTTTCTATTTTTGTTTTCCAGTACGGATTAGGACATAGCACGTCTATTCCGGGTTCCAGGTTGACAAAGTATCCGTATGGCTGTGAGCCTGTTATGGTTCCCATGTACTCACCGCCTCTTTTATATTTCCCGTTCATGCTTGTAAAAGGATTTGGTTTTGTTTGTTTTATTGAAACTTCTACTATACCATTTTCTATGTCCAGCTTTGTTATTTTTGCCGGTACTCTGTCTCCAACCTGCAGGATGTCGTTTATTCTATCAATATAGCCGTACCCTATTTCTTCTTTGGGTATTTTTGTTTCTATACCGTACACTTCTGCAATGGCATGGTTTTTGCCTATTGCAACGATGCGGGCAAGTATTACGTCTCCTATTTCATGCTTTGGAAGTTCATATTTTTTCCTTAAGTTCATTGCAAATTTTCTTGAGGCAATTGCTATTTCCTTTTCTGTGTCTATTCCTCTTATTACAAAGTCTATTTCAGCGCCTATCATTGAACGTACAATTGTTTTGTTTATGTTTTCGATTCCCATTTCTTCAAAAGGTATTATTACTTTTACTCCGTCGTAGAATATGACTGCAAAGTTTTTATCTTCCTGGCTTTCTATTGCGCTTAAGGTACCTGTTAGAATTTTGTTTGACTGCCTTGAGGCATAAATGTCCTGCCATGCTTCTGTCATTTTTACCTTCTCCTTTCATTTTAGTTTTTTTTTATTTTAAAAAGAGCCCAGTGCATTTTCCAGGCTCTTTTTAAGGCTTAATATGGAATTTTTAAGCTGTTCCCTTACTTCACTGCTGCAGGATGCTATTTCTCTGAAATTGGATATTCTGTCATTCAGCCTGTTGATTTCGTCTATAATTTTTTTTGTTTTTTCATCAGATGTGGCTTGCAGTTTCAGCTCTTCGTATTCTCTTTTTGTTCTTTCAAGCTCCTGCTGCAATAGGTTTAGCTTTTCTTCAGCTTCTACCTGCTCTTTTTTCAGCTTCTCTAACTCCTTTTTTATGTTATCAGGGATTACTTCTACCGTCTTTATCACTCCGTTTTCCAGTCTTTTTATTTTTTCGTCATTGAACTTTATTGCTGTTTCGTACTGCTTTATTAAGCTTTCTTTCTTTGAAATTTCTTCTTCTTTCAGCTTCAGCGTATACTCTCTGGATTGAAGTTCT
>DULG01000062.1 GCA_012840485.1 Clostridia bacterium | reverse complement strand
CTGCCGGTATTATTTCTTTATCAAATATTGTCTTTAATATGTACGGATTTTTATAGCCTGCGTCTACTGCTATTGCTTTTGGTTTTCCTACTCTCTTTTCAACTTCTTCTAATACTTCTTGAAACATTACACTGTCGTGGACATTTGCAGCTTCAACTTTTACTCCTAATACAAATCCATTTTTATCGCAGGCTGTGTGAAAGGAATATGCAAAACATTTTTCTTTTTCATTTTTGTTTAACATTCCGCTATCTGGGTCTGTTTTGCTTACTTTCACTTCTTTCGTCTTTATTGTCTTGATTTTCTTTAATAGCTTTTTACCATGAGCTTCTCTATCTTTGTTTATTTCTCCTTCTAGTTTTTCTTGATAAGTTCTGGCTTCTTTTTCTATTATTTCTTTTGTATATTTTTTCTTGTTGGCACTTGCTTTTACATGGGTTGAATCTATGAATACTTCCTCCGCATTTACTAACCCATGTCTTATTGCTTCTTCTAAAATCTTCGTAAATATTTTCTCAAATATGTCTGCCCCTTTGAATCTTCTTATGTAATTCTGGCTAAATGTTGAAAAATGAGGTATTTCTTCTGTTAGCCCATACCCTAAAAACCACCTATATGCCACATTTGTTTTTATCTCTGATATTGTCCTCCTTATTGAGGGTATGCCAAAAAGATACTGAATAAACAGGATTTTTATTAATACTACTGGATCTATGCTTGGCCTGCCATGATCTTCGGAATATTTGTCTTTTACTAAATCATATATGAAACTAAAATCTATAACTCTTTCTATCTTCCTTAAAAGGTGATCTTTTGAAACTAACTGATCTATGCTTACAAATTCTATTTGATGTCTGACATCCTGTTTCTTTGATAACATCTTTCTTCTCCTCTCCTCTTTTGCTTCATAAAAAAACAAGGAACCCTTCTCATAATAACGGGTTCCCGATATTTTGTCAACAGTCTGAAAGGCTAAAAGCCTTTATTTTTATGGCAGGGGAGACAGGAATCGAACCCGCAGCCCACGGTTTTGGAGACCGTTGCTCTACCAATTGAGCTACTCCCCTGTGCGATTTTTATTATAGCATACAAAACAAGCTTTCGTCAATAATTTGCATCTTCTTTTCTAGATTTATTCATAAAAAATTTTTTGTATGGTATAATTGAAGCAGTAAGATTTAGAATAAGCTCCTAAAGAAAAAATTTAGGGGGTACAAAATTGCGTAAAAATGTCTTTTGGTTGTTATTAATTGCAGTAATATTTGCAGTGTTTTTAAATTTTGATTCTAAAAATTTAGTGACAGCCTTTAAAGAAAAAATTTCTTTGGCTGAAAATAAATTTATTAATTCAAAATCTGTAACAGAGTTTTTATCAAATCTACAGGCTGCTTTGGAAAATAGAATAATATGGGATAATGGGCGTTTAATAATTGATTTTAGAAGTAAGACTACTACAGATGAAATACCTCCTTTGAAAAATTCTTTACAAGATACTTCCTTTGATAAATTAACTTCAGTTAATAGTGAAAAAGATTTGTACCTTGTTATAAAACATGCTCTTAGTAAAACAGAAGGTGAAGTAACGTTTATTGCGACCCCTTCTTTCTACGAATCTATAGGAAGTAATTACACAAGTGAAGAGGTTATAAAGCGTATATCTGATACTGCTAAATTAGTTCTTTCACAGCATCCCGACCTGGGATATACAGATAAATGGACTGTCTCAGTTGTAAGCTATAACACTGGCTTAAGTAAAATAACGATTAGTTTTAATTATTTTTACTCAAGAGAAGAAATAGAACAGATGAAAAATGAAACAGAATCAAAAGCGAAAGAGATAATTTCTAAAATAATAACTCCTGGTATGAATGAATTGCAAAAGGCTAAAGCCATTCATGATTATATAGTCAAACACACAAAATATGACTACAAAAATTATATTAACAATACAATTCCCATAGAGTCTTTTACCGCTTATGGAGTATTGATAAAAGGAGTAGGAGTGTGTCAGGGCTATACTGCTGCTTTTAATTTGCTGGCAAATATGGCTGGATTAGAGAGTATTGGAGTTTCAGGAACTGGTATACGCAATGGAAAAGCAGTGCCTCATGCATGGAGTATGGTAAAGATTAATGGAGAGATCCGCTATATAGATGTTACATGGGATGACCCAGTTCCTGACAGAGGAGATAAAGTGATGTATACTTATTTTAACCTAACAGAGAAACAGATAGAAAAAGACCATAAGTGGGACAAAGAAAAATTTTCAGAAAGATATTTTGATTATAAATGAGAGGAGTTAAGCAATTGCTTAAACCCTCATTAATATTAATTATTTCAATCTTTTATACTCATCACTGTGCCAATGAAAATAGGTAAATTTGTCTTATTGTCAATAATTGCATATACAAAAGGTCTATCTAATTTTACTATTTTAGGATTTACTGGCATTCCTGTGGACGTCATATCGACTGATGTTACAGCTCCTGCCTTTGTTCCTTTTTCATCAACAGATATAAAGGTTTTGTGAAGGACTTCTGATATAAAAATATTACCGACAGAAGAAGTTCCTAGTTTAGTAAAGTTTGCCTTTTCTGGTGAAAAAGCGTCCTTCATTTCGAGGGATTCTAAGGTACTATTAAGGTTGATTTCATAGTCATACTTAAATTTTGGAAGAGATGCATGTACCAAAGTTATTTTTGCATTTTTGATCAAATTTATAAACTTTTCTCCCGTGAGTGTTTTAATATATTCATTCACTGATATATTTTCATTAGGGAGAATGGCTACAAAACTGTAATGTTTTTTTGCGTAGGGTTTGATAAAACCAATTGCATTTTTATCTTCAATATAAAAATTTTCCTCCGACCTCATGAATTCAGCTTTCTGTTTATTTCCGTTTATATCAGTAAATACATCTTTATATATATTGTGCTTTTCATATACTGTTTCCCATTCTGCATCAAAAGTAACAGCATTAATCAGATACATGACATCTTCTGGGGCAATTTTGTTCAATATTTTGTCAATCATTCCATTTGTTTTCGATTTTACCCAGTTGTTTATGTCACTTACTGTACTGCTGTCAAAAGCAGCTTTAAAAATATCGGCTTTATAGTAATCTGCAATTATCTGAAGAAAATCTTTAGAGGGCATAAAATCATTTTCTTTGAACCATATTGAATTGGCGATAGTTAATTTTGATTTTTCTTCATTGGGAAGCTTTTTCATATACGTGTACAGGTATTTGTTTAAATCTTCAATGGAAATGTCTTTTCCCAGTGCTTTTTCCATTTGTGCAAGAGTTTCATTATCTGCTCCGTTTGCTGTCATAGCTAATGCCAGCATCGCTGAAAGGGGAGAGATTAGGGAATTTTCCTTGTCATCAATTGAATTTTTGAAAAGTTCAATTGAAAAGTCGGCTGTGTTATAGATAAACTTTTCATCTATGTTTTTTTCACTTACTGGATTTGCTTTTATTCCTTCCATCAAATTTGCAGCTTGAACTTTTGAGGTGGAAAAGGAACATCCTGTTATATTCATTAACATTGCAATGAATATTATGATGCTGAGTAGTACTTTAAAAAGCTTTTTGAGTTTTAAAATTTCCATGATAAATATCACCCTCTCCTGTGTTCTTCTACTAAGTTAGACGAATTACATCATTAAATGTTCCATAAAATAATTTTAGATAAAATAAACTGCCTAGAAAGCTTTATAATAAGCTTTCTAGGCAGGAGAGTTTTACTTGATTGACTCTGCTATTTTCACTGCCTCTTCTTTTGTAAGATTTTGACCGTTCAGACCATATGTCATACCATTAGACTGCCAGTAAAGGTGATAGTGTTTTACTGTTCCTATTCTTTCACTTAATTTCTTATCAGAATTTTCATTTTCGCTAGAGGAAAGTCCAATAAATTCTTCTTCTATCCAGTAACCAGTAATACCATTTATATTGACCTCTTCTACTTTTGTTGCATGGCTTGTAAAAGTAGAAAGGGGAATGGGTGATGGATGTATGTTATAACTTATGGTTTTTATCTGATTATTTTGTTCATTTATAAATACTGCTGTAAAATTTTTACCTTCTTTTCCTAAGCTTTTATGATAATATTTATCTCCCATCATAGTGTGTAATTTATATCCTTCAGGAAGGTATGAAGGGAGTTTTATTGGTATTCCAAGGTATTTTTCTGCTTCTTCTATTGATGAGAATTTCTTTGGTTGTGGCAATGCTTCTACAGGAGCATTTTTATCTCCAGCTTCAATTTTCCTCATTTCTATATTCATCTCATGTCCTTTCTCATCTGTGCCTTTTAATACTATAAAGTCTTTTCCTTCCTCTACTACTCTCATCATTATTTTTCCAAATTTTATAAAGGTGTCACTTGCCATTGCTCTTGCCGATGGAGATACTCCTAAAGCAATTCCCATTGTTAAAGCTGTAATGACAACTGCAGCAACAGCTTTTTTCCATAAAGGCATAATCTTTAATCTCATTACAATATCTCCTCCTTTTTTATTTAAAAGTATTCTTTCTTTTATATTTGCAATTAAATCTTCATCAAACTGAATTTTTTCGGCTTTTTCTTTTAAAGTTTGACTGAGTAAGATTTCAAATTCTTCTTTTTTATTCATCCTTAATTCCTCCTTGCAATTGAGGATTACCTACAGGCCTGTAGGTGTTTAAAGGGACGCCTTTTAGCTTTTCTTCTAATTTTTTTATCCCCCTGTGAAGTCGGGATTTTACAGTTCCTTCAGGCAATCCCATTATTCTTGCAATTTCTTTTATTGAAAGGTCTTGATAAAATTTTAGAATTATTATTGTGCGGTAGTGAGGGTCTAATGTATACAGGTTGTAAATGAGAAGCTTTTTTAGCTCTTTTTCTTCATAAATTTCTTCTGTATTGTCCTTTTCTGAGTGAAAGTCTTGTCCTGCTTCTTTCAAAGCTTCCAATGAAACATTGTTTTTGTTTTTTGAGATAGTGCCCCAGCATATCCTAGTTAAAATCCTATAAAACCAGCTTTCAAATACTTGAGGGTTTTTAAGCTGGTAAATTTTCTTGTAACACTGAAGGAATGCTTCTTGCACACATTCTTCAGCTATATGTTTTTTGCCTGTGATAAGATATGCGGTTTTCAATGCTTTTGGGCCCTGCGATTTCATGAGATATTCAAAAGCTTCAAAATCGCCTTTTTGTACTTTTTTAATAACATCTGTTATATCCAATGTGTTGTCACCTCTTCTTTGGGAGCTCCCTCTACTATATAAGAGGGGAAAATTGATAAAAAGTTCCCTTATAGTACAAGAAAAGCCATTATATAATTGAGTCACTAGAAAAGGGAAAACAGGCGGTGATATAATAGAACAACCGCCTTTTTCCCTTTGTAGCAGGACCTTTGATTTTTGTTATATTAACTTTCGCAGGTATGCGATGGTTTAAGGAAAAGGATGTACTCGATTGAGTTAATAAGGAGTTGTAACTATACCTAAAACTGCTCCCCTTATAATTGAATTAGAGGACAACTTTTGTAAGGATTCAGGATGTCCCACTACTACAACTCCGTAGTATTTTATGCCCTTTTCCTTTAAAAAACTTACTGTTCTTTTTAGATTTGTCGAAGAATAACTTTGCAAATTACTGAGTTGTTCCAGTTCTTTTAAAAATTCTTTTTCGCCATCACGGCTGTCAATATAGGGGTTTCCCACCAATCTTTCTGCAAGATAGTTTTTTTCTTTATAGTCGTTTTCTTCAAAAACCAAAACAGCACCCCACATTAACTTTAAATCCTCAGGTATAATAGTTTTAATTTCGCTGAGGGTTAAAGGCCTGTCAAAAGATAAAGCCATTTCAACGAGATTATCGTTAGGTATATTTTTTAGTACATCAAACTCTCTTATAACTTTATCGTATTTTACTGCGGGATTGTAAAATTTTAATTTTGGCACGGCATAAGGAGCAAGGTACTCTTTTGTACCTTCTGGTATGGCTAAAGATTTGTCTCCTTTAAATTGCTCTCCTCCCCAGATATCAAAATCAACTGTGACTATTCCGGCAGGATAAGGCTTATTTCCTATTAACCTTAAAAGATAATATTCTTTTTGCCGCCCGAATAGCCTGACATTATAACTTTCTCCTGAAATTGCGAAGGTATTAGGTTCTGTAAATTTAACAATATCCGGATAAAAGCTATTTATGCGGTTTTCTTGATTCTGCAGCATCATTTCAGAAATTATGATGGTTAATACAAAAACACCTATGGCGATAATTAAAGAAATTATTATTATGCGAAGTATGCTTTTAAAACGAGCTTTGCGCAAAAAAGCTTTTTCGTCAAAAGGTATATCGCCTATTGGCTTATTTAAACCTGATCCCATTTAACTTTTCTCCTCCTCTTTTAAATATTCTTTTAATTTTTTTCTTAGTCTCCATACCATTGTCTTTACTGTATTGGAATTGGTTTTTAAGTAAGAGGAAATTTCTTCATTTGACATTTCTAATATGAATTTAAGGTAAAAGAGCTTTTGCTCATTGAGAGTAAGCCTATTAACTGCTTTTTTTATTACTTCTTTATTTTCAATCTGTTGAAACTCTGAAAAGGTACTTTGAGGAAAGACATTTATAATAGAAACTGTCACATCTTTTTTGGTTTTGCGCAGATAATCAGTGTATTTGTTTCGCGCCGCAGTCAAAACATAAGCTTTTAATTTTCCCTCTTGAATGCCGTCTAAATTCAAGTATGTGGAAAGCAGAGCTTCTTGGGCTATGTCTTCAGCGTCAGCCTGTGGTACACCCAATTTAAGTAAATAATAGAATGCAGCTTTGTACAAATCCTGCCACATTAACTCCTCCTCCTTATGACTTTTCATTAATAAAGACGTTTGGGGGATGAAAAAGTAAACAAATTAAAAATATGAAATATGCAAAAATTTGTTGTTATTTCGATTATAACTCAAAAGAGTTTGTTCTAAATCTTTTTTCAAAAAGGCAGGAAGGATTTCATACTTTTATGGAGAATATAAATCTATTATCGGCATTTTTTAAAAACTGGGCATACCAATTTTAGGTTACCTTTGTAATTCTGGATTAAAAAAGGAGAGTGTATAAGTATGAAAGAATGCCAGAAACTTATAACAGAGAGAAGGTCTATCACATTTTTTGACACGACAAAAGAAATATCCGATGACCTTATAAGAGAAGTCCTTGAGGTAGCTGCTACAGCGCCTTCAGCTAATAATCTTCAGCCTTGGGAGGTCATAGTTGTAAAGGACAAAGAAAAAAAGAAAATTCTCAAAGAAATCTGTTTTAACCAACAAAAAGTGGAAGATGCATCGGCTGTAATTGTCTTAATAGCAAATCCAAAAGCAGCTTTTGAACATATAGACAGAGTTTTAGACAGTTCTGTAGAACTGGGGTATATGCAAAAAGAAAGGAGAGAATCAGCAAAAGAAAGGGTCCTTGAAGTGTGGAAAGACATGGAGCAAGCTAAAAGAAAGTCCATAAGAGATACTGCACTTTTTGCAATGAATATAATGATAGTTGCAAGAGTTTATGGCCTTGAAACTCATCCTATGGATGGTTTTAACGAGGAAAAGATGAAGGAATTTTTAGGAATAGATGCGGAAAAAATAGTTCCCATGATAATAGCGATAGGTTACAAGGACCCGAGTAAAGAGTTACTGCCAAGAGCCTATAGATTTAAATTTGAAGAATTTGGGGAGATTATCTGATGGAGTATTACATCATAGTTTTAGTAGCATCTACCCTAGCAGGAGCTACTAATGCAATAGCAGGAGGGGGTACTTTAATAACCTTTCCTGCTCTTGTATGGGTTGGAATAAATCCTCTATCTGCCAATATAACAAATACTGTTGCTCTTTGGACTGGTTCTGTCACAGGTGCATGGGCATTTAAAGAAAGACTGTATCAGACGAAAGAGCTTTTAAGGTTTCTGACATTGCCTTCTTTACTTGGGGGTATCTTAGGAGCTTATCTTCTTATGATAACTCCTCACAAAGTCTTTGATTTTATTGTGCCTTTTTTAGTTTTGTTCGCTACTGTGGTTTTAGCATTAAATGACATAATACATAAATTTAATTTAAATGGAGATAGAGGTGAAAGAAAAAGCTCTTTAGTAATAGTTTTTATACTTCAATTTCTTACTTCTTTATACGGCGGATACTTCGCAGCAGGTATAGGCATTTTAATGCTTGCCACTTTAGGAATTGCAGGTATTACCGATATACACACAGCAAATGGTATAAAAAACCTTCTTTCACTTTTTATAAATGTCACTTCCGGTTTAATTTTACTCTTTAGTGGAAAAGTAGTATGGCCTTTTGCTTTTATTCTCATGATAGGATTTGCATTGGGAGGATATTTAGGGGCTATAATGTCTCAAAGATTTGACAGCAGAAAAGTAAAGAATTTTGTAGTTTTATGGGGAATCATTTTGGCACTGATTTTTTGGGTGAGAGGAATGTAATTTTGGAGGTGGTTTGGTGAAAAGAGTCCTTTTAATATTTGCAGTATTATTTTTATTTTTTACACCTTTTTCAGAGGTATACGCTAAAGATTATAGTTTAAAAGAAGCTAAAATATATTATTTTATTCAAGATAATGGGGAAATGGATGTAACAAATGATATAACTTATAAGTTTGATGGCTCTTTTTCTGAAGCATGGTTAATCATACCAACAGGGGATTATGAGATAAAAGATGTGTCAGTGAGTGAAATTAAGGATGGTAAAGAGACTCCCCTTAATTTTGACTTTGCAAAAGGTAAACAAGAGTACAAAATAACCTGGAAATATAAAGCTAATAATGAAATAAAGACTTTTAGGATTAAATATAAAGTTTTAAAAGGCTTAAAAATCTATGAGGATGTGGCAGAGTTTTATTGGAAAGTTTGGGGAAGCGCGTGGGATAAAAGTCTTCCAGCACTTTGGGTTGAAGTAAATTTGCCTTCCCAAATTGTTAATGTACAAGATATAAATTATTGGCTTCATCCTAAAATTGAAGGGAAAATTGGCGTTAAAAACGACCAAAGCGGCATAATAGCTTATGCTGGAAACATACCTTCTAAGCATTGGGTAGAGGTAAGACTTGTATTTCCAAAAAGCTATATTAAAAACTTTAACCCTAATAATGTTATATTAATATCTGAAAATGGAAGAGATAAAATTTTAGCACAGGAAGAGGCATGGCAAAAAAGTCAAGAACAAAAGGAGATTTTATCTAAAAATTTAGAAAAGGCCTATTTAATACTTTTTCTTGTATTTTTAGGTTTAGCAGTGTCAATATCTACAAAGATAAAACAAAAATATGGTAAAGAGCCTGAAGTTTTATATGAAGGTATATATGAAAGAGAAGTACCAATAGACTGCCCACCTGCATGGGTTGAAATGCTTGTATATAAGTTTGAAACTGTAGGTTCTGATTCAATCATTGCATCAATATTAGAACTGGCAAGAAGGGGATATTTAAAAATAAAAGAAGAAGCAAAGAAAGGACTATTTGGTTCAAGCCCTGAGTATAAAATTGTATTAACTGATAAAGAAGTAGATGAAAGTTTAAGTGAAGATTTAAAGGCTTTGCTTTTTGAATACAAAACTTATGGAGATGAATTTTATTTATCTGATATTGACAAAAAGAAATTTAGCGAGTTTAAAGAAAAGTTTGAAGAAATAGTAAAGAAAAAAGTGTATGATGAAAATAAATGGATAACAATTGAGAAATACAAAGAGGTAAATAAATATGTATATTTATGGCTAATTATAACTTTGTATTCATTTTTAAACATTATTGTAATTGCAACACTGCCTTTTAATGGTCTACTTGTTATTTTAAATGTATTATTTATAATAATTTCTGTATCCGGGCTTATACATGCAAGTATTTATAGATTTGGCATAAAAAAATATTCTTACGAAGGAAAATTGCTTACATTAAAATGGAATGCTTTTAAAAAGTTTTTAAAGGATTTTTCATTAATTTCACAATATCCTCCAGCTTCTTTAGTCATATGGGAGAAATATTTAGTATATGGTACAGCTTTAGGTGTGGCAAAAGAGGTATTAAAAGCCATGAAAGAACTAAATGCTCCTGTCCAAGAGATTGACTGGTATGTACCTGCTTTTGCAGGGACAATGAACATAAAAAATTTTGCAGATAGTTTTAGCACTTCTTTAATAGCATTTTCACAGAGTTTTTCACAAAATGTAATGCCATCCTCTTCTTCCGGTTCATCCTTTGGAGGTGGAGGAGGATTTGGAGGTGGCGGAGGAGGAGCGAGGTAGAATAAAAATGTACAATAATTTATTTTAGAGAGGAGAAAATTATGTTAAAAGGATTTAAAGAATTTATTATGAGAGGAAATGTTTTAGATTTAGCTGTAGCTGTAATAATAGGTGGAGCATTTAATAAGATTGTCAATTCTTTAGTTGTTGATGTATTAACTCCATTAATCGGAGCAATATTTGGAGCACCAGACTTTTCTGCTATTAAATTCGGACCTATATCAATAGGCAACTTCATAAATGCAGTTATTAACTTTATAGTTATAGCTGCCGCAATATATTTTTTTGTAGTAGCTCCTATTAATACAATCAAAAATCGCAAAGAACAACAACAACAACAAACACCACAAGCATCTCCTGAGCTTTCAGAGGAAGTAAAACTTTTAAGGGAAATTTTAGATGTGTTAAAAGAAAAATGAATAAAAACATAATTTTAATTTAAAAGAGTAAGGCAAAATGATACCTGTTATTCCAGAAGAGTTTTATGAATATTTAGACGAAAAGCAAGTATTAAAATTAAAAAAAGACGCACCTTATGAAGTTAAAAAGAGATTTGAAAAATGGCTTAAAAAGTTTGAAAAAGAATATGAAGAAAGGATAAAAATCATAAATAAATAATATATAAATCTTATAATTTAAATGTCGCTGATGGGTGAGATAATTAAACCAATCAACGACATTTTTGTTTATAAAATATATTTTCTTAGCAGGAATTTGGAAAGTTATGTAGAATATTGTTATATGTAGGAAGATTTTTGGTATAGAGTTAGTTGGGATGTATTATTATAAAAAGGAGTTTTTGGTATGAGTAAAAAAGAAATTAATGTTGATTTAGAGACAATAACTCCATTGTGGACAGGCGATGCATGGCAGGAGAATATAAAAATTAGACCTTCTTCTTTAATGGGAAGTTTGAGGTTTTGGTTTGAAGTGATTTGTTATTTTATGGGGATTCTCTCAAAAAAGGATTTTGACAGTAAAAAAGGACGGTTTGAGGAAGAGGTTAACCAAGATGAGTTTAAAAAGAAGCTTAAAAGCAATAGTACAGACGTTAAATCGCAAATTGAGACTTTAATAGAAATGAATATTCCTGTACCTTCTATTATATTTGGCACAACTGGATGGAGGGGATTAATAGAAATAAAAGAGATAAAACCATTATATGATTATTGTTTTGGTAACAAATTAAATTTACCAGGCAGAATTTGTGTTTCTAAAGTAAATGAGAATGTCAAGGAGAATAGTGATTGTTCTAAAAGAAGCGATAAGGACTGGTCTGTTTTTTATTTTCCAAATCCATATTTTTATGGAATATTTGAAGTTAAATTTTTAGTTGAAGAAGAGATTTTAGACAGTATATTTTATCCTCTTTTAAATTTTATGGACAAGTATGGCTACTGGGGAGGTAAATGGAACATTGGTTATGGCAGGTTAAAGGCTATTGAAGTAAAACAAAATAATGATACGAAAGATGACTGGAAAAATAATAAGAAATTTAATTTTAGTTTTGAGAATAAGAAAGATGAAGGAGTTGATTTGAGTAAGTATTTAGAATTAGTCAACAGTTTTGATAATTTAAGCCAAATTCAAGGAAGTAATGATAAAAATATAAAAATATTATGCAATCAAATTTCAAACCAAAATTTAAAAGCGGTTATTAAAGAATTAATAAAAATAAAAGCAAAAGAAAGGGCAAAAGACAAAAGTAATGGAGGAGATACAGAAAAAAGGCATAAGATTTTTGGCACTACTAAAAAGCCTCCAAACAATGAAGATTTATTACCTCAAGGGTCTAAAATTTTACCATACATAAAGAAAGAAAATGGAAATTACGTCGGAGGGTTTTTATCTATCGTTGATTTGTTAGAACTTTATGAGGGAGGTGAACGAAATGATTAAATATGATGCATTAATTGAAATAAATGTTGATAATGTAGAAAATTTAAGCCAATATATATCGTACTGTAAGTATTATTTTAAGTACAAAAGTGAGGGGAAAATAGAAGATTATTTGTTTAAAAAAGAAGAAAACAATAACCCAAAAATAATCAGTATTGATAGATATAAAGTAGAAAGTCTCAAAAAAGATTTTCCGTTTGTTTTATCTAATGAAGTTTATAAATCTGAACTTGAAGGAGAAAAATCAAAAAAATTAAATGGTGAATTGTTTATATTTTTAAAAAAAAATAAGTCTAATGAAACGACAAAAGATTTTCCAGTAACTTGGTTAAAGGAAAAGATTATAAAAGATGATGAAAATTTCTTTTTTAAAGATGATATACAGTTAAAAGATGTTAATTTTATTTCAGGAATCTTGACTACTAATATAGTTAATGAGTATATTAATAAATTCCCCATTTACTCATTTATCATCCAAGCAAAATTCAAACTAAAACAGCCTTACTTTTCAAAAGATGATGATGAATTTTATATTATTTCAAATCCAATATTAAAAGAGAAAGTTTTTAAAGTACCAATGATAAGAGGAAGCGGATGGAAGGGAGCTTTAGCAGGGGCATTTAAAGAATTAATTAATGAAAAAGACAACTTTAATGAAAAGAAAGAAGTTATTGATAGTTACTTAAGAATATTTGGTGCAGGCTCAGATAGTATAAAAACTATTGAGGATTATTTACAGGGTAAAAATGGAGATTTAGATAAGTTTAAGGGAAAACTTTTAGAATTTATATTATTTGAACTTGGAATGAGAATAGACAAAAATCTTATAGATGAAATTAATAGCCAAAATTCATATGAAACACTTAAAGACATTCTTTACGAGAAAATTTCTGAGAAACTTCAAAAGGATAATAAAGATCTTCCAATAGAGTTTCAAACACATAAAGGAAGAGCCATATTTTATCCTACATATTTTGACAGACTTTCTTTAGAAGTAATCAATCCCCATGACAGAAGAAAAAGAGCAGGAACACAACCTATTTATTATGAGGTAGTCCCAGAAGGAACGGAAGGATTATTGCAAATTATATACATTCCTTTTGATGCAGTTTTAAAAGAAAATGATGTAATAAAAAAGGAAGCAGAAAAAGATTTAGAAAATCTCACATCGGCAATTGAAAAAGTATCACAGAATGGAATAGGCGCAAAAACAAAGCTTGGATGGGGAACTTTTGAGTTAATAGATAGGGAAAAGTATTATTGCATTAATGGGGATATTGAAGGAACGAGGTGGGGAAAATGTCAGGGCTAAATTTGGAAAATTTAAAGAAGTATAAAGATGAAATTTTAAAGGCTGAAATAGGAGCATTATTATTTAACTTAGGTAAAACACATGTTGGATTTTCATTTTGGAAACCATATTTCCCAAATTCGAATTATAAATGGTCAAGTTACAAAGAGTATGTTGATAAATTTTTAGATACCGAACTTACACAAGTTGATAAACAACTTAAAGATTTTATAAATGCTATACAAATAGACCTAACTTTTATACCTAATTTAAAACTGAAAGAAATAATGCAAGGTGGTGAAAGTTCTTTAGATTTTGTTAAAAAAATTTTCTTTCGCGGCTGCGAAAATATAAATTCTGGTATAGAGAAAGGTTCTCCAAAAGAACAGTTAGAAGGTAATTTATGGATTTCAAATGCTTTTGGGTCCTTTAAAAAAAATGTAGAATCGCAAGATTTTGATGATGCAAGGATTAGCTTTTACAATAAGCTTCATAACTTTTTATCCTGTAATAATTATTATGAAAAACCTAATTGGCAAGAAATAAAAGAATTTATTTTCACAGAGGTTAAGAATTGGTATTCAAGGCTTTTAAGTGATTCTCGTTTTCCTGTAAATGATGTTACTCTCTGGGATCAGGCTTATATGACTACTACTATGTTTAAGGCAGTATTAGCTAATTTAACTATCATTAAAGACAGCAAGAATAAGTTGAACGATTATAAGAATAATCCTAATAATATCAATTGGCGTATTCTTGGTATACAATATGATAAACTAAAGTTGGCAGAAAAAGGCTATAAACCTCAGCAAATAGAATGGTATAGAGAAGTTTCAAAGGAAATCGATGATAAAATTAAAAAACTTTTAGAATATGATTATCCTATTGGAAATGAAATATATCGTGATGAAACAGGAATTTATTTCTTGGTAGGCGAGGGCTTAGGAAGAGATTTAGAGGATGGAAGCAGTTTAGCAAAACTAAGTGATGATTTAAAAGAAATAGAAGAAAAAATTATAGATATTTTTAAAGATAAATCTTTTGATGAGTTTTACCCTGCTATTTTTCTTACTAAAACATCCCGTGGCATAATGAATTTGTCATATCTTCTTGAAAAGGCTAAAGAAAATTTTTTAAAAGCAAATTGGAGTAAAAAAGAAGTTGACATATCTATCGAAAAATCAGAAAGTGGAAAAGCAATTGGTATATGTCAGGTTTGTGGGCAAAGATTGGTCTTCAAATCAGATAGAAGAAATGATGATAAAAATATTTGTGATGTTTGTTTTGAAAAGAAAACAAGAGGTAGGATTGACAAATGGCTTGAAGATACGAGTAAAGAAACTATTTGGATGGATGAATTAAAGGATAAAAATGGTAGAGTTGCATTGGTGACAATGAAATTTGAACTACAGGACTGGTTAAATGGAGATATGTTGAATAGTTTGTTGGTGAGAGAAGAGGATTTTAAGAATTTAAAATCAGATTTAAATACATTATTAGCAGAAGTAAGAAAATATTATACCAATTTTTTAACTTCAGGTAACAAAAATTTAAGAGACTTCAATTCTTTTAGAAATTTAAATAGTATTAAGAGTTTTGTTGAGTTATTTGACAAAGATGGAATTCAAACACCTTATGAGAAAGTAAAGAGAAAAATTATTAATCTACTGCCCCGAAAAAATATTTTACCACCCGATAGTGAAGATATAATGATTTTAGATTTATTTAACAGAAATTTCTTCCATTTTTTAAATGTAGAGTGGGACAATATAAAAGAAAGCAATAAAAATGACAAAACTAAATCTGTTTTAAATAAAAATAGCGATCAAATATTTTCTATAGATAATTCTGAAATTTTTTTGGACAAATGGAAAAATTATTATCAACCTGAGGGACCAAATTTAATAATAGATATTTTTTGTTTTGCTTTTATTGTCGGGTTAATAAAAAATATCTTACTTGAACGTTCTATTGGGGCCAGATGGGAAAAATTTATTTATAAAAAATTAGATGATTGGGATAAAGATCAAAATAAACCATTAAAATTAAAAATAGATTTTGATAATAGAAAAATTCATTGGGAAAAACTTGACAATTCAGACATAGACTTTTTATCTACACTTATTCTTCAATTTCTCCTTCGAAAAAATCCTTCTCCAGCGAGGTTGAGAAGGATATGGGAAAGTACAAAGGAGTTTTTTGAGGATATAAAAGCAAATATATGTACTTATGCAAGTATTCCTCAAAATAGGCAAGAAAGGTATTATTGGGAAAATGTTAAGATTCCATATGGCGAGTATTATGATGGAGAGGCAATTTTTTGGGCTGATAAAGGAAAGGTTTATTTGATATCCAACATAAAAGATTTGACAAAGGATAAAAAGTTTAATCTTAAAAAATATGAGGATAAGAAGGATATAGGAACATCACTTAATTTAAATGATAGTACAAAATTTGAGTATTACCAACCTTATATTTCTATTATTGACCCTACACCAATTAGCTGGCAATTTATCATACCTGCTGAGTATGTGCCAAATTTGGTTGATAATGTTATGAAAAAATATGATGAAAATTTTAAATTTGTCTATGGAAAACTACCATTACATATAGGGGTAATAATTCAAGATTATAAAAAGCCTCTTTATTTAGGCATAAGAGCTTTAAGGAAAATTAGGAGAGATATAGAGGATAGAGAAAAATTGGAAATATCGAGAAAGGTTTCTATGATTAAAGAGAGATTAGAATATAAAGAGGAAGAGGAATTGTTAAAGTCAAATGGAACCAAGAACTATTATTCTTCATATTGGGACAAGCATACCAAAGGTTATGAATTTTATATGAAGCCAAAAGATAGCTATAAATGCTGGATATCTAACATTGATGAGATTGATGATGATGTAGAAATTACCATAATCCCTAATACATTTGACTTTGAATTTTTAGATACAAACACAAGAAGAAATGACATTTATTATGATAAAGAAAGACAACCTGTAAAAAGATATCTCCACTTAAAAAACAATAGACCATACGATTTAGATGCTTATTGGAACAAATTCAAGAAGTTTAAGGAAGTTTTTGTAAATAGGCAAAATAGTGCTAAATTACATAAGTTAATAGGTTTGATTTATGAAAAGATTGAGTCTGATGATAATTCTTCTGCAATTTTCCTTACATCTGCTTTTATGAATATTCTTGAACCTCATGAAGATGAAAAGATGTTTTTAATGCTTAGTACTATTTTTGAGATAAATGAAAATGATGTAGAAGAAAATGGAAAGATAAACAAAGAAAAACTTCATAATCAACTCAAAGAAAAACTGAATAAACAAAACTTAAAGCTTTTCTTAGATATGTTTGAATTTTGGCATAAAGCTTTAAAGGAGGTATAGAAAATGTGTAAAAATGATTCTGTTAAGGAATTAAGAGTTTATGGAATGGCAACAGACCCAATTTATATTGGGACAGGCGGTTATACCATAGGAAGAGTTGATAATACAATTGTAAGAGACCCAATAACAAAGCTTCCTAAAATTCCTGGTTCAAGTTTAGCAGGAACTTGGAGGTATTATGCGACACTTGAGTTAATATCCAAAATTAAAAATAAACAGCCTGGCATGAATGATATTAAAAGTATTGATCAAAATACTTTGGATGAAAAAATTAAAACGTGGATTGAGAAAAATCCAAGCAAGTGGAATAATAATGGCTGGCATTTCTATTATGGTAATGTGACTGCTAAAATTACCTGTGCTGGGCAGGATAATACTCCACAAGAAGAGTTATCAAATGCGCCTTTTGCTACAGATGATAAAGGCAAGACAGGTCATTGTGGACATTGTATAATTTGCAAAGGATTTGGCTTTTCAAAGAAAGATTTAAGCTGGCAAGGGTTGATTCATTTTAGTGATTTAAATATTTTGTTTTTCCCGGTCTTTACACGTTTTGGAACAAAGTGGATAACAACAAAGGAAATATTAAAACATGCTAAATTATATGATGAAAAGATAGAAGGAGAAATAGATGAAAAATTAAATTCAGAAGAACAAAAATTTTGTATTGCTTTAAAAGAATTAGAGGAGGGGAAGGATAAAGGGCACATAAATCTTGGATGGATTTATTTACCTTATAAAGTGGGAAATCTTTCAATCAATCTAAATGAAATAAAGATTGGCGATTTTGAGTTTACTCCTGATAAAATTGTTATTGTCCCTGAAAGCTTATTCTCTCAAATTGTAAATTCCAATCTTGAAGTAAGAACATCTGTCTCAATAGATCCAATAACAGGAGCAGCAAAAGAAGGTGCACTTTTTACTTCTGAGGCAATACCAAGAGGGACGATATTCTATGGAGATTTAAGAATATTTGATAAATCAGCTTTTGAAGGATTAGATAAAATAAAAGATTTGCCTGATTATGGCATGCTAAAGGATGCTTTATGTAGTTCCAAACACTTTTTTAATACATTAGGTATTGGTGGTATGACAACAAGAGGTTTTGGGAGAATTGAATTAGAGATTAATGATAAAAATACGAATTGTGATAAAGATACTGAAGGTCAATTAGAAGAAAGTAGTGATGACCCTAATGGGGGTGAACAAAAATGAGCGAAAATAATCTCGAATATACATTAAATAAAATAGCTTTTGATATTGTAAATGAGAAAATTTTAGGTGAAAATGAAATAAGTAAACTTTTAGGCGTTCTTTCTAATGATGGCGTTTACGCTATGTGGGTTTATGCAAAATCAGACAAAAAGGTAGACGGAAATGAAGTCATGAAGAAATTTGAGCCCCTTTTTAAAGTGGTATATCCAGATTTAAATCTACAAATCTTAAATTATGAAAATTTTTTCCAAAATATTGCAGGAGATTTGTCGTCTCTTCTTTTTTTCAAAGAACTTTTTGAAAAAGTGTTAATCTATGCCCGATACCATGCAAAGGCTATGGGGGAATAAAAAATGATATGGTATAAGCTAATTTTTAAACAAAGCCAGCCAATACATATAGGCTCTGTTGAGTGGGGAGTAATTAACGAAACAGAAGTTTTTGTCCCAGGTTGGACAATGTGGGGAGCCTTAACAAATCAATTTTTAAAGAGAATTGGGTATAGTGAAATTGAAAGAGCTAAAAAATTATTTGAAAAAATTACTAATTTTTATCCTGCAATAGAGCAAAAAATAGAGAATTCTTTAGAACGTAAATCTACAGTTCTTCAGGAATTATTTCCTCAATATAAAAAAGGGGATTTTGCATTTAAAAAATCTCTTCGTAATGATAAGTCTGAACAAAATAGAGAGGATAATGAAAAAGAGGAGTTTATTAGCAAAGATAAATTTAAATTTGAATTTGTTGATACGCTTGTTTCAACTGCTTTAGAACCTCTATTAAGAAGTGCGAAGGATGAAAGTTTACATGAATTTGAATATATACTGCCAAAATCAAAATTAGATTTGGAAGAAAAAAGTAGAGAAAATAATTTAAATCAACTTTACTGGGTGGGTTTGATTGGATTTGAGGATGAAGCTATTAAAGAGATAAACTCTTTAATAAAAAATAGCAATAATAACGAAAACGCAGAAGAAAATATTAATAAAAACGATGAAAGCGAAAAGAAAGAGTATGATGAACTAACAGCTTTTTTATCAAATATTTTTTCAAAAGTTTATATTGGTGGAGATATTAAATATGGCTTTGGTGAATTGGGATTATTAAACTTGAGTATTGAATCAACAGAAGAACTTAGCAAGTGGAATATTACAAAAAGTGGAACAGCAAGTATAGAATCAGATTCAATAACAAAACAATTTTTGGAGTTCTCAAATAATATAGAGTTTGAAGGAGAAATTAAACTTCTTGCAGAATTTGACTTTACTCAAAATATCCCAAGAGTTCAAGAAGCAGGCTATTATATAAATGTAGGAAGTAAAATTATAAATTTTAATGGGTTTAAGTTAGATAAACATCAACTAATTAAGGGTAAATTTGTAGAGATGAAATAACGATATATTAATAAAAACAGCACTGTACATAAATTCATGCCTGTTTTTATTTAATAAATATTACAAAATATTCATACTAAAGTTTTAAAATATTGTAAAATTGTACTTGATAATGAAGGAATTAATAAAATTATATAGAAATTATTAAGAGGCATTTTAAATATAAAGTATCCATCTGGTTATAAGTCTATGGGGGTTGGAATTCATGGCATTTAAAAATGAGAGGCAAAAGGAATTTTTAAGACAAATAAGAGAATATGAAGAAGAAAAAAGAAGGAAGGGGATAGAGGAGCCACTTAGTTATGTTAATGAAAATTATAGACCACGAACCTATACAAAAGCTATATCTTTAATAAGTATTATACCAATATTAATATTTTTATGGAATGCTTTTGCTATATCTACATGGATAAAACCCATATTATTAAGAGCTGGCTTACTTACAGAAAGCAAAAATACCTCAAGTAGTGTATTTTTAAAAGATTTAAAGAGTCGACAAGCAAAAATAAGTGATTATATTCAAAATGTAAATAAAGTAGAAAAAGATTTAATAAGCTACCTTAATTCTGCTAATATTACGACAACAGAACAAGACTTAATTATTATTCAAAATAAAATAGATTTATTAAAAAATGAAATAAATGATACTAATATATCTACGTTAACACCGCTAAAAGAAAATATATTTTCGCAAATTGAACTTAGCAAAGAAATAGTCAATAATTATATCAATTATAATAAAACAAAAAGTCTTGGTGATTTACAAAAAATACATGAACTTATTGATGAATTTAATAAAAGTAATAAGGAGCAAAGAAATATTATAATAGACATTCTTAAAAAAGAAAATATGCCGTATATAATAGATGACGATGGTACTATACATTATCAATATATTCGTTAAGTATATACTCAAAGAAAAATGCTTATTAAGAATTAAAGACAGATTATATAAATAAAAAATATATTAAAAAAACAGGCAATATGCTTTAATTGATGCCTGTTTTCTATTTTCATATATAGTTTTAAAGGATTTTATAAAGTTTTGTTGAATATATATAAAGATACATAAAATAGGGGTTGATAAAATGGCTATACCTACATATGAAGAGATTATGTTGCCATTACTTAAAATTCTTTCTGATGATGAAACACACAAGTATAAAGAATTAGAAGAAAAACTTAAAAATGTATTTAACTTAACAGAGAAAGAAGTAAATTCAAGACGTGAGAGTGGTATTAAAATTTTTTATAATAGAATAGGATGGGCGGCTACATATTTAAAAAAGGCAGGACTTATAGAGTCTCCCAAAAGAGGAGAATTTAAGATTACAGAAGAAGGCAAAAAGGTACTTACAGAGCGAATTGAACGGTTAGATGATGAATTTTTAATGAGGTATGAAAATTTCAGAAAATTTAAAAAGGCCAAGAAATTACCAGAACCTCCTAAAAAGCCCCCGATAGGCAATATGACACCATTTGAAAGAATTAGCAATGCTTATGATGAAATAAAAGATTCTCTAATAGACGAATTATTGGAAAAGTTAAAAGAAGTAGACTTTTATAAATTCGAAGAAATAGTGTTAGACTTGTTAATAAAAATGGGATATGGGGGTTCTAAGGAAGAAGCAAAGGAAAGAACCCAAAAAACAAATGATGAGGGAATAGATGGTATAATCAATGAAGATAAACTAGGACTTGACAAAATTTATATACAAGCCAAAAAATGGAAAGATAGCCCTGTTGGAAGACCAGTAGTTCAAGCATTTGCAGGAGCTTTAGAGGGACAAGGGGCAAGTAAAGGTATTTTTATAACAACTTCTAATTTTACAAAAGATGCTAAAGAATATGTTGAAAGATTAACAAGTAAAAAAATAATTTTAATCGATGGACATAAATTAGCTGAATATATGATAGATTTTAATGTTGGTGTAACAATACAGGAACTATACGAGATAAAAAGAATTGATAATGACTATTTTGAAGAATGACTGTAAATGTGTTAAACTCTTAGGCGTGCTAAAATACATTTTTTGATTTATAGAGGTTTATGTAATATTCTTATGCAGTATGTTATTATATATGATAGGTTACTAAAAGGTGAGGGATAGGAGAATGGCTGAAGTAATAAATTCCAATGATGTTTTAATACAACGGATAAAAACTATACTTAAAAATAAAAAGAATAGTACAATAAACATTGTTAATGATAAATTAACACTTTCTGTTTTTAGTGAATTGCAATTCGACATGGAAAAAGTCAAAGAAATAAATCTTGTTCTAAGAGATTCTACTTATATTCCTACTGGCAAAGAAATTTCTCGGGAATTTGAAATTGGTAGAATTGCTGATAATATATTTTTTAACTCCTATGAAATAGTTGAAAAAAATAAATTGGGGCATCTAAGCAAAGCTCGTAGTATGTATAATTTTATTGAAAAACACGTGAATGTAAAAAGGATAAAAAAGAAAGAGCTTTTAAAAAGCAATTTCATATTAATAGATGAAGACTATGGAGTTTTTGGGGATTCTTCTTTGGAAATTATCCGCAAAACCAGGAAAAATGGTATAGTTCCAATGAATTTTAATATAGAAATTACTGATTCGAAACAGGTCAAAGAACTTAAAAGAAGTTTTGAACTTATTTGGAACAATAAGGGATATACAGAAGATTTCAAGAAGCAACTTTTAGAAAATCTTAATTTCATTTATAAAGAATACGATCCGGAATTTCTTTATTTTTTTACCCTTTATGAACTTTTTGGAGACCAATTAGATTCCGATATAGAGCGATTTGAAAGCGATCATATTGGTTTTAAAGATACTGAGATTTGGAAAAGTCTTTTTCGATTTCAAAAAGATGCAGTGGTTTCTGCTATACGCAAAATTGAAAAATATAATGGCTGCATTATTGCTGATAGCGTAGGGCTTGGAAAAACTTTTGAAGCATTAGCTATAATAAAATATTATGAGTTACGACAGCATAGAGTTTTAGTTTTAACACCGGCAAAGTTGTATGATAACTGGGATTCATTCAGAAATTCTTACATAGATAACCGTTTTGCGAGAGATCGGTTTGCATTTGATATTCTTTGTCATAGTGATTTAAGTCGTCGTTTTGGGAGATCCCGTAGCGGCCTTGATTTATCCAGAATAAACTGGGGAAATTATGATTTGGTTGTTATTGATGAGTCCCATAACTTTAGAAATCGCAATGATAATCCGGAAAGACTTTCACGTTATGGAAGATTGATAAATGAAATTATTAAAAAAGGGGTTAGAACAAAAGTTTTAATGCTGACAGCTACACCTGTAAACAATTCTCTAAATGACTTAAAAAATCAGTTGAGCACAATTACTATAGATAATGACGAAGCTTTTAAGGAAGATGGCATTTCCAGCATTGAAGGGGTATTAAAAAAAGCGCAAAAAGTAATAAATGATTGGATTAAAGAGCCAAATAGAAATAAAAAGGATTTATTGGATAATCTTCCATCAGAATTTTTTAAACTTCTTGAAATGGTTACAATTTCGAGAAGTCGTAAGCATATCACTATGTATTATGGCAATGATGAAATAGGTAGTTTTCCTGAAAAACTTCCACCAAAAACTTATAAACCAGAAATTGATAGCAAAGGGGAATTACTAAAATTTTATGATACAGATGAAAAGCTTGATATGTTAACACTTGCAGTTTATCAACCTATGAAATACATTAAACCTGAATACAAGCAATATTATGTAGAAAAATTCCAAACAGTTCGTGGTGACAGAGTGCTATTTAATCATGAAGAAAGAGAATATTTTGTTTCCGTACTACACCGATTCAATTTATTTAAAAGGTTAGAAAGCTCTGTTTATGCTTTTAGGGAGACTTTACAACGTCTTCTTCAGAGAATTGATAGATATATAGAATTGCTTGAAAAAAGTAGTGAAGATTTAGAAGTAGAATTTGAAGAATCAGATGACGATGAAGAATTATTATTGGATTATAAGTATGAAATAAATGTTAATCATTTAATGAAAGGAATATATTTGGCTGACTTATATCACGATAAAGGGAAAATAGAAGAATTATTGAAAAGTGTTGATATTGTTCTGCAAGAACAGAGAGATGAAAAATTAAAAACCTTATTAAACTTTTTAGAAGAAAAAATAACTAAGACACCTTATAATCCAGGCAATAAAAAAGTATTAATTTTTACTGCTTTTGCTGATACCGCATATTATCTTTATGATACTCTTGCACAAGAAATGAAAAAACATGGAATTCATACTGCGCTTGTAACTGGGACAGGCGAACCTAAAACAACGCTAAATATTTCTAAAGAATTTAATACTATACTATCTTATTTCTCTCCCAATTCTAAATTAGGGAGAAAATTACCCGAAAATGAACAAATAGATATTCTTATTGCTACTGATTGTATTTCCGAAGGACAAAACCTTCAAGATGCTGATTGCGTGGTAAATTATGATATTCAATGGAATCCAGTTATTTTAATTCAACGCTTTGGTCGTATTGATAGGATTGGAAGCAAAAATGAACGAATAGCTATGATAAATTTTTTCCCGAATTTAGAATTAAATGAATATCTTCAATTAGAATACCGTGTCAAACAAAAAATGCTGGCGGTAAATTTGACTGCAACCGGAGAAGATGATATATTAAATCCAGATTTAAATGACTTCGACTTTCGTAAAAAGCAATTGGAACGATTGCAAAATGAAATAGTTGATATTGATGAATTATCAGATAATATTTCTATAACAGACCTAAATATGAACGATTACCTATATGAGTTGTCCATGTATGTGCGTAGTCATCCTGAAATAAAAAAAGTACCGAGAGGAATTTATTCTGTGGTTAAAGGGGAAAAACCAGGTTGTATCTTTTGCTTTAGGCATCTTGAAGATAATACTAAGCCTGAAAGTAATAGTTCTCTTTACCCCTATTACTTAATTTATGTTACCCATGACGGTGAAATATATTTTGGAAGCGGTAGTTCACGAGAGACTTTAATGCAATTTAGAAAGCTTTCTTATGGGAAAAATAAACCAAATACCGAACTAATTGATTTGTTTAATCAGCAAACTAAAAATGCAACTGATATGAGCTTTTATTCAAATCTTTTGAATAAGGCAATTGATAGTATTAAAGGTGAGGAAGAAAGAAAAGCTGAAACAAGTATTTTTGACTTTGGTGGCTACGAAAATGAATTTGCCCATACAAGTGCTGATGATTTTGAGTTAGTATCCTTTCTTGTGGTGATGTAAATGCTTGGAGTACCTGAGAGATATAAGATTGATAAAAATTTCGATATAAAAACCTTTTTAACCGGGGAACTAACAAAACAAGAGAAACAAAAATTTAAAGAAGATGTTAAAGGAATAATTTTAACACACCAAATAATTGGAGAAGAAATACCGTCATTAATAAACAATGATTATAACTATCAAGCTATTCTTTATTTTGATATAAAAGTTAATGACTTAAAGTATTCTAATTTTATTGGCGGAATTTTACAAAAAATAGTTAAACCTCCTGCGGTATTACGGTTTATTGATAATAAAGGCAATTACCTGTACTGTTTTGCTTTAAAAAGATTAAGTAAAATTGATTCGCAGGAAATTGTCATAGATGATATAATTTTTACTCAGAGAAGTTCTTTATTTTTCCCAGATGAAAATGCAACATTATTTGATCAATATTTAGCTTTTGCTAAAATATTAAACACTGCTAACAAACTCACCTTTTACACAGAAATTATAACTAAAGCCTATCTTATTACATATAAACGTTTGTGGGGGGGAGCTTTAAAGGCATTAGAGACCAAAATCTTTTATGATATTGAAAAAATGAATGAAATTATGATGCTTCTAAAGAAAATCATAAATCTCCAAAATCATCTGAGCAAGTCGATCACATTAGCGGAAAAAGCAAGCTTTAATTCAGAAATAAAAAATATTCTTTTAAGATTAAATGAAATAATCGCTATTTAGGAGGGGTAACAAAATGGAAAACAAAGTGTCAAAGGAAATATTTAATCCAGTTCAAGATAATCTTAAAAAACTTGTTGAATTGTTTCCTGCGGCAGTAAAAGATGGTCAGGTAGATTTTGAGGCGCTAAAGCAAGAGCTTGGTCAATTTGAAGAAGTAGGAAAGGAAAAATATGAGCTTACCTGGCCAGGAAAGACACTGGCCAAACAGCTTGCTTTAACCGATGTGGTTGGAAAAACTTTAAAATACGTACCTGAAGAGAGTAAAAACCCAGATACTACAGAAAATCTTTATATTGAAGGAGACAACTTAGAGGTCTTAAAACTTCTTAGAAATTCGTACTATGGCAAGATAAAAATGATTTACATAGATCCACCTTATAATACTGGCAATGATTTTATTTATAAAGATAATTTCAAAAAATTAAAAGAAGAAAGTGATAAAGAAGAAGGCGAACTTGACGAGAATGGTGAGCGATTAATTAAAAACCAGAGAAGTTCTGCACGCTTCCATTCCAATTGGTTGAATATGATGTATCCACGCTTAAAAGTAGCTAAAGATTTGCTTTCCGATGATGGAGTAATTTTTATTAGTATTGATGATAATGAAGTGGCAAATTTAAGAAAGATTTGTGATGAGATTTTTGGGGAGGAGAATTTTGTTGGTGTATTTATCAGGCAATCAAAGATTGGCGGTGGAAGTGATAGTAAATACATAGTAAAAGAACATGATTATATTCTAGTTTATTGTAAAGATATTCTTTACTTAGATGAAATGTTTATTGAACATGATGAAGAATATTTAAAAAGATATAAGGAAAAAGATGAATTCGGTAGATATTTTTGGGATACTTTTGCAAGACCAGGTCTAAAAAATCCCATAAATTACGATATTATGGCTCCAGATGGAACTATTATAAATGGTGATTGGATACGCTCAAAAGAAAGATTTGAAAAAGATTTAAAAAACGGAGAAATAAGATTTGTAAAAAAGGATGATGGGAGTTGGTCTATACAATTTAAACAGAGATTGAATGAAAAAGGTAAAAAACCTAGGAGCCTTACAACTAATTTTGGAGGGACTGTTGAAGGAAAACAAGATATTAGTGAACTGTTTAATAGCGATAAGATTTTCCCTTATCCAAAATCAGTTAAATTTGTTTTAAACTTAATAAAATTTATAAACGATAGGGAAATGGTTATTCTTGACTTCTTTTCTGGTTCAGCTACAACAGCCCATGCAGTTATGCAGCTTAATGCAGAAGATGGTGGCAAACGCAAATTTATTATGGTGCAACTCCCTGAAAAGGTAGATGAGGATTCTGAAGCCTATAAAGCTGGCTTTAAAACTATTGCTGATATTGGTAAAGAAAGGATTCGTAGGGCTGGAGAAAAGATTAAAGAAGAATTTAAGGATAAGGAGTGGATTGATGACCTTGATATTGGTTTTAAAGTTTTTAAGGTAGCTGAAACAAATATTCGATGGAATGATGAGGTTTTTGACGGTGAGCAGATTACTCTAAGCGAAAGCGCTCTTTCTGTTAAGGATGCTTTAGACTTTAATCCTGGCTTTACTGATATTGATGTAGTTTATGAGATTATGCTACGTCACAGAGATTTCCCACTTACATCTAAAATTGAAAAACTTACCAATATAGGGAATCGAACATATATGTTCGCCGATAGTGTAGTAGTATGTCTTGAAGAAACGATTACCAGTGATATTGTGGATAAAATAGCTTCTTTAGAACCAAAACCGATAAAAATTATTTTTAGAGATAGTGCTTTTGATGATGATATTTCTTTGAAGTTAAATATTTTGCACAGACTTGATACACAAATAAAGCTTTTTAACCAGGGAAAAGACCAGACTTACAGAGTAGAGTTTATTTAAGGAGTGGGCTAAATGACAAGGAAAGTTATATTTAACTTTGATGATAATTTAGAATACCAAAAGAAAGCTATCAACTCAGTTGTAACCCTTTTTAGAGGACAAGATCGGGAGCTGGGGGATGTAATTTATCGTGGGAAAACCCGACATATAGGACGTATATCTGAGGAAATTATAAGGAATAGATTGGACATAGGAAGGAATGTTATTCTAGAAAATTTACGAGAAATACAAACTCAAAACATGCTCTTTCCATCTACTGATTTACAGCCTATATATAATTTTTCTGTAGAAATGGAAACAGGTACTGGTAAAACTTACGTATATTTGCGGACTATTTTGGAGCTCTATAAAAATTATAATTTTTTAAAGTTTATAATTGTAGTGCCTACAGTGGCTATTCGTAAAGGAGTAGAAAAAAATATTGAAATTTTGAAAGAACATTTAAAAACCCTTTATGACCTTGACATTTCAAATTATGCTTTCGTTTATGATTCGAATAATTTAAATAAGTTAATGGACTTTGTGGAAGCTAGGGATTTACGCATTGTAATTATGAATATACAGGCATTTAATAAAGACAGCAATAAAATTCGCAGAGAAGATGAAAGAGGGCGAGTTTTGTGGGACCTAATAAAATATACTAAACCAATTGTCATTATAGATGAACCACAGCGACTTGAAGGAAATGGGAAAAAGAAAAGTGCTTCTTTAAAGGCTATTGAAGAATTGGATCCGCTATTCATTTTAAGGTATTCAGCAACTCATAAAAAGCTTTACCATCAAGTATATAAACTTGATTCGTACCAGGCTTATAAACAGGATTTAGTAAAGAAAATTGAGGTTAAAACTGTTTATGGCAATATCAGTAAAGACTACCCTTATGTTCGTTATATAGAATTTACCCGGGACTTAAAAGCAAAAATTGAAATTTTCTATCGTGAACCGGGCGGGCAGGTTAAATTACGTACCTTCAATGTGCAAAAAGGGGTAAGCCTTTATGAATTATCCGGAGAATTATCCCAATATAGAGATATGATTGTATTGGAAGACCCGCACAAAATTAACGGATTGAAAATTGGTTATAAGGAAGGTATCTTAATATTAAAAGAAGGAGAAAATAATTATAATTTAGATGAACTGGACTTAATCAGAATATTAATCCGTTTAACTATACAAACGCATTTAACAAAACAACTAAAAATTTTAGAAAAAGGCTATAAAATCAAAGTTTTGTCCCTTTTCTTTATAGATCGGGTTAAAAATTTTAGAGATAGTGAAGCACCTGACGGCCGAGGAATTTATGCCCGCATTTTTGATGAGGAATATGAGAAAGTAATTAAAGATCCAAGATATAATGAACTTTTTAAAAAATATCCTGATTTATTTCCTGAATACCAGAATGTGCAAAAAGTAAGAGAAGGTTACTTTGCACGGGATAAGAAAAACAATGAAACTGAAATAGAAGATTGGGACTGGGAAAAAGATGAACTGGAGGTAAAAGCTAAATCCCAGGAAGATATTGAACGTGGAATACAACTTATTTTAGAGAAAAAGGATGAACTAATTTCTTTTGATGAACCATTGGCATTTATTTTTTCTCATTCAGCTTTAAGAGAAGGCTGGGATAACCCTAATGTTTTCCAACTGTGTACATTAAAAAAAGGAAGTTCAGAAATTGCTAAAAAGCAAGAAATAGGACGAGGCTTGCGACTGCCAGTGGATATTTATGGAAACCGGTGTTTTGACAGTGAAATAAATGTTTTGACTGTAATTGCCAATGACTATTACGAACACTTCGCTGAAGCCTTGCAAAAAGATTTTAGATTGGAGGAAGGACTAGATCAGGAAGAAGTTACTTTTGAAGTTATTTATCAAACCTTGGCAGACGCTGGGATTCCAGAGGAATTTCTTGTGGCAGATACAGTAGAAGCTTTTAGGACTGAACTTATTAATGCTGGAATTATTAATGCTAAAACTAACCAACTAACGAAAGATGCAGCAGAGATAATATATTATGATTTTACAAATGCAATTTTACAACCGTATCAGGAAGCTATTAAAGAGAAATTTATAGAAAATATGAAAGCAAAAGGTAGTAAACGAATTGAGATTAAAAATGGTGATGAAGAACCTGTAGAAAATGGATACCACAGTTTTGTAACGGAAAAAGAATTTCAAAAGCTTTTAGCAGAATTACGTGAACGAATAAACAAAAGAACAATTTACCATGTAAACATTGATAAAGAGGAGTTTATTAAACAAAGTATAGAAGAAATTAATAAACATCTAACTAATAAATTTATTTATCGTCAATATGAAATAGCAACAGGAGGTATAGATTTCAAAAAATCTAATGAGTTGCAAATACATGATCCTGCTAAATTTACAATTAATCTTGGAATAGAAGAAATAGAAAATAATAAAAGTGATTTTGAAATAATAAATTATCTCATGCATCAAACTTTCTTACCAAGGAAAGCTTTAATCAGAATTTATTCGGCTTTGGAAAATAAAATTTTATTACAGAAACAGGAGATTTTAGATGAAGTAATTAAGATTCTTCAGAATAAATTGAATGAATTCCAGGCTAAGAATATAGAATATGAGGTTTTGGATGGAGTTGTGTTTGAAGAGAAGAATATTTTTGCTGTGGATGAAATTGAACAATGGATGCTAAATGAAAGTGCTAAAAAAGCATATAAAACAAAAGAAGAATACCGAAAAGCTCTCCAGAAATATATCCGTGTAGATAGTCATGGGGAGTATGAATTTGCAAGAAGCCTTGATGAAGATCCTGATGTTCTTCTCTTTACAAAATTGAAAAAGGGAGGACTTGTCATTGAAACCCCTTATGGAAATTATACCCCTGACTGGGCAATAATCCATAAAGTTGATGATCATAAGGCAAAGTTGTATTTTATTGTGGAATCAAAATTTGAAAAAGAAAGAGTTAATTTAACCGATGTGGAAAAAGCCAAAATTGAATGTGCCCGTAAACATTTTGCCACCGTATCCAGTGATGTAGTTTTTGATTGGGTCAATAGCTATGAAAGATTTAAAGATATTGTAAATAGAAGTATTCAAAAAAATAATGTAGTGAAAGGAAGTTAAAAGAGGCTTAAGAAGGAATTTTTAAAATACATGTCGAAATATATAAAGTGTTTAATTAAATAAAAATGGGATATTTTGAATAATAACTAGAGAAATTTATATTTTTGAGAAAGGTAAGATAAAAATGTCACTAAAGACTCTTTTTAAAGAGGTTATGGATAATTATATAAAAGCAAGAACCTCACAGCCATTTAAAGGAAATAGAATAGGAGATATATTACGAAAAGAAATACCTCAGGAGATACAAAAATTTGATTTTATAGGTGATGAATATTTTATTAAAGGCTCTAATGGTCAAGGTAACTGGGCAGAAATTCCTTGGGTTGCTATTATGGACAAAAATATTACACAAACTACAATGGAAGGGGTATATATTGTTTATCTATTTTCTTCTGATATGAAAAGGCTATATTTAACTTTGAATCAAGGCTATACTAAGTTAAAAGATAAATATGGTAAACTTGTGGCCATTAAAAAAATGTTATCTCTTGCTTTAAAGATAAGGAGTAAAATGGAGGCAAAGGGATGGAATACAGATAATAATTTATCAATTGGCAATGAATTTTATGAAAAAGGGACAATATTTTATAAAAAATATGAGAATGATGATTTACCAGATGATGAAACATTAAAAAATGACCTTCATGATTTGATAAATATTTATAAAAATGTTTCTGTTTTAAGCGGTGAAGATAAGGAACAAATATATGAAAATGAGGAAGATTATATACCTGACAACGATACTAGTTATAACGTCAAAGATGAACTTGATTACATAAAAAGTTACATAAAAAATCATGGGTTTAGCTACAATGATAAGTTAATAGAAAATTTTTATTTATCTTTGAAGTCAAAGCCATTTTTAATTCTTGCAGGTATTTCAGGTACAGGGAAAAGCAAACTTGCAAGACTTTTTGCGGAGGCTATAGGTTGCAATACGAAGAATGGACGATTTATGTTGGTACCTGTAAGACCCGACTGGTCAGATTCTACGGAATTATTAGGTTACAAAGATATGCATAATAAATTTCATCCTGGAGTTTTAACAAATTTTATAAAAAGGGCTATAAACGATATAAATAGACCTTACTTTTTTGTATTGGATGAAATGAACCTTGCACGTGTAGAGTATTATTTCAGCGATATTCTTTCAATTATAGAGTCACGAAAAAAGGATGGCGATAGAATTGTTACAGATCCCCTTTTGAACAAAGAACTGTTAGATGAAGATTCTTTCCATGAATATGGCAATTTGTACATACCTGAAAATTTATATTTCATTGGCACTGTTAATATGGATGAGACTACGTTTCCCTTTAGCAAAAAAGTGCTTGATAGAGCAAATGTTATTGAGTTTTCTGATGTAAACCTTGATTATTTTGCTGGAGATATCGAAGAAATTACTGAAAAAGTATTAAACAATAGTTTTTTAAAGAGTGAATTTCTAACATTAAATGATTGTCTTGATTATAGGGAAATTATTGATGATGTGATTTTGGTTTTAAAAAAAATTAATGATGTTCTAAGAGAAGGAAATTTGCATTTTGGTTATAGGGTGAGAGATGAAATAAGTTTTTATATGATATACAATGAGTTAAATGGTTTAATGGATTTTGATGAAGCGATGGATTTAGAAATATTGCAAAAGATTTTGCCCAGGATACACGGAAGCAGTATCAGTATGAAGAAAATACTTGTCGAATTATTTAAAATATGTTCTGGCAATTATGAAGCCAAGTATGAATATGAGGATATGGATGTTAGTGATAAGATGCTTAAAGATATGGATAATTGTGTATATCCAAGGTCAGCAGAAAAAATTATTTATATGGTAAGGAGATATGAAGAAGATGGATTTACGTCATACTGGCTCTGATGTTGACCTGCTTTATATTTCTACTCCGAAATTTGATTTTTCAATAAAAGGCAATCCCTATCATCCTAATGTTGGAGCTTTAAATATCAATGAAAACGTAAGGGCAAAAATATATATCTCGTGTACAGAATATACTGCTAAAATTTATTCGCCAATAGAGGATAAGTTGGTGTCATATACGGGGGATAGTTATCCTCTTTTTTATGAACAGCAAAATTATGAAATTGTGATTGAGAAAAAAACTGATGATGAGGTGTCATTTTGGCATGAGAATATAAATATTAGGAACAAAGTACGTTTTGTAGGTGCTTCCAAAAGAGTATTATCAGGTATTATTAATTTTAAAAATGATATTGGATATTCAGAGCTTATTATGCTAGTGAATAATCGAGAATATCTAAAGGTAACTATTGAGGTTTTTCCTTCTAAAATTGACTATCAAAAGGATTATTATGATCTTTTACAAGATATTAACAATGAATTATACAACCTTATATTTGATTTTTATAAAAGGACATACTTTTATAGCATGACTAAAAACAAGGTAGGAAACAGCCTCACTGAATTTTTTGCGATTATAAATCAAGTGTTTGATAAGTTAAATAAATCGATCGTGATTGTGCTAAATATGCCCCATCATGTATTAAAAAAAGATAGGGAAATACTCAAATATTATACTGCAAAAAGGGTTGACAGAGAGGGAATAAAATGGATTAACAAGCATCCTCAATATGTGAAGAACATCGATGGGGAAATAATAGTTGACAAAGTTTGCTCTGTAAAGAGTTCTATTACCTATGATACATATGAAAACAGATTGGTAAAATACATTATAAAATCTATAATAAAAAAGCTTAATTTAGTTAAGAAAAATTATGAAAAAGAATCAAGTATTGTTGATGAAAATATTAAAAAAAGCATTGAAGCGATGATATATAAGCTTGGAAGGCATTTAAATTACAGTTTTTTGAAAGGTGTTGGAGATATATATACTATGAATTCACTTTCCCTTGTGCTTAATATGGCGCCAGGATACAAGGATGTTTATAAATATTATATTATGCTTTTAAAGGGACTTATGATAAGGGAATACATTTTTAAAATATCTATGAAAGATTTGGCTATATTATATGAATATTGGTGTTTTATCAAACTTAATTCAATATTGAGAGAAAAATATAATCTTGTAAAGCAAGGTATTATTAAATTTAATAATCGAGGACTTACTGTTACTTTGACAAAAGGCGAGGAGACTCGTGTTGAATATCAAAATCCAAAAAATGGGGAGATATATTCCCTAGTGTACAATAAGAAATTTAAATATGATAATATCCCAACTACACCTCAAATGCCTGATAGTATATTATCGTTGAGTAAAGTTGGATCAAACACTATATTTAAATATGTACTTGATGCAAAGTACAAAATAAATCCTGCAGTTGTTGATACAGATTATTATAATAAATATCGTTCTCCAGGTCCGGAAGAAGAGGATATAAACACTATGCATAGATACCGTGATGCCATTGTGTATGAAAATAAAAATAATAAAAATTTTGAGAGAATGGTTTTCGGGGCTTTTGTATTGTTTCCATATTCTGACGAAGAAAAATATAAAGAACATCATTTTTATAAAAGTATTGAAAAAGTTAATGTGGGAGGACTGCCATTTTTACCTGGTTCTACTAAGCTTGTTGAGAAACTCATAGATGACCTTATAAATAATTCTTTTGAATCAGCTTTTGAAGATTCAGTTTTTCAAGGTGGTACATATGAATACCTTGATCAAGTAAAGTTTGATGATAAAGAAGTACTTGTTGCTCCGTTGTCAAGTAAAGAGCAGCTTGATATAAATCTCAAATATAATTTTTATCATATACCTTATAAAAATATTAAGTCTAGCGGTATCAAGTTTAAATATGTTGCGATATACCAGTCAATCAAAAAATTTGATAAAGAAGCTGGGATACACTATTATGGTAGGATAAAAGGTTTTGAAATAGTAAAAAGGAAAGATATAAAAGAAATACCAAAGGATTCTGATGAGTTATATGTGAAATTTGAAATAGAAGAATGGAATAAGCTTGAAAGACCTATTACTTGTGGTTCTTTTGGAGTTACGAATCGTATATATACTAATTTGTTTCTTCTTAAGAATGCAAAAAATGTATCAGAACTTTGTATAAAAACAAAAGAAGACTATAGACTTTATTTGGAACTTAAGAGGTTGTATGAGCATCAAGAAGAATTTTTAAAAGTCAATATTAATAGTAAAATGATTGACGAAAATACAAAAATAACAGGCTTTAAAATAGGGAATTTAACGATATTTATAAATGAGGGTTATTATAATATCTATAAAGATGATATTTTACGAGACAAAATACCTATAGAAGAATTTTCAAAAAGACCCAATGCAATTATAAAGAGGATAAGAAATAAGATGTAGTATATTTAAAAAAGAATTAAGTATCTTATCACCATTATAGGAAGTGAAATTATGTTAGACATAAAGATTGAGAAAATAATACGTTCAAAAAGAAAGACAATAGCATTGCAGATTACAGATAATGCTACTCTTATAGTGAAAGCACCTTTTGGCGTAGATGAAAAGAGAATTTGGGAGGTTATACAAAAGCATTCAAGGTGGATTGAGGAGAAAAAGAAGGAGATAGAGGCAAGGGATCCTAAAGCCTTGCAAAAAGAATTTGTTAATGGGGAAGGTTTTTTATATCTTGGTAAGTATTATAAGCTGTATATAGTAGATAATCAGGAGATTCCTCTTAAGTTTGAAGATGGTTTTTATCTTTCAAGGGATTTTTTAGATAAAGCAAAAGAGGTTTTTATTGATTGGTATAAAAAAGAAGCTTTTAAGAAGATATCTGAAAGAGTCAAGTGGTATGCACAAAAGAGTAATTTAAAATACAATAAGATAAATATTACGTCTGCACAAAAAAGGTGGGGTTCTTGTTCTTCAAATGGAAACTTAAACTTTTCATGGAGACTTATAATGGCTCCTATTTCTGTAATAGACTATGTTGTTGTGCATGAGCTTGCACACTTGGAAGAAAGAAATCATGGAAAGAATTTCTGGATAAAAGTAAAGATGTTAATGCCGGATTATAAAAAGCAGGAAGATTGGCTCAAGAAGAATGGTTATTTGTTGAATTTGTAAGTGAAAATTAATTGTATATATTTTTAAGGAAGGAAGTAAAAAATATGGAAAAGTTTTATCAATCTGTTCTTGAGACTCCAAGGCTTATATTAAAGAAAATAAGTTTAGAAGATGCGAAAGATATGTTTGAATATGCCAGTGATCCAGAAGTTACAAAATATGTATCATGGGAATATCATAAAAGTATTGAGGATTCTGTAAAGTTTATTAATCTTTTGTTGTCAAAATATGCAAATAATGAACCTTCAGACTGGGGCCTATATTTAAAAGAAAATGGCAAATTAATTGGAACATGTGGATATGTATTTATTGATGAAAAGAATATGATAGGAGAAATAGGTTATGTGCTTGGTAAGAAGTATTGGAATAAAGGATTTATGACAGAGGCAGTTAAAAAAGTAATAGAGTTTGGTTTTGAAAAGTTGAATCTTAATAGAATACAGGCAAGGTGCAAGGTAGAAAATATACCTTCTGAGAGAGTAATGCAAAAAGTTGGTATGAAGTTTGAAGGGATATTGAGAGAAACAGTTTTTATAAAAGGGAGATTTTGGGATATGAAGATATATTCTATTTTAAAAAGAGAGTATGAATTAAATAATTAGATTATAGACTAGAAGATTAATCAGTTTTTTTAGCCATCTAAGGCAATAAGCGCCTTAGGTTTAATTACAAATTAAGCTATAGTTTAATTTGTAATTTTTCTGTATAATATATTCGTACAGCAATATGGTTACAAAAACAAATGAATACATAGGAGGAATTGACGTTGGAGATAATTATTGTAGCGTTTGTAGTTTTGCTTGACCAAGTGACAAAATACCTTGCAGTGAAATATCTTATGCCTGTGGGGAGTTATCCTGTTATAAAGAATTTTTTTCATCTTACTTATGTAGAAAATAAAGGTGCGGCATTTGGTATGCTTCAGAATAAGACTCTTTTTTTTATAGTTATAACAGTAATTGTAGGGGCTGTGCTAATTTATTCTATGATTAAACTGCCGGAAAATAGTGTGTATAATTATACACTTGCTATGATTTTAGGTGGTGCTATTGGAAACCTAATTGACAGAGTGAGATTAGGGTATGTTGTAGATTTTATTAATTTTAAATTTTTCCCTGCGGTTTTTAATGTTGCAGATTCTTTTATAGTTATAGGAGCTATTATATTAGGATATCTTATGATTTTTAAGGAGAAGGCGTGATGGGATGAACATAGTTGACAATGTAGTTTTGCAGGGAGAAAAAGATGATGAGGGAAAGAGAATAGATGTTTTTCTTGCGGCAGAGTTAGATTACACAAGGTCTTATATTAAAAAATTGATTGTGGATGGGCTTGTTTTGGTAAATGGTAAAACGGTAAAGCCCAGCTACAAGGTAAAAGAGAATGATGAGGTTGTTGTAAATATCCCAGAGGCAGAGAAAATTGATGTACTGCCAGAAAATATACCTTTGGATATTCTTTATGAAGATGATGATATAATTGTGATAAATAAGCCACAGGGAATGGTAGTGCATCCGGCACCAGGAAATTACAGTGGTACACTTGTAAATGCACTTCTTTACCACTGTAAAAATTTATCGGGAATTAATGGCATTTTAAGGCCGGGTATAGTTCACAGGCTTGATAAAGATACCTCTGGTGTGATGGTTGTTGCTAAAAATGATAAGGCCCACATAAGCCTTTCTAATCAAATAAAAGAGAGAAGTGTTTTGAAAAAATATATTGCTATTGTAGAGGGAGCTATAAAGGATGAAGAGGGGAAAATTGAGGCACCTATAGGAAGGCACCCTTTTGACAGAAAAAAGATGGCTGTAATAGAGGATGGAAGATATGCTCTCACATTGTACAAAGTTTTGGAGCGTTTTAAAGAAAATACATTAGTAGAGGCAGTTATAAAGACAGGTAGGACTCATCAGATAAGAGTGCACATGGCTTATATTGGTCATCCTGTTGTAGGGGATCCAGTATATGGCTTTAAAAAGCAAAAGTTTAAGTTGGAAGGGCAGGCATTACATTCACGTGTTTTAGGATTTATGCATCCTACAAAAGGAGTTTACATGGAGTTTGAAGCTCCTCTTCCTGAGTATTTTGTAAGGTTGATTGAAATTTTAAGACGTTCCACTCATTAAAAAGTTTAGATTTTATGTTTATGGGTATATTGCGAAGCTATTGAAATTGTATATTTGCATGTTATGTTTAATTTTTTATGTCATCAAGAACATTTTTACATGTCATCCTGAGCCGGAGCGTAGCGGAGCCTTGAGTGAAACGAAGGGTCTGGCGAAGGATCTCAGACAAAAAAGACATGCAATAAGCTAAGCTTTAAGGTCTGAGACCCTTCGGCTACGCCTCAGGGTGACATTTTGAAAGGATGCCCAAAACGAGCATTAGACACGACTCAAAACGTGAGGCTGCCCTCTAGCATAAAAGCTGGATTTTTATAAATATTTTGTCAACAACTTCAGGCAAGAATTAAACTTTTATCCTCTCTTTATTTACTAAATATATCTCATCTCGCTCTGGTGGAGTTATTTCTTCTTTTCCTTTTGATGTTATTAAATATTTCCCTTCTTTTATAATTTTACCTATTATTGTAGCTTGTATTCCTTTTTCAGATAGAGATTTGATTATTTTATCTCCATCACTGGCAGCAATTATCATTGAACCGCTGGATATGAGCTTTAAAGGGTTTATGCCCAAAAAACGGCAAATTTCTTTTGTTTCAGGGCGTATTGGCAATTTTTCTTCATATATTTCAATGCCAAGGCCAGAGGCTTCTGCAATTTCATAGGCTGCTCCCAATATTCCGCCTTCTGTTATGTCATGCATTGCATTTGCACCATTTTGTGCTGCAATAAGTCCTTCTTCTATAACATTTATTTCGTTTAAAAAATTTTGTGCTTTTAAGACAAAATCTTTATTGTAGCGCTTTAGCAGCAAATCTTCATAATCAGTTGCTAAAATTGCTGTGCCTTCAAGGCCTAAAGCTTTTGTAACTATGACATCATCGCCTATTTTTGCGCCTTTTGTGGTTATGTATTCACCTTTTTTAGCTATGCCAATTGCTGTTGTGCTTATAATAGGCTTGTTTACTGTAGAGGTTATTTCTGTGTGGCCTCCTAAAACTTCAATGCTTAATTTTTTTGCTGCTCTATCTATTTCTTTCATGATGCCATGTAAAGTAGCTTCTTCAGTACCTTCAGGAAGTAGTATAGTTGATAATATTCCAATTGGCTTTGCGCCACAAGAAGCTAAATCATTACAGGATATTATGACAGATAAAAAGCCACTTAATTTCTCTGCTGCTGTTATGGGGTCTGTTGAAAGGACTGCCACGTATTCGCCGAAATCGATTATGCTACTGTCTTCTCCTAATTGGGAGTGGACTAAAACTTCTTTTCTTTTAACGCCAAGATAAGGGAAAACACTTCTTTTCAGTATTTCTACAGGTACTTTTCCTACTTCCATT
>DULG01000061.1 GCA_012840485.1 Clostridia bacterium | reverse complement strand
CTAACACTAAGTTAAATAACCCTAAGTCTTTTTCTAAAAATAAATTCTCTAAAGATAATCAGCCTAAGTCTGATAAGGATTGTAAATTAGGCGTTTATTCTGCTTCTAATGATTCTTCTAATAAACGTTATAAGTTTTATTGGGGCTATAAAAATCATATTATTGTTGATGCTATCTCTGGATTACCTATCGCTGAAACTACTACTCCCGCTGATGTCCCCGATTTTGAAGTTGCTTTGTCTTTACTTGAAAAGACTAATAAGTGGTTTAACCTTAAGTATGTTAATTTTATTGCCGATAAGGGGTATGATGTTAAGAGAGTTTATAATTTTGTTAGAGATACTCTCCATGGTCATTGTTTTATTCCTCTTAACAAGCGTAATTCTAAAAATCCCCCACTGACTGATGATGGTTATATGGTTTGTGAAGCGGGTATTAAAATGCTCAAAGACGGCAAGCAGTATTTTGATGGTTTTATTAAGCAAAAATTTGTTTGCAAGTTCTGCAATTCTAAAGATGACTCTGCCTGCCCTATAAAGCATCCTAAATATTTTAATGGCAAAAAGCATAGAGGCTGTACTAAGTATGCTATTATATCTTCTGATTATAGGTCTTCTATTAATAGAGACTCCCTATATTTTAAGGCTGTCTATAGACTAAGAGTAGAATCAGAAAGATATAATTCTCGATTTAAAGCTCTAGATTTTGAAAAGGCTTATGTTAGAAATATTAATTCTGTCAGCAACCTTAATACTTTTGGCCATATTACTTTGCTTACTGTCGCTATTGTAGCTATTAAATTGGGTAAATTTGATGAGTTTAAGTCTCTTGTTGGTCTGATGCAATCGGCTTAATTTTTACTGAATCTAGTTCATCCCATTTTTTAACATTTGACTTCTACAGGATATTTATGCCCTTTTTTAGCTCCTCTTTTTGTCTTTTCTTTTCCCTTGCCCCTTACTTTATGTTTGATTGTCAGTCTTGATTACTATATATTGTATGTTATACATATTTTGGTTTTTGATTGTGATTATTTTAATTAATTCTGCACAATCCCTATTATATGGTTCAGGGAGAATGTTAGGTCTACACTCACCTGTACGAGTTCTTGGGACAGATATTTCTAAGTTACCTATAGGAGTAGCAAGTTTTCTGTTGTAAAAGCCGTTACCCTTATCATTATCATTTTTCATGAGGTAAATTTCACGTTCAGGCATCATAAACCAATCAAGTAAATCTTAAAGGAGTTTTTTTAAAGCAGGACGGGAAGGATCTTTAAAGAGCCGTATTGGTTTAAGACTTTTTCGATAACCATGTTTTTGACTGTTTATAGTAGTTATTTTTATCCATTATTACCAATCCTTCTTACAATTTCATTATACATCAGACACAATTTTATTTTAACATCCCTAAAGAAAGCAAAATTGAAGAATTTAAAAGATGTGTGCAAGTATTTAACCGTTAAATAATAAATGCCTTTGATATACCTTATGCTAAATACTAAATCTGTAACAGAAGGTTATAACAATAAAATTAAGGTGCTAAAGAGAATAGCATATGGCTATAGAAATTTTCATCGATTCAGGAAAAGGATATTATATTGCAATGCTTGATGTAATACTATTTTTAATGATGAAGGATATTCAAGGATATTTATAGAGCTTTGATAAAAAGGCGTAGATAAATACCCACCCATACTTCTAGCTATATCTCTTATTGTAACTAGTAATTACAAATATTACCGTATTATGTGATAAGATTTATAGGTGGGCATTCAGAAAAATACTCACCCCAACTATTGACAAAGAGCCACAAATTTAAAGTAAATATTTATCTTTTTATAAAAAAAAGCGTTGCTTATAACTTATCTAAAAGTGATTTAGCAATGCTCTCAAAGATATAATAAAGTAAATTAAATTAACTTTACAAACAATTTAAATAAACATTAAAAATTTCAACATTCGAATTATATTATCTCATCATAATATATCCACCATATTTGTAGTTATCGCTTCTTGCAATATCAGATACGAAAATGCTTGAGAATTCGAAATACGGTTTTAAGTAGGGAAATTGATCATATTTAGCCCACGTTGGTTTTTTAATTGATTTTGCGTTTTCAACTGCACATTTATGCCATGCAGATGGTCCATCAAACCACATTTCAACTACACGGTAATATGGACAATTATTTACTTCACGAATAATTTTACTTGTCAAAATTCTATGAACTTCCGGCATTTCTTGAAATTTAGGAATTACTTCTTCATAAAACCATTTATCGCCTTCCTCTTCTGAAACTCCTTCCGGATACCTCATCACAAATTGCCAACGATAGTTTGGCCCATCTTCTTTAGTTCTTCCTTTCCCTTTTAAGTCTTCTTCCCAGCCTACAGGCACAAATGCAAAGATAAATGGAGGACATCCATTATCACCACCAGATGATCTAGCATCATCGCCCTCTATATTTTGTCCCTTTGTTTCATATGGAGGTTTTACACTTTTGCGTGGATCTTCATCCGGAATATTCCCTTGCCATTTTAATACATCTATTGGAAAATATTCAGTTAATGCTTTATTTTTTAGTTCAGGAGTAAATGGATTAACCAGCCAATAATGTTCGGTCAGTTGCATTCTGTGTGTACCAAATCTTTCTCCATCAGGTGGCATTGGCAATGCCTGATAAAACGCATATTTAGTAACATATGGTTCAAATTGTGAGATACTGTCTGGCACATGGTGGTGATATAGCCAGTACTCTAATTTGACGCGATAATCCTCCTTTACAACATCAACATAAATCAAACTTCTCATAAGATTGAATTCTAATGCCATACTAACATCCTCCTTGAATTTTAATTATTAAATTTTTATAATTTTCATGAATATTGTTTACATGCTTATTCAAGTAGGATTACCTCCATTTTTGTCAGATTATAAATGTTAAATTATAATCTATATGAAGAAAGTATCTACTTGAATAAGCATATGTTACTTCCTGATTTTTAGTAATTATAAAACGGTATCTGATTATTTTATGATTGCTTTTTTAGCTTCATTTATCTATTCTATTTCTTATCATTTCGAACCATTAGACTCAGCAGATTTCATCTGTTCTGGTATCCCATATGCATATTTAGGCCAGTCCTTACCTAGAAAGACATTGCAAAGTAATGTTCCACCTACAACTAATACAATTGCCATTAAAAGTCCATAAAGGAAAAAGCCAAATAAATGAATTGGTGTTATACTTGGTGCATTAGCTGGTTTAATAGAAAATACAAAAAATGTTTCAGCAAGCCCTAAAAACAGTGAAGGGATATTTCCAAATATTGTATTCGATAACAAGTTGTCATGAATCGTTAATACACTAAATATTATTGCCATTGTAAGTGCTATATTAGGTATCCATGCTGGAAGCCCTTGCATCATCCCCATTAAAGTTACATTTAACACAGCCCATAAAATGCCAATAGCATAGCATATTATCATTGAAGGAATCTTTTTTAAATCTGCACCCATTGCAAAAAACAAAAGTAAAACAACAAACAACATCCAATTATAATTTCCAAATCCCAAAGCGCCAAACGGCTGCATAAGTAATGTAAGTACAACTGCTCCAAAAGCTGCCTGAATCAATCCGGCCTTTCTTTTTACTGACATTAAAAATCTCTCCTTCCTTTATATTAATTTGTAAAGGTTTTTGTAATTGCTACCCTCCGCCTATTTAGAACTAGTAAGAAACTTACTTCTATTGTAAGCATACACATTAGCTTTTCAGTATGCTCACGCAAGAATAAATATGTATCTTTAAGATTACCTTTACATTAATAAATATAGCATAGCATTTCAGTAAAGTATAATATATATATCGCATGGTGTTATAACCCATTAGTTATTGGAAGATCATTTATATTGGCATTAGCATAATAATTGTGAAGTGGACAATAAAATAACAAATAGGAAAAAACTGTGTATTTTTTATTTCTCTCACTGTACAAACTAAACAATCTAAATCCCAAAAAAATAAATGTTAGCGTATAGGGCGCTAACATTATAAAACTCTTATTAAATTCAAAACTTCAATTATTTTCTCTAATTAAACCCAATAAATAAATTTATAGCTTCTCTCCATTAGATTCTATAACATCTTTGTACCAATAAAAGCTCTTCTTTTTTATCCTTCTCAAATCTTTTAAATTAAATTCATCTCTATTGACATAGATAAAACATAACGCTTGCTAATGCCTTGATGTGTGCTGACAAGGTCAATTGCTGACCATGGGCAATATCCTATTAAGTTCACACCGTCAGTAATCGCTAGCTTAGCTTGTTCTATATGTTTGCGTAAGAAATCAATCCTGTAATCATCATTTACTACATCGCCTTCTTCTAACTTGTCATAAGCACCTAAGCCATTCTCTGTTACCATCAAAGGCAAGTTATATCTGTCATTTAATTCACGCAATGTATTACGAAAACCTATTGGATCGATTTCCCAGCCAAATTGTGTTTTTTCTAAATAAGGATTAGAAGCTCCTCTATAAACACCTAGTTTTCCAATAGCAATCTGCTGATCTCCTACAGAGTTTTTATCAAAATCATCATTCTTGCTCTCTCCTACAGTTGATGTGGAATAATAGTTAAATGCGATAAAATCAGGCTTCCCACTTTTTAAAATTTCCATATCCCCTTCTTGAATTGTAGGTGTATATCCTTTCTCCTCCATATAGCTCCACGCAACACTATTGTATCGTCCAAATACAGCCGCATCTAAGTATAGCCAGTTGCAAATTGATGAAAAGTTTGATGCTGCTAAAACATCTTCCGGTTTCGAGCTGGCTGGATATACAGAAGTAATATTTGGCGCTGGTCCTATCGGGGATAAATTCTTGTCCATGCAATAGAAAAGCGATAAGCTTTAAGTCCCATCTCTGCAAATAACTTTATATCTTCTTTATAGCGATGATAATGATCGCTGGTTACTTTAAAATCAGATGTTCCTTCTGGATGACTTCCCATATCAATGACAGATGGTCCATTTCCGTCTTCATTCCATGCCCCTTCTACTTGGTATGCTGATGTAGATACTCCCCATAAAAAGTCTTCTGGAAATGGCTTTATAAACTCATGATACATTAATAAATCCCCACTTCCTAAATTAATTATAATGATTCTAGTGTAGAAACTCAATTTTAGAATCTGCTTTTCTATGCTTTAGCAATTTTATTTAGGTAAATTGTGGTAATTTGTACCTATGATAGTAAAAATCCAGGTAAAACCTGCCAAGAAAAGCTT
>DULG01000060.1 GCA_012840485.1 Clostridia bacterium | reverse complement strand
TGCTCTGTCCTTCTTTTGCCAGCTGCAGTATGTTTGTTCTTATATATGCTCTAGATTTCATTGAGCCGGGAGATCCAAATATTGCTACGTTTCTGTTTAAAAAGCTGTCAGGTGGAAGCGTAACTATTTTGCTGCCTATCCTGCCCAGTATTAAGCCTTTATTTGTGCCTATGCCCAGTATTTTCTTCGCTTCCTGCACCGTCATCCAGTTTGCTGTGCCGTGTGTTCCGTCTTCTCTCAGGTATTTTACACTGTGTGCTCTGTAATCTGTTGCTCTGGCAAGTATTACTAACACTATTATTGCTGGTATGGAGATTAGTAGGAAGATAAGATAAGCCTTTAATGCTGCTGGGTTTGTGAGTTCTTTTAAGCTGAGCAGTGGATTTGCGTACATCTGCTTTATGGGTGTAAAGTCTATTTTTGAGCTGGTCTGTGGGTTCAGCTGTGAGAGAAGCTGGAATGTTTTGATTAGGGGTACGAAAAGCCATGCTGTGAGAAAAATATACAGCAGGAATGTTGTTAAACCTAGCAGAATTTTTGCTGTGGTACTTTGTGGGCCTTCATTGGGAAAAGAAAAGCGTTTAAAGTCCATTTTATCAGCTCCTTTTTGGGGTTTTGTACGTACATAAAATAAAAAAGACAGGCTTTGAGCCTGCCTTTCATAAGTTTTGCTTTTTATAAGTAGGTTAATAAAACTGTTTTACGGTTAATTTGCTTACTTTTCGGAACATGATTGTATGTTTATATCCCTCATACTTCAGCGCCTGCGAGTACGATGGGAAAGTGTTTCCGTCCCCTATAAGTGGGTCAATAACGATTAATTAGAAATATGAAGAAGAAATACAAAAGTAGTTTCCGTCCCCTATAAGTGGGTCAATAACACGGAGAAATGGTTACAAAGTTAATTATTATTATGTGTTTCCGTCCCCTATAAGTGGGTCAATAACTTAATAATATGCAGACTGGCAATGAATGGAAAACAGGTTTCCGTCCCCTATAAGTGGGTCAATAACTTTAGAGGCTTTAAAAGGCGCTGTAATTGGTTTTAAAGGTTTCCGTCCCCTATAAGTGGGTCAATAACATGCTTGTAATTCATGTAAATGTTGCGCCTGAGAAGTGTTTCCGTCCCCTATAAGTGGGTCAATAACTTTGGATATCTCACATGCTGAACTATTCCTAATTTGTTTCCGTCCCCTATAAGTGGGTCAATAACCTGAACAAGATGTACATGGAGCATATACCGATGTCTAGTTTCCGTCCCCTATAAGTGGGTCAATAACCCAACAAGGCTTGCGACAGCGTTGATGCACGGTGTCGTTTCCGTCCCCTATAAGTGGGTCAATAACTGTACCCAGAGATGAAGGAAGGAGATCTCGTTTTAGGTTTCCGTCCCCTATAAGTGGGTCAATAACATATTTCATGGGGTGATTGGCTAGAATTTGATTTTCTGTTTCCGTCCCCTATAAGTGGGTCAATAACCCTCCTATGATGTATAGAATACATAAGAATTGAATAGTTTCCGTCCCCTATAAGTGGGTCAATAACTTGAACGACGAATGTGGGATTTATTAGGCGAAATTGGTTTCCGTCCCCTATAAGTGGGTCAATAACTTATATAAAAGCATGTAATCTTTCAATGATTTTTCGTTTCCGTCCCCTATAAGTGGGTCAATAACTAACTAATGATATATCCACTGGAAACACATTACATACGTTTCCGTCCCCTATAAGTGGGTCAATAACTAATTTATCCTTAAATATACATTCACAATAGAATTGTTGTTTCCGTCCCCTATAAGTGGGTCAATAACCTATGTAGCAAACAGATATTTAGTAGAATTATTATAGTTTCCGTCCCCTATAAGTGGGTCAATAACCCTGCCAGCTCCAGTAAAATCAAGGCTTCCGAGTAATGTTTCCGTCCCCTATAAGTGGGTCAATAACCACAACTTGAGACAATGATAAAGAGACCGCCTATGGGGTTTCCGTCCCCTATAAGTGGGTCAATAACTCTCTAATACCTTGTAAGTATTTACTTTAAGCAATTGTTTCCGTCCCCTATAAGTGGGTCAATAACATGCCCAGGTATCCATCCCAGCGGGCGGCGAAAGAAGTTTCCGTCCCCTATAAGTGGGTCAATAACCTGTCTAAAACATATAGTACAGCATCTGTTGTAGTGTTTCCGTCCCCTATAAGTGGGTCAATAACAAGACAAACTGGGCTGCGGGTAATATACCTGTAGCTGTTTCCGTCCCCTATAAGTGGGTCAATAACGATATAGCACAAGTAGCAAGTATTACTCCCCCACAGCTGTTTCCGTCCCCTATAAGTGGGTCAATAACACTATAGAGAAATACTTCTCAGACGAGGAACGTGTGTTTCCGTCCCCTATAAGTGGGTCAATAACCAGTTCATATTTGGAGTGTAGACAACGAAGATTTCTTGTTTCCGTCCCCTATAAGTGGGTCAATAACTTTTCACCAGTTTTCTCTCACAAATTTTCTTATATCCTCAGTTTCCGTCCCCTATAAGTGGGTCAATAACGGATATTGTCCTGTTTGTTTTATTTCATGTGCCATATTGGTTTCCGTCCCCTATAAGTGGGTCAATAACACGTAAAAAGCGCAAAAAATCCACATTCCACGCTTTCAACTTGCACAAACATTGTCAAGGTCCCTAACTTGATTATATCATAAATCTCTCAAAATCTATATCTCAGTGACTTAACATATTATGTATCTGTCGTCGATCTCCAGGGGTTTTTGCATTATTAGAGATCGACGACAGATTATTTATCCCAGTAAATTCCCTATTACCTTTTCTACATCTTCTCTCTTGAAAGGATAACTGTCTATATCGTACTTCATTTCTTTCAGTATAATTTTCTCTATCAGCTCTTTGCACACAGTCATTGCATTTTCTGCATCAATTTGCTGAACAGGCTTCATTCCATGTGCCACAATGGAGTTGTTTCTTTTTTCCCGGAGTTCTGAAAGGATTTTCTGAATCTTTATCTTTTGATGTGAAACAGAGCGCACCACTTCTACTTCTGATTCCAGAAAGTTTTTGAACTTCTTATCTTCCAGCACTTCTTCAATAACCCTTTCTGCAGCAAATATGCTAAGAGAGTTTTTAGGTGGTTTAAAAGCTCCTTTTATTTCCCGTGCAAGCTCAGTATTTTCGCTTTTATCCAGATCAGTCGGCTCAATGTTGTAATACTTCCTCATATACCAGTACAAAGTCCCTTCGTAAATTCGCCAGAACCTTGCTACAGTTTCTGTATAATCATCTCTTTCAAACCGCCTTTTGGCATTGTAATACAAATCTACCAGGTTGTGTACTGTTTCTTTATCAGTATCTCTGGTGAGTTCCCTCAAGTATTCTTTCTGCTTCTCTAAAAGCTCTACCAATTCCTTTAAATCACGGGAATTAGCATGTTCTCTATGAACTTTTGCTATTTTCTCATAAGCTTCTTTGTACTTTATCAAATCCCAGTCTTCATAAGCAGCAAAAATGTCAGCAATCATCTCCGCTCTGTATTTTTGAAAAGAATTCACTGAAATTTCCTTAAGCCTCTCCGCTTCTCTTTTTACTACTCCAAAAAATCCCTGCCCGGCATATTTATAAATCCCCTGTATGATGTTTTTCTCTTCAATAAAATCAATTTTAATCTCCTCCACGCGCTCTTCAGGCCCCGCGAACTGTGGATTCAACACCTGCCATATCCTGGGGTTAGGGATATGTCTTCCATAGGCCAGTAAAAGCCAGGAATTTTTTAGCTGTGGAGTACCAGAAGAGTGGTTTAAGTGGATTTCGTAGTCTTCATTTAGATTATTCAGTTCTTCCAGTACTTCTCTTATCTCCACTTCCATTTTACTTAAAATATCACGATAAACTACTGGATTAAAAGAAACAGGTCTTATGTATATTTTCGCATTTTCATCCACAACATCTTTAATCCATTTTTCTGTTTCCCTTGCATGATTTTCAGTATCACTTTTTACGTTAACCCCTTTAGCTGTAGGAAAAAGATACACATAGTCCGGCTTTATATACCTGTATAGTGTCACGATAGATCCTTCTTCATTCGTTTTTTCAGATACAGGGTCCTGCTCACCAACAAAAGAAAACAGTATCTTCTTCACCTTCCCTACCTCCTTACTTTGTAATGAGTTCCAGCCGGCACCATCCCAGAGTACCTGAAATTTCCTCATTTTCTGCCACAACTACCTTTCTTGACTGAGGAAAAACGTAATTATTCCTGCTTTGGAAGAACTTATCTCTCAAAATTCGCCTTTCATTTTCTTTAAGAAGAAGAGCAGCTGTTGTGCCAAGAAGCCCGCTTCCCCATCCAATCCTAAAATTGGCTCCTTTATTTTTTAAAACTTCCAGATAATTTTTTACATTTGACAGTCCCGCTTCTTCAAAAAATTCTTTTTCTTCCTGCATCAGCTGCTCACCTTTTAAATGAAGAGCTTCTATTAGCATTTCTTTCATGCTTCTGTGTTTGTTTTTTCCTTCAATGATACTGTCTAGAAAATCATCAATTTCTAGCTCAAAAATGAATTCTGAACCCGGTTTGATGGCTTCAACAAAAATCTCAATTTCCTCTTCTCTCCCTTTTACTTTGCTGAAATGATATCCTCTGTCTCTATTAAGACTGACTACTTTTACACGCACAATCTCTGATGTATCTTTCTGCTTTGAAAAGGCATCAGAAATTTTTATTATTCTCATTAAATCAGTATTGGCACCTCTTCTGGCTTTAACTTTACCCCTGATTTTGTTATTCTGGAAATAGTAAAAATCTAATACTTTACCTGCCTCTTCTTTTTTAATAGCCCCTCTTGATTGTCTGGAAATTTCCGCAATGTGTTTCCTCAGTTCTTCTGAATTATCAGAAATAAAATAGTGCATGAGAGCAGAACGCACAGCCCCTTTTATAGAAGAAGCTGGAATGTAGGGATTTAAACTTACAGGGTCACATATATGAAGTCTCAAGTTTTTCACTCTGGAAGCTGCAGCCGGAACAGCTCTTACGGCGGCATTTTTGATTATTAAATTTTTTTCATTATCAGAAATAGTTTCAAAATACTTGTAAAGAGATGGCGAAGGAGAATTCATAACATAACCCATAAAATGGTCCACTCTTTTCAGCATCAGAAGAACTTCAGTCAATTTATCTTCTGAAAGTACATAAACCAGGGACCCTTGTTTGCAAAACTCCAGTGGTGAGCGATTGCCTTTTTCGTCGCCAATAAACACGGGAGACTGAACTATCAGTTTTGCAGTGTACTTCAAAAAATCACCTCGCTTTCACCAGAAATGCTTTTCCATATTTGTACACTGGATGGGGGCTTTTATCCGGTGCCACATTTTCTATTTTCCCTTTAACCTCTTTGGTAAAGACCGAACCTTCTGAAAACATGAATATTCTTTTTTGAAGGAAGTGCTCACCGCCCGCAATTGACCATCCCGACCTCAGTACCAACTGATAGGAAACAGCAGCATTTTCAATTTCCTTTTTGTTTGCAGGACAGAACAGTGAAAGAGTTACATATTTATCACCATCTTCTGCGGAGGGGAGCCTGAAATCCTCAACAAATTCTGCTCTAAACTTGCCGTACCCCAGAGATCTTTCTCCCCCTATCCCTTCCTCCTGCAGAAGTGAAAAAATTGTTCTTATCTTTTCCCATTCTTCTTTTTCGCACTCCACAGCAAAGTACAGCCCGGCTTTTTCTTTTCTGAAGACAGTTTCTCCAACAAAGTAAAGGCTGGTATCTGAAGAAAGACGGTCTATTACAATTCTTGGCCTTGTGTTAATTTTTATGTTTTCTGAGAACAATTCCTGGTCTTTTACCATTTTTTCATAATCTATCCCCCGACCTTCAATCCAGTTCTCAAAAACCTCAAAAGAAACAACAGAAGCTGACTTAATTTTTTTTGCATATTTCTCTCTGATTTCGTCTTTTTCAAATCCTGGAGCTTTTAGGCCCGGCTTTGGCAAATAGTAGATGTTTTCTACAAAAGGGAAAGCAGAAGTAATTTTTATGGGTAACTCTTCAGGAACACCGTAAAGCTTTGCCCATGCCTGGAAAATAATGCTGTAGAGTGTGTCGCTGTGAACTACGGTATCCACATTTTCCATGCCCCTACCGTACCGTCCTGAGTGCAGTGGAGAGATAAAATACATTTTGACTGCATTAACAGTCATTAAACCACCAGCTTTCTATTTTGTTAATTCTTTAAGAGCCTTTTCAAAAAGGAAAGTTTTTAAATCTTCATTTTCCCCCTGCTCCAGCACAATTTCTTTTTTATTTTCTTGGGTATAATACTCTGCATCTCTGTAGATAATTTTTACTTTCTGTATATTAATTCGACCGTACCCTCGAGATATACTGCCTCCAAGTGCATCATCTTTCAAAAGAAGTATGCTGGTGAATATGGATTCCAGGTCTTTTTTAAATAAAGCAAAATCTTGGGGTTCGTCCTGGTTGTATACCATTGAGAATTTGAATTCTGCTCCCTTTGGAACTCTTTCAATCTGGCGGGGAGACGCTGCAGAAGTTAATCTATCCAGTGTATTTTCATATTTTAGCTCTGTTAAATAAAGACCTGTGTCGATGCCTTGCAGCTCTTTCTTACTGTCTTCAATTAAATGAGCATCATGAACGTAAAGCCTGGCAGGTCTATTTTTCTCTACCCCATCCCCCTTGCTGGCGCCATAAAGCCTGCATACAGGACAGTTATTATCCCCGCATTCATGGTGTCTTATCTCCTCTGAACCACTCTTTATTATCCTGGAAAAATACTTTTCTGGAGTTATATCTTTGCCGCCGCGGGCAAATTCAAATTTTTCTAGCAAAGAGCGCATTTTCCCTTTTATACTACTTCCTGGTATGTAGGGTTCTCTAGTAAGAGGATCTCTTACAACAGGCATGTCAATCCCCCCTATTTCCATCGTCTCCTTGCCCGTCCCAATGTGTAGTCCTGTCAAGCTTATGATTTTGCCTTCTATAAAAACTTTTCCGTAAAGCTTCCCGGTTGTCATTAAACCTTTTTCTGCCATCAATCTTTTTACCTCCTCTTTTTAATTCTCTTTACCGCCGTAGAATTTATGGTAGGCAATTATCGATTCTATAAATTTAACTACTTTTTTGAAATCTTCGAATCCCTCTTTTCCTTTTTCTCTGGCCTTATCAATAACTGCATTAACTGCTCTCATGAAGGGTTTGACTTTTCTTTCACGGCCTGCTGCATAGGCCAGATGCACTTTTAAAAGCAGCAGTTCCTCTTTTGAAAAATCTTTTTCGCCTTTTTCAACAACTTTTCTAGCAACATTGTTTTCTAGCTGCCGTATGGCATCCAGAAACTTTCTTATCTGGTTTGTCTTTAATTCTGTTGCTACCAGGTACGCCCCTATTATTTCTCCGTATTCTATCAGCTCTTTGCTTGAAAACTCCTCCAGATCTTTTTTGCTTTTTATAATCTTCTCTATTTCTTCTACTGCTTTCTGCCCTGGACTTTCCCCCTGCCCCTCTGCCAACTTTTTTATTTTTTCCCATGGTTTATCAGAATACCGTGCATCCTCCAGTATCTTCATACACTCTTCTATAGCAGTCATCTTAGAAACACCAGTCATTCACTTTCTCCTCCTCTCATTAGATAATCAGTAATTAGAAGCGCAGGGCCCATTAATTCTTCCAGTACCGGTTCTTTAAGTATCATTGAAAAAAGCTGTTTGTAAAATGATATCGCAGGCCTATTATTTCTTTTTCTTACGCTTTCCATCTCCCTGGCAAACAGGTAATATATCTGAGGAAAAATCCAGTACTTTTCTTCTCTTTTTTTGTTTTCATTCCACATTTCCACCAGCTGCTGGAGCTTGCGAATAAAATTTTTGCTAAAAATTTTTGAAAAAGCTCTGTCGTCTTTAAATTCCAGCCCCTGAGATATTACAAAGAGCACATCTTTTAAAGTTTCAGACTCTCTTTCTTCTTCTTTTAAGACATTTATTTTGTTCCATTTAAGAGGACAGCTAAAAATGGACATGCTGTCTCTTCCGTTATCTTTTGCTCTTCTTTCTTCATCTCCTGCAGCATCAGCCATTCTGTAAAAAGCCCATTTTTCGTCTGCAACAACATAACCTGCTGACAGAGAAAGGTCTGGATGGTAGCCTGTATATTTTTTGAAATCGGAGTATATAAGCCATGCCACATCAAGAGCGCTGTCCCATGTCCCCACAAGAAACAGGTCGTCTCCTCCTGAATATATAAGATTAACAGTATTTTCTCTTCTTTTTGTATTGTGGGTTAGAGGAGCCTCTACTCTTTCTTCAAGCATGCGTGGAAGATAATATTTAAAGTATAAATTAAACCTTTCCGACAGATCGCTCAACCGTGCAAAAGTCGCTTTGTTTTTTAGTCCTCTGCTGAAAATGGCTCCAAGATGGTCAACATCCATGCGGAGTATACCTAGTTTTTTGAAGCCGGTCGCTTGTTTAGCAAGCTCATTAAATTCTTTCTGGCTTACATAGCCTGCTGCAGGAAAGTTTTTTGTTTTAAAATCTTTTGAGACCTTCCACAGGTCCTTTAGAAGAAAAACTTTTTCGATGTCATTTTTGTTCTCTGGTTCTGTAAATGAATAATGTCTGTCCAGCACTTCTATGTCTGTCTCTGCATTTTTTGCACTTTCCTTTTTGAGCTGATAAAGCTCTGAACTTTCTGCAAGCTTTCTTCCAAGTCCAATCATTTTGATACAGCTCAAGCATCGATCTCCTTCTCCTTCTACTGGCTGTCCACAAATTATGCACTCTTTTTTGATTTCCTTCTGAGGATTAAAAAGCTCACCATATTTCTCTGTCAAAAGATAGTTCCATTTCTGCCCCTTTTCTTTACCCAAATCCTCTTTAAGCTGCCCCCACACTTTCTGCAGTTTTCCTTCTGGGTCCTTAAGGTCAAAGGCATTAAGCGGTCTGAAAGATAAAGCCAGATAAAGAGTAAGACCAAATTCTTTATGCAGCTTATCGTTTATCCATCTTTTTTCTTTTTCGAGTGTTTCTATCACGCTTTTTGTATTAGGAGCAAGAAGGTAAAATCCCCCGCCGCTGTTATATATGACTGACGAATAGCAGAGATTGAGTCCTTCTACCAGTCTCTGAACAGCTGTTTCCATTAAAAGTTCAAGATAGAAAGAACGCCCTCTCACGGTTTTTAATGCATCGTCTGATGTAAGAGTGTAAATAAAGCTCTGTATTCCCGATAGATCGCCGGCTACCAGGAGAAATCTTTCTTCTTCATCGTTGTATATAAGTTTTTCCAGGTTTTTGGTATGCCACTCACTTTCATCAGATAATTTTTCTTCTGCTATGTATCTGTAACTGCACCAAGCAATGGCGGCAGTTGCTTTCAGGTGATGGTACAAAGATGTATCCGGCAGCTGACCGTCTATCACTCTTGTATACTCAGGTGTCTGCATGGTATATTTCTGCAGGAGCAGAAGAAGTCTCTCTTCATCCAGATGTTCGGCAATTGTTCTGAACTCTTCTTCAAACATTTTCCACTGGTTTTTGTAAAAGAAGGAGTATTTGCCCAGTTCTTTATCCGCTTCTACAGCATAGGGTCGGTCTTTTATATTTTTTGCCTCCCATACAAGAGAAGGCTGCACACCGGTTAGTTCTTTCCCCAAAGATATATTTGAAAAAATAGGCTGAAGCCCTGCATCCACCCTGAAATGACCGGATTCGTCTTCTCCGTCCCCTCTCTCCATGCCTGAACTGGTATTGTCTGAAAAATCGATAAGCTTTATGAGGTTTGAAATATGCGTAGGGCCTTCAAAACTGTCCAAACTCAATTTTTCATATTTTTTGTCATCTTTTCTCAGCCTGTGGTGTCTTTCTATAGCTGTTATTATTTCTTCAGAAAGTCCAACTTTTTTTGCCCACTCTCTGCCAAGTTCCTGATGTCTGTAGTTTTTTTGAAATTCCGGCTCTAAAGCCCGGTAAATAAATTTTCCAATGTCATGAAGAAGTGCTGAAATCAAAATTTTGTTTTTGATATGATTTTTCACTAACTATCCCCCTTTCTTCACAGCTTCAACTTTCACCTTTCCAAATCCAAAGGCTGTGTTTTTGCCGACCCCTATTAATTCAGCTGCTTTGAGGTACGGATAGAAAAGTTTTAAATTACCCCTGTATAAGGCCTCTCCGACCAGCCCTCCCAGATACAGCCTGCTTTTCTGACGGTGTGAATAGTAAGAGTACTGTTTAAAAGATGTGTTAATGGAAACTACCTCCACTTTTCTGGCTTCTTCCAGTAAATTCGAAATATTTTTTTCTCTTTCCCCATTTCCGTAAAAATAGGAAAAGGAATTAAGCCTGTGAACTGTAGATCTTATTATAGCTTCGAAATCGGGGTAATCCAGTATTCTCCTGTGTTTTTTTAACCTTACCGGGGTTTCAAAAAACAGCTTAAAAATTTTTGCAGTATTTTCTTCCGGAAGTGGAGCCATCATTTCCTTGAGTGAAAGTTTCATGATGCGCCCCACTTTGTTTTCGTAATTTCTGTCGAAAATAATTTCATATCTACCATCAGGCCCCATGCTTTTTACCGTGTTTATAGAAAATTTCCCTCTCTCCCCTTCTTCTTTTTTCCCGATCCCTGATTTACCAAGCTCTTTAAAGGCCAGAAATATATAGGGAAAATATTCTATGGACTTTCCTATGAGAGTGAGTTCTACTCTCAGTTTTTCGCCGGGCAGAAATATATTTTTTTCTTCCGGTATGCGGATTATATACGGGCGAGGAATTCCTCGGTGGTGCTTTAAAAAACCCTCCTCCGGGTTGGAGGGTGAGAAAATGACAGAAAAAGGGCATGTACCGGCAAGTTCACAGGCATGACAGAGTTTATTATAAGAATAAACGCATACCATCTTTTTTAGTACCTGTCCGAACCCGCCTCTTAATGCGCTCTCCTTAAAAACAGGTAAGGTTATTTTTGTTTCTGCCTGAAGTTCAAATTCAATCTTCGCTATATCGATGTCAATAATACGTATCACCTTCTTTGTATTTTTCCCAGCCTGTATTATTTATTTCTACATATTTCTTCAAATTCCTTCTTTTAAAAAAATAAAAGTACCTATTCGGTACTATGATATCTTCTTAAGTCCAATTGCTTTTATTTTTCCTCTTTTTCTTTATCATCTTCCTGAGATGAATTTGATTCTTCCTTCATTAAACTTTCTTTTGCAAAATTAATTAGCTCTTCTTCATTTTTCCCGTTATCAGGATATGTACCTATGCCAAAATGCCACTTACCCGGCAGCTCACTTTTAATTTTCTTTCTTACAACCGCTGCGCCATCAGCTCCTGTAACAGGAAGAATTAAAGCCAGCGTATTTTTATCAACCTCAAATACTGTATCTATGTCACGAAGTTTGTTCTTTAGCTGATCTGCTATTTTTGAAATTTCAATTTTGGTTTCCCCGTTGTATTGAGTCAACACTAAAGAAAGATTTTCATTGCCTCTTTTGGCCCGGTTTATTTCTTTTTTCAGCAGCTCTTTAAGTTCCGAATAGTGATCTTCTTCTTTAACATATCCTATTAGCTTTACTACACGTTTTACAAGCTCAGCTGCTTTAAAGGGCTTAATGAGATATTCTACTGCACCAACTTCTACTGCCTCTTTAATTGAAACTGGTGTAGCATCTCCACTTAATATCATCACCGGAACATTTTTGTATTCCGCCTGCGATTTTAGTTTATGTATAAATTCAAAACCATTCTGATTCGGCAGATTAATGTCTACAATTACTAAATCAAATAATTCTTTTCTATTTTTTACTTTCAATATTGCTTCTTCAGCAGTAGCTGCAGTTTCAATGTCATATCCTTCTGCCTCTAATATATTTTTAGCCATAAGCCGTATTAATACAGAATCATCTACTACCAGAATATTCTTTTTATTTTTCCTTTCCTCCATAGTTCTTTTGGTGAGGCTCTATTACAAGCCTCACTTTTTATCCTCCTCCCACTTTATATTTTTTATTTCCATTTTTTTATTCGCTCTTTACACAATTTCTTCCTTCACCCTTTGCTTCATAAAGCATGTTGTCTACCCGAATAAGAACTGTGTCAATGGTATCAGTATCCCTATATTCAGTTACTCCAAAGCTTGCTGTTACCCTGTCTATTCCCTGCAGTTCCATTGTACTTATTTGTTCTCTTAGTTCCTCAGCCAGTTCAACTGCATTATTCAAGGAAGTTTCAGGCAGAAGAATTATAAATTCTTCTCCTCCCCAGCGTGCAAAGTAATCTGTCTTGCGTATCCTTTCTTTTACTGTATCGGCAACACTTTTAAGAACCATATCTCCTGCAGCATGCCCAAAACGGTCATTTACCTTTTTGAAATGATCTAAGTCAAACATAATAAGGGAAAATGGCCTTCTATTTCGTTTTACTCGCTCTGTTTCCTGCTCCAGCATCTGCATGAAAAAGCGTCTGTTATATATATTTGTAAGGGGATCGGTAATAGATTGGTGATAAAGTAATTCCTCCAATCTTTTGCGCTCGCTTATGTCGCGAATTATGCCTATTGCATGCCATGCATCTTTAATTTTTACAGCAGAAAGTGAAAGTTCTACATCAATTTCATAGCCGTTTTTATGCCTTGTCTTCATCTCAACAGTCTTGCCTACAACACTTCCTTTTCCGGTTGAACGGAATCTTTTAAATGCTTCTCTATATGCTTCGTACAGCCGCATATCTTGTATCATAAACATGTGCAAATCTTTACCTATTATTTCTTCTTCTGAATAACCAAGTATGCGTTCTGCTGCAGGATTCCAGAAGGTTACTTTCCCTTTGTCATCAAGCATAATAATAGCATCTCCTGCCGATTCCATTATAGTGCTTAAAATCTCATTCCTTTCCTTCAGTTCTTTTTCCATTGTTCTGCGCTCCGTTATATCAATTACAAGTGCTACAAATACTTTTTCTTTGTCAAATTCCATAAGTTCTAGATGGATTTCTACTGGATATAAAGAACCGTCTTTTCTGCGGTGCATTGTGTCAAAAACGATTTGCTTCTGTTCTCCTTTAGAAAGAGGGGCAAGAAGTTCTTTAAAGCTTTGCAGGGTAAACTCTGGCTTTAAGTCAACAGGAGTCATTTCTTTAAACTCTTCTTCAGTATATCCCAAATTTTCCCTCGCACCCCGGTTTACTGCGATAAACTTCAGCGTCTGCGGATGGAATATGTAAATTTCATTGAGTGAGTCTTCAAAAAGATTTTTATAAAATTCAAGCTCTCTCTTTGCTTTCCACTGTTCGGTGATGTCAAAGACAATCAGATGCATCAGTGTTTTTCCTTGATAATCTACAGGGGAGGAATATATTTCTACTAATTTCTCTTCTCCGTTAGCTAACCGCTGGAAGCAAATGCAGGGATTACAGCCCTTCTTTAAAGCTTCCGAACACCTCTGACCACCATCTATGGTAGAAACGCCAACAACAGCTTCTATGTTCATCTGCAGCATAGTTTCTTTGGAATAACCGTAGAAATGACAAGCAGCTTTGTTAGCATCAATGATACGTCCGGCTTGTGGATCAATAAGTATCATTGCTACGTTATGATTTTCAAACATATTGCGGAACAGCTCTTCTCTCTTTTTTAGCTGCATTTTAGCCTCATAGAGCTTAAAAGCCATTTCTATTTGAGATATGAGTACATACTCATCTACACCCTTAAGAACATAC
>DULG01000059.1 GCA_012840485.1 Clostridia bacterium | reverse complement strand
GACATATCGTTAAAAATGTCTTATTACAATAAATCCTATTTTTGGGTTAATTATTGTAACAATAATGACATTTTCGGTGAATAATTTTTATACTTTTATCATGACATTTTCGCTGACTATTGACATTGTTTTTGACCAGATTTTTTATAATTAAGTATAGTTTTATTTCACTTTAAAAAATTTTTTAGTGTTTAATATATCTATTTTGTTTTAATAAATAATTGGATCAGAAGAACACTTCTCTATTATAACTCCGCATAGCTATGTTATGTCCAGAGCATTCTTTTTTCCAACACTTTGCAGTTAGCACACCGACTTGTGAGTCCACCTTTTATCCTGAGTTCTAATATCTTTATTGATATTAATATATAATTGTAGACACTTAAACTTAAGCAGGATAAAAGGAAGTCTCTCTACATAACACTACTTTCATGCTATATATGGCAAATATGTAGGTAAATACTCTTGAAATAATTGAAGGACAACTCCATATTAAATTGATCTAAAGTGAAGAGCTATATTAACCTATTTTTTGATAAAGCTCTGGAAGAAAACACAACATTATGTTATAATATTACTAACTCTAAAGTTACTAACTTTAGAGTTAGTAACTTATAAGTTAATGAGGTGAATTTGATGTTTATTGGTAGAGAATATGAACTTGAAACATTAAACAAGCTTTATAATGAAGACAAATTTCATTTTATAGTTATGTATGGGAGAAGACGTGTAGGAAAAACTACGTTGTTGACCGAATTTTGCAAAGATAAACCGTCAATATTTTTTGTTGCCGAAGAATACAATGATAAAATTGCTCTTGAGTCTTTTTCAGATAAAATACTATCATATTTTGGACTGGGTGGATTAGTAAGTAGGTTTGAATCATGGGAAAAAGCGTTTCTCTTTTTAGCACAACAGGCAAAAGATAAACGGTTAGTTGTTGTAATTGATGAATTTCCTTATATAGTTAATTCAAATAAAAGTATTCCATCACTCTTACAAAATTTAATAGATCATCATCTAAAAGATACTAAGCTTTTTTTAATTATTTGCGGTTCTTCTGTAAGCTTTATTGAAAAAGAGGTTTTAAGTTATAAAAGCCCACTTTATGGAAGAAGAACTGCTCAGTTGGTAGTAGAACCTTTCAATTTTTTTGAAAGCAGAAAGTTTTTCCCTAATTATAATTTTGAAAATCAAGTTATAGCCTATGGAGTTTTAGGAGGTATTCCTCAATATTTAAATAACTTTGACAATACAAAAGACGTATACGAAAATATTAAAACAAAAATATTGGACAAAGCATCTTATCTTTACGAAGAACCAAAATTACTTTTAAGACAAGAAGTAAGAGAACCTGCTTTGTATAATTCAATAATAGAAGCCATAGCGGGTGGAAGCAGTAAATTAAACGAAATATCTACAAAGGTGGGAGTTGATTCTGATAAATGTTCGAAATACATTTCCACATTAATAGACTTAAAAATTCTTGAAAAAATTACTCCTGTTGACCTAAAAGAAAAAAGCAGAAAAAGTATTTATAAAATTAAAGATAATTTTTTCAGGTTCTGGTATAGATTTGTTTTCACTAACAAAGCTTTAATTGAGCAGGAGTTGATTGATGAAGTTCTGGAAAACAAAATTAAACCTTTCCTGAATGAATTTATTGGGGAAGTTTATGAGGAAATATGCATGGACTATCTTAAGATTTTAAACAAAAACAAGAAATTACCTTTCATTTTTGAAAAAATAGGGAAATGGTGGGGAAACAATCCTTATAAAAAATGTGAAGAAGAAATTGACATAGTGGCACTTGACAAAAATAACATAATATTTGGGGAATGCAAATGGCAAAACAAGAAAGTGGATATGACTGTTTTGAACAATTTGATAGAAAAAAGTACATTGTTTAATTACCAAAATAAGTATTATGTACTATTTTCAAAAAGCGGTTTTACAGATGATGGGATAAATTTTGCAAAGCACAATAATTATGTCTTTTTAGTTGAAAAATTTGAATATTAAAAGTAGGATGATTTCTATTTTTGATGAATACATTTTATGGTTCAAAACGAAGGTAAAATGGAAAGCACAATTAAATCTTACATTAAAATTATAGAAAGATTTAAAAATGGTATTTGGAAAGTAATGTCCCGAAGCTTGTTTTCATTGCCAATAAATTCAAAAAAAAATTTAAAAAAACTTGATCAATTTTCTTCCTTGATTCACTATTGTATTGAATGACTGTGTGCGAGGTGTTAACTTGGTGAAAAAAACGAATGAAATTTGGACGGTGGTAACACCGCAGATGCACCGAAGATTAAAAGAATATGCTGAAGAAAACAAAATTGCTGCAACGAGATCGAAGATGATTATGTATATACTGTACAATTTCCATCCCAAACAGATTTTAGAAGATTATACATTTAGGACGAAAGAAGGGAAAATGATCAATATAAAGGTCTCTGATGCTGAGCTTTCTTATATTGAGAACTTAGCAAAAAAACATAATGTAACAATTAGCCGACTTTTACGCAACATGGTTTATACCTATTTTTACTCACTCGATAAGGGAGAAATAATTGACGGCTTAACTGATGCTAATGGGAAAAAGTGTAGGATAACAAATTGCTGCATAATGCCTAAATATTAAGTAAGGATAGAAAGAGTGATCTTGATATGTTGGAAGAAATGGAATATAAGACCACAATTAAAACATTGCCGTTCCTTTTGCTGGAGATGAAAAAGGCTGCTAATCTTGTGCTGCAGGGTTTGAAAGATAACGAAATAAAAGAAAAATGGTTCTTTCCATAGTTAGTTGATTTTGTGCATATGTTCAAGCCAAAGCACTTTAGCTCTTAGCGTATCAAAGTTACACCTTCCATACATAATTCTTTTAATTACTTTAAGCTTATTGACACTGCCTTCCGCAAGGCCATTATTAAAATCATATATATTATTGCATTTCTGACAGCGTCTATATCTTTTGCTAGCCCCTTCACAAAACTTTCTATTTCGTGAATTTTTAATGAAATGGCTTTATCTATCCATTCCTCTAATTTACTAATATTTTTCTCTAACAGTATTCTCCTAAATTCATTTACAAGATGATATATACTTGCATAAAATGGATATTCATTGCATACTCTATCCAATTGCTCTTGAGTAATCATTTTTACTTCCTCAATAGGTTTGTACAGCAACTTTATTAAATTTTTGCGCTCTATTTGTTCGCTAATTTTGCTTCCATTATCATAATTATAATATAAAAGAGAATCATTATAGGCAAATATTCATACATGATTTTAGGTATGGTTTCTATTTTTATCTATTGCTTTAATTATGCAACTAACCTTTCAACTCGCAATCAACTCGCAATCAAAAAGAGTATCGACTTTTTATCGATACCCTCAAACCTGCTTAAAAAATGGAGCTGGCGAAAGGACTTGAACCTTCAACCTGCTGATTACAAGTAGGAAATTTTATTATTTAACTATTTTTAACTGGTTTTATTAAGTCTTAAAAATGCGTAAAAATAGCTTTTTTCTGTTTTTAAAATTGGAAGTTGTTAGCTTCATTTTATGCATAATTTTATTTATTATGTGACCATTTTGTGACCAATCAATAAGAAAGTTTTGCCTTGAGTTTAAGAAAAATATGCCGTGCTTCTTTAGATTTTTTCTTATTTCTTCAGCAATTTCTCTAGCAGTCATTTCAAATTTCCCTCCCCTAAAATTTTTTACTCGCTCGTATTCGACAGCCTAGTGCTCTAGCTTTTTTCTTACGCCATGCGTCCACACCTCCTCATTTTTTGTTTGCTTCTTGTTTGCCCCCGGCAGTTAAAACAAAACGGCCTGCGAGCCGAAGGTCAAGGGGTCGGGGAGGGATACCGGACCGAGCGCTAGCGAGGGAGGATATGCTCACCGACCCGACAGGGCTTGCCCCTTGACCGTAAGGCGAGCAGGCGTATAATCTTTTGTGCGGGGGCAAACAAAAAAAGAACGTCTTTTCAACTAATATCACTAAATTTAAAATGCGGTTTAAAAAATTATCTATAAAATATAAAGTATACTTTATATTTTTTGTATAAAAACATAAAGTATGTGTTATAATATTATAAGTGGGAGGTGAAAAAATGTCTATTACAAGCTCAGAGAATATATTAAGGATTTTATACTCTTATAACCCATGGTGGAGGGAAGGATATTTCCCTCAAGATCTGTCTAAACCCGTAAAGAGAGTAGTCTATCATCAAGCATTCGAATTACTAATGCATCCAGCCATTAGAAGATATGTTATACTTTCAGGCGCACGCCGTGTTGGTAAAACCACAATTTTATATCAAATGATAGAAACCCTTTTAAAAAATCAAGTGCACCCAAAAAAAATATTATATGTATCTTTTGAACATCCTTTATTTAAATTAAGTTCCTTCGACCAAATTATTAACCTTTATGAAACAGCCATAAATCAAGAAAAGGAAGCTTATATATTTCTAGATGAAATTCAATATGCAAGTGATTGGGACAGATGGTTAAAAGTCTATTATGACACCAAACCAAACTGGAGAATTATTGCCACAGGTTCAGCTTCTCCTGCACTTATTGAAGGTACAAAAGAAAGTGGTGTTGGTCGGTGGACTGTTATTTCTGTACCTACTCTTTCTTTTTATGAATTTTGTGAAATACTTGGAGTCCCAGAAAGACCAAATAACTTACCCGATTTAGATTTAAACGAAATTTCAAATTTAAATGAGTCTCAATTAAGTGAGCTTATATTTTTACTTATGCCCTTGCAAAAGTATTTTAATAAGTATTTAACAATAGGGGGATTCCCCGAATTTGTATTCTCAGAAGATCAGTTTTTAGTGCAAAGAATATTAAGAGAAGATGTGGTTGACAAAGTTATTAAAAGAGATATACCTTCTTTATTTAATGTAAGAAACTTAGCGGTATTAGAAAAGGTATTTTTATACTTATGCTTCAATTCTGCAAGTGTTATAAATATTTCAACGATAAGTAAAGAAATTGGAGATGTTTCAACGGTAACGGTAGAAAACTATATTCATCTTCTAGAAAATGCGAATTTAATTTACAAAAGTTTACCCATAGAATTAGGTGGGAAAAAAGTTTTAAAAGCAAAACCAAAAATTTACGTCTCTGATCCTGCTTTGAGAAATGCAGTTTTGATGATAGACAATATACTCTTAGACAGTAAGGAACTTGGAATAACGGTTGAGACAGCAATTTTTAAACATATCTATAATTTTTACTTGCAAACAAATGCTAGAATAGGTTATTTTAGAAAATCTTCTGATAATCAAAAAGAAATTGATGTAGTTGTTGAATTCCCACATAGTAAATCCTTAATTGAAGTGAAATTCAGAGAAGATACAACACTTTCTGAAAATGAAGCTATCGTTGAGATGAGTCAAAAGGAAAAAAATATTGCTTCAGCAGTATTAGTAACAAAAAGACCAGAAGATTATGGAAAAGTTAAGATTTCTACAAAGGTACCAATAATAAAAATTCCTGCTTATACATTTATGTATTTATTTGGGAGACGATAACTTATTCATTTAATTGAAAATTGGAGTATGAATGAAATAAAAAATATGCCCTGTATAGAGTAACTGCTCTATACAGGGCCTTCATATCAAAATTTAGGACCAATAATTTGTGATTTTGAGTTATCGTATATTGAACCTTTCACTCTAACGGTAATAGTATCTGTAGCTGTTTTTACTCCTCCATTTATCAACCGGTTATAACCCATAAAGCAACTTTCTCTTTCAAAAACCTGCAAACAAACTTACTAATGCTCCAGCAACAACAGCGGGCATAAAAGGAAGCTTTGCTTTGAACCTGCAAAGGATAAGGGAATACAATAGAAAAACCACAGATGAAAATAGAAGGATACTCCATATTTTAAATCCTGCATATAGAGACAAAGCAGTCAAAATTTTTACGTCTCCTCCGCCTATCCCTCCTAAAAGCCAGAAGAGAAAAAGAACCGCAAATACTAAAATTGAATTAAAAAGATAAAATTTTAAGCTTATATAAGGCTTCAAAAAGAAATTGACAAAAGAAAGAGCTGAGATGGAAGCAGGGTAGATATGCCCCACTTCCATCTTTTTTATGTCTTCTACAGCTGCGAAAAAGAGAATAATTAAAATCAAAATCTTAATTATCAAAATGTTATCACCTCTGAGTCTTTGATAGATTTCTTAAACACAGGGTCAGGAATATTAAATTTAGAATCTGCGTAAAAGCCGTTTATAGGTATATTCATGTAGATTTCAAATGAGCCTCCGCCCTCTAAGTCAAAATAGACGTGCAGGGTTGAGTTTTCATCGCCTGGCTTCTCATACTGGAACTTCAGCACAGCACTTCCTGAAGTGCCTCCGACATTCTTTACAGCAGAATAGGGCTCTACATAGAGCACACCTTTGTTCTGATACCTGTTTACAACATGTACTGCTCTAATGTTAGCTACTTTTTTATTAAGCGCATAAGAAATATTAAGAGTCATGT